>DATMER010000139.1:0-20343 GCA_035556715.1 Thermoanaerobaculia bacterium
GCATCCAGAGTCTTGCTCTCCAGCCGCGCCAGTTCCTCCAGGCCTGCGTTACGAATTCCCATGTCAGTCTCCTCCCTGAGGTATCCCCAATCGGCACATTGTACCGGTCGGACATATGTCAGGAAGGTAGGGGCGACGGCAGAGGCCCGGGCGCGAGCCCGGGAGCCCCCCACCCGCCACGGGGCTTGCGCCCCTGGCCCTGCCTTCGCCCCTGCGGGCTGCCCGCCCTTCTCTTTCTGTATCACGGGGTACACTGTGAGACGATCATTACGGAAGCTATGTAGGTGCCTCTGATCCAGGAGCCCGTACATGAGCCAGGCGACATTCCCCGAGAGCAAGATCCAGAGCCCGGATCTGCGGCGGCTTGCCGAAGACCGTTCCTCCGGCGTCGCCAGCGTGATCATCGAGCTGGACCTTCCGGCTCGCAGGGTGGAGGTCGATCAGGTGCGCCGCCGGGGCCTCAGCACACCCTGCCCCCGCCAGGTCGCCCCGCCGACCGAGAAGGAAGGAGCCGAAGTCGAGAAAAGGACGGCCGAGGCCAGGACCTTCCTGCAGCAGGTCCTGGGGGTCTCTCCGCGCTGGCTCCAGACCGCCCGGTCCTTCGTCGCGGATGTCACGGGCCCTCAGCTCCGGACCATCGCCAGCTCACCCCTGACCAAGGCCATTCATCCAAACCGGCCCCTGCGATAGCCCGGCTTCCGATGAAGACCCCCTCCTCTATCCTCCCCCGCTGCGCGGGAGAGGACGCCTCCTCCCTCTGCTTCGGATAGCTCGTGCTAGTACCTTGTCAAGCTCCGATTGACGGGCAGCCTTTCCTGTAGGGGAGGGGCTTGCCCCCTCCCGGGTGGGCGGAAGCTCCGAATGCGATTCATCTCTTGGCGGGGACTTCCCCCGCCCGGGAGGGGGCAAGCCCCTCCCCTACATCCACCCATCCCTTCAATCGTGCCGTGACAGCCCACTAGTCGTCTCCTCTCTCCCGAGGAGGGTGTGCTCGGGGGACCGGGAGAGGGGCAGGGGGGGTAAGAGCCTAAGCGTTTTCCGGGACTGCGCCCGTGACCCCTGCCGGGGCCGCCGGACCGGGCAGGATCGACAACGTTTTGTCGATTGTGACCGCCCTAAGCGCCTAGACTCTAGCTCGCCGGCCGCTCCTCCTTCGCCAGCGCCGCCTTGCGCTCCCCCACCCACTCGCGGACGTTGGCTTCCAGGACGTCGAGCGGCAGCGCGCCGCTGCCCAGCACCTGGTCGTGGAAGAGGCGGACGTCGAAGCCGTTGCCTAGCTCCTTCGTGGCCCAGGCGCGCAGCTCCTTGATCTTCAGCTCGCCGATCTTGTAGGCCAGGGCCTGGCCGGGGGTCACGATATAGCGGTCCACCTCGACCACGATGTCGTGCTCGGTCTTGCCCGCGTTCTTCTTGAAGAAGTCGATCGCCTGCTCGCGGGTCCAGCCCTTGGCGTGCATACCGGTGTCCACCACCAGGCGGACCGCCCGCCACATCTCGTAGGTGAGCTGGCCGAACTTGGAGTAGGGGTCCTTGTAGAAGCCCATCTCCTCGCCCAGGCTCTCGGCATAGAGCCCCCAGCCCTCGATGAAGGCGGTGTAGCCGTCGAACCGGCGCCACTCGGGCACGTCCTTCTGCTCCTGGGCGAGCGAGATCTGCAGGTGGTGGCCCGGCACGGACTCGTGCAGCGTCAGGGCCTCCATCTCCCACTTGGGACGCGACTTGAGGTCGTAGGTGTTGACGTTGTAGTAGCCGGGCCGGCCGGCCTCCAGGTTCCCGTCCTCGTAGTAGGCCGTGGTCTGGGACTTCTCGGCGTAGGAAGGCATCGGGATCACCCCGTAGGGGAGCCGCGGCAGCGTGCCGAAGAGCTTGATCAGCTCGGGGTCCGCCCGCTTGGCGATGTCCCGGTACGCCGCCACCAGGTCCTCTGGCTTTTCGTAATAGAACTGCGGATCGGTGCGCAGGAAGACGAGGAACTCCTCGAAGCTCCCCTTGAAGCCGGTGGCGGCGATGACCTTGTCCATCTCGGCGCGGATGCGCTTGACCTCGGCGAGGCCGATCTCGTGGATCTGGTCGGGGGTCAGGTCGGTGGTGGTGTACTGCTTCGCCATGTAGGCGTACCAGGCCTGGCCGTCGGGCAGCGCGCTCATGGCGATCGACTCGCGGGAGCCCGGCACGTAGGTCTCCTCCAGGTAGCGGTGGAGCTTGCGGAAGGCGGGCGCCGCCTGTTCCTGGTAGGCTCGGACCGCCTCGCGGGTGAGGCGGTCGCGGTCCGGCGCCGGGATGCTCTCCGGGAGCTTTGTGAACGGCTTGAGCAGCGCGCTCTCCATGGGGTCGTCCGTGATCAGGTTCTTCACCTGGCCGGGCACGTCGCGCAGGGTGATCCGCGGCGGCGTGACCCCGGCGGCCAGCCCCTTCTCCAGCCGCTCCAGGACATGCTCGACCAGGGTGGGCACGCCGCGCAGGCGGGAGAGGATGTCCTCGTACTCCTTCGCCGTCTTCGCCGGCATCTGGACCAGCGAGCCGGGCACGCTCTGCTGGAGCCCCCACATCTGGTTGAGCGCCAGGTACTCGCCCGGGAAGCGCTCACCCTCCAGGCCGTTCCGGATCTGGCGGACGTAGAGGTCGTAGTGGACCCGGTCCTTCTCCTCCAGCTTGGAGCGGTCGATGGACTCGACGGCCTTCAGCAGCTTGGGATCGAGCGCCCGGCGGGCCTCCATGGCGGCCAGGGACTGGTCGCTCCAGAGGTGGTTGCGGCCCGGCACGCCCAGCGCCGTGGACATCTCGGGGAACTCCCTCAGGGCGTACTGCCACTGCCGGTCGTACAGGGTCTTGATCCGCTCGCCCTCGCTCAGCTTCCCCTTGGTGGCGGGGAAGCCGTCGAGGAACTTCGCCCACTCGGCGCGGGCTTCGGTGGCTTCCGAGGCGGCGGCCGGCAGGGACAGCAAGGACAAAGACAACAGGGACAGGAGGACGGCTTTCTTGAACAGCTTCATGGGATCTCTCCTCAACGCATGCCTTGGCTGACGCCGTAGGTGACTTCGAGCGTGACGCGCTCCTCCCCCCGCAGCACCACCGCGGAGGCCTTCTCGCCCGGCTTGGCCCGGCGCAGCACGTACATGAAGTCATGGATGTCGCGGATCGGGGAGCCGGACAGCTCGACGAGCAGGTCTCCCCGCTGCATCCCGGCCTGCTCGGCCGCTCCTCCCGCCCGTACGCCGGACAGGAGCACTCCCGGCCGGCCGTCCCCGGCATAGTCGGGGACCGTGCCCAGGGAGGCGCCCATGGAACGGGCATCGCCGCGGGGCGCGGGTGCCGGCAGGCTCTTGTAGGCAAGGCGCGCGGGCCGGCTGGAGAGCCCCTCGGTCAGCTCCGCCACCAGGGAGGCGATCCTCACTCCCCCCTCGCCGTTGACCTTCTCGAAGTCGTCCGTGGGCTTGTGGTAGTCCTCGTGGACGCCGGTGAAGAAGTGGAGGACCGGCACCCCGGCCGCGTAGAACGGGTACTGGTCGGAGGGGCCGTAGCCGTCCCCGCCCAGGGTGCAGGCGAGCCCCGCCCGCTCGCAGACCGGGTTCACGATCTCGTGCCATCCTTCGGCCGACTCGGCCCCGAGCACGGACAGGGCGTTGCCCCGGAGGCGGCCGACCATGTCCATGTTGAGCATGGCCACCAGGTCCTCCATCTTGAGGCCGGCGGTGGGCTTGCGCGTGAAGGCGGTGGAGCCGAGCACGCCCATTTCCTCGCCGGAGAAGGCCATGAGATAGACGTCGCGCTGGAGCTTGTCCCGCCGGCTGGCCAGGAGGCGGCCCACCTCCAGCAGGGCCGCCGTGCCCGAAGCGTTGTCGTCCGCGCCGTTGTGCGGCTCGCGGGCGTCCGGGCTCAGGGACGAGGCACCGCCCAGGCCGATGTGGTCGTAGTGCGCGCCCACCAGGACCGCTCCGGGCAGGCGGTTGGGCGCGCCCGCCCGGATGACGCCGATCACGTTGGCGATCGACTCGTGGCGGTGCTCCAGCTCGACGGCCAGGGAAGCCCGGTGCTTCCCTTCGAGCAGCGCGGACCCGGCGGCCCGGGAAAGGGTCACGGCCGGGATGCCCGCGTCGCCGGCCGCGGCGGTCAGGCCGGATTCGAGCCGGAGGGCCGGGAGCGGCGCCTCGGAGGGGGTCTCCTCCCCCTCCTTGACCAGCGGCGCGTCCACCACGATCAGCCCAATGGCTCCGTGCTCACGGGCGTTGAAGGCCTTGTAGCGGAGGTCGCCGTAGCGCCGCTCCGCGTCGTCCTTGAAAACGTCTCCGGAGGGGGTGAAGCGCCGGACGACCACGATCCTGCCCTTGGCGTCGATCCCCTTGTAGTCGTCCACCCCCAGTTCGGGGGCGGTGATGCCGTAGCCCGCGGCTACGACCTCGCCCTCGGCCTTTGAAGAAGTTGAGAAGGAGGCGGGCTCGAACTCGGCGCGGGCGACCGGCTGGCCGTCGATCGTCACCTCCGCAGTCTTGGCCTCGACGGCCACGGGCGCGTCGAAACGGTAGAAGAAGGTGCCGTCCTGCCCCGCCGGCTCCATCCCGGCCTCATGAAAGCGCCGCTCCAGGTACCGGGCCGCCTCCTCCAGCCCCTTGGTGCCGATGCCCCTGCCCTCGCGGGCGTCGTCGGCAAGCCATTTCACATCAGAAAGATAGCGTTCCACAATTTGATCCCGTTCCCCCTCTCCCCTGCCCTCTCCCCCGTTCCGGGGGAGAGGGGGTTTCGCTCCCTCGACCCATTTGGCGACAAAGACGTTGGTCTCGCCGGGCGCCCCCTGGTTGCGGTTCGAGGAGAAGGCCAGGCGGGTGCCGTCGGGCGAAAACAGGGGGAAGCCGTCAAAACCCTCGCTCCAGGTGATACGCTCCAGGTCACTCCCATCCACGTCCACGGCCCAGATCTCGAACTCGCGCCCCTTGGGGTCACCGTAGTTCGTCGAGAAGAGGATGCGGTCGCCGGACGGGAAAAAGGAGGGGGCGAAGGAGGCGGCGCCGAGGCTCGTGACCTGGCGGGCATCGCTGCCGTCGGAGTTGGCCACCCAGATCTCCAGCTTGCTCGGCCGCACGAGCCCCTTGGCCAGGAGGCCCTGATAGTCCTCCAGCTCGGCGCCCGGCGCGGGCCGCGAGGCGCGCCAGACGATCTTCTTGCAGTCGTTCGAGAAAAACGCGCCGCCGTCATAGCCGGGGGTGCGGGTCAGGCGGGTGACCGCTCCGCCGTCGGCAGTGTCCGCCGGCATCCGGTAGAGATCGAGGTCGCCGTCCCGGGTCGAGGTGAAGATCACCGACCCGTCCACGGGGCAGACGGTGGCCTCGGCGTCGTAGGCGGCATTCCGGGTGACGCGCTTCGGGGCCGATCCGTCGGGAAGGACGCTCCAGATCTCGAAGTCGGGGTCCACGGGCCAGACGTAGCCCTGGGAGCGGTCCGGCGGCGCCGGGCAGGCGTCCCCGGCGTGATGGGTCGAGGAGTAGAGGATCCGCCGGCCGTCGCTCGTGAAGTAGGCGCAGGTGGTACGGCCCTTGCCAGTGGAGACCCGGACGGCCTCTCCGCTGCCATCAGCCGGCATGCGGAAGATCTGATCGCAGCCGAACGGCGGCCGGGTCGACTGGAACGAGAGCTGCGTGCCGTCGGGGGACCAGTAGGCCTCGGCGTTCTCGCCTCCGCGGGTGAGCTGGACGAGGTCCGCGAGGTAGGTCTCGCGGGGGTCCAGGAGGGGGCCGGATGTCTGGGGCGCGTGGGGGGGCGCGGCCCCGCAGACGAAGGCCGAAAAAAGGAGCGGAAACGCGAATATGAGCCAGGGTTTCATTGTTTTCCTCATGGCATGATGGACGAACGTCGCAGCTCCCGCGGGGCATTCCCGCGCAGCCGGACCCGAAGCTTACCGCGCCGCTGCCCGGCAGGCGAGCGCCGCGTGATACCTTTCACCACGACCAATCCGACCGGGCGCCAACCCGGTTCCTGAGCAAGAGAGAACCACATGACGGATCAGCAGACAGAGACAGAGAACAAAGAGGATTTCGCGCACGCCCTCGCCGAGTTCGAACAGCAGGGCGGGGAGAAGCGCGAGGATCCCCCGGTCGGCGCCAAGGTGTCCGGGAAGATCCAGTCCATCGGCGAGGAGACCGCGTTCGTCGATCTCGGGACCAAGTCCGAGGCCCTGATCGAGACCGCGCAGCTCCGCGACGCCGAGGGGAACCTCACGGTCAACGTGGGGGACACGCTCGACGCCACGGTGGCCTCGACCGACCCGGCCTCGGGCGCTCTGGTGCTGCAGCGCCGGACCGTCGGTGCCGTCGGGAGCGGCGGAGGCGGCCGGGGCAGCAAGAACCCGGAGGCCGAAGCCGAGATCAAGATGGCCTGGCAGCACGGCATCCCGGTCGAGGGTGTCGTGAGCGGCATCAACAAGGGCGGAGCCGAGGTGCAGGTCCGGGGCATGCGGGCCTTCTGCCCCCTGTCCCAGCTCGACCTGCGCTACGTCGAGGACCCGGCGCAGTTCGTGGGCCAGCGCCTGACCTTCAAGGTGACCCAGTTCGAGGAGGGCCGGACCCGGCCCAACATCGTGCTGTCGCGCCGCGCCATCCTGGAGGAGGAGCAGAAGGAGCGGGCCGCGGAGGCGCGCTCGCGCATCCAGGTCGGCTCGGTGGTGCGGGGCAAGGTGACGTCGCTCGCGAGCTACGGCGCCTTCGTCGACCTTGGCGGCCTCGAGGGCATGCTCCACGTGAGCGAGATCGGGTACGCCCGGCTCGCCCACCCCAAGGAGGTGCTCAGCGTCGGCGAGGAGGTCGAGGTCCAGGTCATCAAGATCGAGAAGGGCAAGGACGAGAAGAAGCCCGAGCGCATCTCGCTCTCCCGCCGCTCGCTGGAGAAGGACCCCTGGAAGGAGGCGGCCAGCCGCTTCGCCGAGGGGACCGAGGCGACCGGCAGGGTGATGCGAATGGAGTCGTTCGGCGCCTTCGTCGAGATCGCGCCCGGCGTGGAGGGGCTCCTCCACATCAGCGAGATCGGCGGCGGCCGGCGGCTGAACCACCCCCGGGAGGCGCTGCAGGCCGGCCAGGAAATACCGGTGCGGGTGCTCAACGTGGACACGGGCAAGCGCCGGATCTCTCTCGGAATGGCCACGGGCGAGGACCGGGAGTACCGCGAAATGACCTCCCAGGCGCCTGCGCGGTCGGGCGGAGGGGGCGGAGGAGGATCGTCGTCCAGCTCCTCCAACTCCGGCGGATCGGGCTCGGGCTTCGGCTCGATGGCCGACTTCTTCAAGAACGCCAAGCGCGTCAAGTAGGACCGGAGCCGCGCCCCCTTCGCGAGGGGAGCGCGGCCCGGCAGTCCCGCCTTCGGCTTCACCTTCAGCTCTCCATTCCAAGATCTACCCGCAGTGTGGGAACGGTCACACCCTTCCGCGTGTTTCTTTCAAACAGAGCGGCTCGGATTCGTGATCCCTGTGCTACTCTTTGCCATGCCGACCTCGGACGACAGACGCACCAGGAGCTTGTAAGGCCCATGCTGAACCGGAGCCATCGCCCGTTCCTTCTCCTTCTCCTCGGGTCCCTCGTGGCGACAGCCGCGGTGCAGGCCCAGAGCCTGATCGGCTCGAAAGCGTCCCTGGCTCGCCAGAGCCGCGCGGCACGACAGCACGACTACACCTACCTGCGCACCTCGTCCCAGGTGCACGAGTTCGCCCGCCGCGGCCTGCTCGTGCGGCTCGCCGGCAACTCCAACTACCGGGTGGCCGACGTCTCCTTCCCCTACGCCCGGCCCGAGGTCAAGACGTTCGTGGAACGGCTGGGCCAGCAGTACCGGAACGCCTGCGGCGAGCGGCTCGTCGTCACCAGCCTGACCCGCCCCACGACCCGGCAGCCGCGCAACGCCTCTCCCCTCTCCGTCCACCCGACGGGGATGGCGCTCGACCTGCGGCGCAGCGGCCGTCCGGCCTGCCGCGCCTTCCTGGAGAAGACGCTGTTGACGCTGGAAGGGCGGGGAATCCTGGAAGCGACCAGGGAGAACCATCCCCCGCACTACCATGTCTCCCTCTTCCCGAGCCCCTACAAGACCTATCTCGCGTCGCGCGGTTTGAGCGGCGGGAGCGCCTCCTCCGACTCCGACGGGGAGGTGGCCCTGGCGAAATATCGCGTCCGCGGCGGCGACAGCCTCTGGACAATCGCGAAGCGCCACGGCACGAGCGTGGACCGGCTCAAGCGGGCGAACGGGATGAGCTCCTCGCGGCTGAAGCCGGGGCAGGTGCTGGAAATCCCGATCGCGCGCTAACGCACGACCCGGTACGCCTGGATCTTCTGCTGCAGCCCCTTGAGCTGAAATTCACCGAGGGGCTCGGTTGGAAGGGCGCCGTTCAGGAGGCGGTGGGTCTCCGGTCCCAGCACCACGTCCCCCGGCCTCGCCACTCCGGACTCCAGACGCGCCGCCACGTTCACCGTGTTCCCCAGCACCGTGTAGTCCACCCGGCGGGCGCTGCCGATGTCGCCCACCACGACCAGCCCGCTGTTCAGAGCAACTCTCGCGTTGAAGCCGGGCAGGCCCTGGTCGGCGCGCTCCCGGTTCCAGGCGGCGAGGTCGCGCTGGATCTCGACCGCGGCCCGAGCCGCCCTCACGGCGTGGTCCTCCTGCGCCACCGGTGCTCCGAAGAAGGCCATGACACAGTCGCCGATGAACTTGTCCAGGGTGCCGCCGGCCCGGAAGATGGCCTCGACCGCCAGGTTCAGGAAGGCGTCCAGCGACTCGGCCACCTCCTCGGGAGAGGCGCTCTCGGCAAAGGGGGTGAAGCCCACCAGGTCCGCGAAGAGCACGGTGGCCTGGGTGACCTTGAGGCGGCGCATTCCATCGTCCGCCCCCTGCTTCAGCACTTCCTCGATCACCGCGGGCGAGTGGTAGCGCTCCAGCCGGGAGCGCATCGCCTTCTCGTGCTCCGCCTGCCGCGCCCAGCGGATCCGCTCCACGGCAACGGCCGCGAAGTTGGCCAGGGCCGTGAGGAAGTCCAGGTCGTGCTCGTTGAAGGCCCCCACCTGGAAGGGGGAGTCCACCTGCATGACGCCGATGATCCGATCGCCCGACCAGAGCGGAACGCACATGGCCGCGCGGATCTGATGCAGCCGGATCGACTCGCCGCCGGAAAGCCGCTGGTCCGACTGGGCGTCGAAGGTCACCAGGGCCACCCGCTCCTTGATCACCGCCCGCAGCATGGTCCGCGACACCGGGATTTCTCCTGAGGGCCGGCGCTCCACCCGGTCCCGGATCCGCATCAGCTCGCACTCCAACTCGCCGGTGCCATCATCCAAAAGGATGAAGCCGCGGTCCACCGGCAGCGCTCCGAAGGAGATGTCGAGCACCCGTTCGAGGACCTCGTCCACGGCCTCGGCGTTGATGAGGAAGCGGGCGAGCCGGGTCAGGTAGGCGAACCGGCGGTCGGCGTCGGTCTGCTCGCGGGTTTCCGCCTGGGAGGGCGCCGGCGTGGCGTCCAGTCCGTAGGCCGCCGCGAACTCGGCCAGCGGCCGGACGATGGTCGCGTTCGTCAGGATCGGCCCGGTGTCTTCCTCAGGGCGCTCCGGGCGCGGACCCTCCGCCATGGCGCGCACGTCGCGGGGCTCGAAGCGCTCCAGCTCGATGTCGAAGACCCCGATCCCGAGCCGGTCGCCGGGCTGGAGCGGCGCCCGCTGGACCGGCACGCGGTTGACCTCGACGCCGTTCGTGCTCTTGAGGTCCTGGACATACCAGGAGCCATTCTCGCGGGTCAGCTCGGCGTGGTAGCGCGACACGGACACGTCCGAGAGGACGATGTCGTTGTCGCTCCCGCGGCCCAGGCGCACCCGGGCTCCGGCCAGGGGAAAGACGTGGTCCTCGCCTTCGAGGACGTAGTGCAGCCGCAACATGGATGGGACAACCTCGGGAGGATGATACCGCTACACGGGCTCTGTGATCGACCTCAGGACCTCTTCGCCGCCGTCCACCGTGAACCGTCCATCCTTGTAGAGCGTCCGGAAGGCCTTGACCACGCTCGGGCAGAGCTGCGTGCCCGCCGAGGACACGATCTCGCGGGCGGCCTTCTCCGGCGGCAGGCCCGCCCGGTAGGGACGGTTGGTGACCATGGCGTCGTAGGTGTCGGCCACGGCGATGATCCGGGCGACGAGCGGGAGCTGGTCCCCGGCGAGGCCATCGGGATAGCCCTTGCCGTCCACCCGCTCGTGGTGGTTGCGGACGCCCTGCAGCACGGCCGGGTTGTGCAGGTGGGAGACGATGGCGGCGCCGTCCGCGGGGTGCCGCTTCATGATCTCGAGCTCCTCCCGGTCGAGAGGCGAGGGCTTGCCCAGGATGCGGTCCGGAGTGGCGATCTTGCCGATGTCGTGCAGGGTGGCGGCGAGCCAGAGGTTCTTGAGATCACCGCGCTCGAGCTTCATCTCGGCGCCGAGCAGCATGGAGTAGGCGACCACCCGGCGCACGTGGCCGCCGGTGTAGGGGTCGCGCTTGTCCAGGGTCTCGGCCAGAGCCGTCACCATGTTGAAGAACTGGCGCTGCTGGGCCATGTGGAGCCGGGCGTTCTGGAGCGGGTGGGCGAAGATGCCCGCGAACAGGCTCATGCGCCGCAGGTCCCCGTCGGTGAAGCGGTCCCGGTCCATCGGGTTGAGGAGCTGCAGGACGCCGATGACCTGCCCCTCGGCCACGAGCGGCAGGGTCAGGATCGCCCGGGTCTGGAAGACCGTCGAGTCGCCGCGCCAGCGGGGGTCGGAGGCCACGTCGTTGACCATCTCGGGCACGCCGCTACTCGCCACGCTGCCCACGATCCCCTGCCCCACCGGCACCCGCAGGTTGCGCAGCGCGCCCGCGGCCTTGCCGCGGACGACGCGGAAGAACAGCTCCTGGCGCTCCTCGTCCAGCTCCCAGATGGAGCTGGTCTCGGCGCGGCAGATCGACTCGGCGTTCTCCAGCGCCCGCTCCAGGACGGTCTGGACGTCGAGCGTCCCGGCGAGACGGCCGCCGATCTCGAAGAGGTTCTCGTACTCCGCGAGCCGGCGGACCAGGTCGCTCAAGGAATAGCTGCCGGTGTGCATCGCCGCGATCATGGCGCCCCCTCGTGCCTTCCTGTGTACTGCGGAACTGCGTCTATTATGCACTACGTAGAGCACGGCGGGGGCACGCCATGCTCACGCACTGAGCGCTTCGAGATCCCTCTGCAGCTCCTCGACCGTCCGGTAGCGCGCTTCGGGGTCCTTCTCCAGACAGCGCAGGATGGCCGCTTCCAGCTTCGGCGGGATCTCCGGCCAGTGGACCCGGGGCGAGGGGGCCGGCTCCCGCAGGTGCTTGAGCATGATGTCCACGGCATTGGATGCATTGAAGGGCAGCTCGCCGGTGAAGATCTCGAAGAGCACGACGCCGGTGGAGTAGATGTCGGCCCGGGCGTCCACCTCCTGCCCCTGGAGCTGCTCGGGGGAGAGGTAGAGCGGCGTGCCCACGATGAAGCCGGCCTCGGTCTGCCCCGGCTCCATGCGCTTGATCGGCCGGGCGATGCCGAAGTCCATGAGCTTGGCGTTGCCGGTGGGCTCCAGGATCAGGTTCTCGGGCTTGATGTCCCGGTGCATGACCCCCTGGGCATGGGCGGCGCCGAGGCCGGCGCAGAGCTGCTTGGCCAGCCGCAGCCCGGCCGAGTAGGGCAGCCGGTGGGTCTGGTCGAGCAGGTAGCGCAGGGTCACGCCACGCACGTACTCCATGGAGATGTAGGGGATGCCGTTGATCTCGCCGAAGTCGTGAGTGCGCAGCACGTTGGGATGGGTGATCTTGCGCGCCAGCTTGATCTCGGCCTTGAGCCGCTCCAGATGGGTGGGGTCGCTCAGCAGCTCTTTCTTGAGCATCTTGAGGGCGACGAAATCGTCCAGCTCGCGGTCGCGGGCCTTGTAGACGATGCCCATGCCCCCGGCGCCGAGCACGGCCAGGATCTCGAAGCGCCGCCCCATGAGCGCGCCCGGCGAGATGCCGGACAGGGTCTCGACACCCGTCGGAGCCACCGTCCCGGTCTCGGCCACGCCCATCCCTCTCACGCTCGTCAGCCGGGAGGCCATGCGGCCGCTCACCACATAGAGCGGCTGCGGCGTGAGCAGGCCCCGGCGCTCGGCGAGACGGTAGCCGGCCTGCTCGAAGGGCTCCCGCAGCTCCTCGTGGACCTCGCGGGAGAGCAGCAGCTCGCCTGGCGTGGCCTCGCGCAGCAGGCTCTCGATCTGCTGCACCGGCAGGCCGACGAGGCCTCTCTCCACCTGCTCGTCATACGAGACCGGCCCGGTGACCGCCCGTCCGGCGGCGAGGGCGATGACCGGCGTGTCGGCCTCCCCGTCCATCTCGCCCACTTCGCCGAGTATCTGGGCCGCCGCGGCCAGGGCTCTCCGGCCGCGGCTCGCCCCCTCGAAGCGGGCCAGCACCCGGTGCCCCACGGCCCCTTCGAGCTGGCCCCGGTTCGAAGTCACCGCGTTCGACACCCGCTTGAGGTCGATGGCCAGCAGGTCGAGCGTGGCCTGCGGCCCGGCTCCGTCCACGGGCCGGGCGAAGCGCCGCAGCTCGATCCCCATGAGGAGGAGCTCGCGGGTCTGCGGCGCGCCCACCACGGCCTTGCTCTGCGCGGGCTCGGGCAGGTTGCGCGACAGCTCGGTGACGTAGGCCTCCATGTCGCGCTTCTCGCGCAGGTCGGCGAGCAGCTCGTCGAAGGCTCCGGCGAGCTGCCCGACTTCGTCGCCGCGTTCGGCGGTGATCCTCTGGTCGTAATTCCCCTGCCGCGCCGCCTCGGCCGCCATGGCGAGCTGCCTGACCGGCTGCAGGGTGCGCCGCACGAGGAAGAAGGAGAGCCCACCCGCGAGCAGGGCCGAGAGCAGCCCGGCGACGATCAGCACGAGCTGGATCCTGCGGTAGGCGGCGACCCCCTCGCCCAGCGACGCGAGAGCGATGGTGGCGCCGACCGGCTTGCCGGCGGCGTCCATGAGCGGCGACTGGCGGGCCAGCCAGGGCTCGCCCGCGAGAGTCAGACCGGCCTTCTCCACCTCCCTGCCCGCCTTCATCGCTTCGCCCATGCTCTTGCCCGTCCCGAGGGCCTGGCCCAGGTCGCCCTCGACGGCAGGCGACAAGGTCGTGGCGATAACCTTGGGCTGCTGACCCAGGGTCACAACGGCTACGTGGGTGCCGCTGATGCTGCTGATCTGGTTGACCGTGGCGTCGTCGATGGCGAAGCCCGTGATCAGAAAGCCGAACAGGTCGAACACGCCCCGCTTGACCGGGACCGCTACGGCGTAGTAAAGGCGGTCTCCTTCCTGCCAGACGCCCGCGGCCTCGTTGCCGGGCAGCGCCTCGCCCACCAGGGCGCGGCGCGAAAGGTCCTGTCCTGTCGCATTCGGATCGTCGGAGCGCGCGATCACCTTGCCGCCGGTATCGAGGAGGATGGCGAAGTCGTAGCCCAGGCTCGACTGGCGCTCGATGAGCAGGTCGAGGCTCGAGGCGACCGCGGTCTCCCGGTCGGTGGTCTCCGTGAGATAGGCGACCAGATAGGAATCGGACGCGAAGAGCTGCGCCAGCCGCTTCAGCCGCTCGAATCCCTGCTGCTGCGAGGCTTCGAGGGCGGCGTTGCTTCGCTCCAGGGACCGTTCCGCCTCGGCCCGGGCCGTGCTCTGGACCCAGAGCGTCGTCAGCACGACCGCGGTCCCCACCGAGAGGAGGATCAGGAGGCTGGTGACCAGGAAGATCCGGGTCCCCAGCGACAGGCCGGAGCGGCGGCTACCGTTGGTTGTAGCGGTCACGGGTTGAATACGACTTTCCGGCCTTGTTCAGATGAGGCGGGATGCGCGGCCGCACGATCTCCAGCCGGGTGGCGAGCGGCTCCGTCCGCGGCACCTGGACCTCCACCGCCGTCAGCTCCCCCTGCTCGTGCCAGACGGTCAGGCGGCCGGCGCCCCTCGGCACCCCGGCCAGCACGAAATCGCCGTTGGCGTCGGGCGTGGCGACATAGGGAGAATCGAGGACCAGGATATATCCGACCATGGAATGGTGGACGTTGCAGAACACCCGCACCAGGCCGGGCTCGTCGAACCTGTGCTCCTTGCCCGCGCCTTTGCGATAGAGGCCGAGGTCGAAGGAGTTCTTCCCGGATACGGAGAAGACGTTGTGGAGGATGACGTCCTCGTTCGGGAAGCGCACCCTGCTCCCCTTGGGGACGGTCAGGACCCGCGGCACGAACTGCTTGTCGCGGGTGGTCATCACGAACGGCGTCGCAGGCGGACGGGCCGGCGAACCTCCAGACGCGGGCTCGTACCAGACCAGCGCCTGGCGCACGTCGCTCCCCCGCGCCGGTCCCTTGCCCCCCTTGCCCACGAGCTGCAGACGGCCGCGGAGGTCCTCCGCCATCGTTGGGACGGCTAGAAGGAGCATCAGGACCAGTACTAGGCCTGACCGGCGCATGCCTACACCCTCCAGCGGAACGTGGTCAGGAATTCGTTGTTCTCCCTCTTCGCCCCGGAGCCCAGGATGAACTCGTGGTCCGCGTACTCCACGGTCAGGTCGGCGCCCGGGATGATCCCGAGGCGCAGGCCCGCGTCCAGCTTCCTCCAGTCCCAGGCGAGGCTCGGGGCCGGGGTCTGCGCGGGGTTGCGGAAGTCGTTGTCGATCTCGGAGTAGCGCACGGCCGGGGCCACGAACGTGAAGAGCTGCCGCTCTCCGATGGTCAGCCAGAGCGGCAGCTCGAAGCGCCAGGCGACCTCCGCCTCCAGGCCGGTGCGGGGCAGGTTCGCGATCTCCTGGTCCACGAGCTGGCCGAAGAACGACAGGCCGCCGAAGTAGACCCAGACGTTGGCGCCGGTCTCCCGCTTCTCGTTCCCCCGCAGGGCGGGGAACGGCGTGTCGTCGAACGGACCGTTCAGGAGGTCGATGTCGCCGCCGTAGAAGGTCCCCTCCAGCTCGACCGTATCGGCCAGGGTGCGCTCGTAGGCCCAGGCGAGCACGTCGACGCCGTTGATCCCGGCCTCGTCGGCGAAGCGCACGCCCACGCCCGCGCCGAGCTCGAGGTCGCCGTCCACGTCCAGGTCCTCCACCTCGGCGTCGTAGAGCATGACGATGCCGGTCTTGAGCTCCGGGTCGGGGTTGGGCCGGAGCTGGTCGGGCGTGCCGTTGTCGCCGGCCAGGGCGTTGGGGTCGCGCATGAACAGCGGGTTGCCCTGGGTGGCCGTGGTCTTGACGTAGACGTGGCGGCCGAGGTTCAGGCCCAGCTCGACGCCGGTGTCCTCGAAGCGGTTGAAGGCCGTGGAGACCAGGCCGTAGCTCTCCAGGTGGCGGTCGTCCTGGCGCTCGAACTTGGGCATCTTGCCGATCTTCAGGTAGGCGCCCCAGCGCGGGGCCAGGGTCGCGGGCTCGGGCTCGATGCCGAAACGCACCCAGGCCTCGTCCACGTCGGTCTTCCTGTCGGAAGAGGTCGGGTTGCGGTCGTAGAGGTCGATGAAGTCGATCTTGCCGTGCGCGGCCAGCCCGTCCCCCCAGGCCGCGTCCACGAGCAGGGTGACGGTGGAGATCTCCAGATGGGAGCCGGCGTTGACGGTCTCCTCGAACCCCCGGGTCTCGCCGACCGGCAGGAAGGAGGGGGGAAAGTCGAAGGGGACCATGAAGCGGTTGAGGTCGCTGTCGCGGTAGTGGGCCTTGGCTTCCAGGCCGAATTCGAGCTTCGGGCGGAGGGACGGCTCCTCGTCCGCAGACGGCTCTTCCTGGGCCGCCAGGGGCAGCCCCAGGGACAGCAGCAATGCGCAACTCCACCCGAAGACCTTCACCGTCATCCGTCGCTCCCGGTCCTGAGAATGAGTACCGCGAAATCCTGGCTAGCTTAGATGCAAGAGGGACGGAGGTAAAGGGAGGGTGGCGGCGCCCTCTCCCCCGGCACGGGGGAGAGGGATGGGGAGAGGGGGGACGGGATCAAACCACCGCGTGGCGGCGACGGCGGTCGCGCAGCAGCTTGGCGGCGTAGATCGCCCCGGCCACCCAGAGCGGTACGGTGAGGAAGCCGAACTGCACCCGGCGGTTCAGCAGCCCCTTCACGTTGTTCTTCAGCTTGTATTTGGCCATGCATCCTCCAGTGTCAGTCCCGGTTTCCCGGCCTCGGGGCACTTCCCCGGTATCAGCCCACGGACCGGCCCACGGATCGTCAAAGGTGCAAGCAGGGTGCCATCAGCTTGTGCCAGAATCGCGCGGCCTTTGAAAGGAGCGTGCTGTGATCTCTTCGGAAGAGTTCCGGCTGGCCCTGCGCCACTTCCCCGCCGGGGTGACGATCGTCACCATGAGGACGGGGGACCAGACCCACGGTCTGACCGTCTCGGCCTTCGCCTCGGTCTCGGCCGAGCCCCCCATGATCATGGTCATCATCGAGAACCGCCACAAGGCCTACTCCATGCTGCAGGAGCCGGACGCGGTGTTCGCGGTGAACATCCTGGGCGAGGATCAGTTCGAGCTGTCCAACCGCTTCGCGTGGGTCAAGGACGAGGACCGCTTCGCGCAGGGGAACTGGAGCCAGGCGAAGACGGGCGCGCCGATCCTGACCGACGCCCTGGCCTGGCTGGACTGCACCATCCACGCGCGCTACCCCGCGGGCTCCCACACGATCTACGTCGGATCCGTGGAGGCGAGCGCCGTCCCGGAGGAGGAGGCGCCGCCGCTGATCTACTGGAACCGGGGCTACCGCAAGCTGCGGCTCCACGAAGAGACGCCGTAGAACCCGATCAGGAGGACCACGCCCGCGACCCCGCAGCCGACCCAGAGGGTCTTCGCGCCATAGACCTGGTACACCCAGGTCCCGATGACCGGAGCGAAGACCCAGGCGCCTTCGAACGACAGCGTGTAGAGGCCCATGTAGAGGCCCATGTTGGCCTCCCCCGCCCGGCTCGCCACCGCTCCCGCGGACATCGGGAAGGCGAGCATCTCCCCGATCGTCCAGACCACGACCGTAAAAGCCGCGTAGAGGAACCCCGAGCCGAAGGGAAGCAGCGCCATGCCCAGGCCGAAGACGAAGCCCCCGATCCCCACCAGCCGGAGCGGGTCCAGGGCCGACACCCGGTGCACCAGCACCATCTCGAACAGGACGATGATCACGGTGTTGACGGCCATCACCAGCCCGATGCGTCCCTCGTGGAATCCGTAGAGGTCCCGCAGGGTCAGGGGGAAGGTGCTGGCCATCTGGAACGTGATCATGGCCAGCAGGAAGAAGAGGGCCATCATCGCCAGGAAGGGGCGGTCCCGCCACGGCGAACGCTCCGCCGCCGCGGCCGCTTTCGGGGCTTCGCCGGCCTGGCGGTCCTCCGCGTGGAAGGCCACGGCCAGCACGCCGGCCGCGAACAGGCTGGAGGCGCCGTCCACCAGGAACAGCCAGTCGTAGTCGATCATGGCCAGGAACCCGCCGATCGTCGGACCGAGCGACATCCCCAGGTTGACTGCCAGGCGGTTCAGGGCGAAGGCCCGGGTGCGCAGCTCCGGAGGGGCCGCGGCCGCGAGCGCCGCCGAGTTGGCCGGGCGGAACCCCTCCGCCACCAACGCGAGGAGGAAGATGTTCACCAGGATCGCCGCCCGCGACTCGAGCTGCCCGAGGGTGATGAAGCCGATCCCGGCGAGGGCCAGGCTCCCCACCATGACGCGCCGCGCCGAGATGCGGTCGCAGAGCCACCCGCCCAGATAGGAGCCGAGCACGCCGCCCAGGCCGTAGATCCCCAGGGCCTTCCCCGCGTCCGTGGCCACGAAGCCCTGCTTCTGCGTCAGGTAGAGGACGAGGAACGGCAGCACCATGGTGCCGCTCCGGTTGACCAGCGTGGTCAGCGACAGCAGCCAGATGGCGCGGTCGAGCCCGGAGAAGGCTTCCCGGTAGGCGGACAGGACGGGGCGGAACATGGATCGGGTAGTCTATGCCACGGAGGAACGGCTTCTGAGACCCTCCCGCTTCTTCATTGCTCTCCTGGTACTGCCGGCGGTGCTCGCCGTGCCGGCGCGCGCCCTCCCTCCGGACGGGGACGCCTGGCTGAAGCTGGAGACGGACAACTTCACCCTGTTCAGCAACGCCGGGGAGCGGCCCACCCGCCAACTGGCAACCGACCTCGAGCGGCTGCGCGCCACCCTGGCCCAGCTCGATCCGGACCTCAAGCTGTCGTCGCCGAGCCCGACCTTCCTCTTCGTGTTCCGGGACGGCGCCGCCCTCGACCCCTACCGCCTGGTGTTCGAGGGCAAGCCGGTCGAGGTGGGCGGCTACTTCCTCTCCAGGCCCGAGGCGAACTACGTGGCGGTCAACGCCGACCCGCGGGGGGACGCGCGGGCGATCGTCTACCACGAGTACCTCCACTACATCCTGCGCAACAACTACCCGGGGCTCCCGCTCTGGCTCCACGAGGGCATGGCTCAGCTCTACAGCACGTTCGACGCGGGCGGCTCCGAGGCGCGCATCGGCAAGCCCATGGAGGAGCACGCGCGCTGGCTGCCGCGGAACCCGCTCCTTCCCCTGGCGGAGCTGTTCGCCCTCGGCGTCAGGTCGCGGGACTACCATGAGGGATCGCGGCGCGGAGCCTTCTATGCCCAGTCCTGGGCCCTGGCCCACTACCTCCTGGTGGGCAATCCGGACCGGCGGGAGCTCACGCTGCGCTATCTCCGGACCCTGTCCCGGGGCGAGCCCGCGGACGAGGCGTTCCGATTGGCCTTCGGCGGGGAGCTGGAAGCGGAGCTGCGCGCCTACATACACCGCGGAGTGTTCCGCCACGTCCAGGCTCCTGGAGCCAAGGTGGAGCCGGGCTTCCGATCGGCCCCGCTCCCCCGGGAGGACCTGCTCGCCGGCCTCGGTCTGCTTCTGTCGTTCCTCGATCCCTCTCTCCGTTCCGTGGCGGAAGAGCACCTGAAGGCCGCCCTGGCCGCAAACCCCGGGCACGGCCCGGCGCTGGCTGGACTGGGAGTGCTGGCGGAGCTTGCAGGACGGACGGAGGAGGCGGGCTCCTGGCTGGAAAGGGCAGCGAAAGCGGCTCCGGACGACTTCCTCATCCAGTACCGATGGGGCCTGAACCGGCTCGCCCTCGCCCCGGACCGCGCCGCCTTGCGCCAGGCCGCGGATGCCTTGGGGCGGGCCGTGGCGCTGCGGCCCGACTTCGGCGACGCCTGGGCGCGTCTCGGCTACGCCCTCTCCTCCGAGGTCCCACTCCCCCCTGAGGCGCTGCGCGCCTTCGAGACCGCTCACCGCCTGATGCCCTGGGACACGAGCATCGCCTTCAACCTGATGCTCACGCGGATCCGGATGGGCAAGGCGAAAGAGGCCGAGGCGCTGATCGACGGGGCGATCGCCCTGGAGGGAGGCCCCGCCGAGGCGGAGCGGGCCCGGTCCGTGTGGGTCGAGGAGCTGCGCGGCGAGGCCGAGCGCCAGTTGGAGAAGGGGGACCTGGAGGGCGCGGTGCCGCTCCTGGAGGAGCTGGCCGCGAAGGCGGCCGGCGAGCAGCGGGAGAAGCTGCACCGGCGTCTGGACGAGGTGCGCGGGGTCCTCGCCTACAACCGTTTCGGAGAGCGCTACGATCAGGCCGTGCAACTGGCGCAGCAGGGCCGGATGGATCAGGCCATCCACATCCTCGAAGACCTCGCCGCCCACGCCCCGACCCCTGGACAGGCCGCGGAAGCCCGCCGGTTGCTGGAGGAGATCCGGCGGTTGAGGTAGGGGGCTCTACCCACGAGGGAGAGGGCTCTACCCGGCGCTTACGACCCCGCCAGCTTCGAAGCGTGCCTCACGTACTCCTCCGCCAGGGAGCCGATCCGGGTCTTCTCGACCTCGGACAGCTCCTGCCGGTAGAGCGCCTCCGCAGGCGACACGCCGTGGAAGCGCTGGCAGCCGCCCACGTCCGTTAGAATGGCGCGGCACTTCTGAGGAGGATGCATATGTGGAATGTTCTACTGACCAGCGCGATTCTGATGATCCCGGCGATGACCCCGGCCCAGGCGCCGGCCGTCCCGGCCCGGCCGGATACGGGCCACGTCCATGAGACTCCGGCGCCGGCCCAGGTCCTACCCCGCGACGAGAACCTGCCCCCGTCCGATGCCCAGGCCAAGGCGGCCCTGGAGAAGTCCCCCCGCCACGGCGAGTACGTGGACATCAAGCTCCCCTCGGGCGGGACGCCGATCCGCACCTGGGTGGTCTACCCCGAGCGCAAGGACAAGGCAGGCGTCGTCATCGTCATCCACGACATCGGCGGCCTCAGCGACTGGATCCGCGGCGTCGGCGACCAGCTCGCCCGGGACGGGTTCATCGCCGTCGTCCCCGACCTGGTCTCCGGGAAGGCGCCCAACGGCGGAGGCACCGAGGCCATGTCG
>DATMER010000140.1:0-62970 GCA_035556715.1 Thermoanaerobaculia bacterium
CAGCCCAGCACGCTGAAAGGTTCGGCGTAGCGTCAACGTGCACACCTTCACGCCAGTGCGCCGCTCAAACTCAGCGCACAACTCCTCCATCGTGGCGCTCCGCATCTCCTCAACGATGCTGCGCAAGGTAACGAGATGCTCCCCCTGAATCGACGCCGGTCTTCCTGCCTTGCCCTTGCTCATCCCCTTGCTCCTCGGCTTTCGGCAGAGCAGACCACAATTTGTTTTGTTTTGTCTATACCCTCTTAGGGAGACGGACAGAATTCCGGGTTTCAGGCGGGAGGTCGTGCGGGGAGGGGGGCGGAGGAGAGCCGCCCCGAAAGCTTCAGCGCTGAGCCTTCTTCTTCGCTTCCTTCTTCTTCGCCTCCGCCTCCGCTGCCTCCGCCTTCTTCGCCGCCTCTGCTTTTTCGGCGCGGTCATCGTGGTCCACCACACGGTCGAAATGCTCCAGGAAGAACATCTTCCCCTGCTGGAAAAGCGGCTCATCCGCGCCGCGCCAGAGCACCGGCCGGACGAAGGTGGCGACCTGGAGCGAGACCAGGGCGAAGAGCAGCAGCCAGACGAACATCCCGCCGCCTGCGCCGCTCTCGTGGAGGGCGCGGCCCAGGAACCTCCAGCCGAAGAGCAGGGAGATCCCCCACATCAGCACGTGGATCCAGACCGCCGAGGCGAGATAGCGGCTGCTCACCGAGAACAGCCAGGCGATGGGCAGGAGCGCGGCCAGGAGGAGGCCCAGGGTGGCGGCGAAGCCGGAGATCGTGGCGAGGAGCCTCTGCTTTGACCAGCGCGCGCCGGACAGGGCGCTGAACACGTAGAGGCTGGGCAGGCAGAGCAGCAGCGCCATCCCCACGATGAGAGGCGCCTTGAAGGCCGTGACCAGGATCTGGCTGCCCCCCTGGAACAGGCCGGCGACCGCACCGTAAAGGAGGAACCCCGCGAGGGCTCCGCCCAGGAGCCATCCGGATGCGGACGAGCCCGAAAAGAGGGACTGCGGCTCGGTCAGGAGCCGGTCGAAGGAGCGGAGGCCACCTCCCCCTCCGGGGCTGGCCTGGTCGTCGAGTTGGGCTTCCATGCTTTTTCCTCCGGTTGAGAGCCGCCGAGCAGGTGCGGCAGGATGTCGGTGAACACGAACTCATATACGTTGCCGTCGAGGGCGTCCTCGCGCAGGAACACGACCGGCTTGTAGACGCTCCCGACGAACGGGCGCAGGACCCAGGCGACCTCGCCGCCCACCAGGGCGAAGGCCGCGATCCAGACGAAGAGGACCACCCGGGCAGGCGGACCGAGCGCCCGCATCCCCCGCCAGAGCACCGCCGTGCCGGCCAGCCCGCAGCCTCCCACGAAGGCCGTGTGCAGCAGGTAGAGGAGGTTGTGGGCGGTGCGCGCGCCCTCCCCCGGGGCCGGAGCGCTCAGCGTGAAGAGCAGGGCGACCGGGGCGAGCGCCGCCAGGAGCAGGCTCCCGGCCGCGAGGGCGAGGAAGGTCAGGACCACCACCTGCCCCAAGCGCAGCGGGAGGCCCAGGATGGCGGCGCCGGTCCAACTGAAGGGCACGGTCAGCGCCGAGGTCACGAGCAGGACGAGCGGCAGCTTGACCGCCACGTACAGGGCGAGCCGCGGGCCATGCCACATCCCCAGGACTCCACCGTACACCGCGGCCGAAAGGATCATCAGGAGGCTCAGCCCGAGCCAGCCCCGGAGGAGGGCTCGGCCGGCGGTCACCTCGTCGAGGAGATCGCCGGCACCACGCAGGAGGTCCTTCGCGACAGGGCCGATCATAGGGTTCCATCGGGGTATACGGACCCGCGGCGGAGATCGTCGTCCTTGAGATCGGGAGAGAAGGCAAGCTTCTGAGCCGCCGGATAAGCTTCTGAGCCACCGGGTAAGCTTATCTAGGCATCGGACAAGCTTCTGAGCCGCGGGGCAAGCTTACCCGGTCATCGGACAAGCTTCTGAGCCGCCGGGCGCCCGCGTGCTTTCGTGTACAATCCCGGCCCGCTCCTATGGAAACACGCCCGACGCAGCCGCTCTCCGCCCGGAAGAAGCTCGCCTTCTCCCTGGTCCTGGTGGGACTCCTCTGGCTCCTGGTCGAGCTCGCCTGTTGGGCGGGGCTCTGGGCCCTGGAGAAGTACAAGGGGGTGGAGTACACGCCCGCCCTGGTCCAGACCCTTTCCTCCAAGCACCGCGGCATCCTCCAGGCCCACATCGGAGGGAGCTCCTCCTACGTGGTCTTCGACCCGGAGCTGGGCTGGACCATCCGGCCGAACGGGGCCAAGCGGGGGTACAGGACCAACCGCCACGGCATCCGTGCAAGCCGCGAGTACGCCCTCCAGCCTTCCCCCGGAACGCTGCGGGTCGCGGCCTTCGGCGACTCCTTCACTCACGCCAGCGACGTGCCCAACGGCGAGACCTGGCACCGCCGCCTGGAGGAGATGCACCCGAAGCTGGAGGCGCTGAACTTCGGCGTGCCCGGGTTCGAGCCGGGGCAGGCCCTGCTCCGCTACCGCCGGGAAGGGGTGAAGTTCCACCCCCACGTCGTCCTGATCGGGTTCATGTCCGAGAACATCAACCGGGTGGTCAACACCTTCCGGCCGTTCTACTTCCCCAAGAGCGGCGTGCCGTTCACCAAACCGCGCTTCGCTCTCCGCGGGAGCGAGCTGGTCGTCGTCGAGAACCCGATCCGGAGCCTCGACGGCTACCGTGAGCTCCTGCGGGAGCCGGAGAAGGTGCTGCCGCGCATCGGGGAGAACGATTTCTTCTACCGGCGCAACTCGAAGCGCAACCCGCTGGATTTCCTGCCCTCCGTGCGCCTCGCGGGAATCTTCTCCTCCCAGTACCTCCATCAGCCCACGATCCGTGGCGGGGTTTACAACACCCGGTCGGAGGCCTATCAGGTCACCCAGAGGGTGCTGGAAGAGTTCTACAAAGAAGCCGGGAAAAACGGCACTCTTCCGATCCTGGTGCTCTTCCCGGAGCGGCGGGACATCCGCGCCCGGCGCGAGGGGAGGACGGTCGTCTACCAGCCCCTTCTCGACGAGCTGCGGAGCAAGGGCTACCGCGTGATCGATCTTCTGGAGGGATTCGAGCGCTACGATCCGCAGGGGGAGATGATGAAGAAGAAGTTCATCCATTATCCCAAGAGCGGGAACCGGATGGTGGCGCGGCACATCCTGGACTATCTGGAGAAGAACGGGCTCACGAGCCCAGAAGGGGTCCGCGCGGCTCGGTGAAACGGGGCTGAAGCGGGAGGTGTCTGAAAGTGCTCGCGCCCCACGGACATGGGGCGGAGGGTCAAGCCGGGTCGGGGGCTCGGTACAGCTCGAGCCCCCTCTTGGGGTGAGCGTCTCCGACTCAGCGCACCGCGCCGCGACGGAACAGGTTCACGATGGCCAGCAGGACGACCGCGCCCAGGAGCGACACGAGCAGCGACGGCAGGCTAAGATCCCCTGAGGTCACGGTTCCTGTGCCGAACAGGGGGGCGAGCAGCAGGCCCGCGAGGAGCGCGCCGATGATGCCGACCACGATGTTCAGAATCACGCCCTGCTGGGCGTTCGTACGCATGATCATGCTGGCGATCCAGCCGATCAGGCCACCTACGATAAGCATAATGATGATGTTCATGACGGTCCTCCTCTTGTTGGGTTTCTCTCCGGGGGTCTTCTTCGACCCACGCTACATGGCAAGAGCAACTGTCGTGCCACTCCCTTGAGAGCGTTTGGGTGTACGCTCTCCACAGAGGGCTAAGGAGGAGTTGTTCATGAGGATACGACTGGCCGTTCTCGCGTCCTGGCTGGCAGTCTGCGGGCTCGCTCTGGCCGACAAGCCGCCGGAAAACCCGACTTTCGGCGACGTGATCGACGTCAACGTGATCAACGTCGACGTCCATGTCACGGACCGGAGCGGCCGGCCGGTTGCCGACCTCCGGCGCGAGGATTTCGAGGTCTTCGAGGACGGCAAGCGGGTGACGGTGAGCAACTTCGAGGTGGTGGCGCCGGATGCCCCTCCCCCGCCGCCGCCGGCGGGCGCGCCTCCCGTGGCCGCCGAGCCCGCCCGCGTGGGGGTCACCGAGGTTCCCCCGGAAGACCGGCTGCACCTGGTCGTCTACATCGACAACGCCAACCTGGCTCCGGCGAACCGCGCCCGGGTCCTGCAGCAGCTCCGCGGCTTCCTCGCGGACCTCCGCCCCGAGGACCGGGTCATGATGGTGACCGCCGACCTGGGTCTGACCGTGCGGCTCCCCTTCACCAACGATCCGGCGGCCCTGGCAAAGGCCCTGGACGAGATCATGGAGACGGCGACCCAGGGCCAGGAGAGCTCCAACGAACGGCGCCTGGCCCTGCAGCGGGTCCTCGAAATCCGCGAGGCGGTGCGGGTGAGAGAGGGTCCTTGCAGCAGATCGATCGTGGCTCCGGCCCAGAGCTACGCGGAGGTGACGCGGCAGGAGGTCCTGCGCTCGATCAATACCATGACCGTGCTGGTGAACTCGTTGTCGGGTGTTCCCGGCCGCAAGGCGCTGCTGCACGTCAGCAACGGGCTTCCGGTCACTCCGGGAGAAGAGGTCTATCAGCTCCTGGCGGAGATCTGCGGCAACGCCTCCGGGTCCGGGGCTCTGGACGTGCACGAGGGGGATTTCCTCATCGAGGCCAACGCCCGCGAGGCTCTGATGGACGCCCAGCGCTACAGCACCATCGAGGACTTCGGAAAGCTCGCGGCGCACGCGAACGCCCACCGGGTGACGCTCTACACCCTGCAGGCGGCCGGCCTGCAAGGCAACGCGTCGGCCCTGGCGGAGTACGGCCCGGAGGTGCGCCTGCTCCAGCTCCCGGCGATCCAGTTCGTCCAGAACGCCAATCTGCAGAACTCTCTCACACTGCTGGCTTCCGAAACCGGCGGCCGGGCCATCCTGAACGCCAACGACGTCATGCCCGACCTCCGCCGGATGAAGGAGGACCTCGGCAGCTATTACTCGCTGGGGTACACGCCCGCGCACTCCGGAGACGGGCGCGTGCACCGCGTCGAGGTGAAGGTCAAGAAGCCGGGCCTCCAGGTCCGCCACCGCAAGAGCTACCGCGACAAGCCGGCCATCGAGCGCGCCGTGGACCGCACCCTGGCCGCGGTCTACCATGGGTTCGAGGACAACCCGCTCGACGTCACGGTCGAGATCGGCGCCCAGACGCCGGCCGAAGGGGACCGCGTCTCCGTTCCCATCAAGCTGCGCATCCCTCTCTTCAAGCTGGGCATCTTCCCGCAGCCCGACCAGAGCTACCGGGGGCGCCTGCGCCTGCTCGTGAGCTCGCGGGACAGCCGCGGCGGCGTCTCCCCCATCCGCCAGGTCGAAGTGCCGCTCCAGATCCCGAAGGAGGACATCCTCTACGCCATGGGCAAGTTCTACGAGTACGAGCTGACCCTCAACCTGGAGCGCGGCGAGCAGCACGTGGCGATCACGGTGCGCGACGAGGGCACGACGACAACCTCCGTCCTGAGCCGCACGCTGGACGTGAACGCGGCCGCGCCGGCCAGGTAGGCCGTCAGGTCATCGAGAGGACGATCTTGCCGAAGACGCCTCCGCGCTCCAGGGCGCGGTAGGCGTCCGCCGCCTTCTCCAGGGGAACCACCCGGTCCACGACCGGGCGGAGGCGGCCGTCCTTGAGACGGGGCAGGGCGAAGGCCTGGAAGTCGGAGACGAGCTGGGCCTTCTCGGCCCGCGAGCGGGGACGGAGCACGGAGCCGGTGATCCGAAGCCGGCGGCTCAGGACGGGGCCGAGGTTGACCTCGGCCTTGCCCCCCGCCAGCAGCCCCACCAGCACCAACCGGCCCCTCTCGCGCAACGAAGCCAGGTGTCCCGGCAGCTCGGAGCCGCCGACGAAGTCCAGCACCAGGTCCACACCCCGTCCGCCGGTGGCGTCCAGGACCTGGTGCGCGAGATGGGGGCCGGCCACGCAGATCTCTTCCACGCCATAGGTACGGAGCAGCTCCAGGCGGTCGCGGTCGCGGCCGGCGGCCAGCACCCGCGCCCCCAGCTCGCGCGCGAGCTGGACCGCGAAGCTCCCCATGCCGCCGCTGGCGCCGCTGATGAGCACGCTCTCTCCTTCCTGCAGCCCGCCCTCGGCCACGAGGTTGGTCCACGCGGTGAGGGCGGCCTCGGGGATGGCCGCGCCTTCGGTGCAGGAAAGATTATCCGGAAGGGGCATGAGCTGCCCCGAGGGGATGGCCACCCGCGTGGCGTGGCCCCCTCCTCCGAGAAGGGCCATGACCCGGGCCCCGGGCTGCCAGAGACCGGAGCCTCGGCCGATCACCTTGCCGGCGCACTCCAGGCCGGGCACCTCGCTCTCTCCCGGCGGAGGGGGATACTGGCCGCGGAGCTGGAGAAGGTCGGCGTGGTTGAGGCCCGCGGCCTCCACCGCCACCAGGACCTCGCCCGGCCCGGGAACCGGGTCGGGGAGGTCGCCGATGCGCGGTGAAGGCTGGCGTGGGTCCGTCGAAGGGAGGATGGCCCGCACGCCAGCTCCGGGGTCAGTGGGTCCCGACGGGCCGGGTCTTTGGCAGGGCCGGCACCGGCTTGTCGTCGGCCTTGAAGGGAGTCGCCGGCTTGAGGTCGCGGGCGCGCCGGTCGAGCCCGAGGCTCCCCTCCTCCAGCCAGGCGTGCTTGCCGTCGAGGACCTTGAGCGCGACCTTGTACTTGCGCACGTCGTCGTTGCTCCACAGGTCCTGGAACAGCTTCACGATCCGGCGCCGGGACGTCCGGCAGAAGAGATCGGCCAGCTCGACCGCGTTCTCCGCCTCGGGGTGGCCCGCCTCGCGCAGGGCCTGCGCGCGGGAGACCGAGGCGGCCAGGGCGAACAGCTCGTTGGCGATGTCGACCAGGCGGAAGAGGAAGGCCTGCTTGTTCTGCAGCTTGGCCTGATGGACGATCATGCCGTGGAAGATCTGCCGCGACAGCCGGCGGGTGTTCCGCTCGGCGAAGCGCAGGTGCCCGGCCAGCTCGCCGAACTCCTGGAAGCGCGGCCACTGGCCCCAGCCCAGCCAGCGGGTGGGGTACCAGGAGCCGTAGAAGGATGCCATCTTCGGCAGCTCGGAGAGCTTCTCGGCCACGCTCTTCTCGGGATCGATCATGGCGCCGGCCACCTGGAGGTGCTTGTCCACGGCCTCGCGGGCCATGAACAGGTGCATGATCTCGCTCGACCCTTCGAAGATCTTGTTGATCCGATAGTCGCGCATCATCTGCTCGACCGGGATCGGGGCCTCGCCGCGGGCTTCCAGGGAGCTTGCGGTCTCATAGCCGCGCCCGCCGCGGATCTGCATGGTCTCGTCCACGATCACCCAGGTCCAGAAGGAGTTCCACTCCTTGCAGGCCGCGGCCTCCAGGCGGATGTCGTAGCCGCCGCGGTCGGACATCTCCGTGGCCAGCAGGGCGATGGACTCCATGGCGAAGGTGGTGGCGGCCATGTCGGCGATCTTGTGGGCGATCGCCTCGTGCTTGCCCACGGGCCGGCCCCACTGCACGCGCTCGGCGGCCCACTTGCGGCAGATCTCCAGGCAGAGCTTGGCCGTGCCGACGGAGCCGTTCGGGATCGAGAGGCGGCCGTCGTTCAGTGTGGTGAGGGCGATCTTGAGGCCCTTGCCCTCGTCGCCGATCAGGTTCTCGGCGGGCACCCGGACGTTCTTGAAGGTGATCACGGCGTTGGCGAGCGCCCGCAGGCCCATGAAGTGGCAGCGGTGCTCGACCTTGACGCCCGGCCAGTCGGCCTCGACCACGAAGGCGCTGATCTTCTTGCTCTTGGGATCGCTCGCCATCACCACGAGGAGCTTGGCCAGGGTGCCGTTGGTGCACCAGAGCTTCTCGCCGTTGAGGATGTAGTCCCCCTCGGGGGTCTTCTCGCAGCTCGTCATCAGGCGGGCCGGGTCGGACCCCACCTGCGGCTCGGTGAGCGCGAACGCGGAGATGTCCCCCTGGGCGCAGCGCGGCAGGTACTTCTTCTTGAGTACATCGGAGCCGAAGAGCTTGAGCGGCTGCGGCACGCCGATCGACTGGTGGGCGGAGAGCAGCGCCGAAAGGTTGCCGTCAGCGCTTCCCAGCAGGTGCATGACCTTCTGGTACTCGGAGTTGGTGAAGCCCAGGCCGCCGTACTTCTTCGGAATCTTCATTCCGAACGCGCCGAGCTTGCGCAGGCCGTCCACCACCTGCTCGGGGTACTCGCCCGTGACGTCGATCTCGACGGAATCGACCTGGTCCCGCATGAACTCCTTCATCGCCTGGTAGAAGGCCGCGAACTCGGGCCTGTCCTGCTCGGCGAGCGGATAGGGATGGATCAGGTCCAGGCGGAAGTTGCCGAGGAACATCTCGCGCAGGAAGCTCGGCTGCTTCCACTCCGTCTCGCGGGACGCCTCCGCGACCTTCCTCGACTCCAGCTCACTGACGTTGTGCAGGTCTTTCGACATGGATCATTTCCTCTTTCTGACGGCTTTTCATGCAACCGGCGTTCCCATGTGAAGCCCGATTTCTGCGGGCGAGCCCGTTGCTATGCCGCACTGCGACATGATAGCACCCCCACGAGGAAAATCAAGCTTCGCCGCAGTGCGTCACCGCGTCGCGCTGATGGGAAGCCGAGGAGGAGAAACGCGAGCCGCGCGGACCATGGGTTGCCGCGCCTCGGCAAGAGTCTCCAAGAGGTCCGCGGCGATCTCGAAGCCGTTCACCCTCGCGAAGGCCGAGCGGTAGAAACAGGCCCTCTCCCGGTACCGATCGTCGGTCAGGAGACGGTCGAGCGCCTCTCCAATCCGCTCCGGGGCCGTATCCTCGGGCGCTAGCGTCCGAGCGACTCCGGCCTTCTCGCAGAACTCGGCAACATCGGGCTGCTCGCCTCCGGCCGGAATGAGGAGGCTGGGAATCCCCGCGCTGAGAGCGCCGAGGACTGCAGTCGAGTTGGCACTTGCGACAACGGCACGAGCCGACCGCAGGACCCGGCCTTGCGAGATGTGAGGACGGACGAAGAAGCTACCGGGTAGAGCTCCGAGCTCGCCGTCCAGCCGGCCGACGGAGGCCACCACGCGGCAGTTCATTCTTCTAAACGTCTCGACGAGCTGCCCCCAGAAGCTTGGTACGTGAAAAAACCGCCCGTGCTGCACATAGATGAGCGGGGAGGCCGGGCTCTCGGTCTCCTTGAGCCATGTTTCGAGCTCCGGATCGGATTCGTCCGGTTCCCAGAGGCAGTCCCCAACCAAGTGGACGCGCTCGGGCAGGCTGGCGCAATCGGTCTGCAGCTCGGGAACGCTCCGGAGCAGGAACAAGTCTCCCAGAAAGGGACTGTCACGGCAGCTCCCCTGCCAAGGGGGGAGGCGGAAGCGGGCACGTGCCTCGTTGAGCCACTTCAGGAGGTCGCCATGACGCCAGGCACGCCGCGACTCAAGCTCCGAGCCCTCTCTGCCGGGAGCGGGCTCGTCGGTGGTCGGCCACAGGTAGGTGCAGAGTCCCTGAACGGCGACCGGCAGTTGCCGGCGCTCCGCGACGAGGAGAGGTCCCAGGGTGAGACACTGCCCCACCATGACGTCTGCGGAGAACTCCGTGAGCGCATGCTCGATGTGTTTGACCTGGATGGCGACCGCGAGCGGTCGAGCCCAATCGGCCACCCGGAAGCTGTGGCCGTCTTGTGCTCCACGCTGGAGACGCCTCAAACCTTGCCGGGTGAGAAGGGAAGAGGTCTCCAAATCCGAGACGAAGGCCACCTCGTGTCCACGGCGCACCAAGACCGACGCCAGACCGATCGCCGAGAAAAGAAACCCGGGGCTGTCGAGCGAGCAGAACAGAAATCTCATCAGTTGCTCGTGAGGGCGCCAGGGACAGCGTCCTCTCCTGGGACCTCGCGGTCTTGCAGACCCTGCTCCGCGAGCGGTGCAGCCATCCCTGGCGCAAAGCTTGCCCGGTCAGCGTCGGACCGGCATCAGTTTTCCGAGAACGTGCCGCAACTGAATCCAATGCAGCCGTCCGCATCCTCGCCACCGCTCACCTGCTCCAACTCCTCCGGCGTCAAACCCTCCACGTTGAGGTGTTCCTGATTGAGGTTCTCGATCTCCTTGGGCGCCTTGGGCTCATCGCTCATACCGTCACTCCTTTCTTAAGCCAGGCAGTGCGCCTGGCCAGGCTCTGTCATGGAAGCACTCACTGGTCGCAGACCCGGCCGCTCGTCACTGTCAGCTCCTCTCCCCGGACGTGCTCCAGGTAGGCTTCTGCCACACTGGAGCGGAAGCGGGAGGCGAAGCCGTCGCAGAAGTTCGAGTGGTACTCGCCGGTCTTGCCGAGAGCCAGAACTGCGCAACCACCTCCGCAATGCAAGGCGTACCGGCAGTTCCGGCAAACCGGGTTGCTCGCTACCGTCCGGCTCCGCCACAGGTGATTAACCGTGGTGTTCAACGTAACGCTGCCGTCCTCGTCCAGCCGCCCGATCCGGACGGTCGGATCCCCCGTCCGGTCCCAGCAGGCGTAGATATCTGCGAAGGCGTCGAAAATGTACATTCGCGTATGAGCGCTGCAGAAGCTCTCGCGGAATGTCGGCATGGATGCTCCCGAAGCGCCGAAGATCTGCCTTGCCTGCTGCTTGATCGAGCTGTCAGGACGGCCAATGACCGTCATCTGAGCATGCTGCTCATGCAGCACGGCCACGGCCTGATCGAGCTCCCACGTGTTGAAAGTGCTCTTCGCATCCGTGTTCTCGTTCTCCGCACGAATCGGGGCGGTATAGACGGAAAAACGTGGCTGGCTGTCCCAGCCGCGGGCGACGAACTCCTCTGCCAGCTCGGGTAGAGTCTGGACGTTGTTGCGGTCGACGTTCAGGCGGATGCTGACGTAGACACCATGATCGAGGGCCATGGAGATGTTGCGGGCAATCCGCTCGTACGATCCCGATCCGTCGGCGTAGATCCGCCTCCGGTCGTGCTCCTGAGGCGGACCGTCGATCGTGATCTGGAGTTGGGAGAGCTTCTCGGGCGAGAGGAGGGCCTCGTAGGCATGGAGCTCGGTCCCATTGGTGACAGCCCAGAACGCGGCGGTCCCCAAAGCTAGGGCCTTGTCCATGATGTACTGGACCGTTGGCCGGCTCGCCTCGAGCAGCGGCTCGCCACCGAAGAACCCGATCCGCCGGGCACGTGGTCCGTCCCCCTCGATGCCGTGCAACGCCTCGATCTTGGGCAGGCCCGCGAAAATCCGATCGACCATCTCGGGCCGCATTGTCCGCAGCAGATGACCGAATCGCTGATCGGTGCGCATGTGGTCTTGGAAGCAATAGGAGCACCGCAGGTTGCAGTTGTAGGTCGGCATGACGATGTAGCTTGGCATGCCAAGAATTTTGCGTTGGTGGAGGCGGTCCGTGACAGCCGTGAAGAACTCTGCCTCGGATTCCGGAGACATCTCCGTCAGATAACCTCGTCTCTTCAGGACCTGAAGGGTGCCTTCGGAAGGGAGAGGAACCTGACCTTCGACCTCGGCCTCGGGGCTCCAGTCTCCGTACAGCGGCTTGGGAGGACGGCGTCTCTCCAGAGACCGCATGTAGGTGGCCACGCGGCGCGAGACCTTGTCGTAGGCACCTGTGTAGCCGTGAACGAGAAGCATCTCCTCGCTGTTGCCAGGCAGATCTACATAGATCGTGTAGTTGCTCGTCCGAAGCATGGCCTGAGAACCTCCCAGTAAGGGATGACCGGAGCTGAGAAAGAGCTGACATCGCCTCGAACGAGGCGCCAGAGGAGGGTCGCCGCGCCCGCAGAACGCAGAATAGCCGAGATTATGAAATAGAGCAACTATCTTGCGTCATTTTTCTCCATGAACTAGGATGACCCTGGCACTGTCCCTTCCGTTGGAAAAGGGGGAGAGATGAGAAGCCTCGCCCGCGACCTCCGCCAGTCCCTGCGGACTCTCTCACGTCGTCCATTGTTTCTACTCCTGGCTGTGACCACGCTGGCGCTGGGCATCGGCGCAGGAACGGCGATCTTCTCGGCGATCAACGCCGTGCTGTTCCGGGCGATGCCCTATCCGAGCCCCGACGAGCTCGTCTTCGTGTGGTCTGGTGACCCGCAGAAGGGCACCGAGAATCTGGTGGTCTCCTACCCCGATTACATCAGTTGGAAAGAAGGGAGCCGCTCGTTCCAGGACATGGCTGTCTTCAACATCGCATCAGGGCACCTGACCGGCAGCGGCCCCCCTGAGGAGTTGTGGGGCGCCCAGGTATCAGTGAACTTCTTTTCCGTCTTGGACGTAAAACCTCTGATCGGCGGGGGTTTTTCCATCTCGAGTGCGGATTCGGAACAGCAGGAGATCCTCTTGGGCCATGGCTTGTGGCAGCGGCGGTTCGGCGGTGACCCGTCCGTGGTCGGCAGCAAGATCTTCCTGTCCGGCAAGCCCTACACCGTCGTGGGGGTCATGCCGCCGGAGATGCATCATCCCGAGCCGTTCTGGCAGAGGAAACCCGATTTCTGGAGACCTTTCCGGTACGACCCGGAGTGGATGACGCGCGGCTCCCGCTTTCTGCGAGTGGTTGCCCGTTTGAAACCGGGCACCTCGCCGGGCACGGTCCAAGCGGAGATCAGCGGGATCGCGCATCGTCTGGAGTTCGAGTTTCCCGACACGAACCGGGACCGGCCCGCCGTGGTTGTGTCTTTGCGGGAGCAACTATTCGGCAATCTGCACCGGCCTTTGTTGATCCTGCTCGTCACAGCGAGCTTAGTCTTGCTCATCGCCTGCGCCAACGTAGCGAACCTGCAGCTTACGAGAGCACTATCCCGTCAGCGGGAGATCGCCGTGCGCGCAGCCCTCGGCGCGGGCCCGATCCAGGTTGTCCGTAGCTCTTTGGCGGAGGGGCTGATCCTTGCCTTCGCCGGCGGTGCTCTCGGCCTTGCCCTGGCCTTCTGGGGGACACGGGCTCTGGTCGTCCTGAGCCCGACCGAGATCCCCGGCCTGCAGAGTGCCGCGCTCGACGGCCGCGTGCTGGCATTCGCGCTGGCCGTGACCGCTTTCACAGCTCTCGTCACGGGGGTGCTCCCCGCGTTTCGGCTGCTCCGTCCCGACCTGAGGGCAATTTTGGGCGCGGCGAGTCGGACATCCTCCGATCACCCCGCGAGTTGGGCACGGAACGCTCTGGCCGTGAGCGAGATCGCGCTCGCCCTTCCTCTCCTGGTTGCTGCGGGACTGCTCACTCAGAGCACCCTTGAGTTGAACCAGGTCGATCTCGGCTTCCGCAAGGAGGGTGTGCTCACGTTCCGGCTCCCGCTGCCTTCCCGGCGCTACCCTGAGGACCATCAGGTCGAGAGCTTCTACTCCGGCATCCGGCGAGAGATCGCTGTCCTGCCCGGAGTGCGCTCGGTAGCTCTGGTCTCCAGTGTTCCGCTGGCCGGGTTGAACGATCAGATTCGCGGCTTTATGGTCGCAGGAGCGACGACGTCGAAGGACATGCCGTCGGCTCACTACCGTGTCGTCGGCGGTGATTATTTTCAGACGATGGGGATTCCCCTGCTCGACGGCCGACCTCTATCGGCCGATGCCGCGGCCACCAACCCGCCGGTTGCCGCCGCGAGCCGGACCCTCGCCAATCGGCTCTGGCCGGGTATGACCGCGGTCGGCAGGAGAATCCGCCTGGGCGATGAGACCTCGAACACGCCGTGGATCGAAATCGTGGGTGTCGTCGAAGACATACGGGACGGCCAGATCAGTAGTGAGCCGGGCTCCGTGCTCTATGTGCCTCACGCGCAGGACCCTTTGAGCAGCATGGCCGTCGTGGTCCGCGCAAGCAGAGACCCGGAGACGTTGATCCGCCCCATACGGCGGAAAATCTGGGAACGCGACCCGGAGCTACCGGTTGCGGACGTGCAGACGGTAAAGCAGATCGTCTGGCATTCCAATACAGCGTCCCGCTTTCATGCGTTCTCGGTGGCCGCCCTGGCAGCTCTGGCGCTTTGTCTCGCCCTCGTCGGCGTTCTAGGTGTGATCGCCTATCAGGTAGGAGAGCGGAGGCGCGAGTTCGGCATCCGGGCGGCTCTCGGCGCACGGCGGCCAGACCTCGTGTTTCTCGTATTGCGCCAAGCCGGAGCTCTTGCGCTCTCCGGGTCGATCCTCGGTCTCGGGCTGGCTCTCCTTATCACACGGCTCCTCCATAGTCTGCTCTACCAGATCAGCAGCACAGAGCCGGCAGTGTTCGCGGGAGCGGCAGTCCTGCTCCTGGGAATTGTCCTCCTGGCCAGCCTGATCCCCGCCCGGAAAGCCACCCAAAGCGAACCGATTGTCCTGCTCCATGAGGAGTAACTACCGCACCGCGATCGCCACACCCGCCACCACCAGCAGGGCGCCGAGGAAGATGCGCAGGGTGAAGGGCTCGCCGAGCCAGAGGGTGCCGATCAGCACGGCCACTACCGGGGTGGCGTAGTTGATCAGGGAGAGCCTCGTGGCCGGGAGGCGACGGAGCAGCCAGTAGTAGATCGTGAAGGCGATGGCGGAGCCGAAGACGGCGAGGTAGATGACGGCGAGCACCGGCCGGATTCCGAAGGCCATCTCCTTCCCCCGCTCTCCAATCCACGCGAAGGGGACGACCAGCAACGCCCCCAGTCCCATCGAGACCCCCGAGATCGAGAAGGGGTGCACCTCCGATCCCCAGCGCTTGACCGCCACGTTGGCGAAAGCCGAGGCGATCGGTGCGATCAGCATCATCTTTGCGGCGAAGCCCGCCCGCGGGCCGACCAGCGCTCCGAGGTCCTCGGAGTAGAGCACCGCCACTCCGGCGAACCCGATCAGCACCCCCACCAGGCTCGCCGTCTGCAGACGCTCGCCGGGCAGGAAGAAATGAGCCAGCACCGCTACGAAAAGAGGGAAGGTCGCGAACAGGATCGCCGCCAGACCCGACGGCACCCACTGCTCCGCCCAGTAGACCAGGCCGTAGGAGACCGTGAACGTCAGGACCGCGTTGACCCACCAGAGCCGGCGCTCGACCGCCGTCGCTCCCAGGCGGATCCGGAACACCGGTGTCAGCGCCAGGAGCAGCAGGCAGGCCAGGGAAAAACGCAGGACGACCCCGGTCAGGGGCGGAATTCCCTCCAGGCTGACGCGGATCGCCGCCCACGTGCTCCCCCAGATGAGCAGCAGGGCGGCCAGGGCCGCGTAGGTGAGGAGAGGACGGCTGCGCGTCGCCCTCTCCTAGGGATAGATCTTGTAAAGCATGCGCGGGTAGGGGATCGTCTCCCGCAGGTGGCTGACGCCGGACATCCAGGCTACGAAGCGCTCGAGACCCATGCCGAAGCCGCTGTGCGGGAAGGAGCCGTAGCGGCGCACGTCCAGGTACCACTGGAACGCCTCGATCGGCAGGTTGTGGTGCCGGATGCGCTCGAGCAGCAGGTCGTGGTCGTGGATCCTCTGGCTGCCGCCGACGATCTCGCCGTAACCCTCGGGCGCGATGATGTCCAGCCCGAGCACGGTCTCGCGGCCCGGCTCGCAGTCCGGGGTCGGCTGCATGTAGAAGGCCTTGAAGGCCGCCGGGAAATGCGTGACCATGACCGGCCGGTCGAACTGGCTGGCGACGATCGTCTCCTCGTCGGCGCCGAAGTCCTCCCCCCACTGGATGGGGTTGCCCTCGCGGTTGAGGATCTCGACCGCCTGGGTGTAGGTGATCCGGGGGAACGGCGGCACCACCGCCTCCAGCTTCGAGGTGTCGCGCTCCAGGATCTTGAGCTCCTCCCTGGCGCGGTCGAGCACCCGGCCGACCAGGTAGACGAGGAACTCCTGGGCGAGCTGGGTGAGGCCTTCGAACTCCAGGAAGGCCACCTCGGGCTCCACCATCCAGAACTCCATGAGGTGGCGCCGGGTCTTGGACTTCTCGGCGCGGAAGGTCGGGCCGAAGCAGTAGACCTTGCCCAGGGCGGCCGCGGCCGGCTCCAGGTAGAGCTGGCCGGACTGGCTGAGGTACGCCTTGTCGCCGAAGTAGTCGGTCTCGAACAGCGTCGAGGTCCCCTCGCAGGCCGCGGGGGTGAGAATCGGCGAGTCGATCAGGGTGAAGTCGCGCTCGTAGAAGAAGTCGCGGATCGCCTGCTCGACCTCGCTGCGCACCCGCAGGGCCGACCGCTGCCTGCTGGAGCGCAGCCAGAGGTGGCGATTCTCCATCAGGAATGCGGTGCCGTGCTCCTTCGGAGTGATCGGATAGTCCTGGGTCAGGGATACGACCTTGAAGTCGCTGAGCTGGACCTCCACGCCGATCGGGGAGCGCTTGTCCTCCTTGACCTTGCCGGTCAGCCAGACGGTGGACTCCTGGGTGACGCGCTCGATCTCGGCCCAGGCGGCCTCGGAGACGTCGTTGCGGCCGGCAACGGCTTGCACGACGCCTCCGCCGCAGCGCACCTGGAGGAAGGCGATCTTGCCGCTCGACCGCTTGTTGTCCAGCCAGCCGTGGAGGGCGACCTCCTCGCCGACGTGGCGCTTCAGCTCGCGGATGGAGAAGACGGGTATCGAGTCGCTCATTGGGGGTCGCTCATGGGCGGGTCGCTCATAGGACGCGGGATTGTAGCCTACTTTTCCGGTCTGGCCGGAAGGTCGGGCAGGTGCTCCAGGGTGCCGAGGGAGACACTGGCGGCCTTCTGCTCCGCGATCTTCTTGCTGGGTCCTTCGCCGCGGCCGGCGAACTTGCCTTCGAGCCAGCACTCCACGGTGAAGGTCTTGCTGTGGTCGGGACCGGCCGAGCCCACGACCCGATATTCGGGCAGGCTCCAGCCCAGGGCCTGGGTGACCTCCTGGAGGCGGGTCTTGGAGTCCGTGGCCAGAAGCCTGGCCTTCTCCTCCTCCCCGTCCTCCAGCATGGGGAGGATCACGTCGCGCGCCGAGTCGATCCCATCGTCGAGGTAGACGGCTCCGAAGACCGCCTCCATGGAGTCGGCGAGGAGGTTCGCCTTGGTCCGCCCGCCCGAGCGCTCCTCCCCCACCCCGATCTTCAGCTCCGGCCCGAGCTCGAGGCGCCCGGCCCAGTTGGCGAGGGAGGTACGGCTGACGAGCTGCGCCTTGAGCTTGGACAGCTCCCCTTCCGGCAGCTCGGGATGGCGCTCATAGAGCCAGTCCGCGGTGACGAGCCCCAGGACGGCATCGCCCAGGAACTCCAGCCGCTCATAATGCTCGGGCACTCCCTGCTCGTTGGCAAAGGACCGGTGGGTCAGGGCGAGCTCCAGCAGATCTTGCCGCTTGAAACGATATCCGAGGCGCTTCTCAAGAGGGGTGGCGGACCGGCGACCGAAAGCCATGGGGCGGCATGCTATCCCAAGCTACCGCCTACCGAAGCGCCGCTCCAGGTCCACATCCGTCATCTCCAGCACGATCGGCCTGCCGTGGGGGCAGGCGTAGGGCTGCTCCGCTGCAAAGAGCTCGGTGACGAGAGTCTCCATCTCAGGGGCGGAGAGGGGGTGGTGCATCTTGATCGCGGCCTTGCAGGCGAGGCTCGCGGCCAGGGCTTCGAGGATGCGCCGGCGAAGATCGCCCGGACCGGCACCATCCCGGTCCTCGGCACCGAGCGCCCGGACCAGCGCCTCGGCCTCGTCCGGCGAGAGAACAGCCGGAGTCGAAGTCAGGGCCAGGGTGTTGCCCGAGAGCGGGGCCAGGCTGAAGCCGCAGTCGTCCAGGCCCGGGGCCAGCTCCAGGAGACGGAGCCGCTCGGCCGGAGCCAGCTCCAGGAGGAGCGGCGTCAGAAGGTGCTGGACGGGCGTGGTGTTCGCCGGCGTCACCATCATCGCCCTCCTCAACCTCTCGAAGAGAATGCGCTCGTGGGCCACATGCTGGTCGATGAGATAGAGGCCGTCCGGACCCTCCAGCAGGATCAGCGTGCCCTTGTATTGTCCCAGAAGCCGGAACGGCCGTGCCTCCCCCCTCCGGCCGGAGAGCGGAACGATCGGCCGCTCGACCGGAGCATAGGAGGGCAGCGCCATCCGTTCCATCTGGAATGGCGGGGCGGGCGCTTCGGCAAAAGGAGCCTCCCGGGTCCCGCCGAGCCCCTGCCAGACGAAGGGGACGTAGGGCTGGGCCGCGGGCGGCCGCAAGGGAGCGGCCTCTTCGCCACGCGCCTTCTCCAGACCGCGGCGCAGGGAGTCCTGGATGCGGTCGAGCAGCGCCGGATCGCGGAAGCGGACCTCCGCCTTCTGGGGATGAACGTTGACGTCCACGTCCTCCGGCGGGACGTCGAGGAAGAGGAAGAGGGCCGGGAAGTCCTCGCTCCGCCACTCCTCCCGCACCGCCCGGTAGAAGGTGGCGAGGACGGCCCGGTCGCGGATCAGGCGGCCGTTGACGAAGATGAAGTGGCGCCGGCCACGGCCAGTTTCGGGTCGCCCCAGGAAGCCATGGATCCGTTCCTCGCCCGCTTCGTTCTCGGGGATGGCGGCCAGCTTCCTCGCCAGCTCGTTGCCGAAGATCTGGCCGACCCGCTCCAGAGAACCGGCGGCCTCCGAGCCGGCTGCAAGGGCGTCGAGCAGCTCCCGGTCTTCATGAAAGACGCGAAAGCGAACGTCCGGGCGGGCCAGGGCGTACGCCTGGACCACCTCCAGAGACCGCCGCAGCTCGGTCTGGGGCGCTTTCAGGAACTTGCGCCGGGCCGGGACATTGAAAAAAAGAGACCGGACGTCCACGGTCGTGCCCCTCGGCCGGGCGAGCGGCTCGGCGACCCGCACCCTCCCCCCTTCGATGAGGACCCGATGTCCCTCGCCCGGCTGCTCGGCGGCGGTCAGCTCGACCCGGGCGACGGAAGCGATGGAGGCCAGGGCCTCGCCCCGGAAACCCAGGGTAGCGACCCGCTCCAGGTCCTCGAAGCTCGTGATCTTGCTGGTGGCGTGGCGGTCGAAGGCGAGGAGGGCGTCGTCCCGCCCCATACCGGAGCCATCGTCGGCCACGGAGATCCGTTGCCGTCCGCCGCTCTCCAGGTGAATCTCCAGCTCCCGGGCGCCGGCGTCGAGGGAGTTCTCCACCAGCTCCTTGACCACCGACGCCGGCCGCTCCACCACCTCCCCGGCGGCGATCTGGCTGGCCAGGTGGTCGGGGAGGAGATGGATGCGGGCCATGCGGGGGATTCTACAGGCGAAACAAATTTCTTTATCCGCCGCTATACCAAACGGTCCGGACGGTGGTGCGAACGGTATGGACAGCCTTAAGGATGGCTCGAACCGCGGTGCGGACCGCTCAAACGGCTGTACGAACTGTTCAGGCAGTGGTACGCGCCGCTCGGGCGGTAGTACGGGCGGCTCGCCCCGCGATATGCATGGTCGTCCCTGCGGTACGGACGGTCCCGCCGCCTATACGAACGGCTCCACCCGTCATACGGACGGCTCGCCCTGCGATCCGGACGGCTCGTATCGTCGCACGGACGGCTCGCCCTGTCGTACGGACGGTTCCACCGGCCGGACGGACGGTTTGCCCCGCAATACGGACGGTTCGCCCTGCCGTACGGATGGCTCGTACGGCAGTACCAACGGCTCGCCCCGCAGTACGAACCGTCCGTACAGCCGTACAAACCGTCCATACAGCCGCACGGATCGTCCGTGCGGCCGTTGGGACAGCTCGCGCCGCGGGGTGGGTGGCTCAGATGGCGATACGAACAGTTCGGACCGCGGCATGAACGACCCGGTTGCTCCAGATGGCCGGTCGGCCCGCCTCGCGGACAGTTCCGCTCGCGACCCGGACCGTCCGGAAGGCGGCGCAAACCATCGCTCAGCCGCGATCCGCCATGGCAGCTTCCAACGCTTCGATGCGACCGGAGAAGCGCCGGCCTACTCCTTGCGCGCGGTTTCGCCGGCCCCGGCTGCGACCTCTTCAGCGTCCGGGCTATCCCAGGTGAACGACTCACCACCGGCGTAGCTGCTGCCGCGGTCATGGTCGTAATGGCCTTCGCGCTCGTCGCCTCCGGAACGGTTCAGTCCTGTCTCTTCGACGTGGATCGCTGCCTCTTCGGGGCTCACTTCCACGTCCTCGGAATCCCCGAAGCCACCGTCTTCCGGTCCGTACTCATAGCTGCGCTCCGGATCGCCTGTCGGCCCGTCGTAGTGCCCGCCAGCCCCGCGCGACCCGTGGTAGATGTCCTTGCTGTAGCCGTAGCTGCGTTCTGAATCGTCCATGGTGATCGAGCTCCTTTGAAGTTCTTCCCTCCCATGCGTCCGGAGGAGACTGCAAAGAGCGGGCCGGTGCGAGTCAGGCGTCCAGGCGGGCGGAACGGGCGGCGGCGATGTAGCCGAACAGGTACTCGAAGAGCTCTACGTGGTTCAGGGCGGCGTCGGCGTCATGGCCCCAGGCGGTCAGGCCGTGGTCGCGGATGAGGAATCCCGGGACCTCGGGCGGAGCGGCTTCGAAACGGGCCGCCAGTTCCTCGGCGATCCGCGGGACGTGAAGGTGGTTCGGAAAGACGGCCAGCGAGACGTCCAGATCCTGCTCCCAGATCCCCAGGCCTTTGAGCATCTCGAGCGGCGGCAGGCGGAGGGCGTCCCCCTCGGACAGGCGGGCGGCTACGTTGCCCGAGATGGAGTGGATGTGGAAACAGGCCCCGGCCTGAGGGAAGAGCCGGTAGATGGTCTCGTGCAGGCTGGTCTCGGCCGACGGGCGGTCGTCCGGACGCCCCCTCTCCAGGACCTCGCCGCCGGAGGCGATCCGCAGGAAGTCCGCAGGGGTCAGCCGTCCCTTGGGCTTGCCGCTGGCCGTGATCCAGAAGGTGCCGTCGGACAGGCGCAGGGAGAGGTTCCCGGCGGTTCCCATCATCCAGCCCTGATGATAGAAGTGCCGTGCGATGCCAGCCAGCACCTCGCGAGGGTCGATGGAACCGTCCATGCTGTCGACACTGTAGCAAACGGAATCCGGACGGGAGAGTGCTAAAATTCGCTCCATGGCCACGCTGACGTTCCCCCAGGAAGAAAAGGTCGTCAACGATCCCCAGGAGATCTCCCGCTTCCTCGCCGGAGTCGGCATCTGGTATTCGCAGTTCGAGGGGACGGACTCGCTGCCCGAAGACGCGGGCGACGCGGAGATCCTCGCCACGTACAAGGCCCCCATCCAGAAACTCATGGCCGAGGGCGGTTACGTGACGGTGGACGTCATCAACGTCAAGCCCACGACGCCGGGGCTGGACGCCATGCTCAACCGGTTCAGCAAGGAGCACTGGCACGACGAGGACGAGGTCCGCTTCATCGTCCACGGCCGCGGCCTGTTCCACGTCCATCCCCCGGACGGCCAGACGTTCAGCCTCGAGGTTGTCAAGGGCGACATGATCCGGGTGCCGCGGGGCACCCATCACTGGTTTGACCTGTGCTCGGACAAGACCATCCGGGCCATCCGCCTGTTCCAGGACCAGTCGGGCTGGACACCCCACTACACGGAGTCGGGCGAGGACACGAAGTTCCAGCCTCTCTGCTTCGGACCTTCCTACATCCCGACCCAGGGTTTTTAGGACGGCTCTCTTGTCACTCGGGGCCGTCCTGACGGACATCGAGGGCACGACGACCTCGATCTCCTTCGTCTACGACGTCCTCTTTCCGTATGCCGCTGCCCGCCTGGAGGAGTACTGCTCGAAGCCCGACCCTGATCCGGAACTGGCGGACGCCCTCGCCCACCTGCGCCGGGAGCACGCCGAGGAGGCGGCCCGGGACGCCAGCCTCCCCCCCTTCGGCAACGGTGCGGGCTACGCCCGCCGCCTGATGGCCGAGGACCGCAAGTCCACCGGCCTGAAGCTGCTCCAGGGGGTGATCTGGGACGAGGGCTACCGCACGGGGGCGCTGCGGAGCCACGTCTTCCCTGACGTGCCCCCGGCGCTCGCAGCTTGGCGGGCGGCAGGGATCCGCCTGCGGGTTTTCTCCTCCGGCAGCGTGCGCGCCCAGAAGCTCCTCTTCGCCCACACCGGGGCCGGCGACCTGACGCCCCTCTTCGAGGGCTTTCACGACACCACCACGGGGCCCAAGAGGGAGGCGACCTCCTACACCGCAATCGCGGAGGCATACGCCCTCCCGGCCGGGGAGATCCTGTTCCTTAGCGACGTGCGGGAGGAGTTGGATGCCGCGGCCGAGGCGGGGATGCAGACCGGACTGCTCGTGCGCCCCGGAAACCGGTCGGCGGAGACCGGCGGCCACCGGGTGTATGGAGACTTCGGGGAGGCCGCCAGGGATTACGAGGCCCGAGCGAAGGCCCCTTCGAAGTAGACGGGCTCGAGGCCGGAGGCCCAGTAGGCCACGGCGTCGCGGTTGGGCTGGGTCGTCTCCTGCCCCGTGCGGAGCGTGCTTCCTGCGCCGCCGGCAGGGATGAATTCGAGCCAGCCCTCCCACGTGCCGTCGGTCCTGGCCTCGCCCCAGGCCCTCGGCACGTACGCGATCCCGTCCTCGCTCCGGTAGACGAAAGAGTACTCGTGGATCAGCTCCGGCATGTTCCGGTCCTCCGCACAGCGCTCAGCTCGCCGCTGTCGCGACAGCTACCGGCTGATCCTGCAAGCTCTTTGCCTTGGACCGTCGCTTCAGGCTCGCCCGCGCCGCGGCCAGTCTCGCGATCGGCACCCGGTAGGGCGAGCAGGACACGTAGTCGAGATCCACGCGCTCGAAGAAGTCGATCGACTCCGGATCGCCGCCGTGCTCGCCGCAGATCCCCAGGTGCAGGTGCTCCCGGGCCGCCCTCCCCCGCTCGCAGGAGAGCCGGACGAGCTGCCCCACCCCCTCTTCGTCGATGGTCTGGAAGGGGTCGTGCTTGAGCACGCCGGACTCGACGTACTGCGGCAGGAAGCGGCCCGAGTCGTCGCGGGAGTAGCCGTAGGTCATCTGGGTGAGGTCGTTGGTGCCGAAGGAGAAGAAGTCGGCGTGCTGGGCAATCCGGTCGGCCACCAGGGCCGCCCGCGGCACCTCGATCATCGTGCCGATGGGGATGTCGATCTCCATCTTCTCCTCGTCCAGCACCCGGCGGAGGGTGGAGGCCACGAGCTCGCGCAGGCGCACCATCTCCTCCTCGGTCCCGACCAGGGGCACCATGATCTCGGGCCGCACCTCTTCCCCGGTCCGGGCGCGGACGCACGCGGCCCGCGCGATGGCTTCGACCTGCATCTCGTAGATCTCGGGCGCGGTCATACCGAGACGGCAGCCGCGGTGGCCGAGCATGGGGTTGGCCTCGGCCAGCATCTCGGCGCGGGCCTGGACCGCGGCGGGCTCCACCCCCATCTCCTGGGCCAGGCGCTGCAGAGCCTTCTCGCCGTGCGGCAGGAACTCGTGGAGCGGCGGATCGAGCAGGCGCACCGTGATCGGCAGACCGGCCAGGGCCTTGAAGATCCCTTCGAAGTCCTTCTGCTGCATGGGCAGGAGCTTGGACAGCGACTCCTTCCGCTGCTCGGAGGTCTCGGCCAGGATCATCCGCCGCACCCAGGGGAGCCGGTCGTCCTCGAAGAACATGTGCTCCGTGCGGCAGAGGCCGATGCCCTCGGCGCCCAGGGCCGCGGCCACAGTCGCGTCGTGCGGGGTGTCGGCGTTGGTTCGGATCGCCAGGCGCCGCTCGGCGTCGGCCGCAGCCAGGAGCTGGTAGACCGCGTCGACCAGCGGCGAGTCCTCGGGATGGCTGCGGTCCAGCATGGACTTGAGGACGAGGGAGGGCTTGGGCGACAGCGCGCCCGCGATGACCTCGCCGGCCGTGCCATCGATCGAGAGCTCGTCGCCCTCATGAAGGACCTTGTCGCCGACCCGGACCTCCCCCGCGTGCTCGTCCACCTCCAGCTCGCCCGCGCCCACGATGCAGGGTTTGCCCATGCCGCGGGCGACCACGGCAGCGTGAGACGTCATTCCTCCGCGGGCGGTCAGGATGCCGGCCGAGGCGTGCATGCCCACGATGTCTTCCGGGGAGGTCTCGGCGCGGACCAGCAGGACCGGACCGCCGGAGGTGGCCATCTCCGCCGCCCGGTCCGCGGTCAGGGCGATCCGGCCGCAGGCGGCGCCGGGTCCCGCGGGCAGACCGCGGGCGAGGAGCCGGCCCCCGGCAACGGCCCGTTGCTTCTCCTCGGGATCGAACTCGGGAGCGAGCACCTGGAGCAGGTGGAGCGGCTCGACCCGGTCCAGAACCTCGCGCCAGTCGATCAGCCCCTCCTCGACCATGTCCGCGGCGATGCGGATCGCGGCCGGGCCGGTGCGCTTGCCGCTGCGCGTCTGGAGCATGTAGAGCTTGTCGTGCTGGATCGTGAACTCCACGTCCTGCATGTCCTTGAAGTGCGTCTCCAGCCGGGCGCAGACCTCCTCCAGCTCGCGGCAGGCCTGGGGGAAGTCCTTCGACAGCCCGCCGCCGCCTTCAGCGTGGATCGCCTGCGGGGTGCGGGTGCCGGCGACCACGTCCTCGCCCTGGGCATTGACCAGGTACTCGCCGAAGACCCGCGGCTCGCCCGTGGCCGGGTTGCGCGTGAAGGCCACGCCCGTGGCGCAGTCGGCGCCGCGGTTGCCGAACACCATGGCCTGGACGTTGACGGCCGTGCCCAGCAGGCCGGTGATCTTGTTCAGGCGGCGGTAGTCGCGGGCGCGCTTGTTGTCCCAACTATCGAACACGGCCTTGACCGCGCCACGGAGCTGGTCCATGGGGTCCTGGGGGAAGGGCTGCCCGTGGCGCTCGATCAGGGCCAGGTAGTCGCGGACGACGCCGCGCAGGGAGGCGGGGCTGAGCTCGGCGTCCGTGGCCACGCCCTGCGCCTTGCGCGCCGCGGTGAGGATCTTCTCGAACTCCTCGTGCTCCACGCCGAGCACCACGTCGCCGTACATGGTGAGCAGGCGGCGGTAGGCGTCGAGCACGAAGCGCTCGTCCGCGCCGGCCGCGATCCAGGCCTCGGCGATCTCGCCGTTCAGGCCCAGGTTGAGGACAGTGTCCATCATGCCCGGCATGGACCGGGCCGCGCCCGAGCGGACGGAAACGAGCAGGGGATTGGAAGGATCGCCGAAGCGCTGGTCGAGCAGCGCCTCGAGGCGCTGGAGGTGCTCCTGAAGCTCCTGCTCCATGCCCTCGGGATAGGAATTGCCGTGATCCTGGTAGTGCTTGCAGACCTCGGTCGTGATCGTAAACCCCGGAGGGACCGGGATCCCGAGGCGGCTCATCTCCGCGAGACCGGCCCCCTTGCCCCCGAGCAGGTCCTTCTGGCTGCCTTCCCCCTCGGCCGATCCACCACCGAACGCGTAGACGTACTTGGGCATGTCGTCATCCTCCGGAGACGAAGTGTACCCGTTCTATCCCCCTGATCGGGACCGTGCCTCCGCCTTGTCCACCACGACCTCGGTCAGCTTCGCCGTGCGCGAGACGGTGCGGTGGATCGCCTGGAGGAGGGCGATGCGGTTGGCCTTCACCTTCGGGTCGGGGTCCATGACCATTACGTCCACGAAGAAGCGGTCGAGGACCGGCGCAAGGGCCGCGATGCGGCGCAGGCAGCGCTCATAGTCGCCGGAGGCCGCAGCCTCCTCCACCTCGTTGCGGAGACCTTGGAAGGCCGCGTGGAGATCGCGCTCGGCCGGCTCCGTGAAGAACCGCTCGTCGAGCTGCTCGTCGGGCGCGTCCTTGAGGATGTTCACGATCCGCTTGGCCGCGAGCACCACCGTGAGGAAGTCCGGCTCCTCCCGCACCCGATGGAGCGCTTCCACCCGCGCCTTGAGGTCGGGCAGGCTCCCTCCACCTGTTGCCAGCGCCGCCTCGATCTCGTCGTAGGCATAGCCGGCGAGCCCGAGCACATAGCGCACCCGGTCGTGGAGGAACGGCCGCAGGTCGTCCAGGATCTGGTCGGCGCTCCGGGTCAGGCGGTCGGAGTAGAGGACCACGGCCCGGGCTGCCACCTCGTCCAGGTCGAGCGGGAGCCCCCCTTCGAGCGCGATACGCACCACGCCCTGGGCCGCGCGCCGCAATCCGAACGGGTCCCTGCTCCCCGTGGGAATCAGACCGAGACCGAAGATGCCCACCAGAGTATCCACGCGGTCGGCGAGACCCACGACCTGTCCGATCCGGCCGCGGGGGATCCGGTCCTCGGTGGACGCCGGCATGTACTGATCGTAGACCGCCTGCCAAACCTCCTCGGGCTGCCCCTCCTCGCGGGCGTAGATGCCGCCCATGATCCCTTGGAGGGAGGTGAACTCCTTGACCATCTCGGTGGCGAGGTCCACCTTGAGCAGCCGGGCCGCCGCCGCAGCGTGGGGCGCCTCGTCGCTCCAGCCGAGCATGTCGCAGATCGTGGTGGCGAGGGCCACCAGCCGCGAGGTCTTGTCCGCGTAGCTGCCGAGGCGCTCCTGGAACGTGAGCCGCTCGAGCTGCTCGACATGGTGGGCGAGCCCCGCCCGCCGGTCCTCGCCGTAGAAGAATTGGGCGTCCGCGAGCCGCGCGGCCACCACCCACTCGTTGCCCGAGCGCGTTCGGCCGATCGGGTCGTCCGGCCGATCCATCACCGTCAGGAAGTACGGCAGGAGCTGGTGACCGCCGGGGTCTCCGTTCGGAGACTCCACGGTGAGCGCGCTCTGGTGATCCCGCAGGCTGGTGGCGAGCACCTCGGCGGGCAGCTCCAGGAACTCCTCGTGGAAGCTCCCTTCCATAACACCCGGGACCTCACACAGGGCGGAGAGCTTGTCGAGCAGCGGCGCGTCCTCCACGAGCCGGCCGCCGAGCGCCTCGGCCCGGGAGCGCATCGTCTCCAGCAGGACCCGGTGCCGCTCGCCGGGGCGGACCTCCAGGGAGCGCGCCGCCAGCTCCCTGCGGTACTCCTCCACGCTCCGGACCTGGAACGGCTCGGGAGACAGCGTCGGATGCCCGACCGTCCGGTCCCCGGCGGGGATGCCGAACAGGTCGAAGGACACGACCTCGCCGTCGAAGAGCGAGACGACTCCGTGCACCGGCCGCACCCAGGGACCCTCGCCGCTTCCCCACCGCATGGTCTTGGCCCAGGAGATCCCGGTCAGGACGCGGGGGACGATCTCCGCCAGGACCTCTTTCGTGGGCCGCCCCTCGGTCTTCTTCACGGCGGCCAGGTACTCCCCCTTCTCGGTCTTGACCCGGGAGAGCTGGTCGGGCTCGACGCCGGTCCGCTTGGCGAAGCCGGTGAGCGCGGGCTTGGGCGAGCCGTCCGGAGCGAACGCGGCGCTGACCGGCGGACCGAGAACCTGCTCCTCGCGGTCGGGCTCGCGCTCCGGCACTCCGGTCAGGACCAGCACCAGCCGGCGCGGCGTGTACCCCGTCTCCACTTCACGCGGACCCAGGCCGCGGGCCATCAGCTCCTCGAACACCCGGGTGGCGAGCTCGCGCACGCCCGGCTCCAGCATGCGGGCCGGGATCTCCTCGCTGCGGACCTCCAGAAGATACTCACCTTGCGGCATCAACGACCTCCACCTCCGCCTCGGACTTGAGCAGCGGGAACCCGAGCTTCTCGCGGCTCTCCACATAGGCCTTGGCGCAGCCCACGGCCAGGTCGCGAACCCGCTTCATGAGGGCGACGCGCTCGGTGACCGACACGGCGCCGCGGGCGTCGAGGACGTTGAACGAGTGCGAGCACTTCAGGGCGCACTCGTAGGCGGGCAGGACGAGCCCGGCTTCCAGGCAGCGTCCGGCCTCGCGCTCATACCCCTCGAACTGCTGCTGGAGGAAGGTCACGTCCGCCAGCTCGAAGTAGTACCTGGAGAGCTCGACCTCCTCCTGGTGGCGCACCTGGCCGTAGGTGATCCCCTCGACCCACTCGATCTCGTAGATGCTCCGCGACAGGGAGAGGAACATGGTCAGGCGCTCCAGGCCGTAGGTGATCTCGGCGCTGATCGGCTTGAGCTCCAGCCCGCCCGCCTGCTGGAAGTAGGTGAACTGCGTGATCTCCATGCCGTCGAGCATGACCTGCCACCCCACTCCCCAGGCGCCGAGGGTGGGGGCCTCCCAGTTGTCCTCCTCGAAGCGCAGGTCGTGCTTGGTCAGGTCGAGCCCGATCGCCTCCAGGCTGCGCACGTAGAGCCGCTGCACGTCCAGGGGCGAGGGCTTGAGGACCACCTGGAACTGGTGGTGCTTGCCCAGGCGGAAGGGGTTGTCGCCGTAACGGCCGTCGGCGGGACGGCGGGAAGGCTGGACATACGCCACCCGCCAGGGCTCCGGACCGAGCACGCGGAGAAAGGTGTCCGGGTGCATGGTGCCGGCCCCGACCTCGAGGTCCAGGGGCTGCTGGAGCACGCATTCTTCCCGCGCCCAGAACTCGGACAGCTTGAGGATGAGCTCCTGAAAGGTCTTTCGCATAGAAGTTCCCAAGGGAGGCAGGGCCCCCGGCAGAGGGCGTAGTCTATCCGATGGGACGATCAGGCGGGCGGGGGCGGGGGCTGCGATCGGTCGGGAAGCTCCCCAGTAGCCAGGATCTCCTCCGCCACCACCTCCAAGAGCCGGTCCCGCTGCTGTATGGAGATGCCCGGCGGCTCGTCCAGGGAGAGGCGCATGCGGCGGACCAGCACCTGGAGGGTCTGCCGCCGATCCGCTTCGTCGCTCTCCTTTTTCTTCTCCCGGTCCTGCTTGAGGTCGCGGTAGATCTGCCACCCGAACTGGGCGAGGCTCACCAGGAGGCTGGCGATGGCGAGGCTGGCTCCGGCATCGAAGCTCCGCCGCCGGACCATCCTCTCTTCTCCGGCGAGAGCGCGCTCGGTGAAGGCGGGGAGGTCGGAGCCGAGATCGGAGGCCAGCCGGGCGGCGGCACGGCGCGCGGCGTCGGCGGATGGGTCCGTCATGCGCCAAATTTTAGCAGGCATGCTCGACTAGAACGCTTCGAGGCCGATGCCGAACTGCTCGCCGAGGTGGAAGCGGATGCCGTGGACCGTTCCCTCGCCGTTGGCGATGCAGAGCTTCCGGTTGCGGACGTCCTTCACGAACTCCGCCTTCGCCGCTTCGGCGCGGCGGTTCGCGATGCTCCGCATCTTCCGGACCTCCAGGTCCTGCGGCGACAGGTTCTTCGGAAAGGCATCGAAATCCTTGAGGATCTGCCGCTTGACGGTACTGCTGATGCTCCCGTTCTGCACCAGGATGTCGAACATCAGGGCCAGGGCGCGCTGGGAGCTGAGTCCGTACTCCTTCGCCAGGGCCTTTGCCCTGCGGTTCAGGTCCGCCGCCATTTCGGTCTGGATGCGCTGGCACTCGGGCGTGCGCCCCATCGCCTTGAACATCCCCAGCCAGGGCTCCTGGACCCGATGCCGGAGCGGGTCCTGGATCGAGCGGGCGAACCTGAGCGTGGCCGCCTTGTCTCCCTGCAAGACCTCCTCCAGCCGGGGCAGATGCTCGTGGAAGGCCGTCTCCATGACCTTGCGATGGTTTTTCAACATCCGCTCCAGGATCGGCTGAAGCGATCCCTGGCCGAAGTTCCACTGCAGGGCGCCGAAGCTGATCCCCTGCTTGTCGAAGTCGCCTGTGACGCAGGAGAAGCACCCCGGCGCCACCGTCGACGTCTCGAACGTGCCGGTCAGGGCCAGACAGCGCTGCGCGAGAGGCTCGGACGCGATCGAGGGCGCGGGAGGCGCCTCCTGGTCGAACAGCTTGCGGAAGGTCTCGGGACCGACGACGCCGTCGACGTCGAGCTTCTTCTTCGCCTGAAAGGCCTTGACCGCGGCCTCCGTGCCCCCTCCGAAGTGGCCGTCGAGCGCTCCGGTATAAAAGCCCAGCTCCTTGAGCCGCTGCTGGATCTTCATCACTTCCTCACCCGACGATCCCAGTCTGAAGCTCGCCATGACAGACTCCTCAGTTCAGTTTAGCGAACCCTTTGTTCGCTGTATGATTAGAACGATGCACATTCTAACTCTGACGACCCTCTTCCCAAACGCACAGCAACCGGTCCATGGGGTCTTCATTCGCAACCGGATGGAAAACTTCATAGCCAAATACGGATGGGACTGGACCGTGCTGGCTCCGGTTCCTTTCTATCCGCAAATTCCTTTTGCCCCGCGCGATATCTACCGCCGCTACTCCCAGGTGCCTGCCGTCGAGGATTCGTGGGGTTATCCTGTCCATCATCCCCGTTACCTGGTCACCCCCAAGCTGGGCATGCGCTTCTACGGAGACTGGATGGCGAAGGCGATCCAGCGTACGGTCCTGGAGATTTACCGGAAGAAGCCCATCGACCTCATCGACTGCCACTACGTTTATCCGGACGGCACCGCCGGCATCCAGATGGGGCTGCTCCTGGGAATCCCTGTCATTCTCTCGGCCCGCGGAACGGACCTGAACTTCTATCCGGGGCTGCCTGCCATCCGGCCCAAAATCCAACAGAACCTCGAAGCTTGCCAGCACCTGATCTGCGTCTCCTCGAGCCTGCAAGCGAAGGCCGTGGATCTCGGCACGGCTCCGGAGAAGGTCTCCGTCATCGGCAACGGGGTCGATACCAAACGCTTCCACAGGATGGACTGCAGAGAGGCCCGCGGCAAGCTGGGACTGCCTCCTGAAGGGAAGATCCTCCTCTCGGTCGGGCACCTGACCTCCCGGAAAGGTTTCGATCTCCTTCTCGAATCCTTCGCCCGTCTTCCAGGTCCGGATCTCTTCCTGGTGATCGCCGGAGACGGCGAGGAGAGAGACCGGCTCGAAAGGCAGGCGGAGAGCCTGGGGCTCGACGGCAGGGTCCTCTTTGCGGGAACGGTCCTGAACCAGGACCTTCCAGACTGGTACAGCGCCGCAGACCTCTTCGTCCTGGCCAGCTCCCGGGAAGGCTGGCCCAATGTGCTCTGCGAGGCTCAGGCGACGGGCTTGCCCGCGGTGGCGACCAACGTCTGGGGAGTGCCTGAGATCATCGACGACCCATCCCTCGGCGTCCTGGTTGGAGAGCGGACCGTGGAGGCGCTGACGGCCGCCTTGAAACAGGCCCTCGAGACCCGATGGGACAGGCGGCATATCGAGGAGCGGGGCCGCTCCCGGACCTGGGACCAGGTATCCGAGAAGCTTCTCCCGATTTTCCTGGCTGCCCTGTCGAGGACGCGGCTGCCCTGAGGAACAGCGTGGGGATGCCTCGCCGGCGAGGCATCCCCACAGCACCGGACCGCCCTGCCCTCGGTTATGGAGGGAACGGTCCCCGGAAGGCCGTCTCCAGGACGGATGCCTTCCACATCTCGGCACCGGTCTTGAGGTTCACCGCGCGCAGGACGGCCGGCTGCTCGACGAACCGGTTGTTCTGGCGGACGGCATGGGCCGGCGCCGGGTGGTACAGGGTCGTGCCGACCACGAGGAACGGCGTCGCGGACACCAGGGCCGGCACCGAGCCGAGCCGGGTACCGCTGTCACGCTCGTAGAGGGTCCAGCGATGCCGTTGCAGCGGGTGCTCGGCCACGTCGACCCGCTCGGTGACCAGGACGTGCCGCCCGTCCGCCGAGAGCATCTGCCGCCCCTCGGCACCCGCCACCGCCGGCGCGCTCAGCTCCTCCAGAGCAGCCCGCGCCATCGAGGCCGACTGCGTGCGGCGGATTTCCGGTCCGGCTTTCAGGGCCAGGGACGACGACGCCAGGTCCAGGACCGCCTCGCCGGCGACGACGTTGGTCCCCTGGCCGTCAAGTGAGGGCGCCAGCCCTTCGCTCGCGGCAGGCATATAGCCCTGCGCCGCGACTGCGACACCCGTGGCCTCCCAGCGCACCACGAGCTCGGAGCCCGCGGCCTCGGCCCGGACCCGGAACGATCCGGCGGGAGTATCGACCAGCGTGGCGGCCACGCCGTCAGGGAGAGGAATGCGAACGGATTCGCGGGCGGCGCCGCTGCGCGCGTCGAGGTCGACGAGATCCAGGGCGTTGCCGCCCCGGCCGGTCTGGGCGATGAGCCGGTCGCCGACGAGCGCGAGGGGCTTGGCCGCCTTGTCACTGCGCCAGCGGACCGCGCCGCTGGCAAGGTCTACCGCGTCGATGCCGCCGCGGCGCATCAGATAAGCAAAACCGTGCTGAGGGGAGATCACAACCCCCTCGTGCAACGTGGCGCCGCCGGGGGCCGCTGGGCGCATGGAACGGGTCTGCCCCAGCGCAGCTCCTGGCAGCAGAAGGATCGCGAGGAGGGGCGGGAGAGTTAGCGAGACGACAAACCGTCCCCAGGTTGGCCGGGATGGCCACCGTTTGGATTGGTTCACGTGGACTCCTTGCTTCTTGACTTGGCCAGCGCCTCCGCTATGTCGTCGCCGTCGCTTCCGGCATGATAACCTTCTCTCCCCATCCGCTGCAAGGGAAGGATGCGTCCCGCGAGGGACCAGTCACCCTTGAGCCTGGGAGAGGCTCTTCCGTCCGTCCCGGGTGGCGTGCACCCGGGGGTTCGATCAGGGCCTCTGAATCGCCAGCGTCGCGCCGCGTTCGACAGTCGCCGTTTGCCTTTCGAGGACGATGCCCGGTTAGGGCATCTTGACAGAAAGGATACGGCACATGCTGAGGAGTATTTGTAGCTCTGTTTTCCCGTGTGGCCGCAAATCTGTGGCCGCTGGGCTATGCGTGTTGTTCGCCCTGACGTTAGCGCTGGCGCTGCCGGCCGGCGTTCATGGCCAACCCCCTCCGACCAATACCAACAAGAAGTGGAAGGCCCAGGGTCCTGGACCGGCAGTCGACGGCCAGAGCGAGAACGTGACGCCAAACAACGAGGTGACGGGAGCCATCCACACCGTCCTCGCGCATCCCACCGATCACAAGACCCTCTACGTCGGCTCCGTCAACGGCGGCGTCTGGAGGACGAAGAACGCCCACACCACCAGCCCCAACTGGAAGTCGCTCACCGACGACCTGGAGACCTCCGCGATCGGCGCGCTCGAGTTCGATCTCAACGATCCGAAGCGGAAGATCCTCTGGGCCGGCGTGGGCCGCTTCAGCTCGTTCGGCCGCCTGGGAGGCAACCGGGTCGGCCTGTACAAGTCGACGAACGAGGGTAACTCCTGGACGCACCTCACCGGAGGCGGGGTTCTGCTGGGCAAGAACATCTCCGGGCTGGCTGCGCGCGGCAACACCATCGTCGTCGCGGTCGACACCGCGGACGTCAACGCCATCCCCAACCTCGGGATCTGGCGCAGCACCGACGGCGGTGCCACCTTCACCCAGATCAGCGTCGGCAACGGCGCGGCGACAGGCCTTCCCGGCGGGGTCACGTACGACCTGGTGGGCGATCCCACCAAACCGAACCGCCTCTTCACCAGCGTGGTCTTCGCCAATCTCGTCGGCGGCCAGAACGGCGTCTACCGCAGCAACGACACCGGAGCCACCTGGACGAAGGTCAGCAACGCGGCGATGGACGCGCTCCTGATCAGCGGCGTGACGGTCAACGTCGAGTTCGCGGTCAGGAACGACATCGTGTATGCCGCGATCGCCAACTCCGGACGCCTGGCGGGCCTCTTCCGCTCCGCCGACGGGGGCACGACCTGGACCGCCATGGACCTGCCGAGGACCGGCCCCACCAACGTCGGTATCCATCCCGGCGGGCAGGCATCGATCCACATGTCGATCGTGGCCGACCCGACCCAGCCCAACCTGGTCTACATCGGCGGCGACCGGCAGCCGTTCCGCCTCGAGGAGGGCTTGTCCTTCCCGCCGCAGTTCCCGAACACCATCGGCGCCGAGAACTTCTCGGGCCGCCTCTTCCGCTGCGACGCGTCGCAGCCCGCGGGCAGCCAGTGCACCCCGCTCACCCACATCGGCACCGCCTCGAACAGCTCGCCGCATGCCGACTCGCGCGAGCTGACCTTCGACGCGGCCGGCAACCTGATCGAGACCGACGACGGCGGCATCTACAAGCGCACCAGTCCTCGCACCGCGGCCGGCGACTGGCTTTCAATCAACGGCGATCTGCAGGTCTCGGAGCAGCACGACCTCTCCTATGACAAGCTGGCGAACATCGTCTTCGTGGGGACGCAGGACAACGACGACCCCCACCAGGACAAGAAGGACAAGCCGGACTGGTTCGTGCTGCTGAGCGGCGACGGCGGCGACACCGCGGTCGACAACCTTACCCTGGGCCCCTCGCAGTCGATCCGCTACGACAGCGCGCAGGGCCTGCAAGGGTTCCTTCGCACCATCTGGGACTCGGCCAACGACCTCCAGGCGTTCGTGTTCCCTCCCCTCACAGTCGTCGGCGGCGCGCCGTTCGTGGGGCAGTTCGTGACGCCGGTGGAGCTCAATGCGATCACGCCGACGCGGCTGGTGATCGGAGGAGCGAACGGCGTCTACGAGTCGTTCGACCAGGGAGACACGATCACCCAGATCTCCACCGTTGTGGTCAACGGCAGCGGCCTCGACGCGGTCTCCTACGGCGGGCTCGGCAATCCGGAGCTGCTGGTGGTGGGCTCCGGTGACCGTGTCTTCATCCGTACCGCCGCTCACCCGGCTCCCCTGACCCAGGTCGCCACCTACCCCGGCACCGGCACGGGAAGGACGATCCGCGACATCGTGGTCGATCCGGACAATGCCGGCGCCATCTACCTCACGAACCTCAACCAGGTCTACCGGACGCTGGACGGCGGAACCACCTGGACCGACGTCACGGGGAACCTCCAGACCTTCCTGCCGATCGCCCTGCGCGCGATCGAGTACGTTCCGCGTTCCAATGGCAGCGGGACCAACGATGCGCTGGTGGTGAGCACGTTCAATGGCATCTATGTGGCGCACGAGTCGACCGGGTTCACGGTCTGGGAGCCCCTCGGCAAGGACCTGCCGAAGGTGGCGATCCTCGATCTGCACTACCAGGGGGAGGACAAGGCCCTGGTGGCCGGCACCCTCGGCCGCGGTGCCTGGAAGCTGAAGATCACCCACGGCGACGACGAAGACGACGAAGACGACGAAGAAGACGACGACTGAGGCTCTGCGATAGCTCATCAGCGCTCCCGGGGAGGTATCCTTCTCCCCGGGGGCGTCACCCCTCGAACATGGCGCTGATCTCGCGATAGCTCACAGCCTCAGCCGAGAACTTGAACGTGCCGTAGGTTCCGGCGGCCAACAAAATAATTTCTCTGCCCGTGCGCTCACATGCTCCATCATCTGGTCGCGACCAACCGAGTTGTCCCGTTGCCCGACGGAAAACGCGTATCCGGCGCTCGTGGTTGCCAGCGTCTCAAGCCCAAGTGGGCAAGCAGCCTCGCGGTGCCGATATCCCACGGATTGGGGATGATGAACGCGCTATCCCGTTGGTGCAGTGCGCGAAAGGCCTCCGCTTTTTGCTTCTGAGCTTGCATCATTTCCTCCAACCCCAGTGGTGACGCAGGGACCGCCGCAGTGTTTGTAGGATTCGTGTGGCCGCCGGCTACAGCGCCGCCCGGGTCTTCTGGATCACCTCGTAGCTGCGCAGCTCGTGCTGAAGGAAGTGCCGGCGCACCCGGACGCAGACCTCCTCCACCTCCCGGAGGACCCTCTTCGACGGCGGGCTTTCGGCCACGGCGGGGAGGGGCTCGCGGCCGATGCGGCGGAGGAACTCCAGGGTCTCGGGACGGGCGATGTAGCCGCTCCGACCGCCGCAGTCGAAGCAGAGGAGCGTCTCGCCGTTGGGGGGGACCACGGCCCCTGCTTCTCCATCGTCCGAGACGAACGGCCTGCCGCAGGAGGGGCAGGCTTTGGGCGATGGAAACACTCCGGCCAGGCGCAGGACCCAGAACTCGAAGTAGCGCGCGGCGAGATCCTTGTCCACTCCGGCGAGGAGGGCTTCCAGAGTCGAGTCCAGGAGGCGGTAGAAGTGGTCCGCGTCGTCGTCCTCCTGGGCGAGCTCCAGGAGATGGTCGGCGAGGTAGCTGCCGAGGAGGATGCCCTCCAGGTCTTCCATCAGCTTGTGGGCCGGCCGCACCAGCTCGACCGAGGAGATCCGGCCCAGGTCTCTCCCCTCCTTCTCGAACCAGGTCACCTGCACCTTGGCGAGCGGCTGGAGCTGCCCCCCGAAGCGGCTGTGCTTGGCGCGCGCGCCCTGGGCTACGCCCTTCTTCTTGCCGCGTTCCCGGGTCAGGAAGGTTACGATCCGGTCCTTGTCGTGGAGGTCCAGGACGTCGAGGATGATCGCCTCGGCGCTCGTCAGACCCACGTCACTTCACCAGGAACTGGATCAGCAGCGAAGCCAACCCGAAGTAGATCAGGATGCCGGTGATGTCGTTGCTCGTGGTGACCAGGGGGCCGGCGGCCACGGCCGGATCGACCCCCAGCCGCTCGAAGAGCAGGGGGATCATGACGCCGTTCAGCGAGGCCACCAGGATCGCGAAGAGCATGGCCCCGCCCACCACCAGCGAGTAGGCGGGGTTGCGCTGGAGGACCAGCGCCACGGTGCCGGCCACGGTCCCGGTGGCGATGCCCAGCAGCGCTCCCACCTTGACCTGCTGCCAGAGGTAGTGGCGGATGCGCCCGCCGTCGAGCTCGATGCGGCCGGTGGCGAGGCCGCGGACGGTAATTGTGGAGGTCTGCGTGCCGCTGTTGCCTCCCATGCCCATGACCACGGGCACGAAGGCCAGGAGGAACAGCGCGTCGTGGAAGCTGACCTGGAAGCGTTCCAGGAGGAGCCCGGTGATCACGCCGCCCACCAGGTTCACCAGCAGCCAGGGGAGGCGGATGCCCGCCACCCGGAACGAGCGATCCTGGTAGAGCAGCTCGTCCTCCGAGGTGCCGGCGATGCGGAGGATGTCCTCGTTGGCCTCCTCCTTGACCACGTCGATGATGTCGTCGAGCGTGACGATGCCCACCAGCCGGTTCTCGCCGTCCACCACGGGCACGGCGAGTAGGTCGTGACGGGCGGCGACCGCGGCCACCTCTTCCTGATCGGTGTCCGTGTGCACCCGGATGATGTCGCGCTGCATGATCTCGCCGAGCCGCTGGTCGGGCCGGGAGAGCAGGAGCTGGCGCAGCGAGGTGACTCCGAGCAGGCGCTTGTCGCTGTCGACGATGTACAGGTAATAGATCATCTCGACGTCGCGCTTTTCCTGGATGGCGGCGATGGCCTGGCGCACCCGGGTCGCCTCGGGGAGGGCGAAGAACTCGGGGTCCATGATGCGCCCGGCCGTGTCGTCCTCATAGGTGAGGTGGGGACGCATCTCGGACATCTGCTGGGGATCGACGAGCCGGAGCACCTCCTCCTTCTTCGCCTCGGGCAGGGAATCGATCACGTAGACCGCGTCGTCGACCGCGGCGGAGTCGAGGATCTCGGCGATGACGTCGGACGGGAGCTTCTCCAGCAGCTCCAGGCGCTGCGGGGCTTCGAGGTCGGAGAGCACGTCGCCGGCGGTGTCCGGGTATTCCTCGGTGACGATCTGGAAGACGTGCAGGCGCTCGGCAGGGGTCAGGCTGCTCAGCAGGACCGGCATGTCGCCGGGCCGCACCTTGGAGAGGAGCCGCGTGATGTCCGCGCGCTTGCCGCGGCGCACCAGTCTTCGGAGCGCCTCGGCCAGCAGCTCGTCGGAGCGGGAGGCGGCGGACGCGGCGATGGATTCCATGACGGAGAGGATGCTAGCACGCGGTCCCTCGGTCCCCATGCGCTAGGATGAGGCCCGTTCAAGAGGAGCCCGAATGCCGCTCGGAGCCGATCCGTTCCTCGTCACGCTCTCCCTGGTGGGAGCTGTCATCATCATCGCGGCCCTGCTGTCGGGGCTGATCGAGCGCAGCGGCGTGCCCCAGGTCGGAGTCCTGCTGGCCGTGGGCGCCGTCCTTGGTCCCTTCGGCCTGGGTTTGATCGATCCCAAGCTCGACTCGCCCATGCTGCGGGTGGTCTCCATGCTTAGCCTGGCCCTGGTGTTGTTCACCGACGCCCTGTCCCTGAGCCTGGCCGAGATCCGCAGGCACGCCCGCCTCGCCCTCCTGGTCGTGGGGCCCGGGACCCTGCTCTCCGCGGCGCTGGTCACCCTGGCAGGACGGTTGCTCCTCGATCTCCCCTGGGCCCTGGCGGCGATCCTGGGGGCGGCGCTGGCGTCCACCGATCCGGTGCTGCTGCGCGGCCTGATGCGCCGGCCGGACCTCCCTTCGTCCACCCGGCTCGCCCTCCGCCTGGAGAGCGGCCTCAACGACGTGGTGCTCCTGCCGATCGTGCTCGTGGCCATGGCGCTCCTGGGCGGCCGTGCCCTGGAAGAGCCCGGGGCGGGCTCGCGGATGGCGTTGCAGCTCTTCCTCCTCGGACCGGGAGCGGGGGTCGCCATCGGCCTTCTCGGCGTGGCGACGCTGGACATGGTCCGCCGGCGCCTGGGCGTGCGCCGCGACTACGAGTCGCTCTACTCCCTCGGGATCTGCTTCGCGGCCTTCGCGGCGGCCGAGTCGGTGCACGGCAGCGGCTTCCTGGCCGCCTTTGCCGCGGGCATGACCATCTCCATCTTCGATGTGGAGCTCTGCGACTGCTTCCGGGAGTACGGCGAGACCACGGCCGAGCTGGCGCTCCTCTTCACCTTCGTGCTGCTCGGCAGCTCGCTGATCTGGACGGGGCTCGCCTCGGCCGGCGGCGCCGAGTGGTCGTTCGCAATCCTCTGCCTGCTGGTGCGGCCGTTGGCTCTCCTGATCTCCCTGGGTCCCGCGCGCCTCGACCGGCGCAGCCTCTTCCTGATCGCCTGGTATGGCCCGCGGGGGCTCAGCTCGCTGCTGCTGGTGCTCCTGCCGGTGTTCGCCCGCACCCCGGGCAGCGAGCGCCTCTTCGAGCTGTGCAGCCTGGTCGTGCTGCTGTCGGTGGTCCTGCACGGTGGCTCGCTCATGTTCGCCGGGAGAAGGAGGCCAGCGGCGGAAGTCGCCATTCAGCATGAGCCTGCTCCCCCACCCGCTCCCGCCCAACCTATCGCAGAGTCGGAGCGGCTGCCGGAGAGCATCGAGATCCCGGAGATGCAGCGGCTGCAAACGACCGGGGAGCCCGTGGTCGTGATGGACGTCCGGACCCTCCGCTCCCTGGAGTCGAGCGACCGGAAGGCGGTGGGAGCTGTCCGGGTCGACCCGGAGCGGCCGGCACAGGAAGCGGAGCGGCTGCAGCTGCCGCGGGAGGCCTGGCTGATCGCCTTCTGTGCCTGACAGAACGAAGCCACGAGCGCCCGTGTGGCGCTCGACCTTCGGAGAGCTGGTTGGAAAAGAGCGTTCGCGCTCAAAGGGGGATGGCAGGCCTGGCAGGACTCCGGCCTGCCCACCGAGCCCGCGCCCCAGCAGGCAGCCTGAGCTTCACCGGCGAGCCTTCCTCTTCCGGACCGGCTCCCTTCCTTCCGGCCAGCGGATCCTGGGAGAGTCCTTGTGCAGCCAGAAGCCGTCGATGTTCCGGTAGCCTGCGCGCGTCATCCGGCGCGCCAGCTCTTCCGGGGTCGAGACGCCCCAGATCTGGAAGAAGGCGTCCGGCCGCCGCCTCTTCATTAGCAGCCCCAGGTTCCACTTGTTGTGCCCCGGCCGGAAGTGCAGGTATTGATCCTCGTTCAGCTCCACCTGGCTTTCCATCCGGGCGATCCGCCGGTCGTTGTAGCCCAGGACGTCGATCATCTGATAGTCCGTGAAGTAGGAGGGGATACCCGCCCAGGTCGAAGCGACCTTCGCCCCCGGCTCCACCCGGCGCTGCAGGATGTGGAGCTGGTCCATGACAGCCTGGTGCCCGCCCACCGCGGGAGGCCGGATCGTGACCAGCAGGTTCTGCCAGTTGTCCCCGGCCTTCTCGGACAGCCAGAGCCCGTTCAGCAGCAGCAGCGCGGCTCCGGTCACTGCGGGGGCGGCGTAGCGGGCGGCCGCCGCGGGGACCCGGTTGATCAGGGCGTTGAGCAGCACGAAGACCTGGGGCATGACGAAGGCGATGTAGCGGTTCGCCCGGACGTTCAGCTCCAGGTCCCAGGCATCCCCCCCGACGTACACGCTGTAGGCGCAGTAGAGGACGAAGAGCGAGACCGGCAGCACCAGCCGGGGATGGCGGCGCATCAGGGGCACGACCCCCAGACCCACCGGCAGGAGCACGAGCAGGTGGTCACGCAGGAACGTGCCCAGCATGCTCAAGCCCTTGAGCAGCCGGGCGGAGAAGGCGACGCCCGTCAGCTTGAGGTAGTAGGTGTTGGGCAGGACGTCCTGGAAGTAGAGCCAGCGGAAGAGGCCGTAGCCCAGGGTGATAACCAGAAACAGCGCCAGGCCGAGCCGCCAGCTCCGGCCGGCTCCGGTCCGGATCAGCACGTATGCCTGAACCGCCAGGACCATCAGGAGCATGTCCATCCGGAGCAGGCAGGCCGCGGCGCACACGAGCCAGAGAGCGAGGTGACGGTCGCATCCAGCCTCGGTCACGTCGAGGGCGAGCTGGACCGCCAGGATGGCGAGGAGCGCCTGCAGCCCGGTCTCCATGCCCATCAGGGCCCAGTAGCTCAGCGGGTAGTAGAAGGCCGTGAGGACGGCCGCGGGCATGCCGGTGGCGGTCCGTTCCGTGGAAAAGTGATCGAGGACCAGCTTCCGCGCCGCCACGGCGCTCGCGGCCAGGAGGAGGAGCGACAGGAGCTGAACCGGGAGGCTGCGGACCTCCAGCGGCAGGGGCAGGGCGTTGGCCGCGATCATGGGAAGGAGCCAGAGAGGGTGGGTGAACCCCTCCACCGGCTCTCCTCCCCGCGCCCAGTTGAGCCCGTAGCCCTCCACGAGGTTGCGCGCGTAGGTCATGGAGATCATCGCGTCGTCGAACAGGCAGAAGAAGCGGCGCCCCTCGCTGCTCACGAACGACGTGCGGTAGATGAACCAACCTCCCCAGAGCGCCAGGAGGGCCAGCAGGAGGACCATCCCGGAGCTCCACCGGCGGGGAGCGGAGGCTTGCATGTGGTTTCTTACGAACGGATGAGCGGGAACGTCGCTCTCATTGCTTGATCGCTTCGACCACCGCGAGCGCCGTCTCCAGCGCCTGGCGGCCGGCGGCGCCGGTCACAATGGTGGCCTGCTCGCCGCGGCAGACGGCGACGAAGGCTTCCAGCTCGCGCAGCAGGGGCTCGGCCCTGGTCACGGGCAGGTCGGAGGGGAGGATCTTGCGGCCGCCGCCCCCCTCCTCCAGCCGGTAGCCCCGGATCTCCTGCGCATGGTAGTCGAGCGAGTAGTAGCGGCTCGGCAGGAAGGCCCGGAGCTTTCTCACCCGCTCGGAGGAGACCCGCGACGCGGTCAGGTTCGCGACACAGCCGGAGGCCAGCTCCACCCGGGCGTTGCAGATGTCCACCCGCGGCGAAAGCACGTTGATGCCCGTGGCCCTCACCTCCGCCACCGGGCTGGGGTCCAGGGCCTGGAGGATCTGGAAGTCGTGGATCATCAGGTCCAGGACCACGTCCACGTCCAGACTGCGCGGGGAGAAGATCCCGAGGCGCTGGATCTCCACGAACCTGGGGGGCGAGCCGATCCCGACAAGGGCCTGCACCGCCGGGTTGTAGAACTCCACGTGCCCGACCGCGAGCACCCGGTCGCCTTGAGCATCCAGGAGCCGGTTGGCCTCAGCCAGGCTGGAGGCGATCGGCTTCTCCACCAGGACATGGATGCCCCGCCGGAGCAGCCCACAACCGATGTCCGCGTGGGCCACCGTGGGCGCGGCCACGACGGCGGCCTGGATCTCGCCGGCCAGGTCGTCCAGCCGGTCGAAGACCAGTACTCCAAGCTCCCCAGCCTTCGGGTCGGGGTCGTGGACCCCTACCAGCTCGACCCCGGGGAGGGAGGAGAGGATGCGGACGTGGTTCCGGCCCATGGCGCCGGTGCCCACCACCCCGACGCGCAACGGGCTACTCAGAGTCGCCCTCCCCGCCGCCGGTCCGCCCCCCGCGCGGGCGGGATTTGTGGATGCCGCGCTTCGCGGTCTCGACGAAGTCGACCAGGTAGTCCAACGCCGGATCGTTCCCGAGCTCGGCGCGGATGCGCTCCAGCGCCTGGGCCGTGTTCAGCCCCGAGCGCACCAGCAGGCGCATGGCCTGGTCGAGACGGCGGACGCCCTCCGGATCGAACCCCTTGCGCTTGAGCCCGATGGAGTTGAGGCCGTAGAAGGCCGGCTTGAGCCCCACGGTCTTGGCGAAGGGCAGCGCGTCCATGGTGATGACGCTGTAGCCGCCGACGTAGGCGTGGCGCCCAACGCGGCAGAACTGGTGCACGGAGGTGAACGCGGAGATCGTGGCGTCGTCGTGGACTTCGACGTGCCCGGCGAGCGTGGCATTGTTGGCGAAGATCGTGCGGCTCCCCACCTGGCAGTCGTGGGCCACGTGGGTGTAGGCCATGAAGAGGTTGTCGCTGCCGATGCGGGTGACCCCGCCCCCCTTGGCCGTGCCGCGGTGGATCGTGCACAGCTCCCGGAACTGGTTGCCGTCCCCGATCTCCAGCCAGACCTCCTCGCCCTGGAACTTGAGGTCCTGGGGCTCGAAGCCGATGCAGGCCTGGGGATGGATCCGGTTCCCGCGGCCGATCCGCGCCGGGCCATAGACCTGCGCGCCCGCCCCGATCTCCGTGCCGTCGCCAATCTCGACGTTCTCGCCGATCACCGCAAAGGCGCCGACCCGGACACCTTCCCCAAGCACCGCGCCGGGATCGACCTGGGCTGAAGGATGGATGAACCCGCTCACCGATCCACCATCGCGGAGGAGATCACGGCCTCGGCGCAGAGCTGACCGTCCACGAGCACCTTGCCCGCGAGCTTGCAGTACGAGGAGCGAAGGCGCAGCACGTCGAGCTCGTAGCGCACCTGGTCCCCGGGCACCACCGGCCGGCGGAACTTCGCCTCCTCGATGCCCATGAAGTAGATCAGCTTCCTCTCGCGGTCGGGGATCTCATGGAGCAGGAGCAGCCCGCCGGCCTGGGCCATGCCCTCGATGAGCAGCACGCCGGGAACCACCGGCCGGCCCGGGAAGTGGCCGGCGAAGAACGGCTCGTTGATGGTCACGTTCTTGATGGCCACGATCCGCTTCTTCGGCTCGATCTCGAGCACGCGGTCGACCAGAAGGATCGGGTAGCGGTGCGGCAGCACCGACAGGATCCACTCGATGTCCCACTTCGGGGTCGGATCGGTCACTCAGCCCTCCTCCTCACGCTCCGTGCCTTGGACTCCGAGACGCCTCTCCAAGGTCTTGAGGCGCCGGCTCATCTCCTCCAGGCGGGCGATCAGGACCGTCTGGCGCCGCCACTTGCGCAGCTCCACCGCCGGGATGCCCGCGACCTGGACGCGGGGCTCGACCGAGGTCAGCGCCGCGGACTTGGCCGCCACCTGGGCGCCGTCCCCCAGCTTGATATGGCCGGAGACCCCGGCCTGCCCGGCGAGCACGACATAGTTGCCGAGCTGGGTGCTCCCCGCGATCCCAGCCTGCCCGCAAAGGATACAGTGCCGGCCGGTCTGCACGTTGTGCCCTACCTGGACCAGGTTGTCGATCTTGGTCCCTTCGCCGATCCGGGTCTCCCCCAGGGTCGCCCGATCGATGGCCGAGTTGGCTCCAACCTCCACGTCCTTCTCCAGCACCACGCGCCCCACTTGCGGCACTTTGTGGTGGACGCCGCCGTGGGTGGCGTAGCCGAAGCCGTCCGCTCCCAGGACGACGCCCGCGTGGACGATCGCGCCCGGCCCGACCTCGGTGCGGTCGTAGAGCACGGCGTGGGGATGGAGGACGGCCCCCTCTCCCACCGCGCAATTCTTGCCGAGGACGACATGGGAGTGAACCGCGGCGCGGGCGCCGATCCGGGTCCCGGACCCGATCACGGCGTAGGAACCGACGTGCGCGGCCGGATCGACCTCGCACCCCGGCTCCAGCACGGCGGTGGGATGGACCCCCGGCTCCGGGGCCTCCGCGGCATGAAGCTGGTTGAGGAGGAGGGAGAGCGCGTACGCCGGGTCGTCCACGACCAGGAGGGGACGGCCGTCCCCTCTCAGGTCCCCGGAGGCCAGGCTTGCGCCCACGAGCAGGGCGCCGGCCTGGCTGGCCAGCGCCTGCTCCCGGTACCGCGAATGGTTCAGGAACGAGAGGTCGCGGGGACCTGCGGCCTCCAGGGTCCGGACCGCCTCCACGGTGCGGTCCGGATCCCCTTCGACCCTTCCGCCGACCAGCTCGGCCAGGACGGCCAGCCGGTGCTCCACGCTCTTACTTGCCCTGGGCGGGAGCCGCGGCGGCGCCGTCGAGCCGCTGGATGATGGCGCCGGTGATGTCGACCGCCTCGTCGGCGTAGATGAGGCCGCTCTCGAACTTGCGGAAGATCAGGGTATAGCCCATCTCCTTGCCGACCTGGTTGATGACGGGCATCACCTTCTGGTCGACCTGGGCCAGGACCTGGTCCCGCTTCTTGCCGAGCTCGCTGTTGGCGTCCTCCTGGAAGCGACGCAGCGAGATGAGCCGCTCCTCGATCTGCTTCTCCATCTCGCTCAGCTTGTCCTGCGCGAGGGAGAGGCGGCCGTCGGCGAGCTTGGCCTGCAGGTCCTTGATCTCCTGCTGCTTGGTGCGGGCCTCGGTCTCCTTCGCCTCCTGGGTCTTCTTGAGTTCGGCGAGGGCCTTCTTGCCGGTCGCCGACGTGAGCAGGATGCGCTCGGTGTCGATGACCGCGACCTTGAGGCCGCTCGGAGCGGCGGCCGGCTGCTGGGCCGCTGCCGGAGCAGCGGCCAGGAACGGGGTGGCCGCCAGGGCCATCCCCAGGATGAGCTTCGTGATACGGCTGGACATGGTCGTGTCTCTCCTTAGGTTTTTTTAGAAGCTGGTGCCGATGCTGAACTGGAAGTCTTCGAAGCTGTCTCTCGGCTTCTCGTCGAGGTTCAGGGCGTAGATGAACCGCAGCGGCGCGCCGAACACCGGCAGGAGCACGCGCATCTCGGCTCCCGCGGTGTAGCGCAGGTTCGACAGGTTGAACGACTGCCCCTCGCCAAAGACGTTGCCGGCGTCGCCGAAGAAGATCAGGCGGAACGGCCCGCCGAGAAGGAAGTGATACTCCAGGTTGACCTGGAGGTAGCTGTCGCCGCCCAGGATCACGCCGTTCGCATCGGTCAGCGGATCGCCGTTCGGCCTGCGCAGATAGATCGAGCGGAACGCGTGCCCGCGGATCGTGTTCTCGCCGCCCAGGTAGAAGCGCTCCAGGGGGGAGAGCGGATGCTGCCGGACGTCGAACGCGTCGATCAGGCCGGCCTCGATGTTGATCGCGGCGACGGTGGGCGCCGGGTAGTCGGTCAGCGGCACGAAGGCGCTGTAGGTCAGTTCCGGGCGGAGGAAGAAGTTCTCGCCTCCCAGGAAGCCGCCGGCGTACTCCACCGCCATGGTGAAGCGCTGGCCCCGCGTGGGCTCGAACGGGTTGTCCCGGCTGTCGATCACGTAGAGCGGACGCAGCGACGAGCTGTCGATGACGTCCGAGAACCGGACGGTCGTCCCCGGCACGGGATCGTTCGGGCCCCGCGGGGGATCCCCGGGGAGCGGCTCGGGCACGACGAACTCCTGCGTGTCCTCGAAGCGCGACCGGTTGTAGCTGATGCTCGCCGACTGGAAGAGCCGGAAGTTGCGGCCATAGGTCAGGATGCCGCCCTGGCTGCTGCGCAGCAGCCTCTGGTCGTCCTCGAACAGGTTGTAGTTGAGGTCCTGCTTGAAGGCGCGCACGCCGATGCTCTGCGGCTTGTCGAGGAACCAGGGGACATAGTAGGAGAGGTCGAAGAAGTCCCGGTAGCGCCCGCTCTGGTACGAGACGCCGACCTGCTCGCCGCGGCCGAGGAAGTTCTTGGTGTTGACCGCGAACTGCCCGAAGAAGCCGTCGAGCTCGCTCCAGCCGCCGCCGAACTGCAGCTCGGTGCGGTCGGCCTCCTTGCCCTTGAAGACCAGGTCCACGACCTTGCGCTCGACGTCCGGCTCGATCTGGACCGGGTCCTCCTCGTTGGGCTCGAAGTAGCCGAGCTGCCGGATCTTGAGCACGCTGTTGCGCACCGCGCCCACGTTGACCACGCCGCCCTCGAACAGGCGCAGCTCGCGGCGGAGCACCTTGTCCATGGTCCGCTCGTTGCCCTCGAACTCGATGCGTCCGACCTTGAACTGATCGCCCTCCCGCACGTGGACGACCAGGTCGGCCACCCGGCCCTCCTTCTCCACCAGCTCCGGCTCGACGCTCGCGTAGATGTAGCCGGTGTTGTGGTAGAGGTCCGAGATCGACTTGACCCCCTCGTCGACCACCTTGGCGCGCAGCCAGGAGTCGGGGCGGGTCTGGAAGACGCGCAGCAGGTGCTGGTCGCTGTAGATTTCGTTGCCCTCGATGCTCACCTCGCCGAGCTTGAAGCGGTCCCCCTCGTCGATCGGCACGGTGATGAACATGCGCCGCTTCTGGTCCTTGGCCTGGACGGCGTCGGGCTTGAGGGCGCGCACCGCGATCGTCGGCTCGCCGATGACCGCGTTCTTGTAGCCGGCGGCGCGGTAGACGTCGCGGACCTTGTCGAGGTCCTCCTGCAGCTTCGCCGGATCATAGATGTCCTTCTTCATCATCCGGGTGATCAGGCCGCTCTCCTTGACCTTCTTCATGGAGAGCTGCAGACGGATGTCCGAGAACACCTCGTTGCCTTCGAACTGGATGTCCGCGATGCGCACCCGGTTGCCCTCGTCCACGCTGAAGATCACCCGCTTCTCGTTGGGGCCGACGTCCTCGACCGAGTAGCGGGCCTGGGCGAAGCGGTAGCCCTTGTCGGCGTACATCTGCTCGATCACGGTCTTGACCCGCTGCAGCTCGCCCAGGCTCATGGGCTCACCCTCGCGCACCCGGATGCGCTGGTTGGAGAGCTTGTCCTGGATGTCGGTTTTGGAGACCCGCTTCAGGCCCTGGTAGTCGATGGAGCGCAGCACGGGCCGCTCCTTGACCGTGACGACCAGCTTGACCATCTCCCCCGATGGACCCGAGGGCACGGCTTCGACCTCGATGTCGTCGACCAGGTTGCGGTCCCAGAGCTGCCGCAGGTTGCGGTTGAGCTGGGCCTCGTCGAGAGGCTGTCCCGGCTCGACTCCCAGGTAGTAGAGGACCGTATCCTCCTGCAAGGCCTGGAGACCGCGGAGCTCGATGGACTCGATGGCGCGTCCGGCCAGCTCGGAGGGCTGGGCTTCCGCCGATTGAGCCGGAGGCGGAGGAGCCATGGGCTGGGCGCCCACGGGGATGCTCCCCGTCACCAGCAGCGGCAGGAGCATCAGGGCCAGGAAGCGCTGAACCGGCCGGTGCCCTTCCGGGGACCGGGAGCCCAGCCGGCTAAAGAGATCGAACTTCATCTCGTTCTGTCCTCTCGGCGGCCAGGCCGCCGGAAAGGCCCGCCGCGAGGGCGGCGGGCCGGTTCGGACCATTTTAATGGGGGGCCAGGATCTCCGGGGACTCCTGGGCGAAATGGTGGAAGGCGAGCTCGCCGTTCTCCATGTCCACCTCGATCCGGCCGATCGACTCTCCGTGCTGAGTGATGAGGATCTCCGACACCGGATCCTGGATGTGCCGCTGGATCGTCCGGCGCAAGGGGCGGGCGCCCGTGGAAGGCTCGACTCCGGCCTTCTGGAGCAGCCACTCCTTGGCGTCGGTCGACACCTCCACCTTGAGGCCGCGCTCGCTGAGCGTCCGGTTGACGTCCTCCAGGAGGATGTCCACGATCGACCGCAGCTCGTTCTCCCCCAGCGGGTTGAACACGATCACCTCGTCGATGCGATTGATGAACTCGGGGCTGAAGGTGCGCCGCAGCTCGCCCAGGATCTCTTCCTCCAGCTTGACGAAGCTGTCCTGGACATTGCCCTCTCCGAAGCCCATCCGGCCGCCGCGCAGCACCAGCTTGGAGCCGATGTTCGAGGTCATCAGCACCAGGGTGTTGCGGAAGTCGACCAGGTTGCCGTAGGCGTCCGTGAGCTGGCCGTCCTCCAGGATCTGGAGGAGCAGGTTCGCCACGTCCGGGTGCGCCTTCTCGATCTCGTCGAACAGGATCAGGGAGTAGGGCTGGCGCCGGATGCGCTCCGTGAGCTGGCCGCCCTCCTCGTGGCCGACGTACCCCGGAGGGGAGCCGATCAGCTTGGAGACCGCGTGCTTCTCCATGTACTCGGACATGTCGAAGCGCACCATGGTGCGCTGGCTGCCGAACAGGAACTCGGAGAGCTGGCGCGCCACCTCGGTCTTGCCCACGCCCGAGGGGCCGAGGAAGATGAACGAGCCCACGGGCCGCTGCGGGTTGGCCACGCCCAGGCGCGACCGCCGGATGGCCCGGCTGATGGCGCTGATCGAGCGGTCCTGGCCCACGACGCGGCGCTTGAGCGTGTCCTCCATGCGCAGCAGGCGCTCGGCCTCCTCGCTCTGGAGGGCGGCCACCGGGATGCCGGTCCACGAGGAGATGACCTCCTCGACATCGTGCCGGGTGACCTCGAGCACGCCCGTCTCGTCGGTCGCGACGCTCATCCTCTCCAGGTCCTCGCGCAGCTCGATCTCCCTCTCGCGGAGGTAGACCGCGCGCTCGAAATCCTTGTCCGAGATCGCGACCTTCATCTCCTTGACCACCTGGCGGATCTCCTGCTCCAGCCGGCGCAGGTTCTGGGTGTCGCGCACCCGGCGAAGCTTGACCCGCGCGCCAGCCTCGTCGATCACGTCGATGGCCTTGTCGGGCAGATGGCGGTCCGTGATGTAGCGGCTCGACTGGTAGATCGCCGTGCGCAACGCCTCGGGGCGGTAGCGCACCTTGTGGAACGATTCGTAGCGGTCCTTGACCCCTTCCAGGATCTCCTGCGTCTGCTCCGGCGTCGGCGGGTTGACCTGGATGGCCTGGAAGCGGCGCAGCAGCGACCGGTCCTTCTCGATGTACTTGCGGTACTCCTTGAGAGTGGTCGCGCCAATGCAGGAGATCTCGCCGCGCGACAGGGCCGGCTTGAGGATGTTGGCCGCGTCGAGCGACCCCTCGGCCGAGCCCGCGCCGATCAGCGAGTGGATCTCGTCGATGAAGACGATCAGCTCCTTGGACTCCTTCAGCTCCTTGAGGATGCCCTTCAGGCGCTCCTCGAACTGGCCGCGGTATTTCGTACCAGCGACGATCAGGGATAAGTCCAGCGCGACAATTCGCTTGTTGGCGAGGAAGATCGGGACCTTGCCCTCGATGATCCGCTCGGCCAGGCCCTCGACGATTGCGGTCTTGCCCACGCCGGGCTCGCCGAGCAGGATCGGGTTGTTCTTGGTGCGGCGCGACAGGATCTGGATGATGCGGTCGACCTCGTCGTCGCGGCCGATCAGGGGATCGAACGACCCTTCGGCGGCGAGCGAGGTCAGATCGCGGCCGTACTCGGAGAGGAACGGCAGCTCCTTCTTCTGCTGCGAGGCTTCGCGCTCCTTGGAGATGGAGAGCACCTCCTCGCGGACCGTGTAGACGTCGAAGCCGTGCTGCGCCAGGATGCGCATCGCGGTACAGCCCTCGACCCGCAGGATGCCGATGAGCAGGTGCTCGGAGCCGACGGTGGCGTGGAGCATGCTCTCGGCCTCGTGCGAGGCGTAGGCGAGGATCTTCTTGGATTCTTCGGAGAGCGGCAGCTCGGCGGTGGAAGAGATACGCTCGACAAAGACCCGCTCGCCTTCGATCTCGCGCCGGATGTCCTCCGGCTTCACCTGGAAGCGCCGGAAGATCTCCGTGACCGTCTCCTCCCCCTCGCGCAGGATGCCCAACAGGATGTGCTCGGACTCGATGACCCGGCTGCCGAGCTTGCTGGCCTCGTAGCGGGCGAAGAAGAGGGCTCTTCGGGCTTTTTCGTTGTACTTCTCAAACATGCAGTCTGCCTCTCGATCCCGGGAGTAGCGGGGTTTTTAATGCCCTTTCGCGCGTTGTTTCCAGTCTCCCGGATTCTAGCATATACCCGAGCCCCTATCCGGCGGCGGAGCCTCCACGGCCGACAGGGGTTCCTACGTGGTGGAAGCAGGGGGCGGGGGACCAAAATTCCCAGGTTGCAGCACCCCGTCGTCCAAGCGAAGCGTCCGGGTGCACCGGGCCGCGATCTGGGGGTTGTGGGTGACCAGCACGCCGGTGGTCCGGTGGCGGGCCTGGAGCTCCAGGAGGAGCTGGAACACCTGCTCGCCGCTCTCCGGGTCGAGGTTGCCCGTGGGCTCGTCCGCGAGCAGGAGCGGCGGCTCCAGGACCAGGGCGCGGCAGAGGGCCACCCGCTGGCGCTCGCCCCCCGAGAGCTGGTTCGGGAAGTGCTCCAGCCGCTCCTCCAGCCCCACCTCCACCAGCAGTTTGCGGGCGTTGTCGTAGACCTTGATCGGCTCCAGTCCGGCGATCCTGCCCGGGAGCATGACGTTCTCCAGGGCCGTGAAGTCGGGCAGGAGCTGGTGGAACTGAAACACGAAGCCGATGGTGCGGTTGCGGAACTCGGCGATGCGCGCGCCGGACAGCTTGGACAGGGGCTGCCCGGCCACCTCGATCGTGCCCTTGTCCGGCCGGTCGAGCCCGCCGAGCAGATGGAGAAGCGTCGACTTCCCCGATCCCGACGGCCCCACCACCGCCACCATCTCCCCCGGCTCGACATCCATGTCGATCCCCTTGAGGACCTCCACCCGGCGGACGCCGTCCTGGTAGAACTTATGGACGTCCCTGGTCCTAACCGCGACGCTCATGGGCGGGCTCCCCCCTCCTCCGGCACGGAGGAGGGGGCCAGGGGGAGGAGGAACGGGATCAAACTGCTCATCGCTGCATCGCCTCCACCGGGTCGAGCGACGATGCGCGCTGGGCGGCGTAGAAGGCCGAGGCCAGGGCCAGGAGGAAGGTGAGCAGCAGCACCAGCGCCAGATCCAGGGGCTTGACCAGGAAGGGCACGTAGTCGAGGAAGTAGACCTGCCCAGGCACCGACAGCAGCTTGTAGCGGTCCGCCAGCCAGGCCCCGCCGACTCCGAGGATCGTCCCTATCAGCATGCCGGAGCCGGCCACCAGCCCTCCCAGGATCACGAAGGCGCGGCGCAGCACCGCGGGCGTTGCCCCCATGGTGCCCAGGATGCCGATCTCCGCCTGCTTGTTCGAGATGATGAGCGCCAGGTCGGCCACCAGGGCCAGGGCCGCGACCAGCACGACCAGCGACACGGCCACGAACATCAGCGCCTTCTCCAGCCGCAGGGCGAAGAGGAGCGGACGGTTGAGGTCCTTCCAGGTGCGGACCACGCTCCCTTTGGGCAGCACGGCGGAGAGGCGCGAGGCGACCTCGACAGCGGCATCCACATCCGAGGCGGCAGCCTCGATCCGCCGGTCCGAGCCGCCGAGCAGGGTTTCGGCTACCTGGCGGGGCAGCGCGATCCTCTCCCTCTCCTCCTGGGTGCGCCCGCTCTGGTAGGTGCCGGCGACCTCGACGCTCCGCACCCGGGGCTGCGGACCGAAGGGCGTGAGCGTGGGGCGGGGGGAGACGACCTCGACCGACTGCCGGGGCTCGATGGCCCAGCGGGCCGCGAGCGAGCTGGGGACGTAGAGCCCTTCGCGCTTGCCCGCCGCGCCCGGGAACGAGTGCGGGACCTCCTGCTCGAAGCCGATCAGCTCCACGGCCTGAACCTTGCCCTCGGCCACCAGCCAGCCGCCGCCGCGCACCTGGAGCTGGGCCAAGGTCACCCCGGGCACCCGCCGCACCGCCTCGCGGGCCGCGGCGGCCGCCTCGGCTTCCAGACCCGCCGGCAGCTCCACCTCAATCTGCGGCGTACGGCCGAGCAGCTCCCCGCGCAACGCTTCCTGGAATCCGGAGATCACGGCCAGGACGATGATCAGGGCGAACACGCCCAGCGCCAGCGCGATCGCCGCCACCAGGGAAAGGAAAGTGGCAAAGGCGTCGCGCCGGGCGCTGCGCAGGTACCGGAGGGCCAGCACCCAGGGGAACGACAGGTTCCGCAGGAGAAGAGTGCTCATTCGGGCCGCATGAGAGGGAAGAGGATCACATCGCGGATCGACTGCCGGTCGGTGAGGAGCATGGTCAGCCGGTCGATCCCGATGCCGTTGCCCGCAGCCGGGGGCATGGCGTGCTCCAGCGCCCGGATGTAGTCGTGGTCGAAGAGGTGGGCCTCGGCATCCCCCTTCTCCCGCGCCGCGACCTGCTGGTGGAAGCGCTCGGCCTGAACGTCCGGATCGTTCAGCTCGCTGAAGGCGTTGGCGATCTCCATCCCGCCGATGTAGAGCTCGAAGCGCTCGGTGAAGCGCGGGTCGTCCGGCCGCTGCTTGGCGAGCGGCGAGACTTCGACCGGATGGTCCGTGATGAAGGTCGGGCTGGACAGGTGCTGCTCCACGGTCTCCTCGAACAGCGCCATGAGGAGATGACCGTACGTGCCGCCGGCGGGGACAGCCAGGCCGCCCTCCTCCATTACCTGGCGAACGGACTCCGCCGTCTCCAGCCGCTCCGCGCTAATACCGGCGAAGTGCGCAACCGCCTCGCGCATGGTGTAGCGCTGCCAGGGACGCTGAAGGCTGATCGGCTCCCCCTTCCAGGTGATCTCCGTCCTGCCCAGGGCCTTGGACGCCACCTCGGTGAGCAGCTCCTCGGTGAAGTCCATCATGTCCCGGTAGTCGGCGTACGCCCAGTAGAACTCCAGCATGGTGAACTCGGGGTTGTGCCGGGTCGAGATCCCCTCGTTGCGGAAGTTCCGGTTGATCTCATACACCCGGGGGATGCCCCCGACGAGCAGCCGCTTCAGGAACAGCTCGGGCGCGATGCGCAGGAACAGGTCCAGGTCGAGCGCGTTGTGGTGCGTCTGGAACGGCCGGGCAGTCGCCCCCCCTGCCAGGAGGTGCATCATCGGCGTCTCGACCTCCAGGAAGCCGTGCCGGTCGAGGAACTCGCGGATGGCCTTGACGATGCCGGCCCGGGCCTCGAAGACCGCGCGGGACTCCTCGTTCGAAGCGAGATCCAGATACCGCTGGCGGTAGCGCGCCTCGACGTCCGCCAGGCCATGCCACTTCTCCGGCATGGGACGGACGGCCTTGGAGAGGATCGTCAGATCCTCGACCATCAGGGACAGCTCCCCCGTGCGGGTGCGGATGAGCTGGCCGGCGGCCCCGACCACGTCGCCGAGGTCCAGGTTCTCCAGGACCAGGGCAGCCTTCTCCGGCAGGCGGTCCTTGCGGATGAAGAGCTGGAGCTTCTCCTTGCCGTCGTGGATGTCCGAGAACACGCTCTTGCCATGCTGGCGGATCGAGCGCACCCGCCCGGGAACCCGCAGCTTCAGGTTCGCCTGCTCCAGCTCCTCGGTGGTCTTCTCCCCGTGTTGAGCCTTGATGTCCGTGGGCTCGAGGTCCCACTCGAAGCGGTGGGGATACGGCTGGATGCCGGCGTCAGCCAGACGCTGGCGCTTCTCCCGTCGGTTCTGGATCTGCTCGTCGAGCTCGGACATGGACGGAACGCTCTCTCCCTCTCTACGGAGACGGCCGGTAGACTACCGGCCGTCGGACCAGACGATAGCGTATCAGGGGATCAGGTTGAAGCTCAGAGGCCAATCCCGCTTGCTGCTACGATTCGCCTCATGGACGACACTCTGGAAGATCCGATCGAGGAGCTGAGGACACCCCTGAAGGCCGCGGTGGAGCGCTGGGACCAGTTGGGATGGCCCCGTCCGAAGGTGGCGATCGTCTCGGGCTCGGGCCTGGCCGTGGACCTGGGCGAAGTCGTGCGCGGCCCGCTCACCCTGGAGTACTTCCTTCCCTTCTCCTGCCACCCGGTCGAGGGTCACCCGCACGAAATCGTACTGATCGAGCCGCGGCCGGACCTCCCCGTCCTCTACCAGCGCGGACGGCTCCACTCCTACCAGGGGTACAGCGCCTCCGAGTCGGTCTTCCCTGTCCGCCTGGCCGCCCTGCTCGGGGTGAAGGTGCTGATCCTGAGCAACGCCACCGGCGGACTGCGCCTGGAGCAGCGCCCCGGGGACCTGGTCCTGATCCGCGACCACATCAACCTGACCGGTCTCAATCCCCTGCGCGGCCAGATCCCCCCGGACTGGGGACCCCGCTTCCCGGACATGTCCGTCGCCTACGATCCCGAGCTGCGCAATCTGACCAGGGAGGCAGCCGAGCGCCTGGGCATCCCCCTGTCCGAAGGGGTCTACGCGGGTCTGGCCGGACCGAGCTACGAGACACCGTCCGAGGTCAAGATGCTCCAGATCCTCGGCGGCGACGTAGCCGGGATGTCCCTGGTCCTGGAAGTCATCGCCGCCCGCCACATGGGCCTGCGCTGCCTCGCCATCTCCATGGTGAGCAACCCGGCCGCGGGGATGACCGACGCCCCCATCGACCACAACGACGTCCTGGCCGCAGCCGAGATCGCTGCGGCAAACCTGCAAAGGCTGCTGGGGGAGGTTCTGACAGCTCCGGGTCTCGTGTAGGCCTATCCTCAGCCCCCTCTCCCGAGGTAGGCTCCCCTCATCCAAATCTTTGGAGACAAGCCCCGGGGAGCCATGCCCGACCGCATCGAGAACCGCGCACGCTTTGACCTGATCCGGTACGCGAACGTCTGGGAGGACGCGTGGATCCTGCGCGAGGCGCTGCGCCCGGCGCCAGGCCGGAGGATGCTCTCCATCGCTTCGGCCGGGGACAACAGCTTCGCCCTGCTCGCGGGCGGGGCTGAAGTTGTTGCGGCGGACCTCTCCCCCGCCCAGATCGCACTGGTGGACCTGAAGCGCGCGGCGATCCGGCGGCTGACCGCGGACGAATGCGCGGCGTTCCTCGGCTTCCGGCGCTCGGACCAGGACCGGCGGCAGACCTACGAGCAGCTCGAGCGGGACCTCGACCCCGAGTCCCGTGAATTCTGGCGGGAGCAAATGGAGGACATCACCTACGGCCCCGCCCACCTGGGCAAGTTCGAGGCCTACTTCGAGCTCTTCCGCGAAAAGGTGCTCCCCCTGATCCACCGCCGGGAGACCGTCCTCAGCCTCCTCGAGCCGCGGGACCAGGCCGGCCGCGAAGCCTTCTACGAGTCCACCTGGAACAACCTGCGCTGGAGGCTCCTCTTCCGGGTCTTCTTCAGCCGTTTCGTCATGGGCCGCCTGGGCAGGGACCCCGAGTTCTTCCGCTACGTCGAGGGCTCAGTCGCCGAGCGCATCCTCGGCCGCTCGCGCTATGCCCTGACCGTGCTGCCCACCCACGAGAACCCCTACCTGGAGTACATCCTCACCGGCAACTTCAGCCGCTCCCTGCCGCTCTACCTGCGGCCGGAGGTCTACCCCGAGGTCAAGCGCAACCTCGACAGGCTGATCCTCTTCGAGGGATCGATCGACCAGGCGGCCAAACTCCATCGCGGAGAGGGCTTCGACGGCTTCAACCTGTCGGACATCTTCGAGTACCTGGACGAGCCCACGAGCTCGGAGGTCTACGCCCGGCTGCTCGACGCGGCTCGGCCGGGAGCACGCTTCGCCTACTGGAACATGCTCGTTCCCCGGCGGCTCTCCAAGTCCTTCCCCGGAAGAGTGCGGTACCTGGAAGCCGAGTCCAAGGAACTCTTCGCGAAGGATCTCGCCTGGTTCTACAGCGCGTTCATCTTGGAGGAGGTCGTGTGATCCCGCCGGGGGACCTGCGGGGTGCGGTCATCCTCTCGGGCATCTTCCTAGGGCTCCTGGTCGTCGCGGAGCTCTGGCGGCGTCTGGGCAACCCCAAGCCCGAGCACACGCGCAAGCTGGTCCACACCGGAGGCGGGATCGCCTGCCTGTTCTTCCCCTTCCTGGTGCAGTCCCCCTGGACGGTATTGGCCATGGCCCTGCCGCTGAACGTGCTCTTCGTGCTCGGCGGCAAGATGGGGTTCCTCAAGAGCCTGCACGGCATCCAGCGGAAGAGCCGCGGGGCGGAGTACTACCCGCTGGCGGTCTTCCTGACCTTCGTGATGACCCAGGGGCGGCCGTGGCTGTATCTCCCCGCGGTGCTGGTCCTGGCCGTGGCCGACGCCTTCGCGGCCCTGATCGGCAGCCGGTACGGAGTGGTGCGCTACGAGGTCGAGGAAGAGCACAAGAGCCTGGAGGGCTCGCTGGTCTTCCTGGTGCTGGCCTTCCTGGCGATCCACCTGCCGATCCTGCTCATGACCGACCTGCCCCGTCCGGTCTGCGTGCTGGCCGCGATCCTGGTCGCCGCGCTGGTGACCGGCTTCGAGGCGATCTCCCTCCAGGGGGCGGACAACCTTTTCATCCCGATAGCGGTGGTGGTCATCCTGGGGAAGATTACGACCAAGCCGCTCTCCGAGGTGGCCTTCCAGAACCTCTCACTGCTGGCGATGTGCCTGGTGGTGGGGCTCGCGGTCTGGAAGCTGCACTCCTTCAACGTGGGAGGGGCGATCACCTTCCTCCTCTTCGCGTACGGCACCTGGTCTCTGGGCAACTGGTACTGGGCCCTGCCGGTCTTCCTGGGCTACGCGGTCTACCTGCTCCTCCGGAGCCGCTTCACCCCGCGCGAGCACCTGACCGGGGTCCGGGTGAGGACCATGACCCGGGCGCTCCTCCCCCCCTTCGCCATGCTGATCCTGGCAAACGGCCTGAGGGACCCCGCGCCCTGGTTCGCCCCCTATCTGGCCGCGCTGGCCGCGGTGGTCGCCATCAGCCTGGACGAAGGAGTCTTCCGACTGGAGCGTTTCGGAGCGTTCGTCCGGGCGATGGCGGCCCTGGGGCTCGGCCTCCTGGCCTGGGTGCCGGTGGTCCTGATCCCCTGGCTGGTGAAAGGGGAAGGCGCCTTCCGCGCCTTCCGCTCCCTCCTCGCTCTCCTTGGAGTGACGATGGTCATCTCCTGGCTCAACGTCACCCTGGAGCTGAAAGGAGAGGTGCCGGTCCGGCCGAGGGAGTGGACGGCCCAGCGCTTCGTCCTGACGTTCGCTGCGGCCGGGGCGGTACTCGCTCTCCAGGTGTTAGGGGTCATCCCGCCCTGGGACCCGAGCTGGGCTCCGCAGATCTTCCTTACCCAAATTTATACTGTCGCTTCGTAGGAGGAGGCATGTCGGCGAGCACTCTGACCTCGAAAGGGCGAGTCACGATTCCCAAGGAAGTCCGCGAGCGCCTCGGCCTGAAGGAGGGCGACCGTCTGGTCTTTCGAATCGACGACAAGGGCAACCTTCTGGTTCGGCCGGAGACCCGGAGTCCTCTCGGTCGGCTGCCTGGTCTTCTCCACCATCTCGCTGGAGAGCGGCCGGTCACGGTCGAAGAGATGAACGAGGCGGTCAAACGGCGGGCTGCAGAGCGGTTCAAGGAGTCCACTCGACGGTGACCTCGATACATGGGAGCCAATACGCGTGCCCAGAGGAGCGCGAACGACGTATACGTTTGAGCGAGTGCTTGCCCAGGAGCAGGGCTTCACGCGACTGGTTTAGCGCTGGCCGGCGTGGCGGATGAGGTAGCATGGAGTCATGTCGAGGCTGCTCCCGGCAGCCGCCCTGCTGCTGACCGCGTCCTGTCCGCCAGCCACGGCCCCCTTGCCTCCCCAGACCGTGACCGCTCACCCGCGGGTGGACTTCGACACGCAGATCAAGCCGGTCCTCCAGACCCACTGCACCCCCTGCCACTTCCCGGGCGGGATCATGCACGAGCGGCTCCCCTTCGATCAGGCCCGGACGGTCCGGGACCTCGGGGAGAAGCTGTTCACTCGCATCAAGGACGAGCAGGATCAAGCGCTGATGAGGTCGTTCTTCGCCCAGGCACCGTGAGCGGAGCCTGTCTCCTCTTCCCATGCTCAGGACCGAGACCTGAGCTACAATCCGGGAAAAAATGCGGCCGAGCAGCGCCGGGAGGGATCATGGTAGCCGAAGAGGTAGGGCATCGCTGGACCCGGGCGGAGTATGAACGAGCCGTGGACTTGGGAGTGTTCGAGGGCTGGAGGATCGAGTTGGTAAACGGGATTCTCTACGACCTGCCTGCCCAGAGCCCAGGGCATGCGGGCTCTATGAACAAGGCTCTGCGAGAGCTCCGGGAGGTCAGCTCGGGCCAGGGTCTGGATCTAAGGCCCCGGATGCCGCTCGCCATCTCCGTTGACTCCCTGCCAGAGCCCGACATCGCGGTGATCCCTGAAGATCCGAAGGGGGACTTCTATGCTGCGGCGCATCCCACCACCGCGGTCCTTGTGGTCGAGATTGCGGACCTGTCGCTCCAGTATGACGGTGAGGTCAAATCACGGATCTATGCCCGCGCAAGCATCCCCGAGTACTGGATCATGAACCTGCGGAGCTGGCAGCTCGAGGTCTACCGCGAGCCGACGAGCGATACGTATGGCAGTCGGACCATTCTGAGCCTCTCCGATGAGGTTTCCCCTCTCTTCGCGGCTGGAGCCGTGATCCCGGTGGCGCAGCTCTTTCCGCAACGGCGCTCCTGACCTTTCCCAGGTCCGTGGCTCCGCGCAACCAACGCGGAAAGCCACAACCATCGCGCAGAATGTCGCAGCAAACCGAGGGATTGCGACGTTCCCTCCGCAAGGTTACGCGCTGAACCACTACGGACACCCTCGCGTACGGCTTCATGTAACAACAAAGACCCTTGAGCCTCGGCACTCCCGTTTCTCTGTCGCAACAAACGAGCAAAATGGGGCAACAAGATAGCGGAATGCCTCAACAATGGAGCGAAACATCTCGGCGAAGCTCTTCGACGTCGTGAAAAGTGCGCCTTATGCAGCAATAAATCTGCATGACGTCGCGAACAATCGGCTAAACGTCTCAATGAATCTATCGGATGGCGCAGAAGAATGACGACTTGCCGCGAATAGGGCCTTTTCTTCTTCGCCGATAGGTTCCGGTGCGGAGAAGATAGGTTGAGCTGCGACATCCAACCTCTTTTCTGCGACATGCTGCGCGTGTTCTGCCACGCCCGGACTGCTACCTGTCTCGGCTTGGAGGCAGTTTGCGACATGGAAGGGTATCGCCGAGGCTCAAAGGCTTCCTCGGCTGTCCTGGGAGCTCTTGGATACGCCTACCCGCGCATCGGGCGGATGTGCAGGTCTGTTAGCTCCGCCGTCCGAGGTAGACGGAGAGCCTGGATGACCGTAGCGGCAACGTCCTCAGGCTGGAGGAAGCGGTCCGGATCGTAGGGCTTGCCCTCGAAGCGGTGGACCTCCTCCTGCATGGCGGTGGCGGTCCGGCCCGGGAAGATGGTCAACACCCGCACTCCCTTGCGGTTGACCTCGTCCCTCAGAGAGTCGGCGATGGCGCGCAGGCCGTGCTTGGTCGCGGAGTAGGCGCCCCAGCTCCCGCGGGCCGGATGGGCTCCGGCGCCGGAGTTCACGAAGACGACCTGTCCCTGGCGCTCGATCAGCGAGGGGAGCAGCGCCTGGGTGAGGAGGTAGGGGACCCGGAGGTTCACGCGGTACTGGGTGTCGAGGTCTTCAACCGGCGACGTTTCGAGCGGCCCTCCGCGGAAGAGGCCGATGCTGTGGACCAGGATGTCCACGCCTCCGAAGACTTCGCGAACCCGCGCGGCCGTGGCGTGGAGCTGGGCGTCGTCCGTCAGATCGGCACGAAAAGCCTCTCCGGGTACGGTCAGCCGATCCGGATCCCTGCCCACCAGGAAGAGGCGGACACCTTCCTCGGCAAGAGCCCGGGCGATGGCTGAGCCGATGCCCCCGCTGGCGCCGGTGATCAGGGCAACCTGGTCCTTCATGGTACCTCCCGGAGCAGCTCGACTCCGATCAACGCCTCGGCCGCGGCTTGGATCGCCTCGAAGGGCATGCCCGACCTCTCCGCGATGCCCAGGAGGCTGTGCTCGCCGTCCGAGAGGTTGAGCACCCAGAGCAGGGCGAGTTCCCTCTGACGGTCACCCTCGTCGCCGCCGATCATCCGGTAGAGCCCCCGGCGTCCTAGCTGCGGCTCGCACTTGGGGTTGAGGTTCAGGTAGCGCCGGTTCCCCTCAAGGACGTGCATTACGGACAGGTAGGTCCGCAGCGATCCCTCCAGGCTCTCGGGCCGGACGAAATCGAGGTTGTCCGCCGAGGTGTGGTACTCGGGATAGCGGCCGTAGGGCGTTCGGGTGAGGGAGCCCACCGGCAGGTTGAACCCCGGGGAGTTGTACTGCCGCTCGTCATAGCCGAAGGGGACGAACTCCTCCACCCCGTGCTCCTCTCCCGAGTCGCCCAGCACTTGGAGCACGGCGCGGTCGATGTCGGAATCCCCTCTGCGGGTCTTCTTATAGTGGAAGCGACCCGGATCGCCCAGGTTGGCGGCCACGAGCCCGGCTCCGATGCGATGCGATTCGTTCCGGGCAAGCCAGGTGATCGAGCCGATCGTTCCCGGGATGAAGACGAAGCGGTAGGAGAGCCGCCGGGGAGATCGCGAAAGCTCCTCGGCCAGGAAGGTGCAGACCGCCAGGCCGGAGAGGTTGTCGTTGGCGAGCGACGGATGGCAGACGTGGCAGGAGATCAGGACCTCCCGCTCCGTCTCCCCTGGCAGGAAGCACTCGCCGTAGGTGAGCGAGCCGTCCTCCAGGGTCGAGTCGATGCAGACCTCGTACTCCCCCTCCTCCAGCCCCAGCCACTGGTGGTGGGTCAGGCAAAAGCCCCAGGCCTCGCGGTAGTAGGAGGTCCGGTAGGGCACGAGGCCGGGCTGGTCCGGCAGGGTGAAGAGGTGCTCCTTGAGCTGAGCGAGAGAGAGCTTCTCGTGGACCGGCACGCTGTAGTTGAGCACGTGCAGGTTGAGGTGCTGGAAGTCCACGATCTTCCTGCCGTGCGGGTCCTTGATCCAGGCATCCCGGATGTTCCACTCCCGGGGCACGGTCCAGTCGAAGACCTGGGTGCCGCTCGGGACCTCGTGGATCTCCAGGGGGATGCGCTCCCCCACTCTCTTCAGGGTCTGGCGCACGCCGTTGCCCGTGATGCTGCGGCAGATCGGGTAGAGGTCCGCGATGAAGCGGATCATGTCTTCGCCGGGCGTCATGGGAAGAAGGGGAGGTTGCGGTCCTTGTCGGCCATGACCGTGACCGGCTCCGGCCAGGAGATCGCGAACGTCGGATCGTCCCAGCGGTAGCCGCGGGAATGCTCGGGCGAGTAGCGCTCGGAGATCTGGTAGAAGACCTCGGTCTCATCTTCCAAGGTGATGAACCCGTGGGCCACCCCCTTGGGGACGTAGAGGGCGTTGCCCTCCCCCGCCGAAAGGATCAGGGCGAAGTGCTGCCCGCGAGTGGGTGAGCCGGAGCGGATGTCCACGATCACATCCCACATCCTGCCACGGGTGCAGCGGACGAGCTTGATCTCCTCGTGGGGCGCGGCCTGGAAGTGGAGGCCGCGCAGGGTGCCCCGGCGGTGGTTGTACGAGACGCTGCACTGGACGACCTCGGGATCGAGGCCGTGGGCTTCGAACTGGTCGCGGTCGTAGGTGCGGGCGAAGAAGCCCCGGTCGTCCTCGAAGCGCTCCGGCTCCAGGACGAACGCGCCGGCGAGGGGGGTCTCCCGGAAGATCATTCGAGCACCCGGACCTCGGGGATGGCCACCACGAACTTCCCGCCCCAGGAACGGACGTCGGCCATCTGCGCCATGATCTCCTCCTTGAGGTTCCAGGGGAGGATGAGCACGTAGTCGGGCCGGGTCTCCCGGATGTGGTCGGGCGCGAAGACCGGGATGCGCGTGCCCGGGAGATAGCGGCCCTGCTTGTGGGGGCTCAGGTCGACCGTGTAGTCCAGGAGGTCGGTGCGCACGCCGCAGTAGTTGAGCAGCGTGTTCCCCTTGGCCGGCGCGCCATAACCCACAATGGACTTCCCCTCCTCCTTCGCCTGGATCAGGAACCGGAGCAGGCCGCGCTTCACCCGGCCTACCCGCTGCGCGAAGGAGCGGTAGGCGTCCAGGCTTCCCAGACCGGCGGCCTCCTCGCGGGCGAGCAGGTCGATCACCCTCGGCTCAACGGGCTTCGAGTCGTCTTCCTGGTGGCGGGCGTAGATGCGGAGCGACCCGCCGTGAGTAGGCAGCTCCTCCACGTCGAAGACGGCCAGGCTATGGGCGGCGAAGACTTTGCGCACGGCGAGGAACGAGAAGTAGGAGTAGTGCTCGTGGTAGATGGTGTCGAACTGGTCCTCGTCCATCAACCGGAGGAGATGGGGGAATTCCATCGTGAGCACGCCGTGGGGCGCAAGAGCGATCCTGAGCCCTTCCACAAAGTCGTTCAGGTCCGGCACGTGGGCGAGCACGTTGTTGCCCACCAGCAGGTCGGCCTTCTCGGGCAACTCGCGAGCGGTCTCGGTACCGAAGAAGCGCACCAGGGTCGGGATGCCCGCGGCCTGCGCCGCCTCGGCCACGTTGCGCGCGGGCTCGATGCCCTGCACGGGAATCCCCGCGTCATGGAACCAGCGCAGCAGGTAGCCATCGTTGCTGGCCACCTCGATCACCCGGTGCTCGGAACCGAGGCCGAAGCGCTCGATCATGGCTTCGGCGTAGAGGCGGGCATGGCGGAGCCAGCTCTCCGAGTAGGAGGAGAAGTAGGCGTAGTCGCTGAAGATCGCCTCGGGCCGCTCCTCCTCCGGGAGCTGGACCAGAAAGCACTCGCCGCAGACGTAGACGCAGAGCGGATAGAAGGACTCGGGACGGCGCAGCGCCTCCGGCTCCAGGTAGGAGTTGGCGAGCGGCTGGGCCCCGAGGTCCACGAAGACGTGCCTCAGCAGCGCCCCGCAGAAGCGGCAAGGGATCACCAGATCTTCCAGGGCGTCTCCCCTTGCTTCCACAGGTTGTTCAGGTGCAGGTAGTCGCGGTAGGTGTCCATGGGATGCCAGAAGCCTTCGTGCAGGTAGACCGAGAGCTGGCCGTCCCTTGCCAGCTTCCGGAGCGGCTGCTGCTCAAGGAAGAGCTGCGGGTCGTCGTCCAGATAGTCGAACACCTCCCGCTGGAAAACGAAGAAGCCACCACTCACGACGCCTTCCGCGGCCGGCTTCTCGGCGAACTCCACCACCTGGGTGCCGTTCACGTGCATCTCGCCGTAGCGCGAGGTCGGATGGACGCCGGTGACGGTCGCAATCCGTCCCTGGGACCAGTGGAAGTCGAGCAGGGCGTCGATGTCCACGTTTCCCACCGCGTCGCCATAGGTGAAGCAGAAGGTCGGGGCCTTCACGTGGTTTCGCACGAGCCAGAGGCGCGCGCCCGTGGCGGTGTCGGCTCCGGTCTCGGCGCAAGTCACCCGCCAGGGCTCGTAGTCGTCCCGGTTGTGAAACTCCACTTCCTGCGTGTTGTCCATGGAGAGGGTGAAGTCGCAGAGCATCTCCCGGTAGCGGAGAAAGTACTGCTTGATCTCCCAACCCTTGTAGCCGAGGCAGAGC
>DATMER010000141.1:0-19888 GCA_035556715.1 Thermoanaerobaculia bacterium
CGAGACACCGATAGCTTTGGGCGAGACGTCGATAGCTTTGGGCGAGACGCCGATAGCTTTGGGCGAGACGCCGATAGCTTTGGGCGAGACGCCGATAGCTTTGGGCGAGACGCCGATAGCTTTGGACGAGACGCCGATAGCTTTGGGCGAGACGCCGATAGCTTTGGGCGAGACACCGATAAGCTTCGGAGACTCGGGAAAGACTTGAGCTGAGAGGGCGATAGGTTGCGACGACCCGGGAAAGGCTTGCGGCGAAAGGGCAAAGGCTATCAGAGCGACGGCGATGGCTTGCGGCCCGACGCCAAAGACTTGCGGCGAGACTGCGAAGCTCCTCGACGTCGCGAGGAGCTCAAGCGGTCAGGCGCTGGGCGGCGTTTAACGGGTGTCCTCGACCGTCGCCGCGAAACGCCGCTGGATCTCCTCCGGGGAAAGCTTCTCGATTTCGTGCCCGAGCAGCCATTCATGCCCGAATGGGTCGCGGATGCGGCATTGACGTTCACCGTGGCCCTGATCGACGGGCTCCATCACCATCGTGGCCCCGGCCCGGACGGCGCGTTGGGCCAGCGAGTCCACATCATCGACATGGAGATGGATGGTCGTCCCGGTGCCGCCGATCGCCAGGGGACTCCGGATGCCGTAGTCAGGATGCTCATCTGCAAGGAGCACCGTCACCGGCCCCAGTTTGATCTCCGCATGAGCAATCCGTCCATCGGGTTCGGCCAGCCGGAGAAGCTCCTGCGCGCCGAACACCAGCTTGTAGAAATCGAGGGCGGCGGCTCCACCTCGCACGTGCAGGTAGAGATAGACTTCGTGGATCACGGGCGCCGAGTCCGGAGTCGATTCGCCTGCCATGACGCTCCTCGACCAGCTTCAACCATCTACTCGCATCTACTCGATCGTGACCTTGCCCACGACCGCCTCCGGTGCGGGCACCAATTTCTCCGGGTGCTCCTTCTGCAGCTCCATGAGGTAGGCCACCAGACGATAGGGATCGTGCCCGAAGCGTTCCGAAATGCGGTGACGCACTTCCCGGATCGCAGCAATCTCCTCTTCACCCTGATCGACCGAAGTATCCTGTTCCTGGTTCATGGCTTTTAACCTAACAGTTCCAGAGGAGTTGCCAACACCGGCACATACAGACCAAGCAAGTTGTTGACTCGGCGAATGTGACCGAACTTGTTGGCATTCGCCAAGTGCTGGTAGTTCCATGTTACCAAAAACTCGCACTTGTGGTACGAGGCCAGGGCGAGGTGAAGCGCATCGAAGGAGGGATCGGTTCGCATGAGTCGGTGCTGAACATACGCTTCGACAATTTCCGCTACCGCTGGCGTGATCTCGAGCAGCGGAAGTTCCTGGACCTACCCTGACCTCGTTATCGTCGTTGCCCTTGTTAGTTTCGAGGATATAACTTTGCAACCAATTCCTTGTCCCCTGGGGACAGCTCGGAATTAGCTGATGCCTCGAATGCGTCCAGAGTCAACAAGTCCGGTATCGGGAGCATCATAACGGAATCTGGATCAAACTCACGGTAAAATGGGCTAATGGAGGAAAACTTAGCAAACAGATTCGCATCCACGACCTGCTTCGTCCAATTGTATGGAGGCGCGGAGTAATATCTGTATACCGCCTCTTTATCCCATTTGATCGTAGCCCGAGGGTTAGAGTGCTCATTGATAAGCCCCAACACGAATCCGAAATGCCGCAAGACAGCAGAGCGAAATGCTTTGTCCACTCCTCCATCTACAGGTTCGATCAACGCCATCGTCGGCTGGCCCTTGGGAATTATAAGTGCATCGGTGCCTACATAGGACCAAGCCCCCCCTTGCTTGAAGGAGACCCTGATGTCGGCCTCGCTCTCGTCCACGAAATTAAATTTAATATTAGCGTGCCTAGTCCATTCTTTGGCTACTGCTTCAACTGCCGCACGCGCAGATCGTGAACCATCGAGGAACCCGACACTGATCGTTCTTCCTGGCTGCCATACCTTCAATACAAGCTTCTTCCCTGAGTCCTCCGAGTCTCGCTGGCTCAATATTCCGATGTATAGTTCATCAGCGCGACGTCTCGTCTCCGTGATGGATCCAAGCTGTGCTCTCGCCTCCCCAAGCACCTGCTCGACATCTCGCTTCAATTGTGAGACAACTTGCTTGGCCGCTGCAAGCTCTTTCTGCGTCAGGGCCAGCTCTTCTTGAGCATCATCCATCTCGTCTAATGCCGACTCAAGCCTGAATCCAAACAAGTACGTCCCGGCGACAAGCAATACGCCAAGAACTGCCCCGGCGAACTTGGCGAATCGTACAAGGTCTCTATCCAGAACGTAGGTAATTTGTGCGTTCTGATCTTGCGTTTCTCCCTTGCTGGGCTCTATCGGTCCGAGCGGGACAAGCAGAGAGTGACAGTGACGACACTTGATAGCGTCGTCCTGTATCTCCTCCCTGCAGAGCGGGCATGGCCTCATTTCATTCACACCTATTTACACTGGTACATCAAGAAAGGCGTCGCGCTTACCCTGCGTATCTTAACCTACCTTCTGGCGGATGGCGAAGCCAGCCGGCCCGGAGGCATGTCAATCCAAGCGGGCCGGCCTTGATCGGAAGAGTCAGAGAAAGACCGCGACAAGATCCGTGACCTAGTGTAGTGGGTCCGATATTCGCTCTCAGTGCGGCGCCTACCGACACCCGGTGCGAAAGGGCCATCCGGACGCAACGAAAGGCACCGAACTTCAGGCGCACTACACTAGCTGCTGTCGAGGAAGGTCATCTACGGAGTCTCCATCCCCGGCTGCACGATCTGCTTGCCCGACTTGTCCTTGGCTTCTTTGACCATCTTCCGCACGTCGGCCAGCAGCTTCTTCGCATCGTAGACGATGCCGTCCTTGACCGTGTAGCGGACTCCGCCTACGCGCACGACCTTGTTGTCCGGGGTGACTCGGATGGTTCCCGTGCCGTAGAGAACCTTGAGGTCGGCCAGGGGGTTGTCTTCCACGATCACGAGGTCGGCCAGCTTGCCGGGTTCGAGGGAGCCGATGTCCTTGTCCAGGCCGAGGGCCTCGGCGCCGTCCAGGGTGGCGGCGCGGATCACTTCCAGGGGGTGGAAGCCGGCCTCGCGCAGCAGCTCCAGCTCGCGGATGTAGTCGAAACCGTAGAGCTTGTAGATGTAGCCGCTGTCCGAGCCCGTGGTCACCCGGCCGCCGCGGTTTTTGTAGTCGTTGAGGAAGGCCATCCAGAGACGGTAGTTCTCCCGCCAGTCGACCTCGTTGTCGGTCGTCCAGTGGAGCCAGTAGGAGCCGTGCGACTGGCGGCTGGGGGCGTAGAAGTCCCAGAGCGAGGGGAGGGTGTATTCCTCGTGCCATTCGGCGCGGCGGGCGCGCATCAGGTCCCGGTTCGCCTCGTAGATGGTCAGGGTCGGATCGAGCGTGAAGTCGAGGGCGATCAGCTCGTCGATCACCTGGTTCCAGCGCTCGGAGCCCGGTGCGGCGGCCTGCTTCCAGAGCTTTCCGGCTTCTCCGAAGCGGTGGGATTCGTCGGAGTAGTTGTAGTCCAGGGGATAGTCCTGGACGGTGCGACCGTCGAACAGGGCCTCGGGGAGGCCGTACCAGTGTTCCATCGAGGTCAGGCCCCAGCGCGCCGAGGTTAGGACGTTGACCCGCGAGACGCTCATCTGCGCGTGATGGCAGGTGCTGCGAAGCCCGCGCTTCTTCGCTTCTTCGATGGCCGCCTGCATGATGTCCGGCCGGTAGCCGAAGAACTTGAGGCCGTCCGCCCCCTTCGCGGCCACCTCTCCCACCCACTTGCGGGCCTCGTCGGGGGTGAGGAACGGCTTGTCGCGGCCGAGGCCGAAGAATGCGTAGGCCTCGATGCGCGGGGCGGTGATCTCGTTGCGTCCGCTCTTCGCCTTGTGGTCGAGCGTCCACTCCAGGCCGTTGCCCGAGCCCGGCTCGCGGACGGTGGTGATGCCGTGCCCCATCCAGAGCTTGAAGACGTACTCGGCCGAGGTGCCCTGCTCCCGGCCGCCGATGTGGCCGTGCATGTCGATCAGTCCGGGCAGGGCGTACATGCCGGAGAGGTCGATCTCCCGGTCCCCTTCCTTGGCTTTGGGGCGGGCCTCGGGGTCGATGGCCATGCCCGGGCTGCCGACCGGGACGATCCCCGCGATGCGGTTTTTCTCGATGATGACATCCACCGGCCCCACGGGCGGAGCGCCGGTGCCGTCGATCACGGTCAGGCCGCGGAGGATCAGGCGGTTGTACGGGCCGTCCCCCTCGGCGCGCGGCGGCGAAGGAGGGACGGTCTTTTCTTCCTGGGCATGAGCCAGCGCTGTTACGAGAGGAAGGAGGCCGAGGAGCAGGATCGAAAGCAGGTGGAGGGTTCGAGTCATGGCAGGCGCATCCTGACAGATGAGGGAGCGGAGGGGGAAGCCCTCACCCCCGTCCCCTCTCCCGCCTCCCCGCCCCCCTCGCCGGGAGAGGGGCGCCCCCTCCCTCCCAAAACAACAGCCAGCCAGAAGCAAGTCTCCCCCTCTCCCAGGGAGGGGGATGGGGAGGTGGGAGAGGGGGCCAGGGGGGTGAGGGGCTCCGGTTGGAGTAGAATCAACCACAACTTCCGGGTCTTCGCATCGATGAGCCAGCCATCCTCGGCCGCCGCGTCGTCCTTTTCCGTCGTCTGTCCAGGCTGCGGGCAGCGGCTGCGCTTTACCATCGGGGCGGATACGCCCCCCCGCGTGCGGATCCGGTGCTCGTCGTGCAACACGCAGTTTGGCGTGCGGAAGCCGGGGGCGGACCCCGCGCAGGGTGACGTCACGGTGGCGGGCTCGACTCCCCCTACCCTGGTCGGTATACCGATACCGGCCGCTCCTCCCAAGCCCGCTCCCCAGGACGCGACCAGCCCGCTTCCTCATAAGGCCTCGCAGACACCGCCCCGGTCCCGGGATGAGCCGGCGCTCGCTCCCGGCGAGACGATCGCGGGGCGGTACCGGGTCATCCGGTTCCTGGCCCGGGGCGGCATGGGGGAGGTGTACGAGGTCGAGGACCAGGAGCTGCGCGACCGGGTCGCCTTGAAGACGGTGCGCTCCGAGGTGGCCCGCGACCATCTGGCGATCGAGCGCTTCCGCCGCGAGATCCAGCTCGCGCGCAAGGTCACGCATCCGAACGTGTGCCGGATCTTCGACGTAGCCTTCCACAGCGGGACCATGGTGCTCACCATGGAGCTTCTCGAAGGCGAGACCCTGGCGCAGCGCCTCCGCCGCGCAGGTCCGATGTCCACGGAGGAGGCCCTGCCCATCGCCCGGCAGATCGCCGATGCGCTCCATGCCGCGCACCAGGCCGGGATCATCCACCGGGATCTCAAGCCGGGGAACGTGGTGCTCACCGAGCTGCGGGGCACGGCACGAGCGGTGGTCACCGACTTCGGGCTGGCCCGCCTGGAGTCGGGCGAGGACGCCATGACCCTGACCATCCAGGCCGGGGTGGTCGGCACGCCCGCCTACCTCGCGCCCGAGCAGGTGGAGGGCAAGGAGATCACCGGCGCGGTCGACATCTACGCGCTCGGGATCGTCCTCTATGAGATGCTGACCGGGACCGTGCCGTTCGTGGGCGACACCGCCCTCTCGGTGGCGGTCCGCAGGCTGCAGGAGAAACCGGCTTCGCCGCGGGTTCACGTGCCCGGCCTCGATCCGCGATGGGAGGCGGCGATCCTTCGCTGCCTGGAGCGCGATCCCGCCACCCGGTTCGCCACAGCTCCGGAGGTGGTCCAGGCCCTGACCGGACCCGTCGCGCCGAAACCTCAACCGATCGAAGAGAAGCCGCCTCCTACCCCTCCACCCGCGAAGAGGAACCTGCCGCCAAGGACCCAGCTCCTTGCCCTCGCCGCCCTGTTCCTGGTCGCCGTCGTGGTCGGCTGGTTCCGCTACCAGGGGTGGCGCGCCGAGCAGGATCTGACGCCGGAGGGGCGCCTGGCCCGGCTGACCGAGAGGATGGCGGAGGGGATCACCGCCCGCCGCTCGGTCGCGGTGCTCGGCTTCCAGAACCTGACGAAAACCCCGGGCACCGAGTGGCTCTCCACGGGGATTGCCGAGATGCTCTCCTCGGAGCTCGGCGCCGGAGGCGGTCTGCGGATCGTGTCCGGCGAGAACGTGGCCCGCGCCAAGGTGGAGCTGGGCCTCGGGGACTCGAACAGCCTCGCGGCGGACACCCTGGCCCGCGTCCGCACCCGGCTCGGAACGGATGCGGTGGTCCTCGGCTCGTTCGCGGTCGTGGACACCCCGGCCGGCTGGAGGATCCGCCTCGACGTCCGGTTGCAGGATACCCAGGCCGGGGAGACGACCACGGTGGCCGAGAGCGGTCCCGAGGCGGAGCTGTTCGACCTGGTGGCGCGAGCGGGCCGCCGGCTCCGCGAGGGGATGGGGGCGGACACGGCGGGGGTACAGGTCGCGAGGGCCTCCAGCACGGAGGCCGCCCGCCTCTACTCGGAGGGCATGAACAGGCTGCGGCTCTTCGAGCCCGCGGCCGGGCGCGACCTCCTGGAGCGGGCCGTGGCCGCCGATCCGCGCAACGCCCTCGCCCACTCCGGTCTCGCCACGGCCCTGGCCACCCTCGGCTACGACCGCAGGGCACGGGAGGAGGCCAAAACCGCGTTCGAGCTGTCCGCGAACCTGCCCCCGGAGGACCGCCTGTTGATCGAGGGGCGCTACCGCGAGACGGCCCAGGACTGGAGGCGGGCGGTCCAGATCTATTGGGACCTCTGGTCGATGTTCCCGGACGATCTGGATCATGGGCTGAGGCTCGCCGCGGCCCAGACCGCGGCCGGCCAGGCGGAGGAGGCGCTCGCCACGGCCGAGGCCCTCCGGGCTCTGCCCCCTCCCTCGAACGGGGACCCCCGGATCGATCTGGCCGAGGCCATGGCCGCCGGAGCCCGCGCCGATTTCCAGCGCCAGCGGAACGCCTCGGGCCAGGCCGCAACCAAGGCGTCGGCGCAGAAGGCGACGCTGATGGTCGCCCAGGCCCGGCTCATGGAGTGCCGCGCCCTCCGCAACCTGGGCCAGGCCGAACCGGCCCTCGCGGCCTGCGCCGAAGGGCAGCGTCTCTACGACTCCAAGGGGGACCGGGCCGGGGTCGCCGAAGCCCTGACCCATGCCGCCAACGTGCGGTTCGACCGCGGCGAGCTCGCCGACGCCTCGCGGCTCTATGAGGAGGCGCTGGAGACGTACCGCGGCATCGGCAACCGGGGCGCGGAGGCCGGGGCTCTGAACAACATGGCGGTCGTGCTCCGGAGCCAGGGCGATCTGGACCGGGCGAGCCAGCTCTATGAAGAGGTCCTCGCCGTCTCGCGGGAGATCGGCAGCAGGGCGGGAGAGGCCTACGCCCTCAACAACCTGGCGGGAGTGCTCCTGCGCCGGGGACGTCTGGATGAGGCGGGCAAGCTTTTCGACCAGGCGCTGGCCATTCGGAGGGAGCAGGGGGACAAGAGCGGCGAGGCCTATGCCCTGGACAACCTCGGCGTTGTCCTCCGCCGCAAGGGGGAGCTCGCCGCGGCCCGGCAGCGGCACGAGACCGCGCTCCGTCTGCGCAAGCAGACCGGTCAGAGGATCGGCGAGGTCGCCTCGCTCAACAACCTGGGCACCCTCTTCCTGGACCAGGGGGATCTCGCCGCAGCCCGGAAGAGCTTCGAGTCCTCCCTGGCCACGTGCCGGGAGACGGGAAGCCAGAGCTCCATGGCCTACGCCCTGTTCGGTCTCGGAGAGGTCCTGGCGCGGGGGGCAAAGCTCGACGAAGCCCGGAAGCGTCACGAGGAGGCCCTCGCCTTGCGCGAGCGCCTGGGAGAAAAGGGCACCGCGGCCGAGAGCCGTCTGGCCCTGGCCATCCTCCTCCTGGAACAGGGGGACACTGCGAAGTCCGCAGAGCTGGCGGGACTGGCCGCCACGGAGCTCGAGCGCCAGGGTGCCGTCGACGGACAGGCCCTCGCCCTGGCAATCTCGGGCAAGAGCCGGGAAGCCCTCGCCCTCCTCGAAGGCAGCCAGGACCTCCGCGCCCGGCTGGCCGTCCAGCTCCGGGCGCACAGCTCCGCCGAAGCCCTCAGCGAGGTGATCGATCAGGCCACTAAAGCGGGCTTCACGGAGATCCGCCTCGAAGCGGGCCTCGCCCTGGCCCGGATCGAAGGGGGTCGAGGAAGGAGCCGGCGCTCAGCTGTGGAGAAGGAAGCCCGGGAGAAGGGCTACCTTCGGATCGCGGGCAAGGCGGCGGTCTAAGGGCTGCTCAGCAGCGAGAGATCCGCCCCGCTCTCCCGCGCCTTTTTGGTCGCCTGGTCCAGCTCATCGGCGTGGCCGGTCGCCCGGGCCGCGATGGCCAGCAGGACGTAACCCTCGGTGCTGTCGAGCTGACCGGCCTTCAGAAGACCCTTGCGAAGGCGCCGGAAAGCCTTCTCATACTCCCCGCGCCGCATCTCGATGCGGGACGTCAGCACCTTCAACTCCTCGTCGACCCAGCCCTGGTAGGAGCCGAGCACGCGCTCGGCGCGATCGAGGGCGGTCTGGGCGTCGGCATCCCGGGCCTGGTCCAGGAACAGGCGCGCCCGCCCGAGCTCGATCTGGGCGTTCCACAACCGCTCCTGGCGCTTGAGGTCCCGCTTCTCCTCCTCCGATCCGGTCTCGACCTCGGCCGCGAGCGCCTTGCCGTACAACGCTTCGGCTTCCGCGTGCTTCCCCGCCGCGGCAGCATCGATCCCCTGGAAGAAGAGTACCTGCTTCGGGTGGCGGCTCTCGTCGAAGAAGCGGCCGAAGACTACGGCGTTGCGGTCGAGCCAGACCCGTTGCGGCTCGTGATCGACGTCGATCGTCAGATCGGTGCTCTCCCCCTTCAACAGGGTATGCCCCCTGACCGTGGCGTTGGGAACCTTCTCCTTCGCCTTGCGTCCGCCCTCGGCCCGGGCCGGGTCGAAGACCGCGATCTCCACCGGCACGACCAGGGAGGACGACTCGACCTGGATCTGGTCGAGCTTCTCCCGCGTGACGTCGAGCCCGCCGCCCTCGGACTTCACCACCCGGTAGCGGAAGCGGTACGGCGTCTGCTGACGGGCCTCGATCTTGACGGCCCACTTGCCGTCAGCCTTCGGCTCGAACCCGTAGCGGTAGTACACCTCGGGCAGGCCGGTCCCGTAGACGAACTGGTCGGCGAACCAGTCGAGCTCGGTGGCCGTGATCCGCTCGATCAGCGACAGGAAGTCGCCGGTGGAGATGGCGCGGTTCGCCACCACCTTGACCACCTGGTTCAGGATCTTCGGGAAGTTCTCCTCCCCGAGAGTCCGGGCCAGCATGTCGAGGATCACCGCCCCCTTGTGGTAGACGATGGCCTGGTAGGCGTCGCCCGCCCGGCTGGAGAAGAGCCGCTCGCCGAGCACCACCGGCCCCACGGACTCGATGGTGCGGCCGTCGGGAGTCGCGGCGGTGAGGGCCTCCTGCCATCCGGCCGTGGGACCGAGGCCGTAACGGCCTTTCCAGTCCAGCCGTTTGCGGGCATAGAGGAGGGCGCAGTAGTTCGCCATGGCCTCGCTGATCCACTGGTCGCGGTAGCTGGCCCAGCCCACGGCGTGCGCCCACCACTGGTGCGCGATCTCATGAGCGATCACGGTCCGGCGGTCTTCCAGCCCGAAGAAGACGTTCCAGGCCTCCAGGTCGACCATCATCATGCTGGAGAGCGTCACGAACCCGAGCGTGGCCTGGGAGAAGCCGCGCGGCACGGTGACGACCGTCAGCTCGTCGAGGGGGTAGGGGCCGAACAGCTCCTCGAAATAGACGAGCGAGTCGGCGACCGTTTTGGTGATCTCCTCCCGCGTCTCCTTGCCCATGCGCTGGACCTCGGGATCGAACGCCATCGTCAGCCGCACATGGCCCGCCTGCGCGGTTTCGATCTTCAGCTTGCCCACCTCGAAGGAGAACCATCCGGAGGGGACTTCCAGGACGCGCCGCTCCCAGAGCATCCCGTCCGTCCCTTCGCCACCCTCGACCTTCTGGCCGGCGGCCAGGAGGTCCAACTTCTTCGGCCAGCGGAAGGTCACGTCGTACTTCGCGCGGTCCACGGTCCCGGCATGCGGGTACCACTCGGTGGTGTCGCGCAAGGCGAACGATCCCCCGTCCCGGTCGATCAGGCTGCCGGCGTACTCCACGACGATGCCGACCGTGGCGTCTTCCGCGGGAGCCGCCGACAGGAAGACGGTCAGGTCCCGGCCGGAGCGCTGGACGAAGAGCTCCGCTCCGCCGGCGTCCGTCACCTTCGTCACCTGGAGGTCGTTGTTGAGGCGCAGGTTGACGGCGCGGGAGCCGCGCAAGATGGGCTTCAAGTCGAGCCGCGCCTTGCCCTGGAGCCTCAGATCCTTCTCCGCCACGGAGAGCTCGATCGTGTACTTCTCCGGCTCGAAGGTGGCCCTCCCCGGGACCGGCTTGCCCTCCTTGTCGCGCAGCGAGGCGGACAGCCAGGTGTCCCACTGGCCGAGGTCTTCCAGCTCGACGCCGATCAGCCGCCCCTTGCGCTGCTCGCGGGAGATCTGCCGCAGGATCTTGCGCTTCTCCTTCTCGGTCGCCTCGATCGGCACGAAGCGGCCGAGCGTGACCTGCTCCTGCGCCTGGGGCTCCACGACATAAAGGAAGTCGCCCTGCTCGCCGCCCCGGAGCCAGGCTGCGAAGAAGCCCTGGTACGAAGGCTCTCCCGCGACGTCCATGAGGACGGCTCCTTCGACGCCCAGGAGCTTGCGCTCGGGCCTCGCCTTCCAGAGGGCATAGGCCTCCTCCGCCCGCTTCAGGAGCGCGGGGTCCAGGCTCTCGACCTTGGGCTTGCGCAGCATGGCGTCCACCGCGGCATCGAGACCCAGCACGAGGGTCATCTCCGTGAACTCCTCCTCCAGCCGGGTACCGCCCGTGAAGAGCTCGAGCTGCCCGGCCTCGATCTCATCCGGCGGATCGATCCGGATCTTCCCCTTGCCGAAGAAGAGCAGCTCGACGGTCTTGCCGCCGACCGGGGTCACGGGCAGGAGCGTCCCCTCTTCGAGCTGGAGCACGGCGAGCCCCGCGTTCAGCTTCACGTTCTTGAGGGAGACGGCCCGACCCGGGTCCACCCGGGAGGCCTCGAGCTCGCGCCGGATTGCTGCAGGGTCAGTTGCCCACGCAGGTCCCGCCAGGAGAAGGAAGAGGAGTGTGAGTCTGGAGAGGGGCATGCAGATCTCCTTCAATCCCTCAGTGTCAGGCCTGCGCATTCCGTTTCGCCGGGGCTACCGCGGTGATTCCGACCGCCGCGGCCAGGGCCATCGCCGCTCCGAACGTGAACGCCGCCGATGCTCCCCATCGGTCCCAGATCACGCCGAAGATCAGGGAGGCAGGGAGCGCTCCCAATCCCAGGGCCAGGTTGTACCAGCCGAACGCCGCTCCCCGCCGGTCGGCCGGGACGAGGTCGGCGACGAGCGCCTTCTCCACCCCCTCGGTCAATCCGAAATAGATCCCGTACACGGCAAAGAGCGCCCACGCCTGCCACTCGGCGCCGGCCCGTCCCAGAAGGAAGTAGACCGCCGCGTAGACCAGCCATCCGGTGACCAGGAGCGGCTTGCGGCCGAGACGGTCAGACAGTGCCCCGCCCGGAGTGCTGGAGAGCGACTTCACCACGTGCAGCATGGCCCAGAGGATCGGGATCAGGGCGGCGTCGACTCCCAGGTCGGAGGCGCGCAGCAGGAGGAAGGCATCGGTCGAGTTTCCAAGGGTGAAGAGGAAGAGGACGCCGAGGAACGCCCAGAACCGCCTTCCGAGCCGGGCGTGGGGATCGAACTTCTTCGAGGATGAATCGGTGACGCGGGGCACTTCGCGGACTCCGAAGACCAGGGCGGCGACCGCGAGAGCGCCGGGAACGATCGTCAACAGGAAAAGCTGCCGGAGGTCCATCTCCGTCCAGCGCAAAAGGGCGAACGCCAGGAGCGGTCCGACCACGGCGCCGGCATGGTCCGCGGCCCGGTGGAAGCCGAACGCTCGCCCGCGGATGGCCGGATCGACCGAGTCCGCGATCAGCGCATCCCGCGGGGCTCCGCGAATCCCCTTGCCGACCCGGTCCGCGACCCGGACCGCGAGCACCTGGGAAGCCGACTGCGCCAAACCGATCAGCGGCCGGACCAGGGAGGCGATGCCGTAGCCCAGCAGAACCAGCGGCTTGCGTCTCGGGACCCGATCCGAGAGCCAACCGCTGCCCAGCTTGAGCAGAGCCGCCGTGGACTCCGCCGCCCCCTCGATTGCCCCCACCGCCATCGCGCTCGCTCCCAGAACGGTGGACAGGAACACGGGGAGCAGAGGGTAGGTCATCTCGCTCGCCACATCGGTGAGGAGGCTCACCGCCGCCAGGGCGAAGACGTTGCGGCCGAGACGCGAGCGCACGGCCTGGATTTTAGGCTGAAAATCGGCCTGAAAACAAAACGGCCGGCGCGAACGCCGGCCGTTCCAGAGATTCGAGAAAGCGGAGAGACTAGCCCTGCTTCTGGCGGGTGATGCCCTTCTGCTGGGAGCCCTTCTTGGTCTTCTCCGTGCCCTCCTTCTTGGCGGGCTTCTTGTCCCCCGCCGCCTTCTTGGGCTTGGCCTCCTTAGCCGGCTTCTCCTTCGCCGCCTTCTCCTTGGCCGGCTTCTTCTCCTTGGCGGACTTCGGCTCCTTCTTGGCCTTGGTCTCCTTGGGAGCCTCGGCCGGAGCCGCGACCGACTCGCGCTCGACCAACTCGATGATTGCCATCTCGGCGCCGTCGCCCTGGCGCGGTCCGAGCTTGACAATCCTCAGGTAGCCGCCCGGACGCTCGGTGAAGCGCGGCGCGATCTCGTCGAAGAGCTTCTTGACGAGCTCGCGCTTGATCAGCCAGCGCAGAGCCCAGCGACGGTCGTGGACCGTGCCGTGCTTGCCCCGGGTGATCACCTTCTCGGCGATCGGACGCAGCTCTTTGGCCTTGGGCAAGGTCGTGATGATCCGCTCGCTCTCCATGAGTGACTGGAGCTGGTTGCGGAACAGGGCCTCGCGGTGGCTGCTGGTCCGGCCCAGCTTCCTGCCCCTGACAGCGTGACGCATGATGTGTCCCCTCCTAGGGCAAAAAGGCCTAGGCCGAAGCCCCGGCTCCCGGCACTTCCATGCCGAGCGAAAGACCCAGCTTATCCAGGACCTCCTGGACCTCCTCCAGCGACTTCTTGCCGAAGTTCTTCGTCTCCAGCATGTCCTTCTCGGTGCGCCGGACGAGGTCGCGGAGGGTGTGGATGTTGGCGTTCTTGAGCGAGTTGGCCGAGCGGACCGACAGGTCGAGCTCGTCGATGTTCTTGGCCAGCAGGGCATCCAGCCCGGCCAGCTCCTCGCGGCCGAGCTCGCCGCCGTCGTGCCGCAGGCTCTCCTCGCTCTGGATGAAGATGCCGAGGTGGTCCTTGAGCAGCATGGCCGCGAGCGAAACCGCCTCCTCGGGGCTGATCGTGCCGTTGGTCCAGACCTCCAGGATCAGGCGCTCGTAGTCGGTCGTCTGACCCAGGCGGGCGGCCTCGACGCGGTAGTTGACGCGCCGCACCGGGCTGTGGGCGGAATCGAGAGGGATCCAGCCGATGCCCATGGACTCGTCGAAGTTGCGGTCGGCCGCGACGTAGCCGCGCCCCTTGCGCACCTGCGCCTGCAGCTTGAGGTGCGCCTCCTCGTTGAGGGTGGCCACGTGGACCGACTGGTCGTGGATCTCGACCTGCGGGTCCTCGGCCATCTGGCCGGCGGTGACGTTGCCCGGCCCCTGCACGTCGATCGAGAGCACCTTCGGCTCGTCGGTGTGCAGATGGATCGGGATCTGCTTCAGGTTGAGGATGATGTCCGTCACATCCTCCTGCACGCCCGGAATCGAGGAGAACTCGTGGAGCACTCCCTCGATGTTGATCGCCGTAATAGCCGCCCCCTCGATGGAGGACAGCAGACAGCGCCGCAGGGCGTTGCCGATCGTCGTGGCAAAGCCACGCTCGAAGGGCTGGGCGGTGAAGCGGCCGTAGGTCGGCGTCAGGCTCTGCGAGTCGACCTCGAGGCGCTTCGGGCGCTGGAAACCTTTCCAAAGCATTCTTGAGACTCCTTCCCAGGGTGAACCCCGGGTATTTTTAGCGGCTGTAGAGCTCGACGATCAGCTGCTCCTGGATCGGGAGCTTGATGTCCTCGCGCGTCGGCAGGCGAAGCACCTTGCCGGTCACGTTCTCGGCGTCGAGCTCCAGCCACTCCGGGACGCCCCGGCCGCGGGCGGTCTCGACGCTCGACCGGATCAGGGGATTCTTGCGGCTGGCCTCCTTGACCACGACCGACTCGTTCGACTTGACCTGGTACGAGGGGATGGTGACCTTCCGGCCGTCGACCTGCACGTGGCCATGGCGGACGAGCTGGCGCGCCTGGGCCCGCGACGCCGCGAAGCCGAGGCTGTAGACGACGTTGTCGAGCCGCCGCTCCAGCATCACCAGGAGGTTCTCGCCGGTGATGCCCTTGCGGCGGTCGGCCTCCTCGAAATAGTTGCGGAACTGGCTCTCGAGCACACCGTAGATGCGCTTCACCTTCTGCTTCTCGCGGAGCTGAAGGCCGTAGCCCAGCGTCCGGCGGCCGCGCCGCGTGCCGTGCTGGCCCGGCGGGAAGTTGCGCCGCTCGACCGCGCACTTCTCCTTGAAGCAGCGGTCACCCTTGAGAAACAGCTTCATCCGCTCCCGGCGGCAGAGCCGGCAGACGGGTCCCGTGTATCTTGCCACTTGAGTTCTCTCCTTGACGTCCTCTCCCCGATGCTACGGGGACTTCAACCAGGGAAGACGCCCGACGAGCCCCCCGGCACGCCCGGGGAGTGCTTCGCGGGATGATTCCGATTCGTTACACGCGGCGGCGCTTGCGCGGCCGGCAGCCGTTGTGCGGGATGGGGGTCACGTCCTTGATCGACTTGACCTCCAGTCCCGACGCCTGCAGCGCGCGGATCGCCGACTCGCGCCCGGCGCCCGGTCCGTTGACCAGGACATCCACGGAGCGCATGCTCACGTCCTTGACGTTGCCGCCCGCGTTCTGCGCCGCGACCTGGGCCGCGAAGGGCGTACCCTTGCGCGAGCCCTTGAACCCGATCCGCCCGGCCGAAGACCAGGACAGGAGGTTGCCCTCCGGATCGGAGATCGAGATGATCGTGTTGTTGAAGGTGGCCTGGATGTGCGCCACCCCGTGCGGGACGTTGCGCTTCTCCTTGCGCTTGCCGCCCTTCCGGTCCTTCTTTTCGCCTTTGGCCATCGTAGGTCTCCTGGCTCCTGCGCCTTACTTCTTGGTCGCCTTCTTCTTGCCAGCCACCGCGCCACGGCGCGGTCCCTTGCGGGTCCGCGAGTTGGTCTGCGTGCGCTGACCCCGGACCGGCAGCCCCTTGCGGTGGCGCACCCCCCGGTAGCTCCCGATTTCCATCAGGCGCTTGATGTTCTGGCTGACCTCCTTGCGCAGGTCGCCCTCGACGCGGCCCTCGTCCTGGATCACCTTGCGGATCCGGCGAGTCTCGTCCTCCGTGAGGTCCCTCACCTTGGTGATGTCCGGAACCTCGGCCTTGGCAAGAATGTCGCGCGAGCGCGACCGGCCGATGCCGTAGATGTACGTGAGCCCGATCCAAACCTGTTTGTTCTGGGGCAGGTCGACCCCTGAGATACGTGCCATGTCTTACCTATCCCTGACGCTGTTTGTGTTTCGGGTTCTCGCAAATCACCCGCACGACGCCCTTCCGGCGGACGACTTTGCACTTGGGGCAGATCCGCTTCACCGATGAACGTACTTTCATGACCGACTTCCTTTCAACCCGCCTACTTCAGACGGTAGACGATCCGGCCCCGCGTGAGGTCGTACGGTGACAGTTCCACCAGGACCCGGTCGCCCGGCAGGATGCGGATGAAATGTTTCCTCATCTTGCCGGAGATGTGTGTCAGGACCTGATGCTTGTTGTCCAGCTCCACACGGAACATCGCGTTGGGGAGCGGCTCGATCACCGTGGCCTCGACCTCGATCGCCTCTTCTTTTTTGGACAAACGCTCTTCTCTCCTGTCTCAGCTCAATCCCAGCACCCGGGCGCCCGACGAGGTGACCGCCACCGAGAATTCGAAGTGGGCCGACCGCGACCCATCCTCGGTCCGGGCCGTCCAACCGTCGGCGTCCATCCGGACGCCGGCCTTGCCCGCGTTGACCATCGGCTCGATGGCCAGCACGAGCCCCGGGCGGAGCTTCGGCCCCTTGCCCGGCTTGCCGTAGTTCGGCACCTGCGGCTCCTCGTGGAGCGAGGTCCCGATGCCGTGCCCTGAAAACTCCCGCACCACCGAGAAGCCGTGCCTCTCGGCGTGCCGCTGGACCGCGTGCCCGATGTCCGACAGCCGGGCGCCCGGACGGACCTGGTCGACCGCCAGCCGCAGCGCCTCCTCGGTCACCTTCAGGAGCCGCCGCGCCTCGTCGTCGACCTCGCCGACCGCGAAGGTGCGTGCCGCGTCCCCGTAGTACCCCTTGTAGAGGACCCCGCAGTCGATCCCGACGATCTGTTCCCCTTTGAGAGGCCTGTCGTTCGGGATGCCGTGCACGATCACGTCGTCGACGGAGATGCACAGCGTGGCTGGGTAGCCGCGGTAGTGCAGGAAGGCCGGCACTCCACCCTCGCCGCGGATGACCCGCTCGGCGAGGCGGTCCAGCTCCCGCGGCGTCACGCCCGGAGCGATCGTGGCGCCAACCTCGTCCAGCACCCGCAGGACGATCCGGTTGGCCTGGTCCATCAGCTCGATCTCGCCGGGGGTCTTCAGCACCATCAGCCGTTCACCCCCAGCGCGACCAACATCTGGGACGACACCTTTTCGATCGGGAGATTGCCGTCGATCGGGTAGAGCAGACCGCGCTCTCTATAGTAACCGATAAGAGGCTCCGTTTTTTCCCGATACACCCGAAGTCGTTGGCGGACGACCTCTTCCCGGTCGTCGTCCCCCCGCCCTCGCAGCACCGCGCGCCGCACCAGTTCCTCCTCCGGGACCTCGACGAGCAGGACCGCGCCGAGCTCCTGCCCGGCCCCGGTCAGGATCTCCTCCAGGGTCTCCGCCTGGGGGAGCGTGCGCGGGTAGCCGTCGAGGAGGAACCCCTGCCGGGCATCCGGCCTCGCCAGCCGCTCCCGCACCACCTCGGCCATGGTCCCGTCGTCGACGAGCGCACCCGAGGCCATGATCCCCTGCACCTTCTGCCCGAGCCCGCTGCCCGAGACCACGGCCTCGCGCAGCATCTCGCCGGTCGAGATCGCCGGCACGCCGAGCTGCTCCGCGAGCAGCGCCGCCTGCGTCCCCTTGCCCGCGCCCGGAGGGCCGAGCAGGACGATCTTCGGGCGGCTGTGCGCCATCCCGAAGCTCGCCGTGGACTCGCTCTCAGCCCCGCCGACCACGGATGCGACCCTTCTTCATGAACCCTTCGTAGTTGCGCATCACGAGCTGGCTTTCGACCTGCTGGATCGTGTCCATCGCCACGCCGACCACGATGAGGAGCGAGGTGCCGCCGAAGTAGAAGTTGATCCCCAGGCCCTCGGTGAACCACTCCGGGAAGTACGGAGCGATCGTGCGCCCGATCCCCGGGAGGCCGGCCACGTTGATGCCGGTCAGCAGGAACTCGGGGAGCACCGTCACCGCGGCCAGGTAGATCGCACCCACCAGCGTGATCCGGGTCAGGATGCGGTCGATGTACTCGGCCGTGCGCTTGCCCGGACGGATGCCGGGGATGAACCCGCCGTACTTCCGCATGTTCTCCGCCAGGTCGGCCGGGTTGAAGATGATCGACACGTAGAAGTACGAGAAGAAGATGATCGTGACCACCTGCAGGAGGTAGTAGATGGGCTGCCCCCAGCCGATGGCGGTTCCGACCCTCTGCACCCAGTCGTTCTGGACCATCCCCGCGATGACCGACGGCAGGGTCACCACCGAGCTGGCGAAGATCACGGGGATCACGCCGCCGGTATTGACCCGCAGCGGCAGGTACGTGCTCTGACCACCGTAGACGCGGCGCCCCACGACCCGCTTGGCGTACTGCACCGGGATTCTTCGTTGCGCCCTCTCCATGTAGACGATGAAGGCGACGACGAAGACCATGAACACCAGCAGGATCAGGATGGTCAGGAACGCGATGTTCCCGCGCTGCATCGCGTCGACGGTCGTGCCGATGGCCGGGATCAGGCCCACGACGATACCGGCGAAGATGATGAGCGAGATGCCGTTGCCGATGCCGCGCTCGCTGATCTGCTCGCCCAGCCACATGACGAAGGCCGTGCCGGTGGTCAGCGTGATCACGGTGAGGGCGCGGAAGCCCCAGCCCGGATCCGGTACCAGCGAGGCGCCGCCCGGCGTGGTCTGGGCCTCCAGGAACAGGGCGATGCCCGTGCCCTGGACGATCGAGATCAGCACCGTGCCGTACCGGGTGTACTGAGTGATCTTGCGCCGCCCGAGCTCCCCTTCCTTGGAGAGCTTCTCCAGGTAGGGCCAGACCACCGTCAGGAGCTGCAGGATGATGGACGCGGTGATGTAGGGCATGATGCCCAGGGCGAACACCGCGATCCTCTCCAGGCTGCCCCCGGTGAAAGTGTTCACGAAGCCGAGGAAGGTCCCCTGCGCCGCCCGCATGTACTCGAGCAGCGCCTGGGGATCGACCCCCGGCGTCGGGATCTGGCACCCGATCCGGTAGACCGCCAGCAGCCCGAACGTGAACAGGACGCGCTTGCGGAGATCCGGAATGGCGAAGATGTTGCGAAAGCTTTGGATCACGCCTGCAGCTCCTCACAGCTCCCGCCCGCCGCCTCGATCTTGGCGCGGGCTGATTTGCTGAACTTGTTCGCCGTCACCTTGAGCGCCTTGCCGACCTCGCCATCGCCCAGAACCTTGACCAGCTTGCCCTTGCGCACCAGGCCGCGGCCGGCCAGGGTCTCGGGCGTCACATCGCCTTCAAAGTCGGCGAGCTGCGAGAGGTTCACCACCTCGTACTCGGTCTTGAAGATGTTGGTGAACCCGCGCTTCGGCACCCGGCGGATGAGCGGCATCTGGCCGCCCTCGAAGCCGAGGCGCTGCGAGTAACCGGAGCGCGACTTCTGACCCTTCTCGCCCTTGCCCGCGGTCTTGCCGAGGCCCGAGCCGGGACCGCGCCCGACCCGCTTCTTCGAGTGCTTGCTCCCCTTGGCCGGGGACAGCTCATGAAGCTTCATGATTGCTCCTCGTGAACTTCCAGCAGGTACGAGACCTTGTTCACCATGCCGCGGACCGCGGGAGTGTCCTCCCGCACGACCTCGTGACGAATCCGCCGCAACCCGAGGCCGCGCAGCACCTCGCGGTGCTCGCGCTTCGTGCCGATGCTGCTGCGCACCTGGCGGATCCGGATCTTCTTGCCTTCCTGATTGTCAGCCATGCTCTGCTCCCTCAGGCGCCCGCTTCCGCGGTCGCCGTCTCTGCAGGCGTCTCGGGCGCGGCGGGCGCCGGCGGGACCGGGGGAGCGGCCGGCTTGCGGCCCTCCTCCTGGCTCCTGCCGACAATGCCGCGCAGCCGCAGGGCATCCTCGGCCTGGCGCAGGTGCAGCAGCGCGTCGAAGGTCGCCTTGACCACGTTGTGGGGGTTGGTCGAGCCCAGGGACTTGGTCAGGATGTCCTGGATGCCCGCGGTCTCGATGACGGCCCGCACCGGACCGCCGGCGATCACGCCAGTGCCCGCCGAGGCCGGCTTCATCAGCACCCGGCCGGCGCCGAACACGCCCAGCACCTCGTGCGGGATCGTGCTGCCCTTGAGCGGCACCTGGATCATGTTCCGCTTGGCGATCTCGATGCCCTTGCGGATCGCCGAGGGCACCTCCTTCGCCTTGCCGGCGCCATAGCCGACGCGGCCGTTCCCG
>DATMER010000142.1:0-101715 GCA_035556715.1 Thermoanaerobaculia bacterium
TGCCCTGCTCGAGCGGTCGCTCCAGCAGCGCGAGTCGGGCGTCAACCTGGCGAGCCATCCCAAGTTCCGCGACCTCCTGGGCCAGGACGGCCAGGTGAACGTCTCGGCCTTCGTCTACCAGAACCTCCAGCCCGTGCTCGAGTCGGCCGGCAAGCTGGTGCCGCATGAGATGAAGAAGAACCAGAATCAGATGCAGAACCTGATCCTCGGTCAGGGTCCGACGCTGATCTACGCCTACGCCGAGGAGGACCGCATCCTCTTCGCGAGCACCAACACGAGCCCGCTGGGCCTGAACCTCCAGACGCTGGCCGGCATGGGCGGCGTCCTGGGGATGATGGACCACGCCCACGGCGAAGCGGAGCGCATGCAGGCTGAAACTTCGGGCGACGAAACCCGGTAAGTCAGTCTGACAAGGATAGAAGGGAGGAGCAACGTGGTGAACCTGGCGACGAAGACGGCTCTGGAGAGCGACGATGGTAGGGAGATGACCTCACCTGTGGCGGCCCCGGCCGTCCCGGTGGTGGAGCTCCAGGGGCTGGAGGTGAAGCTTGGAGGGCGTCCGATCCTGCAGGGGTTGAACGCCACCCTCTCCGGCCGCTGCATCGGTCTCCTGGGCCCGAACGGAGCCGGCAAGACCACGCTGCTCCATACCCTTCTGGGCTTTTACAAGACGAGTGGCGGCACCGCCCGCGTCCTCGGCCGGGACATCCGGACGGAGACGCGGGAGATCCGCTCTTTCATGGGTTACATGCCGGAAAACGACGCGTTCATCGCCGGCATGACCGGCGTGCGCTTCGTCCGGCTGATGGCCGAGCTTTCGGGCCTGCCGCCGGCGCAGGCCATCGAGCGCGCGCACGAAGTCCTTTTCTATGTCGGTCTGGGCGAGGCCCGCTACCGCGCCATCGACGGCTACTCCCTCGGCATGCGGCAGGCGGCCAAGCTGGCCCAGGCCCTGGTCCACGGACCGAAACTGATCTTTCTCGACGAGCCCACGAACGGGCTCGACCCGGTGGCCCGCGAGCGCATGCTCCGGCTGATCCGCGATATCCGGGACAACCGTGAGGGGGGCGGTGTGCGGATGATCCTCTCCTCCCATCTCCTGCGCGACGTCGAGGAGTGCTGCGACGAGGTGCTGGTGCTCAAGCAGGGCAAGGTGGCAGTCACCTGCGACCTGGAGGCGGAGCGGCGTTCCAACCGCAACTTCCTCGACCTGGAGCTGCGCACCGAGACCGGCGCGACGTCCGACCCCGGCTTCTCCGCGGCGCTCGAAGCGCTCGGGGCCGAGGTCGCGGCCAGCTCGCGCCAGCGCATCAAAATCGTGCTGCCGGAGGGGGTCGGGGTCCGCGACCTCTACAAGCTGGCAGCCGAGCGCAAAGTGCAAATCCGCCGGCTGGACTACAAGCGGGATTCCCTGGAAGACATCTTCCTGAAAGCGATGGAGGTCTAGGCCATGGCGGTCTACGGTCGGAGCTACCGGCGCTACACGGGGGTCCTGACTCCCGCCTGGTCGCGCTTTCTCATCTTTCCGCGCTACGCCTATGAGACGGTGTTCAAGAGCAAGCTCTTCGTGGCTTTTTTCTCGCTCTGCTTTCTCATGCCGTTCGTGGGCTTGCTGCTGATCTATCTGCACCACAACATGAGCGCTCTCTCCTTCCTCGACCTGCCGGCCGAGGAGCTGAAGAAGTTCCTGCCCATCGACAACAAGTTCTTCTACATCGGCACCTGGTTCCAGGGCGCGCTGTCTTTTCTGCTCGTGCTGCTGGTGGGGCCGGCGCTGGTCTCGCCCGACCTGCGCAACAACGGGCTGGCGCTCTACCTGTCGCGGCCGTTCTCGCGCAGCGAGTACGTGCTGGGCAAGATGTCGGTGCTGCTGATCCTGCTCTCGGCGATCACCTGGATTCCCGCCATGCTGCTCTACTTCTTCCAGGCCTATCTGGACGGGGGGGCCTGGTTCGGGAGCCACCTGCGGCTCGGCGTCGCGATCTTCGTGGGGAGCTGGGCCTGGATCCTGTTCCTTTCGATCCTGACGCTGGCGGTATCGGCCTGGGTGAAGTGGCGGCCGGTGGCGCGCATCGCGCTGATCGTCATCTTCTTCGTGTCCATGGGCTTTGCCGGAGTGATCGCAGAGGTCCTCAACACGTGGGCGGGGAGTCTGGTCTCGCCCTGGTTCGTGATCGGTTCCATCTGGACCAACCTGTTCAACATGCCGTTGGGCGACGGCGACATCCTGCCGCCTCCGGCCCTGGCCTGGGCGGCTCTGATCGGGGGCGGCCTGTTCTGCCTCTGGCTCCTCTCGCGGCGCATCCGCGCCTACGAGGTGGTCCGATGAATGCGCTTGGCAAGACGGACAGCCGGATCGTCATCGAAAACGTTTCGAAGTTCTACGGCGAGGTCCTCGGGATCAACAAGGTCAACCTGACGATCCCACCCGGGATCACCGGCCTGGTGGGACCGAACGGCTCGGGCAAGACCACCTTGATGAACCTGATGGTGGGATTGATCCGTCCGACCCGGGGCGAGATCCGGATTCTGGGCGTCGCGCCGGACCATCCCGAAGAGCTGTTCCGGCTGGTCGGCTATTCGACGCAGTATGACGCCTTCCCGCCGGGCATGACCGGCTACCAGTTCATCTACTCGTACCTGCGGGTGCACGGCTTCGCGCACGCCGAGGCCGAAAAGATGACCTGGGAGGCAATCGAGCGCGTGGGGCTCACCGAGGCCGCGGGACGGAAAGTGGCCGGCTACAGCAAGGGCATGCGCCAGCGCATCAAGCTTGCGCAGGCCATCGCGCACCGCCCTACCGTGCTGATCCTGGACGAGCCGCTCAACGGCCTCGATCCCATGGCTCGGGCCGAGGTCATCGCGCTCTTCAGGAGCCTCGCCGCGGCCGGCCTTTACGTGATCGTTTCGAGCCACATCCTGCACGAGGTCGATCTGATCTCGGACCAGGTGGTACTGATCAACGGCGGCTACATCGTGGCCGAGGGCGAGATCGGCGGCGTGCGGGACGAGATGGAGGAAGAGCACCCGGTGCAGGTGCTGATCCGTTGCGACCGTCCCTCGCTCCTGGCTTCCAAGGTGTTCGAGCAGGACCACGTGGTCGAGGCGAGCATCCAGGACGACGGCCGGAGCCTGCTGGTACGGACCCGCAGCGCCGACCGTTTCTACATGATGCTTAATGAGGTCGTGCTCGAGACAGGCCTCGGCATCGAGACCGTGATGCCGACGGATGCCGACGTCAACGCGGTCTACCAGTACCTGATCGGAGAGAAGTCGTGAGCGAGACCTTGAGAGAGACCGTCCCCGCGCAGACGATTTCCCACGGTAATCCCTGGGGTCAGTGGAGGAACCAGGCGCTGGCCGTGATGCGCCTGGAGATGCGCAAGAGCTTCCTGAGCAAGCGGGTCTTCCTGCTGCTGGTGCTCGCGCTCATGCCGGTGTTCCTCCTGGGGATGCGGGCGATCATCCCGGTTGCCGTGGACGACCCTGCCAACCTGGCGGAGGCCACGAAAGTCTTTTCGGCCATCTATCAGGCGTTCACCGTGCGGGTGATCGTGTTCCTCGGCTGCGTCTGGATCTTCGGCAACCTGATCCGCCGCGAGGTGCTCGACCGGAGCCTTCATTATTACTTCCTGTCGCCGGTGCGGCGGGAGCTGCTGGTGGTCGCGAAATACCTGACCGGTGTGCTGGTGGCGATCGTGCTGTTCGGCTCCGCGACGCTGATCTCGTACCTGCTGGCCTACGCGCCGCACACGGGGGTGGGCAACTTCTTCTTCCGCGGCCCCGGCTTCGCGCACCTGGGCTCGTACCTGCTGGTGACCTCGCTCGCCTGCATGGGCTACGGCGCGGTCTTCCTTGCCTTGGGCTTCTTCTTCAAGAGCCCGGCGATCCCGGCCCTGGCGGTCTTCGGCTGGGAGCGCATCCTCTTCCTGCTGCCGCCGCTGCTCAAGAAGGTGAGCGTGTCCCACTACCTCCAGTCGCTCTGCCCGGTGCCCTTCGACGAGGGTCCGCTGGCCATCCTCGCGGATGCCCCCTCGCCCTGGATCTCGATTCCGGGTCTGCTCATCGTCTCCGCCGCGCTGCTGGCGCTGTCCGCGTGGAAGATCCGGAAGATGGAGATCAGCTACGAGGAGGATTGAGCCCATCCTTCCTCTCCCCGGCCCTCTCCCTCACCTGCGTGATGGAGAGGGAGTCTCCACCCGCGCTATAATCCAAACATGCTATCCATTCGTGGCCGGGTTGCGGTTCCGCTGCTGTCGGCTTTGCTCCTGTCCTGGGCTCCAACAGCCGGGGCGGACCCGGAGGAGCTTCGCCGAGCCTTCCTGGACCTGATCAACGCCCAGCGCGCGAGCCTCGGGCTCCAACCCCTGGTGCTGGAGCCCGAGCTGGTCCGGGCGGCGCAGGCCCACGCGGACGACATGACCACTCGTCAGTACGCGGGCTTCTCCTCGCCCGAGGGGCGCCAGACCGAGGACTGGGCCCGCCAGGCGGGCTACAAGTTCCAACTCGTCACCGGCAAGCTGGCCTTTACCGCCGAGCCCCCCGAGACCATCGCCGGGGGCTGGAAGCCGGATTCCAACCGCAACAGCCTGTTCCATCCGGACGTCCGGGACTTGGGCGTGGGAATCGGGCAGGTGCGGGGCACTCCGATCTACAGCTTCGTGCTCGCGCGCTCCGAGGAGAGCTACCTGGAGAGATACATCGCGGAGCTCTACGAGCGGCAGACCCTGGCCCTTCAGAGCGTCGAGCCGCTGCGCGAGGAGCTGCTGCTCAAGGTCAACGAGGCGAGGGCCGGGGCGAAGCTTCACCCCCTCACCCGGCATCCCGCCCTGGACGTCGCCGCCCAGGAGCACGCCGAGGCGGTGCTGGACGTGATCCGCTCCGGACGCCCCCTGGGCAAAGCGGGCCCGCTCGTCGCCAAGGTGAAGCGCCACAAGTACCGCTCTGCCGGACTCGTGGGAGAGAGGATCGTCACCGATGCCCTGACTCCGGAGCAGGCTATCAATGCGCTGCTGGAGGAGAGCAAGGGAGAGAGCTCGACGCTCCTCGGCCAGGGGTTCACCGAGATGGGGACCGGCCTGGCGTTCGAGCGGACCCCCGAAGGCTTCCGGATCATCTGGGTGCAGTGCCTGGCCCGTCCCGCCTCCAAGCCAACCGGAGCGGACACCAAACACGATCCCACAGAAGGGCCGGATCTGACACCGGTGCGCGAAACTGGTCCTGGAAGAGAAGGGGGAGGAAATGGCGGCAACGGCGGCTCTGGAGGGCAGTAGTGGGGCGGTAGCTCCGTGGTAGCATGCTGACATGCTTGCGACGAGCAGCCCGCTGGAGCGGCGACAGCGCAAGAGCCTCGGCGCCTTCTACTCGCCTCCCTCTTTGGTCGAACCCATGGTCGCCTGGGCCGTCACCCGGGCCGACCAGTCGGTGCTCGATCCGTCCTGCGGCGACGGAGTCTTCCTGGAGAGCGCGGCCCGTCGGCTGAGCGATCTCGGCGCCGGTCCGGAACGGACCGCCTCTCTCCTGCACGCGGTCGACCTCAACCCTGACGCCGCGCGGTTCACGCGGGATCGCCTTGCCTCGGAGCTTGGCCGGCCGTTCTCCAACACACGGATCTCGAGCTTCTTCTCGCTGCCTCCTCCGGGAGGCCTGTTCGGCCCGACCGAGGGCGTCGACGTGGTGATCGGCAATCCACCGTACATCCGTTATCAGGACTTCGCCGGAGGAGCGCGTCTGGAAGCCCTGGAGCGAGCCGCGCACGCGGGTGTTCAGCTCACCCGCCTTGCCTCCTCGTGGGCTCATTTCGTGGTCCATGCGGCCGCTTTCGTGCGGCCGGGGGGACGACTGGCCCTGATCCTGCCGGCCGAGCTGATCCACACCTCCTACGCGGCTCCGCTGCGGGAGCACCTGCGCCGGTCCTTCGGGGAGGTCCACATCGTCTCGTTCCGCCAGGCGGTCTTCCCCGAGGTCCAGGAGGAGGTCGTGCTGCTCCTCGCGGCTGGGAAGAATGGTGGTCCGGGCCGTCTCGGTCTGGCTGAGGTCGAGTCCTGCTCGGATCTCGCCGATCTCACGGCTGTCCTCGAGAGCGCCGAGGTTTTTGCTCCCGGCGAGGAACCGGAGAAATGGCTGCCGGACTACGCAGCCCATCCCGGGGCCGTTATCCTCGACCATCTCCAAGACCGCGGCCTCCTGCTTCCCCTCGGGGAGATCGGGAAGGCGGGCATCGGGTTCGTCAGTGGAGCGAACGAATACTTCATCCTGACTCCCGAAGAGGCAGCCAGGTGGCATCTTCCCGAGGGATCTTTAAGGCCGGCCCTCGTCCGGGCGCGCCAGATCCCCGGCCTTCAGCTCACGCCCGCCGACGTCGAGCTGCTGCAGTCCCGCGGAGAGCGTTGCCTGCTCTGGCTCCCCGGAGACCGGCTGACCCCGGCGGAGCAGGCCTACGTCCGGAGAGGAGAGGAGCTCGGCTATGACACGCGGTACAAGTGCCGTGTCCGCTCGCCTTGGTTCCGCGTTCCGGGCGTGGTCACGCCGGACGCGTTCCTGACCTACATGAGCGATGTCGTGCCGCGTCTGTGCCTCAATCGAGCCCAGGTCGTCTCCTCGAACACGCTGCTCGCGGTCCGCCTGCCCCAAATTCCCGTTGCACTGCGAAAGGCTTTCGTGACCGCCTTCTACAACTCCGCGACGCTCCTTTCCTGCGAGAGAATCGGGAGGAGCTACGGGGGCGGGGTCCTGAAGCTGGAGCCTCGCGAAGCGGACCGGCTCCTCGTCCCTTCGGCGGCCCTGGTGGCCCGGCAAAAGGAGGCTCTGTTGAAGCAGGCGGCCCAGGTGGATACGGCGCTCCGGAACGGGCGCGAGGGCTTTCTGGACGAAGCGGTAGAAGCCGTCGACGCCATTCTCTTCCAGGGGGAAGGGATCGCCCGGAGCGAGATGGCAGCGGCAAGGACATCTCTCCACGAGCGGCGCCGGGCTCGTGCCCGGCCCCGCGGCAGGAAATCCCGGATCGTCTCCATCTCGTCCCACCGTGGCTCGTAAGACCAGCCCCCTCCTCGCGAGGAGCCCGGGTTGTCGCTCCCTCTTCGAGATGTACCAATGGTCCGTCGCGGCCAAGCCGTCGCGGTGGACTCAGGTCGAGAACCGCTTCTTCTCCGCCATGTGGGAGTTCGATCAGGCCTTTGCCGCCGGGCTTGCCAACCAGGGAGACAATCAGAACGGCAAGGGGGACTTCTTCACGGACCTCATCGCCCTGATTCTGGAGAACTGCTCCGGAAAGGAGCTGCACGGCCGGGGCGCGGTGCCGGGGCTGATCTTCCCGAATCACAACCTCGACACCTCCTATCCCAAGGAGGGGACTGTCGAGATCCTGATCGAGACCAAGGTGGCCGGAGCCCCGAAGTCTCCCAGGAATCCGCTCCAGAAGAACCTCCTGGGCAGGCCGGGCAGCTCGGATCTAGACAAGCGGGTGAAGGAAGCCGGTCTCAAGACCATCGATCTCAAGGCCGAGTGGGCACGGGATGCCGGCCAGGGAGGAGGACCTACGAGCGACCTGCTGACCTGGCTGCGCCAGAGCAAGCCGCTCTCGTTTCTCTTCCTTGCCATCCGGGTGGTGGACAAGGCCGACCTGGAGCGCACGCTGTTCTTCGCCAATGCCGCGAACCGGATGATGGACGACGTCGGTCTGGTCGTGTATGAGCCCGATCCTTCCGGCCAGGGATACCTGGCCCGCAAGGTCCCGCCCCACCTGGAGCTCGACCGCGTCCTGAGCCGGGTCTGTACCGCTCTGCGTGTCCTGCCGTAGGTCAGCGTTCGAGTTGCCGGAGGCGGATGCGCTCGTCGTCCAGAACGTACCAGAGATGGCCCCGTGTGTCGGCGGCGAGGCCCTCGGCCTTGGAGTGGACGCCCAGGTCCTGGACCCTCTCGGCCTCGACGCCGCTCCAGCGCGGCGGGGGCTTGGGCAGGGTGAAGCGGTGCAGGCAGGACTCCGCCCGCTCCCCCTCGGGATGGTCCTGGAGGATCGCGCTCTCCTCGGGCGTGCTGTCCAGGCTGCCGGTGATGGCGAGGAAGCCGTCCCCGTCCTCTTCCAGGGCGCGGATGCCTCTCGGCTCGCGAGCGGTTCCCACCCCCTCCAGGACCCAGAGCTGCCGGACGGACGGGTCGTCCGGCGGGTTCCGGAAGAGCTTGTCGATCCCCTCGATCTCCACCAGGATCGGGTGCCCGTCCCCGGTCACCGGGTAGCGGAGGCCCAGGAGAAGGGCTCCGCCCTGTCGGAACGCCGCGCCCTCGATATCGACTGGCCAGTCTTCCTCGTGGATCCGCTCGGCCCACTTCTTCCCCTTTTTCCGGCCCTTTTTGCGGGTCTCCCGGATGCAGCGCCGCTCCTCGCCGCCGGGCTCGATCAGCTCCAGCCCGCTCTCCCGCAGGGCGTCGTTGAGCAGGCGGTGGAGCTTGAAGCGGCCGTGGGCGATCTCCAGCTCGAGCTCACCCTCGTCGAGCCGGCCGTGGAGCCGGTCCTCCCGAAAGCGGGCGATGAAGTGGCGCGTGGGCTCCAGCGGACCGGACTTGGTGCCGAAGTGGGAGCCGAAGATGTAGACCCGGCTTCCGGAGCGGGCCATGGCCTCGGCGTCCTCGGTCCGGACCTTCGGCTCCATCCGCACCTTGCGCGGCCGGACCAGCTCCCAGCCGTCCCGCCCCTTGCCCAGGGCGTGCAGGGCCTTTTCCACCCGGCCCTCGTCCGAGCAGGACCAGAAGGCCATCTCCCAGCCGTGCGCCTTCAGCACCTCCGGGCTCTGGATGGCGAGCAGGGCCGAGGCTTCGCTCGCCGGCTGGTCGACCACGATCTCTCTCATGGCGGCACGAGTCTCGCAAAGAGCGTGCCTCGACCGGACGGCCGCTCATTCCGATCGTCCCCCAATATTTGGACAACATGAAACGCTTCGCCCTTCGGCTCATTCTCGGCCTTCTCCTGGCCGCGGTGGCCATCTACCCGCTCTACCTCGTGGCGGGCAACTGGTACCTGCGCTCGGGCGACCTCGAGCGCCGCCTCAACCGCCGGCCCGAGCGGCTGCTCATCCAGACCGGTTCCGCCTGGACTCTCTGGCCCGGCGTGATCCACGTGCGGGGCTTCCAGATCCGCAACCAGACGAAGACCGCGCAGTGGTGGGCGTCCGTGGACTCCGGCACCTTCCGTCTGCAACTGCTCGACCTCCGCGACCGGGAGCTCGTCATCACCGGGCTGAACGGGACCGGCGTCAGCTTCCGCCTGCGCCGCCGGGTGGATGGACGGAAATGGGCACGCCCTCCCCGCCTGGCGCTCCAGCCGCCGATCCCCGGGTTGACCAATCCGCCGGCCCGGCCTCCCGAAGTGATCTATCGCCAGCCCGGGAGGCAGGCGCGTGCCCGCCGCGATCCGTGGCGCATCCGCCTGGCCCAGGTGGACCTCGACTCGGTGCGGGAGATCTGGATCGACGAGTTCCGCTTCGCCGGGGAGGCGCGGATCGCCGGCGGGTTCGACATGACCATCTGGCGCCGCCTGGCCGTCGATCCGACCCGTCTCCGGATCGTCTCCGGCGGGATCTCCCTCGGAGCGGGTCCGCAGGCCGGGTCGATCCTCGCTGACGCTTCCGGACAGATCGACGGCGAGATCTCTCCCTACTCTCCGGCCGAGCACCGGGGCTGGAACGTCTTCCGCTTCCTGAGCGGGCGCGCCGAGGTCGAGGGGACGATCCCGAGCCTGGCGTTCCTGGACGGGTACCTGAGGAAGACCCGGTGGCTCCGGATCGATGCCAAGGACGGCCCCGTGGCCGTGGACCTGCGGATGCGCCGCGGCCAGATCCTTCCGGAGAGCCGCTTGGAGGCGAAGACGGAGCGGTTGATGGCCTCCACCCTCGAATACCGGGCCGAAGGACCGGGCCGGGTGGTCTGGGAGGTGCTCCCCGGAGAGGATTCCCGGGTGGCCCTGGCCTTCGATACCTTCCAGGTGACCCGGCGCGGGCAGCGCCAGCCGCACGTCCGCGGCAAGGATCTGCGCATCGAGGCCGTGAACGGTCCGCCCCGCCTGATCGAGCGCGACCTCTTCACCCCCAGGCGGATCGCGATCGAGATGCCTGGGGCCGAGGTGCCCGACCTCTCCTTCTACAACGCGTACCTTCCGCGCGGCTCCGGCCTGGAGCTGACCGGCGGCTCGGGCCGGATGAGCGCCCGGTTCCGCGCCGCGGCCCCGGACTGGAACGGCACCGGCGACATCCGCCTCGATGCCCGCGGCGTGGCCGGCCGTTTCGAGGGACGGCCCCTGCGGGGAGACTTGGCTGTCCGCACGCTCATCCGCGAGGCGGACTTCCGGGGCAAGCGCTTCGACGTGTCCGGGACCAAGCTCGACCTGACCCGGGTCTCCGTCCCGGGGTCCGGCCTGCCTGGAGGCGACTGGTGGGCGCGGTTGCACCTGGACCAGGCGATCATCGAGCCGGGCGCCCCGGTCTTCCTGCGCGCCAAGGTAGAGAGCACGCTCTCCGATCCGCGGCCCATCTTCGCCTTCGTCGCCCCCGAGACCCGCGACCGGGTCCTGCGCTGGGTGGACGACCTCCTGCTCGTTCAGGGCATCGGCGCCGTGGCGGACGTGGCCGTGGGGGATGGCGCCGTGAGCATCGACGATCTGGCCGTGGCCGGCGGCGAGGCGAGCATCCAGGGGAGGCTCCGCTTCGGAGGCGCGGGCAAGCAGGGCATCCTCTACGCGAGCTACGGCCGCTGGGATGTGGGCGTCGAGCTGGACGGCGCCCAGCGGGACTGGAAGATCCTGCGTCCGAAGAAGTGGTTTGCAAACCAGATGGGGGTCGAGGACCGTACCTCAGGACGATGAGAACCATGCTCCTCTTCGCGGCCCTCCTGGCACTTTCCGCCCGTCAGGGCTCTCCCGCGCCCGAAAGCTCTCCGGTGGTGCTTGAGCTGTTCACCTCCCAGGGCTGCTCGAGCTGCCCGCCCGCGGACCGGCTGCTCTCCCGGCTGGCGAAAGACCCCGGGCTCGGCGAGCGGGTGATCCCCCTGTCCTTCCACGTGGACTACTGGAACTACATCGGCTGGACCGACCCGTTCTCCGCGAAGCGCTGGTCGGAGCGCCAGCAGGTCTACGCCCGCGCCTTCCGGAGCAACCGGCTGTACACCCCGCAGCTCGTGGTGGCCGGCCGTACCCATCTGAACGGCTCGGACGAGGCCGGAGCCCGGAAGCGGATCGCGGAGGCCCTGGCCGCCGAGCCCGCCGGCCGGGTGACGCTCGCCGTCGAGCCTCTGGGAGACCGCCTGAAGGTGAAGGCCGGGGCGAAGCTGGTCCGCGCCATGGAGGGTCCGCTCGACCTCTGGGTCGCGGTCTACGAGAAGGATCTGACCACGAAGGTGGGATCGGGAGAGAACGCTTCCAGCACCCTCCACAACGACTACGTGGTGCGGCGGCTGGAGAAGGCGCTGACGCTGCCCGGAACGGTTGGGGCGGACTCGGGCGAGATCGTGCTCGGTCTGGATAAGCGGTGGAACCGGCGGAATCTCGGAGTCACCGCATTCCTCCAGGACCCCCGGACCATGGCGATCCACGGGGCGGCGGCCGTTTCGGAGCCGTTCTGAGGAAATTCGGAGCGGTCCGGAACTTTTCGGGCCGTTCCGAAACGCTTGGGATTGCTTCCGAGCCGCTCGGAGCCGCTCCCACGGATTCGGAACGGCTCGCGAGGATTCAGATCGCGTCCAAACTTTTCAGGACGGCTCGAAAACTTTCCGATCCAATCCCTTGGATTCGGAACGGTCCGCGACTGTTTCGGAACCGTTCCAGGCCGCTGGGATCGCTCTGAAGAGTTTCCGATCCCGTCGCAGGATTTTTGAACGGCTCCGAATCTTTCCGGCCCAATCCGAACGCTTCAGAATGGCTCATCTCACCCGGATCGCGTAGCTCTCCAGATCCACCCGTCTGCCCTCTTCCTCGGCGGAGATCCGGATCGTGTAGGCGCCCGGCTTCAGGGTGCCCGCGGGCAGAGTGATCCCGAAGTCCTTCGATTCGCTGTCCCGGACAAGGCCGTCGGCGCTCCAGACGGTCTTGCCGGAGGCGTCGGCGATCTCGACCCGGTGAACACGGTGGGTCTCCTCGTGCCTTGGCGACAGGATCAGGCTCGCGGCCCTGCCGGCAGGCACCTCTTCGGCTTCGGACCCGCCGCGGACCACGTCCTGCGTCGGGCGCAGGTCCCCGATCCAGGCGTTGATCTGTGGAGTCGGCGCGGCCGGGCCGGCGGAGGCGATGCGGTCGAGCTGCTCCCGCATCTCTTTCTCCTGCCGGCGGAGGCTCTCGACCTGCGCGCTCAGCTCGGCCATCCGTTCGCGGCCGGCGCCGTCCGGCACCGGAGGAGCGGGAGCCGCCGGCGCCGGGGCTGACGGCCGGTTCGCCCGGGCGAGCTGCTCCTCCAGGTCGCTGGCGCGGCCCGCGGTCCAGAGCCAGCCGCTCGCCGCAACCAACCCGGCCAGGCCCGCGGCCAGGGCGGCGGAGCGCCATCGCGGTGCGGCTCTCTCCGCCTTCCTAGCAGACGTAGGGAAAAGGGCGACACGGTCGTCCTCCTCCAGGCGACGGCTCGTCCGGACCATCTCCAGCTCGGCCGCGCACTGCGGGCAGGTTTCGAGGTGGCGCTCCAGGATGTCGGGGTCGATCCCTTCGGGGGTCTCTCCCCAGGCGAGGGCGACCAGGGTTTCGGAGGGGATGTGCTGGTCGTAGATCCGCCAGGCTAGGCGGGTCTCTTCCAGGGCTTGACGGCAGTTGGTGCATCCCTCCAGATGCACGCGGACCTCTCCCTGTTCCCTCTCGTCGAGGGTGCCGTTCAGGTACCAGGGGAGGAGCTCGGCGACATGATCACAATTGAAAGGATTCATGGGCGTATCGTCTCTCCGCCCTTTTTGGGCGTTCGCGCGACGAGTTTGTTACGCCCATGCTCCGCCTTCCCCGGAGGGCCGGCCAGCAGCTCCGCGCGCAGGGTCACGGCCCGTTCGCGGCAGCGGAGAACACGTACACGGAGGGTGCCTTCGGCGACCTGGAGGCGCTGGCTCATCTCCCTGTAGGAGAGGCCGAGGACGAGCATGCGCCAGAGCTCGCGGCACTCCTGGGAGGCGCGGTCGAGCACGCGGAGGAGGAGGTCGCGCTCGGCGTGGTCGTCCACCGCCGGGCGCGGTATTCCGCCAACCCGGCCGGCGGCCCGGCCCTCCTCCTGGTCCACGGCCTCCAGGTCGGTGAACTGCCACTTGCCCTGGGAGCGGATCTGGTCCAGGCAGGTGTGGCAGACGACCCGCCAGAGGTAGGTGCGGAGGCTCGACTCGCCGCGGAACTTCCCGTCGCCGAGCAGGCGGGTCACCTCCAGCCGGACGTCCTGGAGGACGTCGTCCCAGCGGTGGGCCAGACGGCGCTGATAGGGCCAGGCCGCGCGGGCGATCCATCCGTCCATGGTCGCGACGGCGTCCGGATCGCCCCTCAGGAACCTGGCCACCATGTCGCGGTCGTCGGCCATGCTGTCCATCCTATCTCTCTTCCTCTATAAGATAGGCATGATCGGTGAGGGAAGATCGTCGCGCCGAGCGTCCTTTTATACACCGGCCGGCGGTCTGCCGGCTCTCTGCTCCTGCCCTGGAGTAGACTGGCTCCAACGAGAGGCGGTCTTTGAAGATCCTGCGTGCTCGATCCCGCTATCCCCTGCCTGCTCTCTGCTCCTGCGCGCTAGCCCTTCTCGGAGGACTTTTAGGAACACTGTGTCTGTCGTGCGCTTCGGCACCCCCGGCTCCTCCCTCCGCCGTCCCGACCCCCGCAGGACCTGCTCTCCTCGAACAAGGTGTCCCTCAGGAGCGGGAGATCCGCGCAGGGGAGATCCACGAGCACCGGATCGCGGTCCAGGCCGGAGGCTACGCCCGGGTGATCGTGGGCCAGACCGGGGTGGACGTGGCGGTGCGGCTGGTCGGGCCATTGGGAGAGGAGATCGCGACGGCGGACGGGGTGGGCGGCAGGAAGGAGCCGGAGCTGCTGTCCTGGATCGCTTCTACGGATGGGGACTTCCGGCTCCTGGTCACTCCGCGCGAGCCGGCCGGGGCTGGTCCGTACAAGGTGACGCTGGAGGAGCTGCGGTCCTCGACAAAGGGGGATGCCGAGCGGGTGGCTGCCGAGCGGACCACCTCCGAAGCGGACCACTGGCTGGCACGGGAGGATGCCGACGCCAAGAGGGAGGCCTTGACCCGCTATGAGAAGGGGCTCGCCCTGTGGCAGTCGGTCGGCGACCGTCGCCGTGAGGTCAAGGCTCTCAATCAGATCGGTTTGATTCACCGCAGGCTCGGGGAAACGGAGAAGGCGCTGTCCTTGTACGAACGAGCCCTTGCCCTGGCGCGCGAGGCCGGCGACCTGGCGGGAGAGGCCGAGACGCGCAACAACCTCGGAGTCGCCCGGTACCAGGGAGGCCAGAGCCAGATGGCGATCCAGGACCTCCAGGAATCCCTGCGCCTGTGGGAGGAGCTCGGGGAGACAGACCAGATCGCCTCGACCGCCTACTCCCTGGGAGCTGTCCAGTACTCATTCAGCGATCTGGAGGGGGCTCTTGCCTCCTACGAGCGTGCCCGTGGGATGGGCAGCATGGGTACCCAGGCTCAGATCCTGGCGGGCATCGCTTCGGTTTTCCGGGACCGGGGAGATGTCGACTCCGCGCTGGGTCTCTACGCGCAGGCACTCGACTTGAGCCGGAAGGCCAACCATCAGACCTCCGAGGCCTCGATTCTGCAGAACCTGGGAAACAGCTATCTGCGCCAGGGCGAGCTTCAGAAAGCCCTCGACCACTTCACACGGGCGCTCGAGCTGCAGGAGAAGCTGGGCGACAGAGGGAACCAAGCCTGGATTCTCTACTATCTGGGAGTCACGTCGCTCCACCTCGGCGACGCCGATCAGGCGCTCAAGCACTACAACGCTTCCCTTCAGATCTATCGCGAGACGGGAGGCATGGCCTGGCAGGGATACGTGCTGCGGGACATCGGCTGGGCCCACCAGATGCTCGGCGAGCCGCGAGTGGCCCTGGAGCACTACGCCCGCGCTCTCGAGATCGGCAACGAGACGGGCATTCGCCTCATCGAGGCGGCGGCGCTCCACGGGATGGGACGCGCGCATCTCGACCTCGGGGAACCCGGGGAAGCGGCGCGGCTCTTCGAACGGACCCTGGATTTCTATCGCGAGACCCAGGATGCCCTGGGGGAGCTCAGCGCGCTGCTGGAGCTGGGGCGGGCTTTTCAGGCCCTCCACGACGAGAAGCGGGCGGCGGAGAGCTTCCGGCTGGCGCTCGACCTGAGCCGGCAGCGCAAGACCCTGCTGACCGAGGCCGTGGCTCAGGCCGCCCTGGCCCGGCTGAGCCGCGACCAGGGAGATCTCCAGGAGGCCGCGTCCGCCATTGAGGAGGCTCTGCGGATCATCGAATCCATCCGGCCCAAGGTCGCCAGCCAGTGGCAACGGGTCTCGTTTTTCGCTTCCCGCCGCGAGTACTATGATTTCTACATTGACGTCCAGATGAGACTGCACGAGCGCGATCCGGCCGGGGGGCACCTGGCGGCGGCGCTGGCGGCGAGCGAGCGAGCCCGCTCCCGTGCCCTGCTCGACCTGCTCAACGAGGGCCGTATCGATCTCAGACGGGGCATCGACCCGGAGCTGAAACGGAGCGAGGAGGAGGTCGGCAGACGGCTCTCCCTGCTTCAGGGCCAGCTCCTGGACGACCTCTCCAAGGACGGGAAGCACGCGGCCCGGATCGAGCTGGAGCTGGACCAGGCCGAAGAAGAGAGGGAGCGGATCGACGGGCAGATCCAGCGGGATTACCCGCACTATGCCGCCTTCTCGACTCCCGCACCGCTGCCGCCGGAGAAGATCCAGGGATTGCTCGACGAGCACACCGCCTTCCTGCAATATGCCGTAGGCCCGGAGCACTCCTATCTTTTCGTGGTCACGCGGGACAGGCTGGAAGGGTATCGATTGCCTGGCGCGAAAGAGCTCGCCGACGAGGTGGACACCCTCCGCGGGTTGCTCCAAGAGCCTGGGCGCCGGTACTTCAGCCGGTACGCCGAAAGCGCGCACCGCCTGTACAAGACTCTTCTGGGACCGGCCGAGGCCATGTTGCGGGACAAGAAGCGCCTGATCCTCTCGCCGGACGGCCCGCTCCTCCTGCTCAGCTTCGAGGCGCTCCTGACCTCACCGGACGTGCCCCAGGCAGGAGGATACGAGAGCCTCTCTTACCTGATCCGTGACAGATCGGTGGCCTATGCGCCTTCCGCCAGCGTCTTTGCGGAGTTGGGCAGGGCGCCCTCCGCGACCCCTGCCTCCTCGGAGCCGGCCCTCTCCTTCCTGGGCTTCGCGGATCCCGACTATGGGCGCTGGGCTGACGGCTCGGCCAGCCCAGCGGATGCGGGGCCGATTGCACAGTCCTTTCAGCGCGCCGGCCTCCTCTCGCTGCGGCGGCTTCCAGGCTCGCGCCGGGAGGTCGAGGAGGCGACGAGCCTGTATCCGCCGGAGCAGTTCCGGCTCTACGTCGATGGGGAGGCGACCGAGGAGAACGTCAAGGACAATCCATACCTGCGGCACGCGAGGTGGATTCATTTCGCAGTCCACGGTTTCGTCAACGAGACCCGCCCCGAGTACTCGGGCCTCGTCCTGACGCTGGACGAAGACTCCCGGGAGGACGGCCTCCTGCAGGTTCACGAAATCTTCAACCTGGAGCTGGACGCGGACCTGGTCGTGCTGTCCGCCTGCGAGACGGCTCTCGGCAAGAACGTGAAGGGGGAGGGGCTCCTTGGGGTGAGCCGCGCCCTGCTCTATGCCGGGGCGGCCAGCGTCGTGGTGAGCCTGTGGCAGGTGGCGGACAACGCCACCCCTGAGCTCATGGTCAGCTTCTATCGCCAGTTGTTGCAGAGCGGCGACAAGGCGGAGGCGTTGCGTGTTTCAAAGCTGAAGCTTATCGATGGAGGCACCCACGCCCATCCTTATTACTGGGCGCCGTTCATTCTCATCGGTCAACCGGGATCCGGTGTAACGTCTCCGCAAGTAGCCCGCCAGAGAGAAGGAGGATTTTGACGAGCTTTCCGTGCCTTCCAACGCTGCTTTTTGAGGAGAGGAGATTCAGATGCCCGACCAAGACCAGCCCGGTGTCCACAAACCCGAACATCCCCCTCCAGCACAGCCGCCGCCGCCCGGCTCCGTGCCGGCCGCGGCAATCGCCCTCGTCTCCGAGGTTGCAACGTTTCTGGCACTGACGGCCGGCCGGGTTGACCTGGCCTTCTGGGCGGCGGTCGTTGGCTTGGTCGCCACCATCGTGCTCCTCCTCCTGCTTCTCCGAGGGCAGGATGTGGCTCCGCTCGTGGGACCCATACCGGGCCCGCCGCCGCGGCTCCCGGCGGCTCTTGCTCTCGTCTTTGCGGCAGCCACGTTCCTGGCCCTGTTGTCCGATCGCCCCGGCCTGGCGCACGCACTTTCGGTCGTCGCCGCGATCGCCGCGGGTGTGACCCTCGTCCTGCTTCTCCGGGGGCGGGGTGCGCCTGCCGCGAGACCCGGGGCGAGACGGTAAGAGCGCCCCTCCGGCAACATCCCCCAAGCCCCCGGCGGAATCCCGCCGGGGGCTTCTCTATACTTGGGGGCCGGAAAGGAGGCGTGATGAAGAAGAACAGCATTGCCTTGACCCTCGCCCTGACCCTCGCTTTGACCCTGACGTCCTTCCCCCTGGCCGCCCACGAGGAGACCGCGAACACTCCGGTCGTTCCGATCCTCAGCGTCCAGGCCAACGGCGAGGCGCGGGTCGCCCCCGACGAAGCCACGGTCCGTCTCGGGGTCCTCGCCCAGGCTCCCACGGCCCGGGCGGCCATGGACGAGTCCAACCGCTCGGCCAACGCCATCCTGGAGGCCATCCGCAAGCTCGGCGTCCGCGCGGAGGATATCCAGACCTCCGAGCTGAACCTCAACCCGGTCTACGCCAACGTCCCCGAGAGCCGGGGAGGCGAGCCGCGCATCTCCGGATACCAGGCCACGAACGTCGTCTCCGTCCGCCTGGAGAAGCTGGACCAGGTCGGCCCCGTGGTCGACGCCGGCCTCGCCGCCGGGGCCAACCGGCTCGACGGCGTCCTCTTCGGTCTGCGCAATGACGAGGCCGCCCGCGCCACCGCCCTGACCCGGGCCGCCGCGGCCGGCCAGATCAAGGCTCAAACGCTCGCCAAAGCCCTGCGCGTGCGCCTGGTCGAGATCGTGGAGGTCGTCGAAGGGGGCGTCACCGTCTTCCAGCCGCCCATGTACCGGAGGCAGGCCATGGCCATGGAGATGAGCACGGCCGACACCCCGGTCTCCGCTGGCCAGGTGGGGATCGACGCCAGCGTCACGCTGCGCTACCGGATCGAGCCCTGCCCCGCGCAAGGGTGCCCGTGACCGGAACGTCCGCCGAAGATGTCGTCGCCCGCCTCGGCCTGAAGCCGCACCCCGAGGGGGGCTTTTACCGGGAGACGTTCCGGGATGCTTCCCGGGACGGGGACCGGGGGGCGAGCACGGCCATCTACTACCTGCTCCGCGAAGGGGACTCTTCGGCCTGGCACCGGGTGACCGACGCCGCCGAGGTCTGGCACCACTACGCCGGAGCGCCGCTGGAGCTGAGCCTCTCCCCGGGCCGCGGGCGGACCGTGGTCCGTCTCGGCTCCGACCTCGCCGCCGGGGAGGAGCCCCAGGCCGTGGTGCCGGCCGGGGTCTGGCAGAGCGCCCGTCCCCTCGGGGGCTGGGTCCTGGTCGGCTGCACGGTCGCCCCGGGCTTCGACTTCGCCAGCTTCGAGATGGCCCCGCCGGGCTGGGAGCCGGAAGAATGAGGCTCTTCCCCGTCCTTGTCCTTCCTGTCCTTTATGTCCTCTGTACAGCCTGCGCGAACGGCGAAACCGCCCCGCCGCCCCCCGAGCCGCTCGCCAAACCGCTCACGACCGTCCCGACGCCCGGGGCCGAGGCGCGCCGGGAGAAGACCGAGAGCCTGATCTGCTTTCCCGAGCTGCCTCCCGGGGCCGAGCAGGCGCTCCTCGGCATCCAGACCGCGGCCGAGGCGGGCGACCTGGAGGCCCTCCGCCGCTGGCTGGCACCCGGCACCGGCTGGAGCTTCGATCCCGAGGCCCTCCGCGAGCTGGCCGCCACCCTCGACCGCGGCTGCCTGGAGGACGAGACCGGCCAGCGGGTTCTCTGCCCGCCCGAGCACCGGTCCGATCCCGACTATCCGGGCTGGCGCGCCGGCATCCAGCGCCGTCCGGAAGGTTGGCGGCTGATCTATTTCGCCGCAGGTGTTTGAGTTAACATCCGCGTCACCTCTTGGGGGAGATCCATGAGCCCGAGCTCCGCTGTCTCCGCGACCCAGTTTTCCGACCTCGAGCCGTCTGAAGACCTCAATTCGTTCCGCATCGCCCAGAAACAGTTCGACCAGGCCGCCCGGTTCATCCCGCTGCTCCGCAACGGGCTGAAGGAATACCTGAAGTGCCCGGTCCGGGTGATCACGATCCACTTCCCGGTGGAAATGGACGACGGCTCGGTGCGCACCTTCGTGGGCTACCGCGCCCTGCACAGCCGGGTGCGGGGTCCGGGCAAGGGGGGCATCCGCTACCACCCGGACGTGACCGAGGATGAGGTGCGGGCCCTCGCCTCCTGGATGACCTGGAAGTGCGCCGTGGCCGACGTCCCGTTCGGCGGTGCCAAGGGTGGGATCATCTGCGACCCGAAGAGCCTGTCGGACAACGAGCTGCGCCGGATCACCCGGCGCTTCATCGCCGAGTTGGGGGATGCCATCGGCCCCCACACCGACATCCCGGCGCCGGACGTCAACACCGGCCCGAACACCATGGCCTGGATCTATGACACGTACCAGATGATGCACCCCGGCAACAACAACCTGCCGGTGGTGACGGGCAAGCCGGTGGGGATCGGCGGCTCGCTCGGGCGGAGGGAGGCGACCGCCCAGGGCGCGCTCTACGTGACGCAGAGGGCCATCACAAGAGGTGCGGTACCCGGGCTCGGCTCCCTGGAGGGGGCCACGCTGGCGATCCAGGGATTCGGCAACGCGGGGGCGATCGCGGCCGAGCTGTTCGCCTCGGCCGGAGCGCGGGTGATCGCGGTCAGCGACTCGCGCGGCGGCATCGTCCGGCAGGAGGGGCTCGACCCGGCCGAGGTCCAGGCGCACAAGGACCGCACCCGCTCGGTGACCGGATTCCCGGGAGCGGAGGCGGTCACCAACGAGGCGCTCCTGGAGCTGCCCTGCGACATCCTGATCCCCGCGGCATTGGAGAACCAGATCCGCGGGGACAACGCGCCCCGGATCCAGGCCCGGCTCGTGGTCGAAGCGGCCAATGGTCCGACCACGCCGGAGGCCGACCGCATCCTCCTCGAAAGAGGCATCCAGGTGCTGCCCGACATCCTGGCCAACTCGGGAGGCGTCACGGTCAGCTACTTTGAGTGGGTGCAGAACAACGAGAACGAGCAGTGGACCCTGAAAGAGGTCGAGGAGAAGCTGCGGGGGAAGATGGAAAAGGCCACGGACGGGGTGATCGACACCCGGGAGCGCCTCAGCCGGGAGAGCCCGGGCGAGCCCATCGACCTGCGGACGGCCGCCTTCGCACTGGCCATCGAGCGCGTCGCCCGGGTGGCTCTGGACCGGGGGATCTGGCCTTAAAGTGAGGTCCTAAACCGCCTCTTCCACCTCCGTATACGACCGGCCGACCTCTTCTTCCGCGGCCCGGGTCCAGATCTCGAGCTCCTCGGGGCTCATGGAACCGACCGGCTCCATCCGCGCGTCCCGGTAGCCCCACTTCTCGATGTCCACCAGGTACTGCGAGCGGGAGAGGATCGTGCCGCGGCAGAGGCGCTCGCTCGAGGACGAGGAGCCGTGGCTGTGGCGCAGGCGCTGGATCAGGCTGTCCATGACTTTCGAGGGGATACGGTCCGCGTCGGCGGGATAGATGTAGCCGAACAGGATGAGGTGGCTGAGCAGGACCGGCCAGTGCGGGCCGAAGCGGCTGAGCAGGCGGTCCCAGTCGAGCTCTTCCACCCGGGCGCGAAGGACGTGGGCCACGTCGCCCCCGTCGAAGCGCTCGCGCTCCTGGATGAACGCCTTCGACCAGATCATCTCCTCCGCCGGGCAGAGCCGGGCGGGGATGCCGAGGACCTCCTCGTCCATCGCGTGCTCGAACCAGAGGTCGTCCACCCGGGCGATCCCGTTGCCCGAGCTGAAGATCACGTCGACGAAATCATCCCCCCAGTACCCTTTGCCCAGCCAGTGGGGAAAGGGGAGCGAGACCGAGCAGCCGATCCGCTTCAGTTCCTCCAGGGTGCGCTCGAAGTCCCGCGGATGGACGAAGATGTCGAAGTCCTTGGTATGACGCACAATTCCCGTGTAGCGGGCGAACGCGTAGGCGCCGCCGACCAGGAAGGGTACCCGCGCCTCTTGGAGCCGGGTCATGGCCCGGCGATAAAACTCAAGGGTCTCAGGCGCGAGCTCGCCGTGGGGTTTTTCGGTCGTTGCGATCATGGCCCCAAGGTGAGCAAAGAGCGTACCAGGAGTGGATCTGGCACGGGGCATGCTGGGAAGGCCATCGAAGGTGGGAGGAAGGAGAGAGGAATGGAACCGAACAACGGAATGGTGCGGATCGCTGCGGTGGGCGACCTCCACTACGCCCAGTCGCTCGACCCGTCCCTGCGGGACATGCTGTCCCGGGCCGCCCGCGAGGCCGACGTGCTGCTGCTCTGCGGCGACCTGACCGACCACGGTCTGCCCGAAGAGGCGCAGGGCCTGGCGCGGGAGATCCACAGCTCGGTCGGCATCCCGGTCATCGCCGTGCTCGGCAACCATGACTTCGAGAGCGGCAAGCAGGACGAGGTCAAGAAGATCCTGTCCGACAGCGGCATGCGGATGCTGGACGGCGACGCCGTCGAGGTGGCCGGGGTGGGGTTCGCGGGGCTCAAGGGCTTCTGCGGCGGCTTCGGCAAGCGCGCGCTCGGGCCATGGGGCGAGCAGATCATCAAGGACTTCGTGCGCGAGGCGGTGGACGAGGCGCTGAAGCTGGAGTCGGCCCTGGCCCGGCTGCGGCGGGTGCCCCGGGTCGGGGTGCTCCACTACTCGCCGATCCAGGAGACGGTCGAGGGGGAGCCGCCCGAGATCTTCGCGTTCCTCGGCTCGAGCCGGCTGGAGGAGCCGATCAACCGCTACCGCTGCGACGTGGTCTTCCACGGCCACGCCCACCGCGGCCGGCCGGAGGGGAAGACCTCCACCGGCATCCCGGTGTACAACGTCTGCGTCCAGCTTCTGCGCCATCTCTACCCGGACCATCCGCCCTACCGCCTCTTCGAGATCCCTGTGGGCGACCGCCAGCTCGCACACGTCTGAGAAAGGAGCAAGTCATGCCAACTGCGTGGAGCAACAAGGACGAACGCAAGTACGAGCACATCAAGGAGAGCTCCGAGGAGCGCGGAGTGCCCGAGAAGCGGGCCAAGGAGATCGCCGCCCGCACCGTCAACAAGGGCCGCCGCGAGGAGGGGCGCACCCCCAACAAGACCACCCAGGGGACCGGCAACCCGAACAAGGGGCTCGAGGCCCGCACCGTGGCCGAGCTGCGCAACATCGCCAGCGACAGGAAGATCCCGGGACGCAGCAAGATGAAGAAGGACGAGCTGGTCAAGGCGCTCCGGGGGAAGCGGAGCCACTAGGGCCGTGTAGTAGACTGAGCGCTCGCCGCGGCGCGCGCCAGTCACCATGAAAAGCACCGAAGGGTTCGTTTTCGTCCGGCCGGGGCTCCAGCTCTACTACCGGACGCTCGGGGAGGGGCGGGAGACCGTGGTCGTCCCCAACGCCAACTGGCTGGGGGATGCCCTCCATCCTCTTGCGGAAGGCCGGCGTCTGATCCTGTACGACCCGCGCAGCCGGGGCCGGTCGAGCGCGGTGACCGATTTTCGCCAGCTCGGCTTGGAGGACGACGTGGCCGACCTGGAGTCGGTCCGCCGCTACTTCGGGCTCGACCGGATGACCCTGCTCGGCTCTTCCTACCACGCCGCCATCACCGCGCAGTACGCGCTCGACCAGCCGGACCGGGTGGACCGGCTGCTGCTCGTCTGCCCGATCACTCCCCGCGTTCCGGGCGAGTGGGTGCAGGAGCTGCCGCGCACCGAAGAGCTGGTCTATCCCCTGGGCATCCCCCGCCTGGAAGAGCTGCGGCGCGAGGGGATGGACGAGCGCGACCCGGTGGCCTTCTGCCGCGCCTGGTTCACCTGGTTCCTGCTGCCCGCCCAGATGAGCGACACCTCCGCGCTGGTCCGCTTCCCGCTGGAAGACGTCTGCAGCTTCCCGAACGAGTGGCCGCGGCACGCCCTCTCGGTCTACTTCGACCACATCCTACCCAAGATGGGGGACTGGGACTTCCGCCCCCGCCTGCCGGAGCTGCGGGCGCCCCTGCTCGTGATGCAGGGGACGGACGACCTGGTGCCGGAAGAGGCGTCGCGGGAGTGGGCGGCCCACGCTCCGGGCGCCCGCTTCCTGCGCATCGAGGGGTCGGGGCACCACCCCTACCTGGAGCGCCCCAAGGAGTTCTTCCCCGCGGCCGAGGCCTTCCTCCAGGGGGATTGGCCGCAGGGGGCCGAGATCGTCAGCCGGGTGGCGTGACGCTGTCCGTGCCGAAGTACTCCACCGGTTCCGTCGTCGCCCTGCGCACCACCGAGAGGTCGTGCGGGTCCTCGTTGACCCAGTTGTAGTCCTCCGCGGGCCGCCATTCCCCCTCCTTGTCCGCCGCGACGACGTGCTCGTGATCCGAGTGCTGCCTGCCCGGCACCCAAACGACGCGCATGTCGTTGACACCCTTGGCCTCGGCCCATTCGTAGCCCGGAGCGGGCCGCCACTGGTCGGGCGCGGTCGAGGCGATCACGTGAGGGTGCTCGGGGTGCTCGCAGCCGGCGCACCACTCGACGCGCTGGTCTCCGGGCTCCTCGTTGACCCACTTGTAGCCGGGCTCGGGGAAGAAGTTGCCGTCCGGACCGACCACCACGTGGGGAGGGGGCTGCGGCGCCTGCGCGGTCTCCTCCCCGCTCCGGCCCTCCTGGCTCTCTTCCTTCTCGGCGGCGGCCTTCCGCTCGCGCCGGCTCTCCTCGATTTTCTCTTCCACCCCTTCGGCCCAGAAAGCCAGGCGGCCCACGAGCTGGCGGGCTTCCGGGGTGACCGCGAGGACGAGCACCAGGAAGAGCAGCGCGAGGAGGCTGACGAGGTTGACGCGAGTCGAGCTCATGGATCGTTCCCTTGACGGGGTCCCCCAGGTTTTGCGACCCTTGGACCGTGCAATCCCTGAATCCGGCGAACCGGATCGCCTTGCGATTCCTGTTCGCCTATTTCCTGTTGTTCTTCCTGACCGACATTGCCCTGCCTGGGGAGGATACCCGATTCCGCTGGATGCTGGCTCTGGCCTCCGCGGGGCTTGCCGCGATCGTGGCGGTCCCATGGTCCGTGCTCGACCGGGGAAGGATCTCTGACGAGCGCCTCCGGTCCTGGCTCCGGCTTCTGCTCCGCGTCGCGCTGGCGCTTCCCATGATCGCCTCCGGGATCGCCAGGTTGATCCCCGTCCAGATCCCCTTTCCGGGACCCTTGGAGTATCTGCACCGGCTCGGCGAGCTCGCTCCGATGGAGCTGGTGTGGATCTTCGTCGGGTCATCCCCGGTCTTCCAGTCGTTCACCGGTCTGGCCGGATTGACGGGCGGCGTGCTGCTGCTCACTCCCCGGACGACCCTGCTGGGGGCCGTGACCTGCGCTTCGAACCTGGTGATGGCGGTCACGCTGAGCCTTTGCTACAACCTGCCGTTCAAGCTTTATCTTCTCCACCTGCTCGTCATCGCTCTTCTCCTGATCGCTCCGGACCTGCGGCGGCTCGCCAACCTTTTCCTGCTGGACCGCGTTGTCGAGCCTGCCGAGATGCCACCGGCTTCCATGGGCGAACGGGTCTTGCTGCTGCTGAGTCTGGGAGTGATCGCCTGGAGCCTCGTGGATGCCGCCGGGAGATACGGAAGTGTCCACCCGCCCAAGCCGCCGCTGTATGGAGCCTGGAACGTGGAGGAGCTGACCGTGGATGGCGAGGAGAGCTTTGGTCCAGATCAATGGCGCTGGGTCGTCTTCCAGGACCCGGGCGCGCTCGATGCCCAGCGCGGAAACGGATCGCGGAAGAGATACGCGCTCGATCTCGACAGCGCAAGGAAAACCATGACGCTGGACCGGCGATCGGTGCTCTCCTTTCAGGAACCCGAGGAAGGCGTGCTCATTTTGGAAGGACGGTTGGACGGCCACAACACGCGCGCGAAGCTGCGCAGGATGAAGCTGAGCAATCCCTGGTTCCACTGGATCCTCGAGCCTGAGCTGTATGGCTGAGCGGCAGGAAGAACCACGCTGGAATCTGGCCACGCGGATCGCTTTCCGGTTCGCGTTCGCCTACTTTGCTCTCAACTTCATCGTTTCCCTGATGGGCCTGCTCCCCTTCCTCAAACCTGTCCTGCCAGCGTACTTCGACTTCTGGGACGCCGTCGTCGTCTGGGCCCACGAGGAATTCCGCTTCCGCCAGGAGATCGATTTCGAGGGCCGTTACCCCAACAACGGCATCTATGGCTGGATCCTCTTTCTCTGCTATCTGGCGCTGGCTGCCCTGGTCACGCTGATCTGGTCCGCTCTCGACAGGAACAGGCTCCAATACACGCGGCTCCACCAGGGGTTGCGGCTCATGCTGCGCTACATGCTGGCGCTAACGATGATCGGCTACGGAGTGATCAAGGTGATTCCTGCCCAGATGACCGCTCCTCCGCCTCTGGGAGTGCTTCAGCAGCGGGTCGGCGACATCTTCCCGAACCACATCCTGTGGTGGACCGTTGGAGCCTCGCCTGCGTTCGAATCCTTTACCGGCCTGGCCGAATTGCTGGGCGGCGTCCTGCTGCTCGTTCCCCGGACGACGTTGCTGGGTGCCCTGATCTGCGCCGCGAACATGCTGCTGGTGTTCGTTCTGAACATGTGCTACGACGTGCCGGTCAAGCTTTACTCCCTGCAACTGATGGTCATGGCCCTGGTCCTGACCGCTCCCGACCTGCGCCGGCTGGCGGACGTGTTCCTCTTCAACCGCCGGGTGGAGCCTGTCCGGGTGCCGCCGCTCTTCGCGCGCAAGTGGCTCGACCGGCTGCCGCACGTCCTCCTGTTCCTGTACGGTCTGTACGCGGTGGGGAGGGGCCTCGACAACACCGCCGAGAGGTACAAGCTCTATCATCCGCCGAGGCCGCCTTACTATGGGATCTGGACGGTCGAGGAGTATGCCGTTGCCGGCAGGGACGCGCCGGTGTCCGCCGATCCCAACCGCTGGCGCCTGGTGATGGTCTCCGCTCCCGGCTCGCTCAGAGTCGAGCTCATGAGCGGATCATGGAAAACCCATCCATTGGCGGAGCTCTCCATCGATCAGCCGGAGGAGGACGTGCTCGTCCTGAATGGGACGATGGACGGGCGCCGGACACGGGTGAAGCTGCGCAAGGCGGCGCTGATCAGAAATGATTTTCACTGGATCGTCGACGGCTCGCGCTGACGCGGGAGGGTTGGGCTCGGTACCCTGGCCACCCTGACCTCCCCGGCGGCCGAGTCCACGGCGAGCTCGGTCTCCGGCAACCAGATCAACCCCTCCAGCAGCAGTTGGAACAACTGGCGGCCTTCGGCGCCGGGCGCCAGTGTGAAGTCGAGCCGTGCTCGCGCGCCGGGTGCGACCACAGCTTTGCTCGCTTGGCAGGGACGGCTTGGCGCGAGCCAACTGTCATCCCGGAAAACCGACTCGCGGTCGCGGGGCCTCGTGGTGCCGAGCCGCAGCGGCGCCGATGCGCTCCAGGCTTCGAGGCCGCAGTTGCGCACCGTGAGACGGACCCGGCGAGCGGCGTCGTCATACCCTATCTTCAGAATCCTGGCCGCATACGATTTGAAGAGGTGGACACCCCAGGAGGTGACTTCGCAGCGCTGGCACACCGGCGGCGGCGGACCGTCGAGCAACTGCCGGCGGAATTGACGGAAACGGGCACCGTTCCAAACCTCCGCGAAGCTCTGGTGCCGCAAGTCGCCCATGACCGTGTCGCCATTCACGGTCCACGGCGGGCAGTTGCAACAGGGGAACACGCGGCCGTCCTTGTCGACGAACACATGCTCCCATGGCGACGAGCACTGGCGGGTGGTCCCTTTGCCGGCTCCGGAAACGCGCTCGGGCGGGCCGGCGGCGCCCACCTGCCAGATCCGCGGCCGGGTCTTCTCCAGACGGTGTTGGAGAAAGGGGACGACCAGGACATCCAGGCCGCGTTCCTGGGCGTCGCGAAGGAAGGTGCCGACTGCCTGCGCCGCGCGCTCGGGGGTCGTCTCGTGCCGTCCCGAATCGACCTCCGCCTGCAGAACGAGGTGGCGGGCCCCGAGCGAAGCCATCACGGAGCTGGCAGAGGGCAGCGCGTCGACGCTGGCTTCGTTGACGACGAAGGAGGCTGTGACGCGCTCAGGGCCCAAGGCCTCCAGGAGAGTGCTCAGCCCCCGAAGGGCCGAGCGGACGTCTCCGCCGCGTACGTTGCGATAGGCCTGGGCGTCGGTCGCGTCCAGCGAGACGTTGACGACCCGCAGGTTTGCCAGGCGCGCCAGCCGTGCCGCTGCGGGAGGCGCCACCAGCGAGCCGTTGGTCGAAAAATTGTGCGAAACGCCGGCCGCATCCACCTCCTCGATCATCGCGAGGAAGCGCGGGTTCGCGAAGTTCTCGCCCCAGCCATTGATGTTCAGGTGGCCGGCTGACGGAGCGACCTCGAGCACCCTCCGCCACACCTCCGGCGCGATATGGCCGGGAGCCTGGCTGGACGGCGTCGTCCGGGTGGTGAGCGCGCACATCACGCAATGCAGGTTGCAATGCGACGAGATCTCCACCGACAGGACGTTGGGCAGCGGTGAGACGTCCGGGAACCGCCCGTTCCGGTGGGATGATTGGCCAAGTAACCGGCCAGGTAGCCGGGCGGATAGAAGATCAGCCAGGAACCGCAGTCTGCCTGCCATCAGAAAAGTCTACTCCAGTGCGAGCTCAGGGCGCGGCTGGCCAGGAGAGGGCGGGATCTTCGTTGCGCTGCATCCAGGCCAGGAGGCGGGAGCGCAGGTCGCGCAGCACCTCCCCCGCCGCCGGGTCGGCGATGAGGTTGTGCGCCTCCGCCGGATCGGCCGAGAGGTCATAGAGCTCTTCGCCTCGGTCCGGGTCCTTCCAGACGATCAGCTTGTGCGCCGGGGTTCGCACGGCGCGGAAGGCGAGCTGGCCGAACCGTTCGCTCTCCTCGTCCGACCACTCGGAGAAGGCCTCGCCCACCTCGACCTTTCCAGCGAGCGCCGCCACGAGGTCGCGTCCGGGCCAGGAGTCCGGCACCGGAACGCCGGCGAGCGAGAGAAGCGTCGGCGGCAGATCCATACTCGACACGGGGAGGTCCGAGACGAGCGCCTCCGGCAGTCCCGGCCCCGACAACACGAAAGGCACCCGCAACGAGCTCTCGTACGGGACCTGCTTGCCGTTGGCGTTCGATCCGGGCCCGCCGATGCCCCGCTCGCCCATCATGTACCCGTTGTCGCCGAGCAGGACCACGACCGTCCGCTCCGCGAGCCCGGTCTCGCGGAGCGCTCCGAGCAGGCGCCCGACCTGCTCGTCGAGATGGCTCACCGCCTGGTTGTAGTGAAGCCAGTCGTTGGCCGCCACGTCGCGCGGGAAGCCCGGCGGAAGGAGCTCCTCGCCGCTGCGCCCGGCATAGAGGGCTTCGATCCGCTCCGGGTTGGGCTCGTAGGGGAAGTGGGGCGAGGTGAGGCCGAGCCAAAGCAGGAACGGGCCGGCCTGGGCGGCCTCGCCGCGCAGGAAATCCACGGCGTCGTCCGTGAAGACCTCCTGCGTGAAGCCGGCGACGCTCTCGTGCTCGCCGGAGTGCCCGTGGGCCAGCTCGGGGTCCCGGTAGTCTGCGCTGCCGCCCGGCAGCCAAGTCCGCGCCTCGTCGAAGCCGCACTCCCAGGGGGGAGGGGGGACGTGCCACTTGCCGACCACCACGGTGCGGTACCCGGCACCCCGCAACAGGCTCGCCACCGTCGGACGCTTGCAAAGCGTCTCGGCGACCCCGGGCGCCTGGAACTGGACCGAATAGACGCCGTGGCGGTGGGTCGGCAGGCCGGTGAGGAGGCTGGCGCGGACCGGGTGGCATTGGGACACCGAGACCGTGGCCTGGCGGAAATAGACACCCTCACGCGCCATGCGGTCCATCACGGGCGTGATGATGGCGGGGTTGCCGGCCGCGCCCAGGGCGTCCCAACGGTGATCGTCGGAGAGAACGACCACGAAATTGGGGCGCGGCGAAACCGCCGGGCGTGGATCGCGCTGCGCAAGCCCGGCGCAGCCCAGCGTGGACAGGAGCAGCACCATCAGGACGAGAATGTGGCGAGCCATGATGTGTGAGTCTACGGCCCTACGCCGGAAAGCGTCTATCAAGGCAGTGAGGAGGTTGGCACCCATGTTGCTCCCTTCCTCCCTGGATCGATCGGTAAAGCCGATCCACAGTACGAACCAGATCGATCAGGAGGTATGCCATGGAAAACCTGAAGGGAAAGAAGGTCGCGATCCTGGTGGCGGACGGCTTCGAGCAGGTGGAGCTGACCGAGCCGAAGAAGGCCTTGGAGCAGGCGGGTGCCCGGACCGAGATCGTCTCGCCTGCCCAGGGCAAGGTCAAGGGCTGGGAGATGACGGACTGGGGCCAGGAGCTGCCGGTCGACGTCCCCCTCGACCGTGCCAACGCCGACGACTATGACGCCCTGCTCCTGCCGGGCGGGGTGATGAACCCGGACAAGCTGCGCACCAACCCCAAGGCCCAGCGCTTCATCCGCTCCTTCTTCCAGGAAGGCAAGCCGGTGGCCGCCATCTGCCACGGTCCTTGGACCCTGATCGACGCCGGGGTCATCCGCGGCCGCAAGGTCACATCCTACGAGTCGATCCAGATCGACCTCAAGAATGCCGGCGCCCAGTGGGTCGACCAGGAAGTGGTGGTCGACGACAACCTGGTCACCAGCCGCAAGCCGGACGACATCCCGGCCTTCAACCGGGAGATGGTCCGCCTCTTCGCCCGGCGAGAGGTCGGCACGGCCCGGTGAGTCTAAGCGTATCCCGACGTAGCGGAGGGGCGGGCCTCGCGCCTGCCCCCTGTCTCCAGCAAACGGACAATCCGCGCCCGTGTATAACGCTGCAGAAGTATCGGGTACAGATTGACCAGAACGTTGGCGACACCCAGGTAAGCCGCCCAGCCATTCCATCCAATGTGCCAGGCGTACAGCGATGAACCGGCGCCGATCAACAGCAGGACGAGATGACTCTTCTCGCCCACCACGGTGCGCGACAGAAACTCCGCTGCGGACTGGCGATTTGAAATGACGCGGAAACCGGGTTCTCGACGCCGTCTCCAGAGGTTGACGAGATCGCCATTGGGAACGACGCTCCTGAAGACCCGGATACCCAGGGCCTCGTACAACCGGCCGGACTGCTCAAACCGGCGAACCCGGTAGTAAGACGCCGGCAGCCACCACGGCGTCAAGCTGACAGCGAATGCCGCCAGAAAGAGCCACAGGCGTGGCGCCACGTCGCCGCCAACATAGTCCGAGGGACGAAATACATCCCACACAACCGCCCAGAACTTCAGGAGCGGAGCGATCCAGCCGGCACACATGAGAGCGAAAGGGAACAGGTTCGCTTTCGATTCGTCGCCGAACGACGGCAGCGCCGGCGCTTTGTCCTGGTGGCTCAAAGTCATGTCTTGGGAAGCTGCGAGGCTGCCAGCGGCTCGCGCGTAACTGTGTGCCAGGAGCGCTGGCCGCACTGCGGACACGGCACGTAGCAACGTGGCTGACCGAAGGCCTTCCAACGGATGCCGCCCAACTCCCAAACGGACCGTGCGAAACCGCACGAGCATCGCACCATCCACGAGCGTGAATGAGCCTCCATCGACTCAGCCCAACGCCGTGGCAGGACTGCCGCAAACAATCTTTGGATCAAGCTCATCGCCGTTGATTCCTCGTTTGGCCGTCCATCCGACTACGCCCTCCGGGGTCTATCAGGCGTCACGCCTTTCCTTCCGAGAGCACAGTTCATTTGTCGTGCAAAATCGAAGGTTGAGCCTTCTTGAGCTTGTAGCGAAAAATCCTGTCGTCATCAAATCCTGGAATTTCGCCAAAGGTTTTCGGCGGCTCTACGGCGGTGGCTTGGATCCCGACCAAGGTCAGTGTCCCATTCTCAATCTTGAAGATGGCGAACACCACTTTACCGATGTCATCGCACGGTTGCGGACAATCTTTGATGGTGGCGTGTAGCTGCTGTGGGTATGTACCTGCAGGCAGTGTAAAGGTTGTCTTATACCAATCGTCCCTGTTCAGGCGTTGAAAGTGGAGCGAGTTGCCCGTGATGGTTATTGAGATCTTGCCTGCCGCCTCATGGCCCACCATGACTCCTTCCCATGAGCCCTGGAGGGGTTGTAGCTCTGCAGCGGTTGGTTGGTTGGTCGCGCCGGCGGCTTGCGTGCGAATAAGCCCCCAAGGCATGAGGATGGAAATCATCGTGACCGCGAGTGCCATTTTGATGGTCATTTTCATCTGACTTTCTGGTTTCGGTTGCTGTCTACTTCGCTCGCCTTGGCCTTGCCTTTATGGCTCCGCCGCGCCGCCTTTGTTTATTGTACAACGGAACTACTGGTTGGTGGCAGCAGCCTACCGTCTGCGGGCGGTGCTGCGGCCCGATCCAGCTTCTCAACGAATCGGCGCCTGTCCACAAGCTGTCGGCGTCACTCCGCAAGCTGTTGGCGTGACCCTGAAAGCTGTCGGGGCCTGTCCACAAGCTGTCGGCGTCACTCCGCAAGCTGTTGGCGTGTCCCTGAAAGCTGTCGGGGCCTGTCCACAAGTTGTCGGCGTCACTCCGCTAGCTGTTGGCGTGTCCCTGAAAGCTGTCGGCGCCTGTCCACAAGCTATCGGCGTCACTCCGCAAGCTGTTGGCGTGTCCCTGAAAGCTATCGGCGTCTGTCCACAAGCTATCGGCGTCACTCCACAAGCTATCGGCGCTCGCCGAAACGTATCGGCGTCGCTCCTGTAACCTATCGGGCTCTCGCCAATAGCTTACGGACAGCCGCCAACGGTTAAGAGAGAGGCGCCGATAGCTTTCGGGCAGCCGCCAACGGGTAAGGGAGAGGCGCTGATAGCTTTCGGGCAGCCGCCGACGAGTAAGGGAGAGGCGCCGATAGCTTTCGGGCAGCCGCCAACGAGTAAGGGAGAGTCGCCGATAGCTTGCGGACAGCCGCCAACGGGTAAGGGAGAGACGCCGATAGCTTTCGGGCAGCCGCGTTCCCGGTTCTCCTCTCCGGTCATGCATGGGGCTGTCTCTACACTTGGCACGCGGGTGCTGAGGATCCGGGCGTTGGGCACCACCATGTCATTTTGGCCGCCGAACCTGTCGTTGCGTTTTGTGGGACGCCGGCTCGGTCTCGTAGACCTCAAAAACCGTCTCGAACGTTCCGCTCTCGGCTTTGGGAAGTGTGAGCTCAAACACGTTTGATGAGTATCCTTGGGCACTCATGTAGAGGCTGATGGGCAGCGCAGCCAAGCGTGAATCGACTTGCTTGTACTCAACCTTGATCGTGTTTAGCCCGAGCTTGAGGCAGAACACGGAATGAAGCTTCGGCACGGTCTTTCCCTTCTGCGGGTGATCGACCGCGAACAACTGAACAATCTCTGAGGCGCCACCCTTGAGGTGTGGAAGCTCCAGCTTTTTGCCATTCACGGAAATCTGCGCCGTATACCCATACGAGGTGAGCCCGACGACCCCTCGCAGGTCTTCGCCAGCAGCCACTTGCCCGACAAGCACGGCGAATATCGCCGCCAGCACTACAATCCGCATCGTCTCACCTCCACTTCCCTTCTGTGTCCGCCAAACGTTTGGGGTCTCAGCGCGCACCAAGCCGGGTGTTATGCGTGCGGCTGGCCACCAGCCTCAAGATATGCGTCACTCAAGACTTCTCCACTTGAAAAAAGAGCAGCGCATGGTCAGAGTACGTCTCGATCCACTCTACCTGCTCCTCCTCAGTCTCCAGTTCAGGCCAGCCCCGAACATCGACATCAGCGCCCCCGAACTGCTTAAGTTTTAGATGGTTTGCGGCAACGACATGATCCAGGTTGCTACGGGGAAAACTACCAGGGCCATTCCACCAAGTATGTGGCTTGTTTTTGCTTAGCCGAGACATCTTGACACGCTTGGACCCACTGTCCAGCTTACGCAACTCAAAGTCGACGAGGATTTCCCGCTTGAACGGATAAGCCATGCCCATTGTATTCAAGTCACCAAGAAAAATGAAGTTCGCTGGCCCTGCCCCTGCGCTTGCCGAAACTTTGTCCAGAGTCTTCCTAAACTTAAAAGCACGATCAAACATATGATCTCGAAGTCCAAGGCCGATAGGCTTGTTACTGCTCTTGGTATGCAAAAATAGGATTGGGTAATCCCTGTTATTTATGTGTATGGTAAGCAGAGCTCCTGGGCGAAGGTATGTGTTGCCAGCCTTGAACTCCACTTTTTGTGTAAAGAAAGCTGTCAGCGTTCGCTTCGCGCCTACCAAGATCTCCTGAGTCTGAGGACCTTCGGTTATGTGGAAGTGGTAGTTTGGCATCTTTGTTACGAGAATCGAGTAGACCTCTGCGCTTTCCACTTCGTAAAGAGCAAAGACATCGGCATTCTGCTCCCCCAAGAACTCGATAACCAGATCGATGCGCTCAGGGTTGTTCTTAAAATGCTCTACATTCCAAGAAGCCACCGTAAATGCCTTTGCCACCTTAGCCCCTCCTTGTAACCGAAGTGTCATCCGTTACGATTGGGCCTTATCTTGGTCGCATAACGTTGCGGGCCTAGCCAGCAGTGGCGCGCGAAGCGCGTTAGTGTCTGGTTCAGGCCCAGGTTGGCCGACCTGCCCCTTTCAGGATGGAAACGGGCGTCTGAGTGAGCTCAAAGATCAGCAACGTCGCCAATCCGGAGCGGCTGAGCCTAGCGAGCCGCTGTTCTTGTCATCGCGTACTTTGTCAGCTTCGTCCGGCTGGTGGGCCGGCCGGCATCCATCACTAGTCCCAGGCTAATACGATCTCCCCTACCTGCTGGCAGCCTCGAAGGACTACATACCCTTCGAGAGCGCCGTAGAGTCCGGGCCGCCTCGGCACTGTGAACCACCAGAGTTCATCTCCAGCATCTAGTTCTCGCTTCAGTTTTTCCCACTCGCTATGAATCGCTCCAAAGGTCACACCATTCACCACATGTCGACGCTCTGCCTCATCGGTGGTTTCCTGGCGTACCAGGCGATCAGGGGCGATCGCCCACTCGCGCACGAGTTTCCGCGAACATGTCCCGACCGGCGTGTGCACCATCGTGCATGAGACGAGACTCGTGATAGCGAGAGTGACGCAAATTGCTCTCATATCCGGCCAACGTGGTTGGCGGTGAGCGGCGGGACCGCGCTGTATGCGGTTCAGTCCGCTCGACAGCCTGGGTTGGCCGCTCCTACGAATATATTGTGAAAATAACATACCGAATACATGATCAGGGACAGCTTGCTTCAAGTGCACTAACTGGCACATGAGCTGCCTTGTTGAGCTGGTAAAGCTGGCTTATATACCTGTGCGGCGCCCCTATAAGGTCAGATAGATCAGATGTGTCGTACGTTGAAGGCTTTATTGAGGGCCGGAAACCATGCAAGACATGTGCAATCTCGTTAGTGAAGTCGACGCAGTTTCTCCCAAGTAGTTCGTATGCGACTTTACCAGCAGTCAATCTACGACTCCATTCATCTCTAATTCTCAGCGTCGCATTAAACTCTTCTACACTCACCTCCAGTCGAAGCACCGCATCACCCGAGATACCTTCATCTTGAAGATACTCGTTTCTTAGCGCTCCTAACACAGCCCCCAGCAGAAGCTTTGAAGAACTATCGCGAGGGTATAATCCGAAAGCCTCGGCACTGGTCATCTTTTGCTCGGCATCAACTTTCACCCACTGCACAAAAGCATGACCTGGCACTCCTTTGCGTGCGATGAATGCCAAATAATATCGCGAGCTACACTGCTCAGATACTTGCCCCGAGCCCCCCCCGAAATGCTTCGCGCATTCGCCCAATTTCCAGAGTTCTTGCTCCAGTATTCCCGGTGGCGTAGGTAACGCAGCACTCGGATCAGGATAAGGGCGGGGCCTGGTAAGTGGAAACTCAGCGAGTCTGTCGCGATCACCATCGGGGACAGATTTATATGAGATCGTCCGCGTCGTAAAGTCAGTGTCTTGATAAACAGCATCCTTTACGCGAATGATGTACCCGTCAAGCGATCCTCGGAAGCACGCAGACCACGTGCCACCAGAAGCCGTACCGACCACCCTTGCTCCCTGCTTTCTGAACTTGAGGAGAGGCCCGTAAACACCCTCGCTTGCCTGGTAGGTTTTGCCATCTTCTAGGACCTCCTTTGGCTCTGACTGTCCAAGCGCCGCTATCGGTTCGATGGCCACGATGAGAAATGAGGCAAGAGTGACAAGAATGATCTGACGGTAAGTAGAGTAGGTATGCATCTCGGTCAATACCTCCAGCCAGTTCATCGGCAGGGCCTCGATCTCGCTTCCATGATGATCACCTACTCTTCATAAATCACAGCATCAAGAAACCGCAGACGGCCAATGGCTCTGCTGCTCAGCGGCCGGAAAGCTAAGCTTTTCGGTCCGCTGGAGCAGCCGGTTGGGCGCCCTCACTGCATCTTCTCGATAAATGACATCTCTAGCCACTTCTGCCCCATGTGTTAGTTACCGCAAATACTTATAGCGCTCACCTGAGAAACTGACTGTCACCTCATATTGGTCTGCGGGCTGCCTGACATTCGGAATAACGGCTCGAAAAGGCGCAGTAGAACCAGGCGCAATGACTCCGACGGATACTTGGGAGCTACCTACGGTTAGGTCATTGTTGAGCAAAAGGCTATATGGATTGTCAAGGTACTCCTCGCGAAATGTGTAGTATGGCCTTCGAACTTCAAAAAGCAGAGTCAAGGAGCTGAGCTCAAGTAAGTATGGATTGCCAATCGTTCCCACCAAAGTGACGCCGCTGGGACTAAAGACTACTTCATCTAGGCTGATTGAGTAGCCACGCTTCAAGAATTGAATAACTCCAACATCCAGAGAAATTGAATCGGTGTCGCGATAATGCCGGACCAACGCCAGTTCCCACTCAATCTGGCGAGATCGCTGGTAGGCCTTGACTCGCCATAAGCAAGCGCCGCTAATGCGGCAAGCAAGGCTATACCCCCAATTGCGAGGAGCGCTCCCTTACTTCTAAGACGTCGAAGATTCAAAGCGAGGCACCCTGGAAAGGTTCTTGCCGGGGCACACCGACTATTTCTGTTGGGCAAAAACGATTAGCTTCCACTGGATGGGACCTTTTCCCGGCGAATGTTGGTGATGATTCTGAGGAGGAAACGGATTGCCTTTGTTCGAGGCTATCTCATCTCCACAGGCTTCGCAACGGTAGATGCCTGAATTGGGACATTTGGCACCTGGATTGTAGAGAGTATCGTACTCGGAATTATCCGATTGGTTGAGGTAGCCACCGTATTTGTATTGTGCCACAGTACCCTCCAAGTAGAGAGTTACCCAACCTTGGTGTAGCTCCGCGTCTCCGTCCTGCCTATAGGCAAGACTCCCAAGCCACCGGTCACCCGGAGACGTGGTCGTCCCCTCTACTCTACAACAGTCCGGAGTGCAACAACTTCAAGAGTTTAAGCCCGTGCTGGTGGCGAGTCAATCCAAACCTCCAAGCCAGGAACTCGACTACCCCTCCCGGAGATCAGAGGATTCCTGCCTATCCAAACCTCCTGACCAGGACATCTTTCTGGCATGGAGAGTTCGCCAGACACCTATTCCGCGGCTCTGTCTTTGTAGGGGCCGAAGGCCCGATACGGCTACTAACTCAGATGCCGAGCAGCATCATTGCTTGGGGAGAAACCAATGAATGTACCCACAGTCGTCACATACGTAGCAGGTGGCGCTAGGCGCTGCCCAGTCGAGATTCAGGACCGTGCCTAAAGCGGTGTGCAACTGTGCCTCGCGGCGCCAGAAGCGATGATGCCCACAAATGGCGCACCGCAACGGACGATCAAGGATCTCCACTGGCTCGGGTTGCTCGGGTTCTTCCTTGCTGAAAAAGGGCATCAATCACCCTGACGGCCAACCGTTGTGCCGCTGAGCGGTGGCCTCAGCCGTCCGCTCGAGCGGCAGGGTTGAGCGCCTTTTCATGCAGATCGCGAAGGAAGTTCATTTAGCCCTCAGACCCAGAAAGAACATATACTAGAAGACGTTACAGATGGCTTCTGGAATGCCCCGGCGCGTTCTCTACCGCCCCGGGGCGTCTCCCGGAAGCCTTTAGCAGACGCAACAGCCGAACTCGTCGCAACTCGCGGTAGGGGAGAAGTCGCAGAAGGTCGCGCAGTGGTGATCGCCGATGCAGCGCCCTGGGCACCAAGTGGCCTGGCCGTTGCAGACCACCACCCCGCAGCCTTGTCCGCTCGACGTGCACGTGCCGACCAATGGGCTGGAGCAATTCACGAATGTGCCGTGGACGCAGTTGTATTCCGCGGTACACCCGAGCGCCTGGATGGGAGTGGGCAGGAGCCACGGCAGGACCGCCTGCTCCTCCGCGCACGCCGGCGGCGATGGAGCCGTAGCGCTCTCCGGCGCGGCTTCGGCTTCCACCTTGGCCGGCGCCCGTTCCGCGGCGGGAGTCTCGGCCAGGAGGGCGGCGGGATGTGCGCTCAACCCCGCGAAAACAAGGACAGCCAGCAGCAATGTCTTCTTCATTTTGTTCTCCTTTCCTTGCCTAGGGCGTTCACTTCCAACCACCTCTTGGCGCACAACTCAGAGTCGACGTGCACCGTCCCTAGGATTAGGGCGCTTCCCTCGTGTCCTACACCGGATGCCGGTCCGAACGGACGCCCGTCGCAAGATTCGCAAGATCATAGACTTAAGAAGATTACGCCCCTGCTCTGAGACTGTCAATCATGAGCGAGTAAATAGCCGGGCTCCATCCCCCATCAGAAGCACACAGGATGAGGATCGGCTCCAACACGACCATCGAAAACCCCTTCACAATCAGCAGTTCGAGGATGAGGGTGCATCCAAACCCTGCCATAGGCATTCTCGGGACGGGGTTTCTGGAGCCTTATCAGTTTCGCCCATTGACATATGAGCTCCGAGCTGTCGCGGAGCAGAGCCAAGGGCCGGCGAGACGCCGGGGCGCCCAATGGGGAGAGCCCGCGGGGGTGGAATCTTCCCTCTCTGAGGCACTCTCTCCTATAGAGGCCCACTCCGGCGGCAATGGCGCCGTCTCGAGATCGGCCTTAAGGAGTGGATGCCATGGGTCCATGTTCCTTGCGCCGCCGGCTCCCCGCTCTCGTCCTTTTGGGGGGCCTCGTGCTCTTGCCCGCGGCTGCCCGGGCCTTGCCGGTCCATCCCGGACAGGAGGGTCCCGCCGCTGTCCGGGTGCAGGTGCGGGGGGTGCTGGAGTGGCTGGGTCAGGTGTTCTCCAGCGCCTGGGCTGGTGAGTCCCCAGACAACGGGATGATGATCGACCCCAACGGCCAGCCGACTTCCAATACCGAAGGGGACAACGGGATGCTGATCGACCCCGACGGTTAGGTCCGGGCTCGGGGCCGGCTCGTGAAGATCGGCCCCAACTTTTTTCTCCAGCCGTGTCACAATTCACGCCTCTGCGGCAACTCTTATCTAGAGACGCATCATGACCGGGAGGAGAGCCCATGGAGCATCCGACGCTGGAGACGATGGCGAAATGGTTGGCGGGACGGCTGGAGCATGAAGCTGTCCTTCGGGAGATCGTGCCGCACCTGCAGGATCACTGTCCGGTCTGCCGGGAGCAGTACGAGCAGATCCGGCGGCTGACCAGGGAGGCTGGACACAGCGACGAGGAAGTCGGCGTCGTGGAGTGGCGGGAGGCTCCGGAGCTGCTCGGACGCCTGGAGGAGCTCCCCTTCCCGGAGCAGATCCGGCAGATTGAGGAGGACGAGGCGCTCCACACCTGGGGGCTCTGCCAGCTTCTGCTGCAGCGCAGCCGGGAGGTCGTGTCCGAGAATCCAAGAAAGGCCCTCGAGCGGGCTGAGCTGGCCGTGGCGGTATCCCACCACCTGGGCGCGGCCTATGACCTGGGCTGGGTGCTCGACCTGAGAGCGCGGGCTTACGCCCACCTGGGAAACGCCCGCCGGGTGGTCGGCGAGCTGTTGAGCGCGGAGGCCTCCTTCCGGAAAGCGGAGTCCTTGCTGGCGCAAAGCCGGACGGGGAATCTCTGGGCCGAGGCAGAGGTCCTGGACATGAAGGGCTCGCTGAGAATGGACCAGAGGAGGTTCGAGGAGGCCCGGAAGCTCTTCGACCGGGCTCGGGAGCTCTATCGCGAGGAAGGAGATTCACACGGCACCGCCAAGGTCTTTCTCAAGCAAGCCAAGCTCTTTCGGGAGATGGAGGATCTGGAGCAGGCGATCGCCTGGCTGCAGCGGAGTCCCGAGGAGATCGACTCTGTCCAGGAGCCTCATCTATTCGCGGCTGCAATGCACAATCTGTTGGCTACTCTCGCCCTGGCGGGCCGGTTCGGCGAGGCGCTGGAGCTGCTCCCCGAGGTCCGGTCTCTCCTCCGGGAAACGGCTCGCCCCCTGGATTGGGTGAGGCTGCGCTGGACCGAGGGGAGCATCGCCTTCGGCCTGGGCCGGCTCGACGAGGCCGAGGCCGCGTATCGGGAGGTCCATCGAGAGTTTCTGAAGCACGGGGTGCTCTACAGCGTGGCGCTGGTTTCGCTCGATCTGGCGCTGTTGCTGTCCGGGCAGGGGCGCACCGACGAGCTGAAGCGCCTTGCGGCCGAGCTGATGGAGATCTTCGCGGCGCAGGAGGTCCATCGCGAGGCCACGGCCGCCCTCGTCCTCTTCCAGCGCGCCTGCGAAGAGGAGCGAGTCACGGCGGAGCTGATCTCCCGGCTCTCGGTGCTCCTGCGGAGGAAGGGGTAGGAGAAGGATGTGTCGCAACCCGAATCGGGAGCCCGTCCAGATGCAGCATCTCAACTCCAGACGGGAGCGTCGCAACCCGGGGTGGGGAGGAGTCCCGTCTGGATGCGGATCGTCACATGATAGCTGATTCCGCCGGCCCAGCCGGCCACCGAGGTGAGGAAACCAGGTTGATGGCTACTCTTGCTCACCAAAAGCGGCCGAGTTTGCCCCTGACGAACTCGAGAAAGCCTTTCTCCTCGGGGTGCCGCCAGGTGCCTCCAGCAAGCAGCCTATCGAGTCTCACCACGAAATCATCCAGAAGGTCCATGCGATCGGGATAGCCTGCTGCCATCTCAGAGGAGTAGCGTTTGCCATCCCTGATCAGACTAATTTCATCCTCCTGAATCGAAATGTCGTACTCGTGGCCACCGGCGAGAAACTTAGCACAAAAGTAGCTGTACGCCTCGTTCGTCTCATACTCGAAGATGGGTGCAGTAAGGCCATGGTCGAGCAGCAGTTTCTTCACTCGTTCCAAAGCGACAGCTTGGAACTCACCTGATACTCCTGCGGCTCCGGGCTTCATGGCTTACCTTTCAAATAGCGGACCACATAAAGGTCAAAGTGCCGTCCCAGGTGCCGAATGGTGAAGTACCGGACATTCCTGTGGTCGCTATGGCCAATGCGGAAACGACCCCTGTTCAGCCAGGCACCCCTTCCGAAAAGCGTGGTGGAACTCGTCGAAACGAGAGCAAGCTCGATGTCTCTTGTGATCTCGCCGACCAGCTTGCTTTCCTCCATTCCTACCTCTTCCGGGTTCACGAGGCCACTGGCCTCGAAGGGATCCACAAAGGGCACCTCGTTGATCGTTCCTCCGGAGTGGCTGTTGCCCACCTTGGAGGTACGGCTCACGTGCCTCACTCCCGAGTAGGTGAGGGTCACGTCGTGGGCCGACCCGTCGGGGGGACGGATCGTTCCGGAACGGCCGAACGGATCGTAACTCAGGTACTGAGTCAGCTTTGCCGTGTTGCCCTGCTCAGAGACCGAGGTCTTCCAGTGCAGTGCGTTGTAGTTGGTCTGGCGGATCAAAAAGGTTCCATCCGCCATCTTCGCCTGCTCCTGCCAGAGGCGACCGAAGGAGTCGTACTTGAGGAGCGACTCGGCCAGGGTAGTGTCTCCTCCGTTGGAGCTGCGCAGGATCTGGACCTGCGCTGGATTGCTGGAATTCAGAGTGCGGGTGTAGACGTAATTGGTCCAGCCGTCATGCCCCGTCTCCGGCTTGATCCATACGAGCCAGCCCATGACGTCGTACTCGTAGTCGGTCCTGATCAGCGAGGTATCCCGGCTCGCCTTCACCAGACTCAAGAGCGGTGCCGGGGGAATCTTCCATCAATCACCTCACGCTCCTTCTTAGTCGATCTCGGGATTCTTCGATTCCTCTACAAACTTGCGTATTCCTTCCGTAAGCTCACTTGTCTCATTTCCAATGTCTACCAGGATCATTTCCAAAAAGGAGCTTGCGGCAGCCTCTAGGCTCCGGGTGAAGCTCTCAATACTGCCAGCGCTGACGCGCATATTCTTGTAGGCAATCATAATTGAGCCGTCCAAAATTTCGAAAACAAGCGCATGCGGCTCATCAACCAGATCGATGACAACACAGCTCTTCGCGCGAATGGCTTGTAGGCCGCGGATCAAGGCGTCGAGCCACGAATCAATATAGGTGCATCTCGCTTCAATTATCCCAAATCCGTCTGCAATTTCAATTCTGCCCAACAGGGCGTCAAGTTCCAGACGCCCATACTCTCTGTCAAGCGCCAGTTTAATTGTCATATTAAGCATCCGGAATGAAGATGGTCCGCAGGCTGCCGTTGGCATTTACCACTACTCGTACACTTACGGTTTTCCCACCTATATTGACTGTTTGCTCGAAAATGCTCCGGCCACCAGAGGTGCTCACAAGATTGCTCTTATTTGCTGCGATTTGCTTCCCCATCTCTACCTGCTTCTCAAGCGTGAACGATTTGTCAAGTTTCTGGAATTCATCAAGGTGATGAGAAATGTGCTTCATATTTCTCTTGCTTACGTCGGCAACAAGGCCAGCGGTCTCGTCAGCCCTTGCGGCTACGTCGTCCGCCCTGCCCGAGACTCTACTGAATAGCCTTCCAAGGCGCCCGGCAATGCCTACAATAACCAGATCCTCAGGCCCTGGTGCCAATAAGGACGCAATTGCGATCGTCCCCTTTGCGACCGTGGAATCGAATTCGGCTTGTGCGGCAGGATCATCGGGAAACATCAAAGGCATGAAGTTTTGATCCACTTGGCCGTCAGGATCGAGGCGGGTAACCGGGTTGTTACGGCTATAGTTGTATCTATTCCAGGTCTGCGGTTGATTGAGTGCGGCAGACTGACCGGTATCTGCACTGAGAAATCTGCCTGTAAGCGGCGAGCAATGCCGAGCATGCATATAATCCAGATCATCCCCCGCCCCTGCCAAACTCCCGAGGTCCCGCTCATGCCCGGTAAACTTCATCTGCTCGGCATCCTGGTTGAAAGCCGTGGCCTCCTCACCGAAGGGATAGTAGACGTGGTAGGCGACGACTGCCCCGTTCTCTCCCGTGAAGTAGCCGTTGACATCGACGATCAGGTGAGCGGAACCAAAAGGCTGACTGGCGAAGAATGAAAGGGCACCGTTGCCCAGTTTCAGGATTCCGTTGTTGCCCCGAGCCAGGGTTGCCTTATAGGAGATTGCCGAGGCGGTCGGCCGCGACTCTCCGGCGGGAAAGGCAGTCATGTCGCCTTGCGTGGATGCATCGACCACGGTGATGTTGGCCGATACCGCGGAAGCGCCGCTTGGAATGCCGCAGATACCGGCCATCTGCACGGTTCGGGTCTCACCGGCAGCGAGCGGCGCCGATTGATTGCGGCTGTCGAGCACCCGGCAGGGTGTCAGGGTGTGAAAGTCGCCTCCGGAGCCGGCGGCGGTCACGAGGCGTGGGGTGCCGAGATGATCGAGGTGGAAGTGCCTCGCTCCTTCCGTCGCGTGGCTGGAGGCCAGGAGCTGCGAGCCTCGATAGACGTAGTCCTTGAAGGTGCTCCAGGAGGTGTGGGCTTCGTATTCCCGGAGCACGCGGCCGTCGAGATCCCGCAGCGCCCAGAGCGAGCCCCCTCCTCCCAACCGGAAGGACCACAAGCGCTCGTCTCCGGCGGTGTAGAGGTAGCGCCAGTCCTCGGCTCCCGAGACCATCCTCGTCATCTGGTTGAACCGGTCGTACTCGTAGACGTTGCCGTTCCAGTTGGTGAGGTTGCCGGCGGAATCGTAGACCGTGCCGGTGCCGGAGAGACGGTTCGTCGAGGCGCTCGTCGGCGTCGAGCGGCCGCTCGTGCCTCCGATCGACTGGATGTTGCCGAAGGGGTCATAGGAATAGCTTTGCCACTTCTGCGTGCCGCCGCCGGTCGGGCCGTCTTGGATCCTCCCTTCGATCAGACGGCTGACCCGGTCGTAGAGGAAGTACCCGTTGCCGGTCTTGATGACGTTGCCCGAGCCGTCGTAGGCGTAGGCTCCCGTGCTCCAGAGGGTCGCTCCGTTGAGCGCAGAGGAGATCGAAGAGGGTCTTCCCATCATGTTCGGATCGTTGGCCTGGGTGTCCACCACGCGGTTGGTGTGGGTCACCTGGTTGACCATCCCGTTGGGATGATAGCTGATCGCGCTCGCCCAGCCGGCCACCGAGGTGAGGAAACCGTTGGTGTAACCAGGGCTGACCGTGCGCGACACCGGGGTACAGCCGGCGAAGGCGCACTGGGGATAGCCGATCGATCCGGGATCGCCGAGAGCGTTCCACGTCCAGCTCTGGATGAAGGACTCCGAAGGCGTGCCGTTGAAGAGCATCTGCGTGGTGCGGCTCGAAGCCCTTCCCTGCCGGCCGCCGTAGGTGTAGCTCTCGGTGACCGCCACCGTGGCGTTGAACGGGGCGCCGACAGAGTTGTAACGCGTCGCTGACTGAAGCCGGCCGTTCGTCCTCACTCCGGCGGCGTTGGAGGTGCCGTAGGAAAAGGTTTTGAGCACCTGGCCGCCGTTGCCGGTCACTTGCGTCAACCTCTCGGCTCGGTCGTAGGTGAAAGTGAGGTTGTGCGGGCCGTCGGCCTTGTTTCGCGCGTGACCGCGGGCGTCGTAGTTGGAGTAGCTCACAACTCCATTGCCCGAAGCTCCCTTCTCGGGGTGCTGCTCGCTGGTGAGGAAGCCGCGGTTGTCGTAGGTGAACCAGCGGTTCTGGGTTCCCGCCGAGGTCGACTGCTGGACCCGGCTCAGCCGGTTGCCCACGTCGTAGGAGTAGGTCGTAATTGTGTCCGTTCCGTTGGACTCGGCCTGCTCCTTGACTTGCAAGAGACGGCCCTGGCGATCGTAGATTTCCTGGGTCGTGGACAGCACCTCGTTGATCGTTCCTCCGGAGTGGCTGTTGCCCACCTTGGAGGTGCGGCTCACGTGCCTCACTCCCGAGTAGGTGAGGGTCACGTCGTGGGCCGACCCGTCGGGGGGACGAATCGTTCCGGGACGGCCGAACGGATCGTAGCCCAGGTACTGAGTCAGCTTTGCCGTGTTGCCCTGCTCGGAGACCGAGGTCTTCCAGTGCAGTGCGTTGTAGTTGGTCTGGCGGATCGAAAAGGTTCCGTCCGCCATCTTCGCCTGCTCCTGCCAGAGGCGACCGAAGGAGTCGTACTTGAGGAGCGACTCGGCCAGGGTAGTGTCTCCTCCGTTGGAGCTGCGCAGGATCTGGACCTGCGCTGGATTGCTGGAATTCAGAGCGCGGGTGTAGACGTAATTGGTCCAGCCGTCATGCCCCGTCTCCGGCTTGATCCATACGAGCCGGCCCATGACGTCGTACTCGAAATTCGTGGTGATCCGGGAGGTATCGCGGCTCGTTCTGACAAGGCCCGTGCCGGGGTCGATGTCCGTGTCCAGGCTCTTGAAGGAGAGCGCCACACCCGCGGCATCGAAATATTGCGACGAGCTGCGGACCCCATACTGCCAAACGTGATCGATCCGGTACTGGTTGGCCGGCAACGCCAGGTTGCAGAGCTCGCCCGTGCCAAGGGCCTGCACGTCGCCGCCATAGGAGTCCTCCCGGATGACGTTGCCGGAAGAGTGGGTGAAGACCGACACCACGTCATTCGTCCCTCGCGTGCTCCCGGTCTTGAGCGTGCGGGTCCGCTGCAGCGCTCCGGTGTTGGCGTCGAAACAATACTCGGTCTTCGCGGTCGAGCCCCCCTCCGTCCGTGTCTGATCGCTGTAGGTGCCCAGGACCCAGGCTGCATTGATCGGTAGCTGCGAGAAGCTGCCGGGATAAGTCCCCCGCGCCGGGTTGTAGTTGGTGAATTGCGTGGCGTCGTTGCCCGCCTCGAAACCGCCCGACAGCACCGTCTGGCGATAGTGCCCCAGGCCGTCGAAATTCGAATGGCCGGTCGCCTCCCAGCTCCCGTCGTCGTAGTTGGTGCGTGTGGACGAGACCCGGCGGTTGCGGTCCATGTTGAGCTGGAATTCGGCAAGAAGAGCAGAGTCCCGTTCGTAGGTCACGTAGCTGCTGCGCTCGAGCACGCAATTCACGGCTCCGGCGTCACAATCATAGGTCCTGGTCGAGAGAAACCGCGTGCCGCCGTCGGTCACGAAGCGGGTGAAGGGCAGGCCGTAGTCGAACTGGCTCCAGCCGCCGGACTCGTCGAGGGCCACGGAGAAGAAGCTCTCGGTCTTGTCCCCCAGGGGAGTGATTACAGTGCGGACCGCCTCCCGGGCCAGGTTGAACGGGCCCGGCACCGGGTTGAGCGAGGGCGTGTAGGTCCAGGTGCCGGCGACCGTGCCGGCGGAATCCTTCAGGGTGCGGCTGGTGACCCCGTGCGAGGCGTTGCGCCAGGGCTTCTCCTCCGTCTCGACCGGAAAGTTGTAACCGCCATAGCCCCACTCCACCCGGCCGAGCAACGGGGTCGTGACCGCCTTGAGCACTCCCGGCAGGCGGCAGCCAGCCGACTGGTCCAGATGGTAGTCCGTGGTCGGCATGGACCAGCTCGAGCCGTCCGGCAAAGACACCGAGGTCAGCAGCGGAACGATCACGTTTCCCGTCTGCGGATCGTTGTCAGGGCAGGCCCGCGGGATGGTCACCTGCGTGTAGCCGAAGCTGTATGTTGCGGTCGGGCCGTTGAAGGCGGTCAGCACCACGCTGCCGACCACCCGGTTGTACCAGCTCGCCGTGACGTAGTTGACCGTCTGGGTGCGGCCGTGCTGGTCCTGGATCTTCCAGGATTTGAGCTCCCCGGTGTTGATGTCGTGGACGTAGATGACATTCGCCCAGTTGCCGTGGCGGTCATCGATCCGTGACAGGCGCCAGTCCCATTGTCCAAAGGACGTGAATGTCTGAGTCGTGCCGTTGGGAAAATCCACCGCTTTTTCGGCGGAGCTCACGCTGCGGAAACGCAGATAGCTGTTGTCCCGGCTGTACTTGACCGTGCTCACCGCGGCCTCGCCCTCGTGGAGCGTGTCGTAGAGGGTGTGCTCGGCGCCATCCGCACCGATGTAGATCCAGAAATTGGAGTCGTTGGCCGGGTCGGTCGGTTCCATCAGCTCGCCGAGCGACAGGCGCCAGCCCATGCCCGCATTGGAGCGCCGGTTGGGGAGCGACTGAGTCTGCTCCGAGACCGACTGCTGGTAGTCCCAGGCTTTGCTGTTGTAGACCAGGGCCAGGCCGTAGGAGAGCCCTCCTCCCACCGGGTATGACCCGCCGATCGGGATCGTGAGGACCAGGTTGCCGTTGAACAGGTTGACCGTGTCGAAATCCCCGAGGTGGAAGGCCTTCTCGGCCTGGAAGCCCCGCTCCTGGGAGGGAAAGGTGTCGGCCAGGAGAGGGACGGGAAGGAAAGCCAGCATCAGGACCGGAGCCAGTCTCCTCACATCATTCTCCGATCCGCACCGAGGTGGACTCCATGCGCTCGGGATCGATGATCAGGAGCACGTCCCTGGACGAGAAGCGCTCGGGCGGCGCTCCCGCTTCCTGGAGCGGGGCGAGGCTGGCGAGATCTGCCGCCAGCTTGCCATCCGGCTCGCCGTCTACATCCGACTCCCCGCCGTCGCCGACCCGGAGCTGCCAGGCGCCCACCCCGGGGCGGACCAGGAGGAGGTAGACGAAGCGGCGCTCCAGGTCCAGACGATCGAGAGACGCAGGGATCGTCCAGCCTGCCAGGTCCATCTTCAGATTGGGGAAGCCTTCCGGGGTCGCCACGGCGGTCTCTCCGGTCGCCAGGTCCACCGCGAACCAGATCGAGCGCAGCGGCACCTCTTGGCCCAGCTCCAAGCGGACCGTGCCGTCTCCGTCCTCATCCGTCCCAATCTCGTAGCGAGGGACCACGGTCGTCGACCGGCGCGAGATTTCGCGGGCGACGCTGAACCAGACCACCTGCCCCTTGGGCGTGATGCCGCGTGCCACGACGGCTTCGGGCTCGAACGAGACTTCGGGCTCGAACGAGACCTCCGGCGAGGCGGCATTGGCTAGGGGAACGGCGAGCAGAGCGAGGCAGACGGCGATCTGGGCTCTCATGCGTTCCTCCAAAGAGGGTAAGCCGCACTGTATACGAATACGCTGGTGCCTTTGTCCAGCGGTCGCCCCCGCCCGGGAGGGGTCGAGCCCCTCCCCTACAAAAATGCAGTCGGTGCCCTTCCGGATGCATTCGGGAGGGCTCCGAGTCGATTCGGAGACACTCCGAACGCATTCAGAGCCTCTCCGAGTGAAGCCGGAGCCCTCCGGATGGACCCGGAATGGCTCCGAATGGGCTCGGAGCCTCTTCGGATGGGGTAGTGGCTCAATTTGACCCCGCCTGAAATTCTAAAAGACCGATGAGGTCCTCAACGCTCCACCGATGGGCGCTCACCCCTGCCGCCATGGCCGGGGTGACACCCTTGCCCAGGCTCATGTGAACCCGGCAAAAGTTGTAGTGGAAGAAGTGAAGCGAGACCGCCGCAGCGTGGTTCTCGACCTTCTTGGAGAAGCCGTTGGTAAGCCGCGTGAACCGCCGCATGCTCATCCGCATGGTGAGGTTCTGGCGCTCCACGTAAGAGGTCGAGACGTGCTTCCGGTCGGGGTTGCCGCAGACAAGCCGCTTCTCAGCTCCCGTGCAGACTGCCGGGCTGTAGCGCGTCTCGGGACCGCTCGGCGCAGCGGCGTAGATCTTGTTCAGCTGCGCGAAGTCGATGTCTCCTCCGAACGCGTCCTCTACCGCGCTCAAGTAAGGCTTGAGCCCGTCCGTGGTCAACTGGACGCGGTTCGCGAGCCGTCCCGCGAGGTCCTGCATCAGCTCGGTAGCGGAGCCGATGTCACGCGAGCCTACGAGCCAGGAGGGGACCAGCTTCGTATCCGCGTCGATCGCGCAGAAGGTCCACACGTCGCCGTAGCCGAAGACGCCCTTCTTGTCCGCAGGCACGTTCTTCGCCTTGGCGTAGCAGAAAGCCCAGATCTCATCGACCTGTAGCCGCCTGCAGGGCAGGTTCCGCAGGTGCTCGTCCGAGTAGGCCGCGCACACCGTGGCGAGGTCCAGGAGCAGCTTCGTGACCGTGTTCCGCGCCACGCCGGTCATGCGGGAGGTAGCACGGATCGAGTTGCCCTCCACCAGGGCAGCGACGACGGCGGAGCGGTCGGAAGCGCTGAGGACGTTTGCCATACTGAGCATTATGCTTGAGCGGGTAGGAATAGTCAAGCCCAAAAAGAAAGGCCCCGTCGTTTGACGGGGCCTTCAGCATTCATTCTCGTATCTCTTTAAGGCTGGCTGGCGCTTTAATTGCTGCACTTAGCTGCGAGCGCGACTTGCCTAGCTCTCAATCGCTTCCGCGCCGTTTCTGGGCTCGCGGGCTCGCTTGCGGACAGGCTTCTCCGGTGCGGTCCCCGGTTCGGCGTTTCCGTCGTCAGTCGGCGTAGCGTCTCCTGGCTTTCCTCCCGCATGCGTTCCAGGGCCGCCAAGGCTTCCTCGGTGTTCAGTCTTGCCATCGGTGGCTTCCTCTCCTGGCGTCTCGCCAAGTAGCGAGCGCACGTCGAAAGTGATGATATCAGCGTTCGGTTCCCACACGCAACCCAACGTCTCCTCCAAGAACGCTACGACTTCCAACTCGTCCTCGGTCGGTTCCGAGACGTTGCGGAACAGTTCTGCGGCTTCCGTCTCATCAATGATGAATGCGTGAGAAGGGTACTTATTGATGAGATCGTTAAGGGCGCCCTCTTTCAAGTTCTTCTCTCCCAACCTCTGACCGTAAGCCTTGGCTATAGACATCATCCTTTGCACTTCGCTCAACTTGTGCGGGTCAATCTGCGCCGTCAGGGGATTGAACAGCCCCGTTACCAACTGGCTGGCGACCTCGCAAGCCGTCTTTGTTGAGATCGTCCCTCCACTCTTCTGGATCGTCTGAAGCATGTAGGTCTCAAACGTGTTGAACGCGTAGCCTGTTACAAGCGCGAAAGTCTGAAGGGTATCCAATCCCGAGCTAAGTCCGACCAATTCATCTTTCTTGAAGAGTTGGACATCCAACGGACCTAGCTCGCCAAGAGGGCCGAAGGCAATCTCGTCGGCGCTTATAGCTATCAAGGTTCCAGCGCTCTTGCAGGGGCCAATCACCAGCAGTCGAATGTGCTCGTAAATCTTCTGGAGGTATCGCGCCAGACGATAGGCCGCATGCGCGTCACCGCCGAATGTAGTCATGATTACCGTGACTTTTGAGGCAGGTGCGACCAAGGTCCGCGTTGCCACCGTTGTGATAAATTGAAGGACCTCGTTATAATAGATCGGCCCGCTGAAAAGAAACATATCTGCGCCAATATCTTCGGTACAGGCGCGAACTGCTTTCACCAGGCGTGCGGCTTTTTTCTTTTCTTCGGTCATGGTTTGCGATCCCCTGATTCCTTCTGCCATCGCTTCTTTGCGGCCAACGAAGCTATAGCGCTCCTCTGCTCCGGCGAGAGCTTCGCTGCGCGGGCCTTTCCACCCTTCATGCCACCCTTTCGACCAAGAAGCACGGCAGCAGCCCTCACGGGGTCTTCTGGCTCCGGCTCCGGCTCGGGGAGCGCTGTTCCCGTCAACTCGGCTACGACCTGATGAGCCAGGGTGTTGAAGTCTCGGGGCCTCTTGGGCTTGCTTGAGCGGTTCTGCATGGCGCTAGGGTAACACGGCCGGCCCGGGAATTTCTTCCCAGGATACAACAGAGGCGATCCCGTAAAGGACCGCCTCTTGAATCTTAGGCTTGCTCGGAGACGTGACGCTCTACGGTAGCGGTTCCGCCATGCTCATCCCGGGCGAAGATCGGGGCGAGCTCGGCGGCTAGGGCTTGGCACTGGCGTAGGGAGCGGAGAGTGGCGACGATCCGCCCGGCTGGCAGATGTACCAGGGTGAAGCGCTGGCAGGCGCGCACTCCCGGCCCGCCAGCCGTTCCCCTGAAGACTCCGAACGGGTGAGACACCATGCCGCGTAAAGGGACCTCCTGGTCGTCCAGGACGGCGCGGAACGTGCCACGGTGCCACGCAAGCGGGATCGGCCTGCCGGCCCGCCTACGCCCTTCGAGGTAGGCATCCAGGGCGCGCCCTGCCCACGATCCGACAGAGGCGAAGCCTTCCCCCTCTGCCGCCTGCTTCCAGCGGACAGATTGCGCCATGGTGGCGCGGACGGTGAACGAAGCGACCTTCAAAGACTAGCCCTTCCCGTGGCGCTTCCGCCAGTCGAGATTGAGGGCGATAGGCGTCTCAGAGATGGCATTCCGGAGAAGGGTGTCGAGCGGGTCAACGTGGTCGTGCAAGGCGCACTCGATTGACCCGCGAAGGGAAAAGGCCAGAGTCTCCGGTACCTCCCCGGTCCCCATGGCCTCCGCGTCCGGGGGATCGGGCAGACCGGTATAGGCGAGATCGAGGAAGAACCCTACGAACTCCAGCAACGTCCGGACGCGCTGCATGTGCTCTTTGGCTCTCTTCTCCTCAAAGGTGACAGGCGGGATGGGTGGTAGATTCTCGGACAGGTCGGGCATAGGACTAGCTCCTCTGCTTGGCTTAGGCTCCGGCCGTGGGTTCCGTCCTCGGTCGGGGCCGTCTCTTGGGGTTCGGGGGAGAGACGATCCCTCCCCCTACCGCCAGACTAGCCGCTTCTACACCGCCTGTAAACTACTGATTCCAAAGAGTATTTTAGTCGTGGTCAAATTGAGCCACTACCTCGGATGGATTCGGAGCGGCTCCGAATCGACTTGGAGCCTCTCCGGATGCGCTGGAGTCGCTCCGAGTGAAGTCGGAGCCCCTCCGAATTGATTCGGAATGGCTCCGAGCGCGTCCGGAGCCCCATCGGATGGATTCCGGATGGCTCCGAGTACATTCGGAGCCCCTCCGAATGGGCTCAGAGTCGCTCGAACGGACCCGGAGAGGCTCCGGATGCGTTCGGAATCGCTCGGGATGCGGGGAGGAGAGAGTTGGAAGGGGAAGAAGCCGGGGGCGTTCGGCAGTGCGCCCCCGGGAGGACAGGCTACTTCACAGAGTCAGGAGCCGGGGAGGCGGGAGCCGCGGTCTCCGGCGCCGGAAGCTTCGGCGTGGACTTCCGGGAGCGGCTGCGGAACGGCTTGATCCCGTACGCGACCAGCTTCTCGCTGTCCTTCCCGTAATGGGCTCGCGCTCCTGTCTTGATGAAGTCGACCAGCGCATCCCCCTCCAGGATCAACTGGTTCAGCTCCCGGGTGACCTCCTGTTTGGCCGCCGTGAGAGCCGCCTGCTGCGTGTAGAGGGCACGGACCCGTTGCGACCTCTCCCGCAGCTTCGGGAGGTTGATCTCCAACTGCGGCACCTCGGGGGCGTCGGCGGTCACCGCCGCGTCCACCATGTCCCACCCGTTCACCTTGTTCATGTACAGCCAGTTCAGGGCCATCTGAACCCCCTTCCCCTTCCGGGGAGTGACGCCCGGCGCCGGAATCGGCCCGAGCAACTTCTCTGGATGTGCATACGATACAACAGGTCTCAGTGTCTAGCAAGGGGAGGAATTTCTTGAATACCTCCCCTATCTTGCATTCCTTTGTCCTGTACTCACATCCAAGGAGGTGCCGCCTTTCGGCGGTGAGGTTAAACAGGCACGTTGCGCAGGTCGAGCTCTGGCGAGGGGTAGTGTCGCGGATTGCAGGTGTAGAGCGGAATCGAGGCGATCAGAGCCGTGGCCGCGATGAGGGAATCCGGGAGAGATAGTGTGATTCCCTGGGTCCGGAAGGTACGGACGATCTCGCCGGCACGATCTGCCGTCGCTGCCGTGACCGGCAAGGTCTCGCAACTGTCCAGGAAGAGGAGAGTCAACTCGCGCTCGGGTTCCCGCATTCCGAGGAGAACCTCAGCCCGAGTGATCGCCGACAGTCCGATACGGCCCTTTCTGGCCAAGGCCAGGATGAGCCCGACGACGGAGGCGCGACCTCGTAGATGCCAGATGACGACGTCGGAGTCCAGCAGGAAGTCAGCCGCCATCCGCAGGATCCGGATGGGTACGGCGTTGCCGGATGTCCCAGGCCCGCCGGATTTCCTCGATCTCTTGAGTGGGCTCTCCGCGACCCTCGCCGCTCCAGGCGCCCGCTGCCGCCTCAGCGGCCCGGATCTGCCTCAACTGCGCGAGCCGTGAGCGCACGGCCTCTTCGATGAACTCGCTCCGCTGCCGTACGGGCACGAGATCCCGCATCTCATCCAGGAGGGAGTCTTCGAATACGACGTTCATGCGTGCCATGGAACACCCTCCTCATACACATTCAAATGTACCTTTCTGGGTGTCCAGGCGTCAAGCTAGGGGCTCGGACTGGACGAGATACTACAATCGGGAGCGTCTATGAAGAGCGGTCGCAAAGAGAGGAAGGACAGGGGCGCGGCTGCCGCGGCGGCTCCGGCTAAGGGAGGGAGGCGGGCCGGGGCTCTCCGGGCTGCCTTGGCTGCCGTGGCCATCCTCGCCGTCTATCTCCTGGTCAGCTTCTTCCTGGTCTGGGATTTCGGGCCGGTGGACGACGCCTTCATCACCTTCCGGTACGCGCGCCACTTGGCCGCGGAGGAGGGGCTCACCTTCAATCCAGGGGATCGGGTCGAGGGGTACAGCAGCCTGTCATGGACCCTGGTCCTGGCGCTGGGGTACGCTCTGGGGCTGGACCTGCCGGACCTTTCGCGGGCTCTGGGGCTGGCCCTGGGGGCGGGGACGCTTCTCCTGCTGCTCCTGGCGAGCTGGGCCGGTCCGCGTGCCCGGCTCTTGGCCGCGGGGCTGCTCGCCGTCTGGCTGCCGGGGGCCTACCACTTCCTGAACGGTCTCGAGACCGCGCTGACCGCCTTCCTGGTGACGGCGCTCGTGGCCGTGCCCGCCTCCACTCCGAGGACGCGCCTCGCTCATCACATTACCGGGGCCCTGCTGGTCCTGACCCGGCCGGAGGGGTTCCTGGCCGTGCTTCTCTGGGCGCTGTCTTCCTGGCTGGTGGACCGTCGGAGCCGGCCCCGGCATGAGGCAGGGGTGGCGCTCACGGCCGCCGCCGTCTTCCTGGGGCAGACGGTTTTCCGCTGGCTCTATCACGGGGACTGGATCGCCAACTCGGCGCGCGCCAAGCTCCTTCCCCTCGCCATGGCACTTCCCCAGGGGCTGGCCGACCTGGGCCGGTTCGCCTTCGAGGGGACCGGCTACGGCACGCTGGTGCTGCTGGCGATCGCGGGTTTTTTCCTGGGGAAGACCTCCCGCGAGCTCCGGACGGCGTGCTGGTTCCTCGCCCTGTTCGGAGCGGCTCTGGCTTCGAGCGGCGGCGACAGCTTCCCGCTCTGGCGCTTCTACGTGCCTCTCGCCCCGGTCCTGTTCCTCTGCGCGGCGCAGGGACTCGAGCTTCTGGTCTCCGGACGGTCCCGCCGGACCTCCTTGGCATTCGCGACCGCGGCGCTGCTGGTGGCGCTCTGTCTTCCGTACCGTGGGTTCCTGGAGGGGATGCAGAGAGAGGCGGCCTGGCGGGACCGGTGGATTGCGGCCGGCAAGGGTCTGGCCGCGGTCATGCCGCCGGGCACGACTATCGCCCTCTGCCCGGTGGGCGCTCTACCTTTTCACTCGGGGCTGCCCACCCTGGACATGCTGGGCCTGAACGACCGGCACATCGCGCGGGTGCGGCCCGACCGGCGGTATTACTATCCCGGCCATCACCGGCACGATGCCGGGTACGTGCTCTCGCGGCAGCCGGACCTCGTCATGCTGGCGAACGGTCCGGTGGTGCGGGAGCCGAGGAGCTCCTTCCCCTGGCCGGCGGTCCGGAAGTACGAGAGGGACCTCGCCCATCACCCGCGGTTCCGGGCGGAGTACCGGCTGATCCATGTGCCGCTGGAAGCGCCGTACTACTTCGTGCAGATCTTCGCGCGCCGGGAGCTCCTGGAGGCTGGGGACCTCCCCGGCGTCCTCTGAAGCAGGGTCAGTCGGCCATCAGTCGGAAGGGAGTTGCGCGGCCCTGCGCCGGCGGTTGCGGGCGTTGTACATCTCCCAGACGGCCGGGACCAGGGACAGGGCGATGATCGCGAGCACCACCAGCTCGAAGTTCTTTTTGACGAAGGGGAGCTGTCCGAACAGGTAGCCGGCCACGGTGCAGATCACCACCCAGGCCACGCCGCCGATCACGTTGTAGCTCATGAACCGGCCGTAGGTCATGCTGCCCAGGCCGGCCACGAAGGGGGCGAGGGTGCGCACGATGGGCACGAAGCGGGCGATGATGATGGTCTTGCCGCCGTACTTCTCGAAGAACTCGTGGGTGTAGGTCAGGTGCTCGGGCCGGATCACCTTGAAGCGTTTGGCGTTGAGCAGGCGCCGCCCGAGGAAGTGCCCCACCCAGTAGTTCACGGTATCGCCGACGATCGCGGCGACGGTGAGGAGGACGAGCAGCCAGGCAAGCGAGAGCGAGCCCAGGGAGGCGAAGGCTCCGGCGGCGAAGAGCAGGGAGTCGCCCGGGAGGAACGGGGTGACCACCAGGCCGGTCTCGCAGAAGATGATCAGGAAGAGGAGCAGGTAGGTCCAGGCGCCGTATTGTTCCAGGATGACCCGGAGGTGCTCGTCCAGGTTGAGGAAGATGTCGATGAGCTGCGTCAGGGCGTCCATGGGGGTTCTCTCAAAGGCCGCAAGAGAGTAAAGGTCTTGCCTCGGGAAGTCCAGCGCGGAACCTCACCCCCTGTCCCCCTCTCCCATCTCCCTACCACCCCCCGCCGGGAGAGGGGGGACGTATCTGGGGCAGTCTTACCTGCGGCCAAGCCACATCCGCCGCAGCAACGTCCCCCCTCTCCCGGGGATGGGCGGGTGGGAGATGGGAGAGGGGGACAGGGGGTGAGGTTGTCCCTAGGCTCGCGTCGGTGACAGACTCCGGCTCCTGCGGCCCGCGCCGCGAGACGATCATGACCTTTTCCATCTTCCTCGTCCTGGCCCTCCTGGCGGCTGTTGTCGTGGTGTTCGCCTTCGAATGGGTCTCGGTCGACATGGCGACCCTGATCCTGCTGGCGATCCTGGTGCTGTCCGGCATCCTGACCGTGGACGAGGCCTTCTCCGGGTTCTCGAACGAGATCATCATCATCCTGGGCTCGATCTTCGTGCTCTCGGGCGCTCTGATGAAGGGGGGCGTCCTCGACCACCTGAGCGACGTCATCCACCGGATCGCCGGGGGGAGCCGCGCCAAGATCCTGCTCTGCGTAATGCCGGTGACGACCGTCATCTCCTCTTTCATGAACAACACGACGACCACGGCCGTGATGATGCCGGCGGTGCTCGGCGTCGGCCGCAAGAGCGGGATCAGCCCGGGCAAGGTGCTGATTCCGCTGGCCTACGCCTCGATGCTCGGAGGCACCTGCACGCTGATCGGCACCTCTACCAATGTGGCGGCGAGTGGTTACGTGGCATCCACGGGGCTGCGGCCCTTTTCCATGTTCGAGTTCCTGCCGGTCGGCGCGGCCGTGTGCGTGATGGGGATCCTCTACATGGTGCTGGCGGGGCACCGGCTGCTGCCGGACACCCGCGAGGAGGGGTACGAGGAGCAGTATTCGATCCGGGAGTTTCTGTCGGAGGTGGTGGTGACCCCCGGCTCGCCGCTCGCCGGGCAGGCTCTGAGGGACAGCCGGCTCGGCCAGATGGGCTTGCAGGTGAGGGCGGTCCTGCGCGGCGGCCGCAGGATGGACCCGGAGCCTGCCCTGCGCTTGGAGGAGGGGGACCTGCTGCTGGTCCAGACCACCCGCGAGGGGCTGCTCCAGGTCAAGGAGACCGCGGGGATCGAGATCAAGTCCGACCTCAAGATGGGCGACCTGGTCCTGGGCACCGAGACGATGAAGATCGCCGAGGCGATCCTGATGCCCCAGTCGAACATCGTCGGCCGGACCATCAAGGAGCTGGATTTCCGCCGCCGTTTCGGCGTCTCGGTCATTGCCATCTACCGGCGGGGGCACGCCCTGGCGACCCGGATCGGCGGCCTGCCACTGCGGGTCGGGGACGTGCTGCTGGTCCAGGGCCGGCCGGAGCAGCTCCGCGGCCTGGCCGACAATCCAGACCTGTTGATCCTCCTGGAGACCGAGCACCAGCCGGCAAGGCGGCGCAAGGGTCTTTACGCGGTGGGGATCTTTCTGCTGGCGGTGATCGCCTCGTCCTTCGAGCTGGTGCCGCTGCCGATCGCCTTCCTGGTGGCCGCCCTGGCGGTGATCGGCACGAGGCTGATCACGATGGAGGAGGCCTACGGCCTCATCGACTGGCGCCTGCTGATCCTGATCGCGGGCATGACCTCGTTCGGCCTGGCCATGAGGAAGACCGGGGCGGCGGAGTACGTTGCCGGGCTGATTGCGGGCTGGACCGGCGGGCTGCCGGTGGTCTTCCTGATGCTCGCCTTCGCGGTATTGACGATCCTGCTGACCCAGCCGATGTCGAACGCCGCGGCGGCCCTGGTGGTGCTGCCCGTGGCCATGGACACGGCCATCAAGCTGGGGCATGACCCGCGGGCCTTCGCGGTGCTGGTGACCCTGGCGGCGTCGCTCTCCTTCATCACGCCGTTCGAGCCCTCCTGCCTGATCGTCTACGGCCCGGGCAGGTACCGCTTCCGGGACTTCCTGGTCTGCGGATTGCCGCTGACCGCGCTGGTGGTGGTGATGCTGCTCGTGTTGGTGCCGGTGTTCTGGCCGCTTTAGGTCCTTGCGGTGATCCAGCAGCCGCCAAGGACTCGGGTGCCCTGGTAGAAGACCGCGGCCTGGCCGGGGGTGATTCCCCTCTGGGGCTCGGCGAAGATCACCTCGGCCTTGCCGTCCGAGAGCGGGCGGACGCGCGCCTTCACTCCGGGGTGACGGGAGCGGATCTTTACCGTCACCTCTTCCTCGGGCTGGCCGATCCAGTGCAGGCGCTCGCCCTTGAGGCCGGGGGCTAGAAGCTCCTGCTCCTCTCCGACCACAACGCGGTTGTCCTCCGGCTCGATGGCCAGCACGAACAGAGGACTCTTTGCTGCCAGACCCAGCCCCCGGCGCTGACCCACGGTGTAGCGGTAGTAGGGCTGGCCCTCTCCCAGCTCCCGGCCTCCGGTGTCCACCAGGGTGGCGGGGTTGGCGAGTCTCGCGCCGGAGAAGCGGTTGGGGTGCTCCGCGACTTGCGCCTCGACGAAGTCGCGGATTCCTCCCGAGACGAAGCAGACTTCCATGCTCTCGCCCTTCTCGGCGACGACGAGGCCGGCTTCCCGGGCCAGCTTACGGACCTCGGGCTTGGTCATTCCCCCAAGGGGGAAGAGGGAGGATGCGAGCTGCTCCTGCTTCAGCTCGAAGAGGTAATAGCTCTGGTCCTTGTCCGCGTCGAGCGCGGTGTGCAGCTCGGGACCGTCCGGACCATTCAGGATGCGGGCGTAGTGGCCGGTCGCGACCCGGTCCGCTCCCAGGCGACGTGCCCGGTCGAGGAGCAGGTCGAACTTGATCCAGGTGTTGCAGCGCACGCAGGGGCTCGGCGTGCGGCCGGCCAGGTAGTCCTCCACGAAGGGATCGACCACCTTCTGGCGGAACTCCTCGTCCATGCGCAGGGTGTAGTGGGGGATGCCCGCCTGCTGGGCCACCCTCTTTGCGTCTCCCAGGTCGAGGGCTCCGCAGCAGCGGCCGTGCGCCTCCACCCCGGACTGGTCCCAGAGAAGCATGGAGAGGCCCACCACGGGATGGCCGCTCCGTGACAGCATCCAGGCTGTCACCGAGGAGTCCAGGCCTCCGCTCATCGCTACCGCGGTCAGACTCATACGGAAACCCCTGCCGGCGCGACCCGGCGCAGCTCGGCGACCTCGCGGGCGAGGGCGTCAAGGAAGCCGTCGATCTCCTCCGGCCGGTTCGTGATGCCGAAGCTGATCCGCAGCGAGGAGAGGGCCTCGTCGCGGGAGAGGCCGATGGCGAGGAGCGTCTTGCTTGGCTCGACCGTTCCCGAGGAGCAGGCCGAGCCGGTGGAGACGGCGTAGCCGGCCAGGTCGAGCCGGATCAGCAGCGACTCTCCCTCGACGCCCGGGAAGGCCACGTGCGAGGTGTTGGGCAGCCGGGGCGAGCCCGCGCAATGGAGGATCGCCCCCGGGACACGCTCCGGCAGCAGGGTCTCGAAGCGGTCCCGCAGCGAGGCGAGGAAGGTCCGGCGCCCTTCCAGCTCCTCGCGGGCTGCCTCGGCCGCGGCTCCGAAGCCGGCGATCGCGGGCACGTTCTCGGTGCTCGCCCGGCGGCGTCGCTCCTGGCTGCCTCCAACCAGGAGCCTTCCAAGCTCCCGGCCCTTCCGTGTCCAGACCGCGGCGGCTCCCATCGGACCATGGAACTTGTGGGCTCCCACGACCAGGAAGTCGACTCCGAGGTCCCGGACGCTCACCGGGATCTTGCCCACGGCCTGGACCGCATCGCACAGAATGGGGATTCCCCTCTCGCGGCAGGCCGCCGCCACCTCGGCCACGGGCTGGAGCGTGCCGAGCTCGTTGTTGGCGAGCATCAGGCAGACCAGCTTCGTGTCGGGACGGAGGGCGGCGATCACCCCGGACGCGGGAACCACGCCGTCCGGTCCTGGGCACACCCGGGTCACGGCCATGCCCCCGCGCTCCAGTCGCGCCGCGGCCTCGCGCACGGAGGGGTGCTCGAAGGACGAGGTCACCAGGTGGCCGGTGTCCGCGGGGGCCAGCCCGAACATCACGGCGTTGTTGCCCTCGGTCCCCGAGGCGGTGAAGACGATCTCGAGCGGCCGGGCGCCGATCAGCGCGGCCACCTTCTCCCGCGCCTCCTCGACGGCGTTCCTCGCCATCTGCCCGAAACGGTGGATGGACGAGGGATTGCCGTGCCTCTCCCCGAGCCAGGGGAGCATGGCCTCCCGGGCTTTCGGATGGAGGGGCGTGGTGGCGTTGTGGTCCAGGTACACGTGATGCATACGAACGGGCTATTCTAACGCCTGTGCCCGGGCAATATCTTTCCGGCATTGGCCCGGCATGGTGGTTTGCGAAAGGTAGGGATGATGCTGCTGTCCTCCAAACGACTCTCGGCGTCCCCTTTCCGGGACGCTGTCCTCGCTGTCGCTGCCGTCTTCGCTGTCCTTTTCCTGATCCTGCCGGCGCCGGCCGAAGCGGCCCAGAAGGTGTCCCGGGCCGAGCGCAAGGAGATGAAGAAGGAGCAGAAGGAGGCGATCGCGAAGCTGCCGGCCAAGTACCAGGAGTGGCTCGCGGAGATCGATCTGCTCTTGACGGACGAGGAGCTGACCTCGTTCCTGGCCCTGGAGAAGGACTATCAGCGGGATGCGTTCATCGACCGCTTCTGGGAGGCCCGGGACAAGTACAAGTCCACGGGCGCCAACGAGTTCCGCGACCGCTGGGAGGCCCGCGTGGCGCAGGCTCGCTCCCAGTGGGGGAACCTGAGCGACGAGCGGTCCAGGATCTTCCTCCTCAACGGTCCCCCCGCCGGCGTGGTCGCGTCGACCTGCTCGACCGTGCTCTGGCCCGTGGAGGCCTGGTTCTACGCGGGCAGCGACATGCTGGGCCAGGAGTTCGTCGTGGTCTTCTACCGCCGCTGGGGCGGCGGACCCTACCGGGTCTGGAATCCGATGGAGGGGCTGGACGTCCTGTTCGTGGAGACCTCCTTCTCGATCGGGGCGAGGGGCCACTCCATCGGCGAGATCCGGCAGGGCTGCCCGCGGGACGGCGATCAGCTCGCCAACCTGATCGGCTGGGTGGCCGGCCAGCGCATGAGCTACACCATGATCCAGTCGCGCTTCGAGTCGCGGCCGGAGGGTCCCGGAGGCGAGTGGGTCGCCACCTTCGGCTCCTACTCGACCGACATCCCCGAGGGGGCCGCCCTCCTGCCTGCCAAGCTGGAGCTGGAGTTCCCGGGCCGCTATCAGAACCGTACCGCGCTCCAGGGGGTGCTCTCCGTCAACGCCTCGGACGCGGGCCTCGCGAAGCTCGCCGACCACCGCTCCTACAACTTCGTGCTCACCGGCGAGGTCCTCCAGAAGGGCAAGCTGTTCGACCGTTTCCGTTACAAGTTCGACTTCCCCCTCCAGCAGGTGACCGAGGGCGCGGACACCCAGCTCCCGCTCCTGTTCCAGCGCTACCTGCGGCCGGGTGACTACATGATGATCGTCAAGGTGGAGGACCTGAACTCGGGCAAGCTCTTCCGCCTGGAGAAGAGCCTGGCCGTGCCGCAGGTGGACAAGGCCGCGCCGCCGCCGCCGCCGTCCGACCCGGAGACCGCCCGCATCCTGGCCGAGGCCAACGCCGCCATCAGCAGCGGCGAGACCACGGTCAAGATCGTGCCGCCGCCGGGCGAGCTGCAGACCGGCATGCTCCGCTTCGACACCCTGACCACGGGCGACATCGCCCGCGTCACCTTCGCGCTCGACGGCAAGGCGGTGCTCACGAAGAGGAAGCCGCCGTTCAGCGTCGAGCTCGACCTGGGCTCCCTGCCCCGTCCGCGCACCCTTTCGGTCACCGCCTTCGACGTCTCCGGCAACCTGCTGGCGAGCGACGAGACCCTGATCAACGCGGTGGTGAACCGCTTCAAGGTCAAGCTCGTGGAGCCGCGCCGGGGCAAGAAGTACGAGAGCAGCCTGCTGGCCAACGTGGACGTCGAGATCCCGGACGGCGAGGCCGTCGAGCGGGTGGAGCTCTTCCTCAACGAGACGCGCCTCGCGACCCTCTACCAGCCGCCCTACACGCAGCCGATCGTCCTGCCCAAGAACGAGCCGATCGCCTACGTGCGGGCCGTAGCCTTCCTGACCGACGGCAACTCCACCGAGGATCTGGTCTTCGTCAACGCGCCGGACAACCTGGGGGAGATCGACATCCAGTTCGTCGAGCTCTACACCTCGGTGTTCGACCGCCAGGGCCGGCCGCTGGAGGGGATGGAGCAGAAGGACTTCACGGTCGTGGAGGACGGCGTCCGCCAGGAGATCGCCCGCTTCGAGAAGGTCACGAACCTGCCGATCCATACGGCCGTGGCCCTGGACATCTCGGCCTCCATGGACGACAAGCTCGACCAGACCCGGCAGGCCGCCCTGCGATTCCTGGAGCAGACGATCCAGCCCAAGGACCGCGCCGCGATCGTCACGTTCAACGACCGGCCGAACCTGGCCGTGAAGTTCACCAAGGACGTCAACACGCTCGCGGGCGGGCTCGCGGGTCTCAAGGCCGAGCGCGGCACGGCGCTCTACGACTCGCTCATCTTCAGCCTCTTCTACTTCAACGGGGTCAAGGGGCAGCGCGCCGTGCTCCTGCTCTCGGACGGCAAGGACGAGGGCAGCCGCTTCAGCTACGAGGACGCCCTCGACTATGCCCGCCGGGCCGGAGTGACGGTCTACTCGATCGGTCTCGGGGAGGACGTGGACCGCAAGAAGCTGGAGAAGATCTCCGAGGAGACCGGCGGCCGTGCCTTCTTCGTGGAGAGCACCGCGGGGCTCGATGCCATCTACCACACGATCGAGGAGGAGCTGCGCTCCAAGTACCTGATCGCCTACCAGTCGAGCAACACCGGCGGCAGCGACGAGTTTCGCACGGTGGACCTGAAGGTGGTGGGCAAGCCCGGGGTGGAAGCCAAGACTCTTCGTGGATACTACCCGTGAGGTATCTCCCGCTCCTCCTGCTCCTCGTCGCCCTCCCGCTCGCGGCCGAGCCCCTCCCCGAGAAGTACCGCGTCTGGCTGGAGGACGTGGAGCTCCTCCTGAGCCCGGAGGAGCGGGCCACCTTTCTGGCTCTCGGCCAGGACTACCAGCGCGACGCGTTCATCCGCCGCTTCTGGGAGGTCCGCGACGAACAGCCGCGGACCGCGCGCAACGAGCTCAGGGAGGGATGGGAGAGCCGCATCCAGGAGGCGAGACGGCGCTTCGTCGACCTGACCGACGGCCGCGCCCGGGTCCTGCTCTTCAACGGCATCCCGGACGAGGTGATCGTCTCGGGCTGCCCCACGGTGCTCTGGCCCCTGGAGGCGTGGATCTACAGCCGGAGCGAGCGGACGAAGGCGCAGCTCGTCGTCATCCTCTACCAGAAATGGGGAGCCGGGAAGTACCGCATCTGGAACCCTCTGGACGGGATGGGAGCGCTCTTGGCCGACGGCGCCGCCACGGTCGGTGAGCCGGGAGCGGCCGGGGGGAATCCCGGCATCCTGAGCTGCAGGAACCACGAGCACGGGACCCGGATCGCCGGGGCCATCGGCTGGGTCGGCTCGCAGGGGATGGGCTGGCAGATGCTCGAGGCGAAGCTCGACTCGCCCCCTCCGCCGCCGTCCGGCGAGTGGGTCCCCACCTTCACCTCCTACTCGACCGACGTGCCCGAGGGGGCGCCGGCCCTCAACGCCCGGCTCGACGTCGATTTCCCCGGCCGGCGGCAGAGCCGGACCGTGCTCCAGGCGCTGCTCACCGTCTCGGCCGCCGAGGCCGGCCAGGCGCAGCTCGCCGGCAGCCGGTCGTACAACTTCCTCCTGACCGGCGAGGTGGTCCGGCGCAGCGGGGAGGACACGGAGCTGTTCGACAGCTTCCGCTACCGGTTCGACCTCCCTGCCTCTCAGGGGGAAGCGATCCCCCTCGTCTTCCAGAGGCCTCTGCGCCCGGGGGAGTACACCCTTATCCTCAAGCTGGAGGACATGGCCTCGGGCCGCTTCTTCCGGGCCGAGCGGCCTCTCTCCGTGCCCAAGGTCGAGAACGATCTGCCACCGCCGCCCCCATCCGATCCCGAGACCGCCCGCCGCCTGGCCGAAGCTACCGCCGCCCTGGTGAACGGCGAGACCGTGGTCAAGCTCCTCCAGCCCTTCGGCGAGCTGCAGACCGGGATGAACCGCTTCGACACCCTGACCAGCGGCGATGTCTCCCAGGTCACCTTCGCCCTCGACGGCAAGCCGGTGCTGACCAAGAGGAAACCGCCGTTCAGCGTGGAGCTGGACCTGGGCTCCCTGCCCAAGCCCCGGACGCTGGAAGCCACGGCCTTCGACGCTTCCGGCCGGGAGGTCGCGCGCGACGAGATGCTCGTCAACGCGGCCTCGAACCGCTTCCGGGTGCGGCTCGTGGAGCCGCGCCAGGGGCAGCGGTACGAGAGCAGCCTGCTGGCCCGCATGGAGGTCGAAGCGCCGGACGGCGAGTCGATCGAGCGCGTCGAGGTCTTCCTCGACGAGACCCGGGTGGCCACCCTGTTCCAGCCCCCCTGGGAGCAGCCGATAATACTTTCTCCAAGCCGGCCCCAGGACCGCTCGCTCGCCTACGTGCGGACCGTGGCATACCTGACCGACGGCAGCTCCACCGAGGACCTGGTCTTCGTCAACGCCCCCGACTACCTGGAGCAGATCGACGTCGATTTCGTCGAGCTCTACACCACGGCGCTCGACCGGCAGGGGCGGCCCGTCGAGGGGCTGGCGGCGAAGGACTTCACGGTCTCCGAGGACGGCAAGCGGCAGCAGATCGCCCGCTTCGAGCGGGTCACCGACCTGCCGATCCACGCCGCGGTGGTGCTCGACGTCTCGGCCTCCATGGAGGACAGTCTGGAGCGGGCCACGGGCGCCGCGCTCGGCTTCCTGCAGAGCGCCATGCGGCCGAAGGACCGCGCCGCGCTCGTCACCTTCAACGACCGGCCCCACCTGGCGGTGAAGTTCACGAAGGACGTGGACGTCCTGGCCGGCGGCCTCGCCGGGCTCAAGGCCGAGCGCGGCACCGCCCTCTACGACACGATCGTCTTCAGCCTCTTCTACTTCAACGGGGTGAAGGGCCAGCGGGCGGTCGTGCTGCTCTCCGACGGCAAGGACGAGGGGAGCCGCTTCAGCTATGAGGATGCCCTGGACTACGCCCGCCGGGCCGGCGTGGCCATCTATCCGATCGGCCTGGGCGAGGAGCTGGAGAAGAGGAAGCTGGAGAAGCTGGCCGAGGAGACCGGAGGCCGGGCGTTCTTCCTCAAGGACGCCGCCGAGCTCGCCGGGATCTACGCCGCCATCCAGGAGGAGCTGCGCTCCAAGTACCTGATCGCCTACCAGTCCACGAATACCACCGGCAGCGACGGCTTCCGCGCGGTCGACCTCAAGGTGAGCCGGCCGGGGGTGGAGGCGAAGACTTTGCGCGGGTACTATCCGTGAGGGCAGCCCGGACGACATGGGTTACGATCCCAAGGATGCTGTACCGGTCCATGCTCCGAAGTCTCCTCCCGCTCCTCCTCCTCTCCCTGCCTGCTCTCGCCGCTGAAGCTCCCGCGATCCCGGCCGACCTCGACCCGCGGCACAAGAAGTTCCTGGAGGAGGTCGAGCCCCTCATGGACGAGAAGGAGCGCGCCGCGTTCCTCTCTCTGCGCCAGGACTACCAGCGGGACGCCTTCGTCCAGCGCTTCTGGCAGCAGCGCGATCCGTTCCCGCGGACGGCGGTCAACGAGCTGCGGGTCAACTGGGAGGATCGGGTCCGCATCGCGAAGGAGCGCTATGGCAACCTGAAGCAGGACCGCGCCCGGATGCTCCTGTTCCACGGCGAGCCCGCGGACGTGATGCGCAACCCCTGCTTCGAGATCCTCTCCCCGATGGAGATCTGGTACTACCCGGGGACCGAGCGCATCCGGGACGACTTCACGCTGATCTTCCTGGCTCCGAGCCAGCGCCTCTGGTATCCGTCCGAGGGGCTCTCGGGCCTGCTCACCCAGTCGATGCAGGCCGGCGGCGCGCGGGGGGTCGGGCTTGAGCGGGCCATCCTGGAGGGGTGCCCCCGCGGGGACGAGGTCCTCGGCCGGATCGCCCGGGCGCTCGACTGGGCCGTGATGAAGGACAGGGTCATCCCCAACCCCGGGGAGGAGTGGCTGTCGACCTTCCTCTCCTACTCCACCGAGCTGCCGGAGGGCGCCGGGACCTTCCCGGCCCAGGTCGACCTCTCCTTCCCGGGCCGCTACGGGAGCCGGACCACGGTCCAGGCGCTGGTGAGCGTGCCCAGGGATGCAGTCAAGCCGGAGCGGATCAAGGACATCGCCTCCTACAACTTCGTGGTGGACGGCGAGGTGCTCTACAAGGGCGAGCTGTTCGAGCACTTCCGCTACCGGTTCATCGTCCCGGAGAACGAGGTGGCGGCGGCGGTGACCGCGGATCCGAAGTCCACCATCCCCCTGGTCTTCCAGCGCTACCTGCGGCCGGGCAGCTACAGCCTGATCCTGCGGATCGAGGACACCGGCGGCAAACGCTGGTTCCGCGAGCAGAGGGAGATCGAGATCCCCTCGGTTGAATCGGCCCCCGCCCCGGCTCCCAGCCTGGCTGCCCTCGCCGAAGCCAACTCGGACCCCATGCTCTCGGACGAGCAGGGCATCCGCATCCTCGCGCCGCCACCGGGGCTGCTCACCGGCAAGGTGCGCCTGGAGGCCACGATCAGCGGCGAGGGGATCGCCCGTGTCAGCTTCCTGCTCAACGGCAAGACCATCCTGACCAAGGCGAAGCCCCCCTACAGCGTGGAGCTGAACGTGGGCGACCAGCCGCGCATCCACACCCTCACGGCAGTGGCCCTGGGTGCCAACGGTCAGAAGGTGGCCGAGGACGAGGTCCTGCTCAACACCGGCCCCCACCGCTTCTCGGTGCGGCTGGTCGAGCCCCAGTCGGGCAAGGCCTACCGCTCCAGCCTCCGCGCCCAGGCCCAGGTGGACGTGCCCGAGGGGGAGAAGCTCGACCGGGTGGAGCTCTACCTGAACGAGACCCTCCTCGCGACCCTGTACCAGCCGCCGTTCGTGCAGCCGGTGCTGATCCCCCAGGACCAGGAGCTGACCTACGTCCGGGCCGTGGCCTACCTGGCCGACGGCAACTCCAGCGAGGACACGGTCCTGGTCAACGTGCCGGGGGACTTCACCGACCAGCTGGACGTCCAGTTCGTGGAGCTCTTCACTTCCGTGGTGGATGGCCGCGGCCGTCCGATCGAGGGGCTGACCCGGGAGGACTTCACGGTCTACGAGGATGGGGTCGAGCAGGAGGTGAGGCGCTTCGAGCTGGTGCGCGACGTGCCCATCTACGCCGGAGTGCTTCTCGATACCTCGGGCTCCATGGGGGACCGCGGGGGCGAGAAGCTGCAGGCGGCGGTCCGCGGCGCCCTGACCTTCTTTGAGAACGTCATCACTCCCAAAGACCGGGCCGCGGTCATCACCTTTGCCGACGAGCCGAGCCTCATGGTCCGCTTCACGAACCAGACCGAGGTGCTGGCTGGCGGCCTCGCCGGCCTGACCGGCGAGGGGGACACGGCGCTCCACGACAGCATCGTCTACGCCCTCTACTACTTCGGCGGCCTCAAGGGGAAGCGGGCCATCATCCTGCTCTCGGACGGCCAGGACTTCGGCAGCAAGTACGACTTCGGCGAGGCGCTGGACTACGCCCGGCGGAGCGGCGTGGCAATCTACACCGTGGGGATCGACCTCAAGGAGTTCGAGGTCCGCACCAAGCTCCAGAAGCTGGCCGAGGAGACCGGCGGCCGCGCCTTCTTCATCGGCGTGACCGGCGAGCTGGACAAGGTCTTCGAGACCGTGGAGAAGGAGCTGCGCTCGCAGTACCTGCTGGCCTACCAGTCCTCGAACCCGGGCCGCGACGACAAGTTCCGCGCCGTCGAGGTGAAGGTCTCGAAGCCGGGGATGGAAGCCAAGACCGTGCGGGGTTATTACCCCTGAGTCAACTGCCGAAGCTGGTTCTCGCCTCGGGCTCCCCCCGGCGGCGCGAGCTGCTGGAGGGCCTCGGTGTCCGCTTCACGGTCCGGGCCGTGGACCTGGACGAGTCGTTGCGGCCTGGAGAGCCTCCGTGGGCCTACGTCCTGCGCCTCGCTGCCGAAAAAGCCGCTGCCCGGATCGAGCCGGGGGAGCTGGTCCTGGCCGCGGACACCACGGTGGTGGTGGACGGCGAGATCCTGGGCAAGCCCCGGGACGAGGACGATGCCCGCCGCATGCTCCGTCTCCTCTCCGGACGGGACCACACCGTCCTCACCGGCATCGCTCTGGAGGAAGGGGACCGAAGGCTGGCCGAGGTGGACGAGACCCGCGTCCGCTTCGCGCCCCTCTCGGACGCCGAAGTGGACTGGTACGTCGCCACTGGAGAGCCCATGGACAAGGCCGGGGCCTATGCCATCCAGGGCCTGGGATCGCTCTTCGTGGAGGCGGTGGAGGGGAGCTACTCGAACGTGGTCGGCCTACCCATCCCCCGGGTGTACCGCCTGTTCGCCCGGCTGGGGTATGACCTCAAGGACTTCCGCTAGCCTCCGAACTTGATCGGCTCCCCCAGGGAGTCGAGGGAGAAGTTGGCCATGATCTGGTGGCCGTTGAAGTCGAGCACGCGGATGTCCTCTTCCGTCTCCAGGTCCTTGGAGACGTTGACGAAGGAGTGCTCGTAGCGGGCGCGGACGGCGTCGAGGTCCACCTCGTAGGCGATGAACTTGTCGATCCCCTTGTAGCGCAGCTTGCCGATCAGACGCTCGTCGGTCAGCTCGGGGTAGGTCGAGAGCACCAGGATCGGTCCGCTCCCGGTGAAGATCAGGTAGGCACGCACGTGAGAATTCGGGCTCATCGCTCCCTCCCGGGGAAGTTTGGCTGAAACTAGCCTCCGGCAACCGAGCTGTCAAGGAAGAGGTACAGTTCCGGCCATGAGCACGGCGGTCGTCCTGGTCCACCCCCGGGAAGAAGGCAACGTCGGGTCGGCAGCCCGGGCCATGGCGAACATGGGGCTCGACCGCCTGATCCTGGTCGAGCCGGCGCCGGCGATCGGCAGGGTGGCGACGGCCTTCGCGGTGGGGGCGAAGCACGTGCTCGACGCCTGCGAGCGGAAGCCGACCCTGCGGGAGGCCCTCGCCCCGTTTCGGAGGGTGGTGGGGACCACCTCGGCGCGGGACCGCCGCTGGGACGTGCCGCTGCTCTCTCCCAAAGAGCTGCCCGCCTGGTTGGTCCAGGATCCTCCCGATACCCCTACAGCCCTGGTCTTCGGACCCGAGGTGGGCGGGCTCACCAACGACGACTTGTCCCTGGCGAGCGTGCTGGTGACCATCCCCTGCTCGCCGGTCCAGCCCACGCTCAACTTGGCGCAGGCAGTGCTGATCCTGGCCTACGAGCTCTATATCTTCCGGGGGTCCCGCGGCGAGCTCCCCCCGCCCGCCACGGTCGGCCATCCCGATCCGCCCGCCACGTCCGCGGAAGTGGACGGCCTCTTCGACCACGCCACGGACGTCCTCCACCGGATCGGCTTCGACCGCGACGACAGCTTCGAGGGGGTGCTGCGCGACCTGAGGAGGCTCGCGGCCCGGGCGGCTCCAAACAGCCGCGACGTGGCGATCCTCCGGGGGATCTGCCGGCGGGCTCAGCGGGCTCTGGAGCGGAAAGAAAGCTAGAAGCTGTCCCGCGTGAACCCGCGGGTGACCATCTGGTAGGTGAGCGCGGCCATGCACCGGCGGGCGACCTTGCGGACGCTGGAGGGGTGATAGCCCATCTTCTCGGCCACCTCGGACGAGTCGTAGCCGAGGCCGTAGCGGAGTTGGAGGAGCTTGCGGCAGCGCGGCGGCAGGTCCTCGAGGAGGCTGTTCAAGTCCCAGAGCAGCTCGGCGCGCTCCTGCGGCGCGGCCACGGGCTCGGACAGGAGCTCGAGGATGGCGGTGTCCACCGAGTTGTAGAGCGAGTTGCGCCGCTTGCGCCAATAGACAACACAGCGGTTGCGCAGGGTCACCAGGAGCCAGGCCTCGGGGTCCTGGATCGTCTCCCATTTCTGAATCGTGGAGACGAGGGCCTCCTGGATCAGGTCCTCCGCATCGTGCGCCGGGATGCGGTAGCGACCAAGAACCTGCTTCAACCTGGGGCGCAACCGCCGCAGGAGCTCATCTATGGACTCCCTACCTACTGGCTGATCGGACACTGCCATCTGGTCTTTTGCTTCCAAAGGGAAGCGAGAGAGCCCCGGTTCCCACGAGCATCATACCCCGGGGGGAAGCGATTGCCATCCGAAGCACGGGCTTTCCACCCGTCTCGGGCCGTTGCGCGAGAGGATGATAAACTCCCGCCCGCATGACTACAACCGTCGAAATCCGCCCGCAGGTCGCTCTGAGCCTCCAGCGCGCTCCCGTTGTCGGCGTGGTCCGCACGCAGTCCTATGAAGAGGCCGCGCGCCAGGCCCGCCTCTTCGCCGACTCCGGGATCGAGCTGGTCGAGGTCACCTTCACCGTCCCCGATGCCCCCCGGCTGACCCGGGAGCTGCTGGCCCAGAGAGGCCTGGGCGGCCCACCCTGGTTCGGCATGGGGACCGTCACCACCGCTGAGCGCGCCCGCCAGGCGGTCGCCGCGGGCGCCGAGTTCATCGTCAGCCCGAACGTCAGCTCCGACGTGGCGCGGATCGCCCGGGGGGCAAGCCTTTTCCTGATCCTGGGCGCCCTGACCCCGACCGAGGTGGTGGCGGCCCACGAGCTGGGCGCCGACATCGTCAAGGTCTACCCGCTGCCCCCCGTGGGCGGCCCGTCCTACCTTTCCGTCCTGCGCCAGCCCCTTGGGGACATCCCCATGCTGGCGGGGGGAGGGTTCGGCGTCGACGACATCAACGACTACGCCCGCGCCGGGGCCGTGGCCTTCGGCATGGGTGCGCCGCTGCTGGGAGCCGACGACGAGGAGACCCGGGGCCGGATCGCCCGTGCCCTCGCGATGGCGCAGGTCACTGGAAAGGAGGAGAGATGAGCTCGACACCTCCCCGGCAGGTGGTCTTCGACGCCACCCCGGAGATCTACGCGACCGATTCGCAGGGCTCGTTCACCTTCCCCCTGGCGGTGGCCGGCAAGGCCTTCCTCGGGACGAGCTCCTACGACGAGGTGCGCTTCGTCTTCTCGATCTGGCACCCCTCGGGGCAGCGCACGATCGACCTCGACCGCGCCTACGTGGAGCTGCGCGCCTCCTTCGACCCGGACGAGGAGCACTGGACCAAGATCGCGGAGATCGAGCCGGTCGTCCCCCCCTATGCCGGCGGCGACAGCTTCGACGGCTGGATCGTGCTGCCGGTCCTGGGCAGCTCCAGCGCCTTCGCGGTGGTGGGCAGCGGCTTCGAGCCGCGGGCGCGGTTGCAGATCCGGGCCAGCGCCTATTTCGTAGCCTAGCCAACGGGTGGGGGGCTCCCTCTTCCCCGCGCAGGCGGGGGAGAGGGCCGGGGAGAGAGGGGATGGGATCAACCTTAGCGGAACCCCCGCCGCAGCTCCTTCTTGAAGATCTGGAACGCGTCGTCGCCGTGCAGGGCGATGACCACCTTGTCCAGCTTGGTGCCTCCCTGGAGGAAGCGCTGGATCTCGGTGAGGATGATCCTCGCGGCGCGGTCCATGGGGAATCCGAAGGTGCCGGTGGAGATGGCCGGCAGGGCGATGGACTTCAGGGCGCGGCGGTCGGCCAGGGCCAGGGCGGCGCGCACGGCCGAGGCGAGCTTCTTGTCCTCGTCCCCCTCTCCCATGCGGGGACCCACGGCGTGGATCACCCTCCGGGCCTTCAGGTGACCCGCCCCGGTCATCACCGCCGTCCCCACCGGAGTGCCGCCGATGCGGTTGCACTCCTCCTGGATCGAGGGGCCGCCCTTCTCGCGGATGGCGCCCGCCACCCCTCCCCCGAGCTGGAGCTGCTCGTTGGCAGGGTTGACGATCGCGTCCACGTCCTGGTCGGTGATGTCCCCCTCCAGGATCTCGAGCTGGGTCTGGTCCATCGTCACCGTCAGCTTGTTATCGGTCATCGGCTCCTTGGAGTCTCCTCTCGGCGAGGATGATATCAAGGGCCTCGTGGAATCCTTGACAGGCATGGTTCCTCCTGGCCGCCTGCCTGGCGCGTGGCGGCCCTCTCTATTCTCCTAGTGTAGACTCCTGCCCGCAATGTGGACGGAATTGAAGGCCCAACTGGCCGGAGAGATCGCCCGGGCCATCCGGGAGACTTTCGGCGTCGATCACCGTCCGGTCCTGGAGGTTCCGCCCCGGCGCGAGCTGGGCGACCTGGCCTCCCCGGCCGGTATGCAACTTGCCCGTGTACTGAAACGCAACCCCCGTGCCATCGCCGAGGAACTGGCCGCGGCCATCCGCCGGACGCTCCCGCTGGACATCGTCCGCGATGTCCAGATCCAGGGCGCGGGCTACCTGAACTTCTACCTCGACCGTCCGGTCCTGGCCGCCCAGCTCCTGGAGGCGCCGCTCCTGCCCGGGGAGCCGCGCGCAGGCAAAGTCATCATCGAGCACACCAACATCAACCCGAACAAGGCGGCCCATATCGGCCACCTGCGCAACGCCGTGCTCGGCGACGTCCTGGGCCGGGCCCTGAAGAGCCTGGGCTACCCCGTAGAAATTCAGAACTACATCGACGACACCGGCGTCCAGCTCGCGGACGTGATCGTGGGCTTCGCCGACCTGCGGGGGATGTCGAAGAAAGAGGTCGCGGCGGTCCCCGAGCCGTTCGACTTCTACTGCTGGGACCTCTACAGCGAGGTCGGCCGCTGGTACGAGGAGGACCCGGAGCGCCAGAAGCTGCGGCGGGCGACCCTGCACGAGCTCGAGATCGTCCAGGGCGAGCGGGCGGAGCTGGGCCGCTTCGTGGCGCGGCGGATCGTCGGCCGCCACCTCGCCACCATGCGCCGGCTCGACATCAACTACGACCTGCTCACCCGGGAGAGCGACATCCTGGGGCTCAACTTCTTCGCCAAGGCGTTCGAGCTGCTCAAGGAGAGCGGCGCCGTCCGCCTGGAAAAGGAGGGGAAGAACAAGGGGTGCTGGGTCATGCCCCTCTCCCAGAGCGAGGAGTTCGCCGGCCTGGAGGACCCGGACAAAGTCATCGTCCGCTCCGACGGCACGGTGACGTACGTGGGCAAGGACATCGCCTACCAGCTCTGGAAGTTCGGCCTCCTCGGGCTCGACTTCGGCTACCGCTTCTGGCAGCCGGAGGGGGTCTGGGAGACCACGGGCGACGGGGTCGAGGGGCACCCGGTCTTCGGCCGCGCCCACCGGGTGATCAACGTCATCGACGCCCGGCAGAGCTACCTCCAGAAGATCGTCCGGGCGGGCCTCCAGTCCCTGGGGCACCCGGCCGAGGCCGACCGCTCCGTCCACTTCGCGTACGAGATGGTCTCGCTCTCCTCCGCCACCGCCCGCCTGCTCGGCTATGTGACCGAGGGGGAGGAGGAGAAGTCCCTGGAGATGTCCGGCCGCAAGGGGATCGGCGTCAAGGCCGACGACCTGATGGACCAGCTCTTCGCCAAGAGCCGGGAGGAGATCTCCAAGCGCAACCGCGAGCTCTCGGACGCGGACCTCGACACCCTGGCCCTCCAGATCGCTACGGCCGCGCTCCGCTTCTTCATGGTCAAGGCGACCACCAACCGGGTGATCGCGTTCGACTTCGACGAGGCCCTGAGCTTCGAGGGGGAGACCGGCCCGTATCTCCAGTACTCCCTGGTGCGGGCCAAGAACATCCGCCGCCGCCTCCGGGAGGAGGGGCTGCCGGACGACGTCTCCGCCGAGGAGGTGTCGAGTCTGCCGGCCGAGGTCTTCGAGGAGGACCTCTGGGACCTCTTCCTGGCCGTGGCCGAAACGGGCGAGCTGGTGGAGAAGGGGGCCGAGAGCCTGGAGCTGTCCCTGATCGCCCGGCACGCCCTCGGCCTCGCGCAGCGGTTCAACGCGCTCTATCACAAGCATCCGATCCTCCAGGAGAAGGACGAGGCGGTGCGTGCCGCCCGCCTGGCCACGGTGCAGGTCTTCCGCCGCGGCCTGGAGACGCTGGGCGAGCTCCTGGGGATCCCCATCCCGGAGAAGATGTGACATGGAACCCGGTACCGGCATCCCGAACAAAAAGAAAGAGACCTCCCCCTGGGTCTACATCGGCTGCGGCTGCGCCGGGCTGGTGATCCTGGCCATGGCCGGCTTCTCCGCCATGACCTGGTTCGCCTACCGCAAGGGCAAGGAGATCGAGAAGACTTGGACCGACCCCAAGGCGCGGGAGGAGAAGGCCCGCGAGGTGCTCGTCTACGACAAGCTGCCCGAGGGCTACTACCCCCTGGGAGGTATCTCCATCCCCTTCGTCATGGACATGGCCATGATCGGAGACAACCCGCCGCCCCCCGGAGCCAAACCCGACGACCACGAGGGCTTCAGGGAGCGAGGCTTCATGTACTTCAAGATGGGGCGGATCGGGGACGAGAAGGAGATGCGGGACTACATGGAAGGCAAGGTCGACCAGCCCGAGTGGATCAAGGGGAACACCGACGTGGACGCCGGGCAGGTCCTCCGCCGCGGAGAGGTGGACACGGCCGGCCAGAAGATCCTCTACACCTCGAGCCGAGGGAAGGTCAACCACAACGAGCGCGAGATCGAGGGGATCACCACCATGATGATGATCGACTGCCCGCAGGACGAGCGCGTCCGCTTCGGCCTCTGGTTCGGCCCCGACCCCAAGCCCGGAGAGCCCGCCGAAAAGCTGGACGTCACCGGCACCAACGCGGACCCGGAGGAGATCCGGAGGTTCGCGTCGCACTTCCGGTTCTGCCGGTAGCCCTCCCCCTTCCGTGGTAGGATCTTTCTGTCCTTTCACGAAAGAGGTAGCACCATGGAAATCTTTTCCTCCCTGTCCCTGATCGGCTTGGCGTTAGGCCTGTTCCTGATCTTCATCTTTGTCTACATGCTGATTCGCATGCTCTACAAGAAGGCCGGCCCGGACGAGGCCCTCATCGTCTATGGCCGCCGCAAGCTGCTGGGCCAGAAGGTGCGGGATGAGAAGGGGGCGATCGAGGGTTTCCGCATCGTCCGCGGCGGCGGCACCATCGTCTGGCCCGCGTTCGAGCAGCACAAGATCCTGTCCCTGCGCATGATGACCCTGGACATCGACCTGCAGCACGTCTACACCTCCCAGGGCATCCCGATCAACGTCAAGGCCGTGGCCCAGGTCAAGATCCGGGGCGACATCAACTTCATCCGCAGCGCGGCCGAAGGCTTCCTCGGCGTGCCGGTCGAAGAGGTAAAGGCGACGATCAAGGAGACCGTCGCGGGTCACCTGCGCGGCATCATCGGCACCCTCACCCTCGAGGAGCTCTACAAGGACCAGAAGCGGTTCCAGGAGCGTGTCCGGGAGGAGGCCCACTTCGACCTCGAGGGCATGGGCTTCGAGTTCAAGTCCTTCGTGTTCCAGGAGATCCAGGACGCCGAGGGCTATCTCAACTCGCTCGGCCAGCCCAAGATCCAGGAGGCGCTCAAGAACGCCCGCATCGCCACCGCCGTCTCCGACCGCGAGGCCAAGGTCGAGGAGGAGTCCGCCCGCCAGCAGAAGGAGCAGAAGCGCTTCGCGGTGGACACCGAGATCGCCGACGCCGAGAAGAGCCTCTCGCTCAAGAAGGCCTCGATCCAGAAGGAGGTCGACGTCGCCCGCGCTCAGGCCACGAAGGCCGGCGAGATGGAGATGAAGGTCCAGGACATCACGATCGCGGACAAGGAGGTCGGGCGCCGCAAGCTGGAGCTCAACGCCACCATCCGCGAGCAGGCCGACGCGAAGAAGTACGAGGCCGAGCGGAACGCCGACGCCGAGCAGTACCGCGTCGAGCGCCAGGCCGCGGCCGAGAGGAAGCGGCGCGAGGAGGCGGCCCAGGCGGTCAAGGCCGAGGGTCTCGCCAAGGCCGAGGCCGAATCGGTGATGCGTCGCAACATCGGTCTCGCCGAAGCCGAGGCGATCCAGGCCAAGGGCGAGGCCGAAGCGAGCGCCCGCCGGCTGCTCGCCGAAGCCCTCAAGCTCTACAACGAGGCCGGTCTCTCGATCGAAGCGCTCAAGGTGCTGCCCGAGATCGCCGCGGCCATTTCCGAGCCGCTCTCCCGGGCCGGCACCACCACGATCATCAGCAACGGCAACAATGGGGATGGGACTGGCGCCTCCAAGCTGAGCCAGGACGTGGTGCAGGTGCTCTCCCAGCTTTCCCCGATCATGGAGCAGCTCGCCGGGGTCAACCTGAAAGGCTTCCTGCAGGACATCTCCAAGCTGCCGGGCGCGGTCTCCGAAACGATGGTCAAGAAGGTCGTGGTGGAGCCGCCAGCCAACCCGCCCTCCCCGAGGACCTGAAGGGGGCCTGAATGGCAGCCCCCCAGACACCTCCGAACCTCGGCGCGGAGCTGCTCGCCCAGCTCCGCGGCGCCAAGTCGCCGCTGGCGAGGGTGCGGGTCGTGGCCCGGGCCTGGCGGGCGCTGCGCAGCCTCCCGCGCGAGCAGCGGCTCACCATCGCCGCCCAGATCGGTCTGGACGGGGCCGACGACCTGGTGGAAGCCATCGCCGCCCACCAGGGGACCACGCCCCCCGCCGAGCTGATGGGGACCCTCAACAACCTGCAGAAGGTGGATCCGGGCACACTGAAGTCGCTCGCCACCAAGATGCGTGACCCCCGCCAGCGGGCCCAGGTGGCAAGCCAGGGATTGAAGGCGCTGGAGTCGGCGCTGACCGGACCCGGAAAGCAGCCAGCGCCTCCGTCGCTGACACCGCCGAAACCGCCGCCTCCTCCGGTCACGGTGAAGCCGGCCACGAGCTGGCCGTTGCGCGAGGCCGCTCCGGCTCCTCCCAAGCCGGCCGAGTCTCCTGCGGTGGCTCCGCCGGCTCCCGCTCCCCCGGCTCCGGCCCCGGCTGCTCCCCCTGTTACGGTCAAGGAGCCCCCGAAGCCGGCTCCCGCTCCGGCTCCGCCGGCCAAACCTCCCGAGCCGCCCCGCGAGCAGGCTGCCCCCTCCCGCGGCGCTCTGGCCGAGGCCTTGTCAGCGGTGCCGGCCCTGACCCCTCGATTCCGTCTCCTCCGGCACCGGATCGCCGAGGTCCGCCGCCTCTCCCCCGCGGAGCTGCGGGGCATCCTGGAAGCTTTTCCGGATGGCTGGGCCCGGCGGCGGGTCCTGATCGACCTCATCGAGGCCGGGGCTCCGGAGCGCACCGCGGACGCGCTCTCCCTGCTGGATGCGCTCCAGTCCCCCGGCGACCGCTCCTGGTGCCTCGGCACGCTGGCGGACACCCGCCGCCTCTCCGCCGAAGAGCAGGCCGCGCTCCTCCAGGCCGCGCCCACCCCCGCGGGCCGCCGCCGGCTGGAGCTGCGGCTCGAGGGGGTCTGACCTCTCCGTCTCTCTGGATTGCCCTGTCTGTGCGCACCTCGAACGGCTGGTAGAGACTAGAATAGACATTTCCGTGCCTGGCAGCTCACGAGCCCGGCGGCAGTCCGTCCCCGGAAGGAGGCTCCTTCTTCGATGCGCGTCCTCAGGCTTCGACACAGCCTCACCGCCGGCGGGGGCAGCCTCGTGGCCGTGGACTATGACCCGGGCCAGGGCGCGAGCGGGTACACCTCCCAGGTGCCGCTGCTGTTTGATCTGGGCGAGCGCGACCGCAGCCGCCTGCGCTTCTACCTGGAGAACTTCCTCACCTGCCCCAATCCTGCGGCGCTCAAGCCGGCGGCCGACCTCCGGGCCGACCTCCGCCATTGGGGGGAGGAGCTGTTCCAGCAGGTCTTCAAGAACGACCGCAAGGCCCTCTTCCACTACCAGGAGGCGACGCGCGACCTCCACAGCCTGCGCATCGAGGTCCTGGCGGATCATCCCCAGGCGTGGACCGTCCCCTGGGAGCTCCTCTACGACCCGAATCTCGGCTGGCTGGCGCCGCAGGCCCGCAGCTTCGTCCGGAGGCTGGCCGTGCTGGAGGAGAGGGAGACCTGGATCCCCCAGCCGGGAGAGCCGCTGCGCGTCCTCTACGTCGTCGGCCGCCCGGCCGGGAGCCTGGAGATCCCGTTCCACTCCGTGGCCCGCTCCGTCCTGCAGATCGCGGCCGACCTGGGGGACCGCCTGCGGATCGACTTCCTCCGGCCCCCCACCTTCGAGCGGCTGGCCAAAGTGATGAGCGAGGCCGCGGAGGCCGGCCGGCCGTACCACGTCCTCCACTTCGACGGCCACGGCGTGTTCACCGAGAGCCCGCAGGACTTCGCCGGCGAGCTGGACCCCGGCTTCGTCCAGGAGGGGGACCGTCTGGTGCGCCGGCCCTGGACCCGGCGGCGGGGCGGCGCCCGCGGCTACCTGATCTTCGAGGACCTGGAGGGGGGAGAGTCCCGGCGGCTCGTGGACGGCGTCCAGATCGGCAACCTGGTGGCGCGCACGCACACATCCCTGGTGGTCCTCCACGCCTGCCAGTCGGCCACGGCGCGGGTCGAGGCCCTGGAGCGGATGGCGGCCGACCCCACCGGCCCCGGACGTTGCCCGGCCTCCCCGGTGGGCGAGGCACCCGACGATCACGATCAGGACCTCGCCTACCAGTCCCTCACCGCCGAGATCATGCGTTCCGTCCCCCGGGCCGTCGTTGCCCTGCCCTGGACGCTGCCGCCGTTCACCGCCACCCGCGTGCTGAGCGGGCTCTACGGCCGGATCGCCGAGGGGCTCCCGGTCGGCGAGTCGGTCACCGCTATTCGCGCGGAGCTCCTGAACGGGGTGAGGCGGGAGTCGGTCCTCGGCTCGGTCGAGATGGACGACTGGCTCGTGCCGCTGGTCCATGAGTCGGTGCCGCTGCCGATCTGCGACCCGGGCCATGGCCGGCGGGGGAGGTCCCAGGTCTTTCAGGAGGAGCCCCCCCCGGGCACGGAGCTCCCACCTGCGCCCGCCTGGGGCTTCGTGGACCGGCCCGAGGTCCTGTTCACCCTGGACCGCGCTTTCGACGTGCACGGCACGGTCCTCCTCCACGCCTTCGCCGGAGCGGGCAAGACCTCGCTGGCGCGCGAGTTCGCTCATTGGTACCGGCAGTCGGGCGGCGTGGGAGGAGCGGAGGAGCCGGGAGTCCTCCTCTGGTCGAGCTTCGACACCTACGACCCGGCCGCGCCGTTCGAGGCCTTCGAGACCGGCTTCGCGGGCCGGCTGTTGCGCGAGGGCGTCTGGGCCGCGGCCGGCCGCGAGGAGAGGCGGACGATCCTCCTGAACGTGCTGCGCGAGGAGCCAGCCTTCTGGGTGTGGGACAACGTGGAGCTGGTCGGAGGATTTCCGCCCGAGCCGCTGTGGTCCCAGGAGGAGAGGACTTTCCTGGCGGACCTCCTGCGCGACCTGTCGGAGACCCGCTGCAAGGTCCTCCTGGTGGGCCGCCGCGCGGAGGAGGAGTGGCTGGGCGACCTTCCCTGGCGGATCACACTGCCGCCGATGCCCATGGAAGAGCGCGGCGAGCTGACGATCCGGATCGCGGCTCAGCACGGTCTCGCTCCGCGCGAGCTGATGAGCTTCGCACCGCTGCTCAGGCTCTCCGAGGGGAACCCGCTCACGCTGGCGTTCCTCCTGGGCGAAGCGCTGAGCGAGGGTCTGCGGAAGCGCGAGGAGGTGAACGCCTTCGTCGCGGATCTGCGGCTGGAAACGAAGGACGGCGAGCCCTCGGTGGCGCTCCTGAGCTCCCTCCGCTACGGCTACGAGAGCGCTTTCGAGGGGAAAGACCGCGAGCGGCTCGCGCTGCTCCATCTGTTCCGCGGCTGTGTGGACCTGAACGTCCTCTGCTGGATGGGCCATCCCGAAGCACCCTGGTGCCTCGCGCCGGTCCGGGACCTGGGCCGGGAGACCTGGACGGCGCTGCTCGACCGCGCGGCGGAGGCAGGCCTGCTGGCCTCCAGAGGAGGGGACAGCTATGGCGTCCATCCGGCGTTGCCGTTTTTCTTCCGCGGCCTGTTCGAACGTTTCTGGAACGGCGAGGAGCTGGCCGCAGCCCGGGCCTTCACGGAGTCGGTGGCGGGGCTCGGCAGCTACTACCGCCGGAAGTACCAGGTCGGCAATCGCGACGCGCGCGACGCGCGGGAGCTGCGGGACGTGATCGCGGGCCTCCTGGCGCAGGAGGCGAATCTGCTCCAAGCCCGCGCCCTGGCCCGCCGCCACGGCTGGTGGAGCGCGGTCGTTCACGCCATGGAAGGGCTGGAGACCCTCTACCGCCACACCGGCCGGGACGAGGAGTGGAAGCGCCTCCTGCGCGAAACCGTCCCCGAGTTCGTGGACCCCGTGACCGAAGAGCCCCTCCCCGGCCGCGAGGAGTTCCGGGAGGTCATGAACGTCTACGTGACCCTGCTGACGGGAAAAGAGCGGGACTGAGAGTCAGCCCATCCCCCTCCACATCTGATACCCGATCCACATCAGCCCGGCGTCGCCCAGGGCATGGCTGAGCCAGGGGCCGGCGAGGTGGCCCGTGCGGTGGTAGAGCCAGGCCCAGAGGAGGCCGGCGGCGGTGACCACCAGGGAGATTGCGAAGGTCAGGGCTCCGAAGCTCCCCAGAAAGTGGCCAACCACCAGGACGTGGTGCGAGGTAAAGGCCAGGGCCGACACCACCGCTGCCGTGGCGAAGGAGAGACGGCGGCTCAGGTGTCCGAAGACAAACCAGCGCCAGTAGTACTCCTCCAGGAAGGAGTGGATCACGGAGTAGAAGACGGCGAGGAGGAGGAACTTCGCCCCTGAGTCGATCCCGAAGGAGGCCACCTTCGCCGCCACCGCGGCCGGGGCGCGCTCGAAGGCCGGGCTTGCGGCGAGGATCGGACGCCAGGCCAGGAGGAGGATGGCGATGAAGGCGAGGCCGGTGAGGAGACTGAAGAGAAGACCCCTCACACCGACCTTCGGTCGGCCCATCCTGCTGCGCAGGAGAGGGGGCCGGACCCCCTCCGTCGCCCAAAACCAGACTGCCGGGAAGGCGAACTGGATGACCTTGGTCACGGCGTAGGCGTACATCGCCCAGCCCGTACCGGAGAGCTGGATGAAGTAGAGCCAGGTGGCAAAGGTCGGGAACAGGCAAGCGAAGGCCAGGGCACCGAGAGCGCGGGAAGAATGATGGTCGGCTGGCACGGGCCGGGATCATATCCTGCGGTTTGAGAATGACGGATAATGGTCAGACGAGGTACCGGTGCCTAATCGCGAGAGTGAATTCGAGGAAGTTCTCAGAAGCCCTGAGGGTGCCGACGAGCTGTTTCGGCGGTTTTACCGGCCGATTGTTGCCTTTTTTGTGCGCCGCGGCTTTTCCGACGAGGAAGGCCGGGACCTCGCCCAGGAAACGTTTTTTCGGGTCTTCAAGCATATTGAGGGATATCGGGGAGAGTCCAGCGTCGAGACATGGATATTCCAAATAGCCAGCAACCTCTACAAAAATACCCTCCGGAGCCAGATCACCTACAAGCGTGATGCGGCTGAGGTGCCTCTTTCCCTTCCTGACGACGCGGAGGTTGCCTCATTAGGTCAAGGAGAAAGAAGCGATCCCCTTGGTTCACTCCTTACAGGCGAGCGCGCTCGGCTTCTGCGCGAGGCACTCAACGAGTTGCCGCCGCAGATGCGGAGATGCGTGATCCTCCGCGTCGAGCACGATCTAAAATACCGGGAGATCGCGCAGCTCATGGGCGTTTCGATCGAGACCGTCAAGGCCCATCTCTACCAGGCCAGGCAGGTCCTGAGGGACAAGCTGGCGGATCTCTTCACGGACGAGGAGTCTTGAGGCCCTGATGAAGATCGAGCTCTGGGCTGTCGACGCCGCGGGCGGAAGGGCGATCATCCGCCAGGGGGACCGCTGGTTCCTCGTTTCGAAGGACCAGGACTGGCAGCTCGTTGCTGCCGGGGGCCGGGCACGAGCCTTCGCCTGGTTCCTTTCGCCGGCCATGGTGCTGGTCCGCCAACCCTGCTCCCGCTTCGCCGAAGCCCTCCTGGAAGCGCGAAGGGTGTGCGCGGCTGGCGGCGCCCCGCCGGGGGTGGTGAGGCGGTTCATGGGACGGATCGCCAAGCCCCTCGGCGGCTCGGCCGCAGAGTCCTGGGAAGAGCAGTTCCCGGCGATCATCCACTACTACTCCGATCGTCTGGACAAGTTCTTCAGGCTCCGGGGATGCTCGGCGCGGTTGTCGTTCGACCTGTCGCTCAAGGCCTTTCTGCGGCTCTTCGCTGAAGGGCCCCAGGACACGGAGGAGCGCCTGTCCCACCTGCTGCGCGAGATCGCCTCGGACCTCTGCCCGTTCGAGCGCCGGACCCCGGAGGCCCCCGATCAGAGCCCCTCCGCAACCCGGCCATTGAACGAGGTGGAGGTCGCCGGGCTCACCCGGCTCCTGCTGCGGCTCGAGCTCCGGCTCCTGCGCTGTCTATACTTCTGGGCGGCGCTGAGGAAGAGCCACGAGGACACGGCGACTCTGATGCGGCTTTCGGTGAACGACGTCCAGGTGCGGCTGGTCCAGATTGCGGCCGGGATTGGATGCATGATCGATGACCTCAGGTCGCCGGAGATGGTCGAGGCCTGCACCCGGGCCCTCAAGGGCAAGCGCCGCTAAACAAAATGCCCCCGTTCCGTGTCTTACTCTGACGATGGGAACCGCCCCTCCCCGCCGGCTAAACAATTTCGCCCCGAAGGTGTCTTACTAGTCGAGCAGTCCCGCCCCCAGGCTCGACAGATTTCTGAGAGCGGACAGACGACAGGAGGACGGTATGAGCCTGAAGACGGAGAACCTCATTTCCGGCACGGCGCAGAGCAGCCCGGACGATGCCGGGGAGCACCCTTCCATCGACATCCTCGGCGACTACCATCGAGGCCGGCTGACCGAGGCGGACGAGGACCGGATCCAGGAGCATTTCATCTCCTGCGCCGGTTGCCGCGAAACCATGCTGGATCTCGCCGATTTCCTGGACGGCGTCTCCGAGCCGAGCCGCTGGAGCAGCGAGGACCTCGTCCGCCAGTGGCGGAAGGTGCACACGGCTCTCAAGGAGAAGAGCACTCCTTCCGGGCGTGCTGCGGAAGCCCTCGCCGGCCGGCACGGCTGACCGGAACGGTGCACGGTTCCGGAAAGTCGTAAGATCCGGTGCCCATGCCTGTCGCCGGCACCGGTTCCGAAGCCCTCCTCCCGAAGCGGATCATCCTGGCGAGCCCGCGCAGGCCACTCTTGGACGAGCAGGGGTTCGTCCTGCCTCTGCGCGCTGACGAAGCCTTGGACGTCCTGGATCTCCTGCAGCATCGCGCGGCTCTCGTCGTCGCTCCGCCCTGGACGGGGAAAACCTTCATCGCGGAGAAGCTTCATTCGGCCCTCAAGAGCCATCCAGGCCTGCCGCCAGGCTTCGGAGGGCTCTGCGCCAGAACCTGCTTCGAAACCCTCAGCCGCGAGTCGCCTGTGAAGCCGGTCTGGTGGGACGCCTGGGCGGCGGGAGCCCGGCGGGCCTGCTGGATCGTGGACGCGATCGACGAGGACGAACGGAGCGGGGACCGGCGGATCGACGAGATCCTTGGCCTGATTGAGGATCTGCCGGAGGAAGCCCGTTTCCGGCTGCACGTTCTCTTTTTCTGCCGTGAGAGCGAGGTGCCGCCGGCCTTCCTGGAGCGGGCCGGGGGGCTCTTCGGCGACTGGAGCCCGTCCCACCCGGGGGGCCTCCGCCGGCTCCGCCTGGCCGGGCTCGACCGCGAGTCGGCGCGGGCGCTCGTCGGGGACGAGGCCTTTGAGCGCATCTGCCGGGTCATCGAAGCGAACCGGCTGAAGGAGCTCGCCGCACTGCCCATCGTTCTGGAGCACCTCAAGGACAGCCCCTCCGTCGAGCCGGTCGACCGCCTGGAGGTCTGGCGGGGAGTCCTCAAGGACCTCCTGTGGCAGCGCCCCGGCCGAGCGCAGCCCACCCCCTCCGGCATCGAGATGGAGGATCGCTTCGAGGTCGTCCAGTGGCTGGCGGCTGCCCTGACCTTCAGCAGCCTGCGGGAGCTCCGGGTCTCCGACCTGGAGGATTTGATCCCGCGCGAAATCCCGGGCGGGGAGTTCCGGCTCCTGCGGGAAGCTGCCAGGGAGGCCCTGCGGACTTCGGTGTTCGAGCCCTCCGGCCGGGGCTTCCGGTTCGCTCAGGATCACGTACGGGAATGGTTTGCGGCTTTGGCCTTGCGGGAGATGCCGCTCCTCCGCGCGCGCCCTCTCCTGACCGGCGAGAGCGGAAGGCCGAACCCGGCACACGCGGGTGTCCTGGATCTCCTGGCCAGGATCGCGGCCGATGCCCGGCTGCGGAGCTGGATCGATCAGGCCCACGGAGGGATCGTGCCCCCTTCCGGTTCCCTGCCATGGACACTGGACGAGGCGGTCGTCGCGCTCGACCGGCTCCAGGGTCTGGCCCGCTCCTCCCCATGGGGCCTCGCCCTGTGGGACGAGGAGCGCCTCCGCCAGATTGGAGCTCCCGGCCTGGGCTCGGAGATCGCACGCCGGCTGGAGGAGCCGCTCTCTCCGGGCGAGCAGGAGCTGCTCCTCCAGGTGGCCCTTGTAATCGGCGCGTCCAGGATAGTCCAGCCGGCCGTCCGCATCGTCCGGGATCGTTCGGCGAGCCAGGGAGTGCGGGCTTTGGCCGCGAACCTCCTCGCCAGGCTGGGAAGTGCCGGCGACCTGGCGCCGCTGGAGCCCTGGGTCCGCTCGCCGGACGAGGACGACGAGGGGGCTGACAGCGCGTTCCCGGTCCTAGCTGGCGCCTTCCTTCGCAAGCGCCTCTGGGATTTCGACACGGCGGTGGGATTTGCGCTCTCCCGCAAGATGGGCGACGACTGGCTGGAGTACCACCTCGCCGAGGGGTTGAGCGCCGATCAGGCGTGGCGGGTGGTCTTGCTCGCCTCCGACCGCGGGGCCGACCTCCCGGCTGCCTACTTGGTGCGGCGGGCTGTCGATCTGATCCGGAAGCAAGGACCGGACGCCCGGAGAAGGCTCTTCCATGAGGGGCTCGCAAGTGGCATGGGAGCCTGGCGGCTGAATGCGTTTCTGCAGGAGGACGATGCGGAATGGCTCCTGGAGCTTGTCCGCGCCCGGGGCGGAGAGCCCAAGTGGCTCCTGGAGACCCTATACCTTCTCGCCAGCCGGGAGGGTGTCAGCCAGGATGTCCAGCTCCGCATACGCGAGGCTCTGGAGGTGTGGGGCTCGCTCCGGCACCTCGACGAAGAGCGCGAGATCTGGAGGCAGGAGGAGACGCCGCCCTCACCGATTGGAGCGGAAGAGGCTGTAGACGCCCCGGACTACGAATCGTGGCCCGCCCCTGCGCTGGAGCAGCTCGTCTCCCAATCCACCTCCATGGGTCGGGAAGAAGACCCCGGCTTCCTGCTCGACGCCATCCCCACCTTGCTTCTCCGGCGGAACGGTGAAGGCGATGCCGAGGCCCTGGAGCGGCTGGCTGCAAAACATCCAAGCGTCCAAGCTTGGCTCGATCAGGCGCGCGCCCAGCAAGGGGCCGAGGGGGTGCTGGCCGGCGTGGCCGGGCGTGGCCGGATCGCCTGGCCCGTCCGGCGAGGTGCCGGTCGCCGAGGTCGTGCGTCTGCTCCAGGACAGCCGCTACCGTCTGCTCCGAACCCCCGACGACCTCCAAGCGGTGGTCCTCGAGGAGCTGGAGCGGATCGCGGCGGATGTCTCAAACCATCTGGCCATGCTCTACCGTCCGCGGGACAAGTCCGGACATCTCCATGAGGACGCCCTGCAGGCATACCTCCACTGCCGTCTGAGCGACCGGCTGAGTTCGGGCATCCTGGAGCCGCACCCGCGCATCGTCTTCCTCGACCGCGAGCCCCTCGCAGCTAGCAACATGCGAAACGACCTCAAGATCCAGACGGCTTCGCTCGACGGCAAACCGCTGACCCTGATCATCGAGGTCAAGTGGTCGGACAACGCCGAGGTGTCGACCAGCCTCGTCGAACAGCTCGGCAAGGGATACCTGCTGGAGAACCGCCTGACCCACGGGATCTATCTCGTGGGCTGGTGCGGCCGGGGGGCTTCAGGCCTGGAGTCGCTAGGAACCGCCCTGGAGGAGCAGGCCCGACTCTACCGACAGGAGCAGCCGAAGATCTCGATCGTACCCGTCGTCCTGGATCTGACCTGGATGCCTAGCACAGGAACATCGGCAGTCCCATGACCCCGATGATGTTCGCGCGGTATTGCTCTTTGTCGTAGAAGCGCTCGACGTTGACCCTCTTGAGACCGGCTCCGACCGTCTCGATCGGCTCGGTCGTGTAGCGGCCTCCGTGGATCGCCGCCAGACGGCCGGACTTGTCCGCGAGGATCAGGTCCGCGGCCAAGTTCGCGAAGTTGCTCGCCACCAAGCGGTCCAGAGAGTCGGGCGGACCCGAGCGCATGAGATAACCGAGGCGCTGGTAGATCACCCGGTCGCCCGTGGTCTTCTGCAGCTCCTCGCGCAGGAAACGGCCGACTCCCCCGAGCTCCCGGTTGCCCACCGCGTCGGCTTCGCCCGACTCGAACGGCTGGCCTCCCGACGGGAAGGCCCCTTCCGAGATCGCGGCCACGGCGTAGTTGCTCGGGTTGTCCTTCTTGTCCCGCGCCAGCATCTCCACCACCGCGCCGGGATCGAAGGGCACCTCCGCGATCAGGGCCCGGTCCGTGCCGGCCAGGTAGGAAGAGACCAGGCAGGTCTCCCCCGAGTTGCGGCCGAAGAGCTCCACCACCAGATAGCGCTCGTGCGAGCCGGCCGCGGTCCGGAGGTCGTTGATGAAGTTCACCGAGCGGGTCACCGCCGTGGAGAAGCCGATGCAGTAGTCGGTGCCGTAGACGTCGTTGTCCATGGTCTTCGGCAGGCCGATCACCTTGACACCCTCCTCGTGGAGCCGGCGGGCGAAGGACAGCGTGCCGTCCCCGCCGATGGCCACCAGGGTGTCCAGCTTGAGGAAGTCGAGGGTTTCGAGAGCGGCGGCGGTGAGGTCCACCTTGCCATCGGGTCCGGGGGGCGGAGCCGAGCCGCGCAGGTGCTCCGGGATTGCGTCGGGCTTGGTGATCGCCGGGTTGATCCGCGAGGTGTGGAGGATCGTGCCTCCGCTGCGGTCGATCGTGCGCGTGTTCTCGCGGGTCAGGGGGAGCATCCAGCCCGCGTTGTCCGCGTCGCGGAAGGGGACGATGTGGAGCAGGGCGGCCCAGCCGCGGCGCAGCCCCACCACCTCGTAGCCTGCCTCGCGCATGCGCCAGACGAACATCTTGATCGCCGCGTTGAGACCGGGGACGTCGCCGCCGCCGGTCAGGATGCCCACACGCCGCGACATGAGCTTCCTGCTGCTAATGATCCAGCGACGGCTTCAGCGGCCGGTCCGCCAGGGGACGGGGGTCGTCCCGGTCCATCTCCGCGGGACGTCCGATCGCCGCGGGGAGAAGCAGCCGCAGATCGTCCAGGTAATCCTCCAGCGTCCGCCGCACGGTCTGCTCGATCATGTCGCGCAGATCCTCCACCGACATCTCTTTCACCGCCGTGGATATCGCTTCCGGCATCGTCTCCTCCTTCATCCTTCCAGCCCCCCGACCGCCACCATCCGATCGATCAGATCGACCACCCGGTTCGAGTAGCCCCACTCGTTGTCATACCAGGCGACCACCTTGACGTAGCCGTCGCCGGTCGACTTGGTCGACAGCGCGTCGAAGATCGACGAGTGGGGGTTGCCGATGATGTCCGAGGAGACCAGAGGCACCTCGCTGTATTCGATGATCGTTTCGAGCGGCCCCTCGGCCGCCTCGCGGATCGCCGTGTTCACCTGCTCCGCCGTCGGGCGCTCTCGCAGCCGGGCGACCAGGTCGACGATGGAGCCGTCCGGCACGGGCACGCGCATGGCCAGGCCGTCGAGCTTGCCCTTGAGCTCGGGCAGCACCTGGCCCACCGCCCGGGCCGCGCCGGTCGTGGTGGGGATGATGTTCTGCGCCGCGGCCCGGCTGCGCCGCAGGTCCTTGTGCGGCACGTCCGCCAGCCGCTGGTCGTTGGTATAGGCGTGGACGGTCGTGATGAACCCCTCCTCGATGCCGAAGCGCTCGTGGAGCACCTTGGCGATCGGCGCCAGGCAGTTCGTGGTGCAGGAGGCGTTCGAGACCAGCTTGTGCTCGGGCTTGAGCGTCTCGTCGTTGACACCGACCACGATCGTGGCGTCGATGTCGTCCTTGGCCGGCACGGTCAGGACGACTTTCTTCGCTCCCCCCACGAGGTGCTTGGCAATCGCCTCCTTCTTGGTGTGCACGCCGGTCGATTCGATCACGATGTCGACGCCGAACTGCCCCCAGGGAATCTTTGCGGGATCGCGCTCGGCCGTCATCTCGATGCGCTTGCCGCCGACGGTCATCGACTCCTCGTCGAAGGTGACCTCCTTGGGGAAGACGCGCATCAGCGTGTCGTACTTGAGGAGGTAGGCGAGCTGCTCGTTCTCGTAGAGGTCGTTGATCGCCACGACCTCCATATCGTCGCGGTCGGAAAGGATGCGGAAGACGCTGCGACCGATCCGTCCGAAGCCGTTGATGCCGATCCTGGTCATGCTCTCTCCTTGTCGAAGCTCTCGAAGCACTTGAGCAGGTCCACGACGCGGTGCGAGTAGCCCCAGCCGTTGTCGAACCAGGTCAGCGTCTTGGAAACGTTCTTGCCGAGGACCATGGTGGCCAGGCTGTCGTAGCTGCCGGAGTAGCGGCTGAGCAGGATGTCCGACGACACGATCGGATCGGTGACGTACTCCAGGATGTCCTTCCAGCGCTCGGTGGACGCCGCCGTGCGGACCACCTCGTTGACCGCCTCGACGGTCACCGGCCGGTCGTGCCAGCAGACCAGGTCCACCACCGAGCCGTTGGCCACGGGCACGTTCATGGCGTGGGCCGTGAGCTTGCCTTCGAGCTTGGGCAGGAGGCCGGTGATGACCTCGGCGGCCTGGGTGTCCTGCGGGATGATGTTCTCCGCGGCGGCGCGCCCTCTTCGGGGGTCCTCGGCCGGCACGTCGGCCAGCCGCTGCTGGTTCGTGTAGGCGTGGACCGTGGTCAGGAACGCCCGCTTGATTCCAAAGGCCTCGTCCAGGATCTTGAGGACCGGCGCCGCGGCGTGCGAGGTGCACGAGCCGTTCGAGACGATCCGGTGCTCGGGCTTGAGCTGGTCCTCGTTGACGCCCATTACGACCGTGATATCCGGCGGATCGGCCGGCGGCGTGCAGAGGATCACGCGCTTGGCCCCCATCTCCAGGTGGCGCTCGATCTCGGCGCGGGTGGGGAACTTGGCGGTCGCCTCGATAACCGTCTCGACCCCCAGGTCACCCCAGTTGACGTCGCCGGGCTTCTCGGCGGAAAGCATCTTGACCTGGCGGCCCGCGACGTACAGATGGCCGTCGCGCGCGCTCACCTCGTCCGGGAACCGGCCGAGGATCGTGTCGAACTTGAGGAGGTATGCCAATCCGGCGTGGTCGGCGACATCGCTGACCGCCTCGATCCGTATATCCTCGCTCTTGTACAGGATGCGGAAGATGTTCCTCCCGATCCGCCCGAGGCCCATCAATCCGATCCGGCTGGGCATTCTTCAGTCTCCCTGAGTCGACAATCTCTCTCACCCCTCCAAGACACCCAGAGGGCCTTGGAGGGAACGTAAACACGTTCCGTGCCATCCAGATAGGTACTCCGGGACGGCTCCCGGCTTCTCAGGTCCGGTACAGGAGATCTTCGGCCGTCACCGAGGAGACCCTTCTCGGGCTGTGGAGATCCAGGCTAGACTTGCCTCCAGGGCTCCAGTCATAGGACTCGAAAAGAATGCGCAGACTCTTGCTCGTCGTCGCTATCGCCACCGTCCTCGCTGCCCCCCTCGCCGCCCAGGCCGCCGGCTCCAAGTCCGCCAAGGCCCCCGCCTCCGGCCCCGAATATCCGCTGGCCAAGGTCTCCGCCGCGCTGCCGTTCCGCGGCGTCGGCCCCCACCTGATGGGCGGCCGCATCGCCGACATCGCGGTCCACCCCAGCGCTCCGGGCATCTGGTACGTGGCCGCCGGCTCGGGCGGGGTCTGGAAGACAACGAACGCCGGCACCACCTGGACGCCCGTTTTCGAAGACCAGCCCTCCTACTCGATCGGCGAGATCACTCTCAACCCCACCAACCCCGAAGTGATCTGGGTCGGCACCGGCGAGAACGTCAGCGGGCGCCATGTCGGCTGGGGGGACGGGGTCTACCGCAGCCGCGACGCCGGCCGCACCTGGCAGCGGATGGGCCTTCCCCGGTCGGAGCACATCGGCCGCATCCTGGTGGACCCGCGCGACGGCAACCGTGTTCTCGTGGCCGCCGAGGGGCCGCTCTGGGCCGCGGGCGGGGAGCGAGGCGTCTACCGCTCCACCGATGGCGGCGCCACCTGGACCCCGGTACTCCAGATCGACGAAAACACCGGCGTCACCGACCTCGAGTTCGATCCCGCCAACCCCGAGGTGGTCTATGCCGCGGCCTACCAGCGCCGGCGCCACGTCTGGGGGTTCCTCGGCGGGGGGCCCGGCTCGGGACTCTGGAAGTCCGTCGACAACGGCAAGACCTGGCGCCAACTGAAGACCGGCCTGCCGAGCGGGGACATGGGGAAGATCGGGCTCGCCGTCACGCCCGCCGACCCATCCCTGGTCTACGCCACGATCGAAGCGGGCGAGGAGGAGCGCGGCTTCTACCGCTCGCGCGACCGGGGCGAGAGCTGGGAGAAGCGGAACAGCTATATCTCCAACGGCACCGGCCCCCATTACTACCAGGAGATCGAGGCCTCGCCCCTCGACGCCGCCCGGGTCTACCAGATGGACGTCTTCCTCCAAGTGACCCGCGACGGCGGCGCGACCATGGAGATCCTCGAGACCGGCCACGACAAGCACAGCGACAACCATGCCCTGTGGATCGACCCGAATGACGGCAATGGCAACCACCTGCTGGTGGGCACCGACGGCGGACTTTACGAGAGCTTCGACGAGGGGAGGACCTTTCGGCATTTCCCGAACCTGCCGATCGCGCAGCTCTACAAGGTGGCGCTCAACAACCGCGAGCCGTTCTACGACCTCCTGGCCGGGGCGCAGGACCTGGGCACCCTGCACGGTCCGTCGCGCACCCTCAACGGGGACGGCATCCGCAACCAGGACTGGTACGTGCCACTCGGCGCCGACGGCTACGGCGTCGCTTTCGACCCGCGCGACCCCGACCTCCTCTACCTGATGTTTCAGGAGGGGATGCTCTTCCGCAAGGACCGGCGCAACGACGAGGCGTTGATGATCCGCCCCCAGCCCGCCGAGGGGGACGCGCCGGAGCGGTGGAACTGGGACTCGCCCCTGCTGGTGAGCCCGCACAACCCCGACCGGATCTACTACGGCTCGCAGCGGGTCTGGCGAAGCGACGACCGGGGCGGAAGCTGGACCCCGATCAGCGGCGACTTGACGGAAGGGCGGAGCCGCTACGAGCAGAAGTTCCAGGGGCGGGTCTGGAGCGTCGATGCGCTATTCGACAACAATGCGATGTCGAAGTACGCCACCACCACGGCGATCTCGGAGTCGCCCCTCCGGGAGGGGACGCTGGCGGTCGGCACCGACGACGGCCTGGTGCAGGTCACCACCGACGGCGGCCGGAGCTGGAGCCGTGCGGCGGCGATCCGCGGGCTGCCGGCGCTGTCCTTCGTCAACGACGTCGAGATGTCGCTGCACGACGCCGCCACCCTCTATGTGGCCGCCGACAACCACAAGACCGGCGACTTCACACCCTATGTCTTCGAGAGCACCGACCTGGGCCGCACCTGGCGCTCGATGGCGGGGGACCTGCCGCCGGGGGCGATCGTCTGGGCGCTGCAGCAGGATCACGTCCAGCCCGACCTGTTCTTCCTCGGCACCGAGCGCGGCCTCTACTTCAGCCTCGATCGGGGTACTCACTGGCACAAGCTGGGGGGCCTGCCGACGATCCCGTTCCGCGACGTGAAGCTGCACCGGCGCGATAACGATCTGGTAGGCGCCACCTTCGGCCGAGGCGTCTACGTTCTCGACGACTACACGCCCCTCCGCGGTTTTGTGGCGGGGGCGGCGGCGCTCGCCGTAGAGGGTGTGCTTTTTCCGGTCCGCGACGCCTGGTGGTTCGTGCCCAACCAGCCGGGACAGGCTCCGGGGCGCCCGGAGCTCGGCACCGACGACTTCACCGCCCCGAACCCGCCCCACGGCGCCCTCTTCACCTACTTCCTGCGCGAGGCGCCGACCTCCGCGCGCGAGGCGCGGAAGGCCGGCGAGAAGGCGCTGCGCGAGAAGGGAGCCGACGTGTCCTTCCCCGGCTTCGACCGGCTGCGGGCCGAAGCTCTGGAGACGGACCCGAAGGTGCTGCTGATCGTCTCGGACGCCGCCGGGCGCAAGGTGCGATCGATCGAAGGCCCGGCCAAGGAAGGGTTGCACCGGGTGAGCTGGGACCTGCGCGGCCCGGTCCCGGACCCGGTAGTGCTCGACCCGCCGGCCTTCCGGCCCCCGTGGGACACTGCGCCGATGGGCCCCCTGGTGGCGCCTGGGCGCTACTCGGCAGAGCTGGTGTTGGTGTCGGCGAGCGGAGCCCGTTCCCTGGGTGGGGCGCAGTCGTTCGAGGTGAAGCCGGTGCCGAACCTGCCGCCAGGCACCGACCCGGCGGCGGTGGCCGCCTTCCAGGGAGAGACGGCGGAGGCGGGGCGGCGGCTGGCGTCGTCGGCGGCGGAGCTCGGCCTCATCAAGAACCAGCTCCGGCAGATGCGGGCGACGCTGGGAGAGACCCCCAGGGCGGACCTGGCGCTATACGCCCGGCTGGACGCGGTGGGTCAGTCGGTCGCGGAGCTCGAGCGGCGGCTCCAAGGCGACCCGGCGCGGCAAAAGCTCTCCGAGCCGGACACCGTGTCGATCGGCGAGCGCGTGGGGGCGATCAGGTTCGGCCACTGGCCGACGCGGCAGATGCCGACCGCGACCCAGAGGCGTTCCCTGGAGATCGCCACGGCCGGGTTGGATGCGCTGGGACGCGACCTGAAGGCGCTGATCGCGGGCGACCTGGCGAAGCTGGAGGAGGCCTTCAGGGCGGCGGGGGCGCCGTGGACCCCGAGGCGGCGGGTGCCGTAGTCCACGCTGGGGGCGGCGACGGAAAGAGGGTCTGAGCGCCGTTGCCTTTAGTCCCTTACCAGTGGATCTTCGCCAATGTGGTATTGACTTTGCGTCACATTTCATGCAAGGGCCTCTCTGGCAAGTCCGGGAATGAGGAACAGGCGCCTGCGCTTGAGTGCTGCGCAGATGACTCTTTGGCCAAACTGAGTCAAGTAGTACCTGTAGGTACAGCCGATCTTCTTGGCCTCGAAGACGGCTCGATCCTCACCGTCAAAGAGGTTGAACCCGCGGTGCGTGCGCTGCCCTCGCGGGCTTGCCGGGAGGATTCGGTCCAAGTCCTTGATGTCGGAGGTCGGATCGTCCAGAGCCGAAAGAAACTCAAGGTAGCGCCGGTTGGCCGCACTCATCAGTCCCTGCAGATCGGGCAAGCTGTAGATCTAGGAAATAGAGTAGTGCGAGTAGGGCGTAAGCCAGGACAGGGACGTCCGTCAGCAGTATAATGAAAGATCGCTTAGCTGGTGAGTTGAAGGCTATAGTCCAAGGTGTATCTTCGAGAGGTAGGGGCGAGATGTCCCAGGACCTGTTAAAAGATCTTGTTGCAATTGGGTCAATTACATCCGTTATAGTGACGTTGATAACTGTTTTAGTCACTCGGACTATCCCGTGGGCACAAGCTAAGTTACACAGCCGTGCGGCAAAGAAACTCCTTGGGGAAACTTTCTCCGATGTGGATGAAGCAATACGCTATTACATTGAGCCCAGGTGTGACAGCAAAGATCCGTCGGAAGGGATAGTGGATATAGGCGCTGACCCTTCTAATAAGCGCAAGCTTTTTAGGGTTCTTGACGAATCTCTTGCCAGCCCGCGCAGTCGCTACTTGTTTATTCTCGCCGATTCTGGAATGGGCAAGACAAGTGCTCTGATAAATTATTTCGCCAGACATGTTCGCAAATGGCGCAAGCCATTCCGGATAGCGATAGTGCCGTTGGGGATAAGCGATGCCGATGCCCGAATTGAGAAAATCCAGCAGAAAGAGGACACGGTCCTATTTCTAGATGCATTGGATGAGGATCAAGAGGCCATTAAAAACTACCATCAACGAATTGATCAGATCATTGGAGAAACCCTAGATTTCAGAGCTATACTGATAACCTGCAGGACCCAGTTTTTCCCCAGCGATGCCGCCATACCTATAAGCACTAAGCGTAAAAAGACCGGGCCACGACCTGCTGGCAGATCGGCTGAGCATACCTTTGAGAAGATCTTCCTCAGCCCGTTTTCTCAGAAAGAGGTGCTACGCTTCATAAGGAAGCGATACCCAATTTGGAAATTAGCCGAGCGGCTACGCACCTTATCGCTAGTGAAGAGCGTGCCAAGTCTTGTGCACCGTCCTATGCTCCTGGCTCACCTAGATGTTCTTGCAAAATCGCGCACTATAATCGGATGCTCTCTAGATCTTTTTGAAGAAATGGTGGAGGCGTGGCTCCGGCGTGAACGAGGCTTTGTTCCTGATACCAATCACCTGCGAACCTTCTCAGAACTTGCTGCGGTTGATATGTTAATTAACTCTGGCCGACGCGGAATGGAGAGGATGCCTCGACCTGAGATTGAGCAACTGGCCAAAGAGTGGGCTATTCCTTTAGAGGCGTGGATTCTAACCAATCGATCATTGCTGAATCGCGACGATGAGGGGAACTACAAATTTGCACATCGAACCATAATGGAATATCTATGCCTTTGTCGGTTAGCTAAGGGAGATCAGCGTATTCTTGTCGGCCCAGCTACAGAAGATGCGCCGACCCTTGGAGTTCAGTGGACTGACCAGATGCTCGATTTCTTCGGCGAAATAGCCGAGTTCGCGCGCCCTTGGCTGATCGGAGTTATTCCCGCTATCGTGGGCCATCCGAACAGTAGGTCACTGCTCGGAAATATATGCTTTCGGATGGGTGATTTTTGCAAAACCAAGGAGCAATGGTTGTTTCGCATTGGGAATCTTTCTTGTGCGATATCACTCTGCGCAGAGCTTCCCTTTGCAGAGGTTGTCGTACTGTCGGTAGACATTGATGATTCTATGCGGTTGCATGTGTCGGTCGCTTTTAGGGCACGATACGAAAAAGCTGGCGAATCCTATATTCTGGAAGAGCTAAAGTCGCGGCAGAGCGCTGAAATTTCTGTCAATACTCTATTTGGTTTATTCTGTCTGCCTGAATCGGCTCAGGGGCGCAAAGTATCACCAGAAGCGGTGAGTCTATTGCCCAATTTTCGAGGTGTGTTCACAGTGGCGCCTAAGGGAGGGTTCAGGGAAGTTGGTAAAGATCAGGGCCGTTTACCGAGTGCAATCATTGGTTTTGGTTCTGAGCTTCCCGATGAGGCCATGCTGCTGCATGCTCAATTGGTGCGGATCTGGAGAAATGCGGAATTCGCGGAGAATGATTTTTCTCTGCTAAACGAGCGGACGTGGCAGTAGGTCGAGGAGGTTTAAGGTGAGGCCGGCAGAAAGCCCGGCCCTCACGGTATCAAGTCGCGATGAGGTAAACGGCGCCTTCAAAGCTCGTATCCAGAATAGGGTAGAGTCGGCGGCGGGCGCGGTGGCTTTAGGTCGAGGGAGTAGCTGTTACCGGCGGCTTTCGCCTGATGCCGGTGCCTCAGTCTCGGCCATGGCTCCGTCCAGAATAGGTGTCTGGCGTGTTGAAGTAGAGCGTGTAGGTCTCCATTTCTTCCCGGCGCGGACAGCTCCTGGAGCGCTTCTGGGTGGCCTTCTCAGCCGTGGTGAGCTGTTTGACCGCGCAGAAAACGTTCGCAAGCAGGCTCTCCTCAGCCTGGCCGGAGCTGCCCTCGGCTTCTCGGGCGCACCTCTCCCATCCTGGAGGTCTTCCAGTTCCGAAATTCCTTGAGCTGTGAGGGCTCGGCAGCTCCGACGCGGCGGCGGGGGCGCCGTGGACCCCGGGGCGGCGGGTGCCGTAGGCCTAGCTAGGTTCGTTCCAGGTGGGCTCTCCCCCAGAGTCGGATCTGCTCGACGAGCGGCAGCAGAGAGCGGCCGTAGTCGGTCAGCGAGTACTCGACGGGCGCGGGGAGCGTGCCCGTCGGTTGGCGGTGAACGATGCCGTCGGCAACCAGCTCGCGGAGCTGCTGCGTGAGGACTTTCGGCGAGATGCTGGACATTTCCTGCCGGAGACCCGCGAAGTGCTTCGGCGACTCGGCAAGCCAGTACACGATGATCAGCTTCCACTTGCCGCCGACGGCCGCCAACGCCGCCGTCAGCGGGCATCCGCCGACGGGATTCGGCCTCTTCAGGCGGCGACCGTTACCTGCAGGTTCCTTCTTGACGGCTTCCATCGGTCGATCTACCTTCCCTCTCGGTGCGGGATTCAGATCCGCTTCAATCCGGGGAGCTTCAGATGGTAACAGAACGCCGAGTCCTCCCAATGCTCGTCCTCCTTGGTTCCCTCCTGTGCGCGCCCGTTCAGGGGGCCGAGCCGCGCGACGGCAAAGGCGACTTCGACTTCTCGATCGGCACCTGGAAGACCGACCTCAAGCGCCTGCAGAATCCCTTGAGCGGCTCCACGACATGGATCGAATGCACGGGGACCTCCGTGGTCAGCAAGATCTGGAATGGCCGCGCCAATCTCGTGGAGCTCGAGGTCGACTGCCCGTCAGGCCACCTCCAGGGACTGAGCCTCCGTCTCTACAATCCCGAATCTCGCCAGTGGAGCCTCAACTACTCCAACAGCGCCGACGGCACCCTGAGCCAGCCGGTGATCGGCGAGTTCAAGAACGGCCGCGGCGAGTTTTTCAGTCAGGAGCCGTTCCGAGGACGCGTCATCTTCACCCGGTTTGTGATCACCAACCTTACGCCGGATTCCTGGCGCTACGAGCAGTCCTTCTCGGATGACGGCGGCAAGACCTGGGAAGTGAACTGGATCGCGACCGACACGCGGGTGAAGGGTGGCTCCGCCGGCGTCCCATAGCATGAGCGCCAAATCCGGGCCGTGGCGGCGAGACGTGTTGCCGTCTCTCCTCGGACGATCGGCGTCTCGCCCGAAGACATTGCCGCCTCGCGAGATCCTTTCCCGCGGGGGCAAACGCTTCGGGTGACTCCGAAACTCAGCGGAGCTTTGCCGAAGTCCATCGGCGCTCACCAAAACGCATCGGCGCGGCGCCGAAGCTCATCGGACTCTCGCGGAAGTCTACCGGCACTCGCCGAAACCCATTGGCGTCTCGCCAAGTCCATTGAAGTGTTCCCGAAGTCCATTGGAGAGTCGCTGATGGATCTTGGAGGCTGGCGATGGACTTTGGAGGTCCGGCAATCGCGTTGGGGAGTCGCCGATGGGTGTTGGAGAGCCGGCTATGGCTATTGGCGAGTCGACGATCGGTTTGGCGGTCTCGGATGGGTTTCGCCGAACCGCCGATGGGCTTTAGCGAGCGGCTATCGAGTTTGGCGAGCCGCCGATCGGTTTCGGGGACGCGCCAATGGACATCGGCGAGTTGCGAGCTTCCGCGACGGGAGCAGGCCCGCCCCGAAACGCCGCCATCAGGAAGCCGAAGGCCGCGGCGCCCCGATCAGGATCGCGACGGTGAGGGACGGTAAGGGGGGGAGGATCATCGAGCCGCGGTGTTGCCTGACTCGGCCGGCAACTTATCCGTCATGTTCTTGACGCAGAAGCCGCCGAGCCTTCGCAGCTCCAGGAGAGGGATCTCTCGTCCCTGCCAGAGGATGACTCGCATCGTGGCATCCGCTTATCCGTCCGCATAAGCACCCTGCCAGAGTGCTTACGGACAGGCTTGCCCCGGCTCGCAGAATACAGCCTCTGTGGAATCTGCCACTTACCGCTACGGCTTCCATCGGATCTGTCGCATAAGCGTCCCGGCCCGGTCAGAAATGAAGGACGCTTACGCGACATCCTGTCCAAGTTGACGGACCGGACGTCCGGGCGTAACATCAGCTAAAGCGTAGAAACGAAGAGCCTATCGACATACCGCCATAGACCATTGAAGATCGCCACTCGTCGGTAAGGCAGAAAGTCGTGGAATATTGATCGCGAGGTTATGCGTTGAGGCTTGACGAAAGTGAAGTGGCCATCCAAGGTTGAGAGTCAACGGTGGGAGATCGGGGAGTTCCTCGATGTGTATCGCCGTCTTCCGCACGGCCTTGATTTGGAAGTGGTAGAGGAGCGCGATAAGCCAGACTTCTTCGTCCAGGAAGTTGGAGGGGTTCGTAGATTTGGCGTGGAACTAACCTCCGTGTATCTAAACGATAGGAGTGTGCCCGACGCCCATATGAACGAATCCTTTGACTGGCTTGACCTGGAATGCGATCTTGAGCAACTAGCGTTGTACGAGGCGCGGTTGGCTCAGGCAGTAGGAGAGAAGGTCAAAATCGCTAGGCGAGAATACGACATCCGCTATCCGCTCCTACTGTCGATTTACGTGAACGAGTACATCTCGAAGTTCATCACGAAAGAGCGTTGGTACAAGCTCCGACTGGATCATGACACGGTGTTCGGAGACACCGCCCCGTTCATAGAAGTACTGTTTTGGAATCTCCCAAATAACGGAGCATTCAGCATACGCTCCTCGTAGTGTGTAAGGAATGCCCGAGGAAAGCAGGTGGTGTATGAGATACAATAACGTAACCCGGGTTGTGCTGCCGGTACTGCTCCTGGGACTCCTCTTAAGCGCATCGGCTGCGCAGGGAGATTGGGCATTTGGAAGTGATCATGAGGAGATGAAGGGCTTCGTGATCGCAGCCGTGGGTAAGATATCGGCTGAGAGCAAGTATGATCCAAGGACATTTGAGCGTCTGCAATGGTATGAGTTCCGGGAGTCGTACAGTAGAAAATTCTGTTTCAAGTTCAAGTCGTTCTACGGTTCGTCGGGTTTAGACGACCAGGCGGCATTGCTGCTCGTTGATGAAAGCAAGGATGTTCGGCTGGCTATCATTGAGTCGTCGGTTGGAAACATCAAGGTTCAGGTTGAGGAGATGGAGCCCGTGCAGTGTCCGGCGGGGTATTGAGACGCATAACCCCAAGCTCCACCGGACGGAAACCGCAAAATGCGCGGTTCCGCCGGTGAGCTTCATAGGCGTTCTGCGACTCGGGGAGTGCGGCTTTGTTTGAAGCACCATAGAAATGCAAAATTATGAAGCGACCCGCTATCCCGGCTGAAGCTGCTAGGTCCGTACTAATCGAAGCCGGCCATCGCTGTGCTGTGTGTGGAGTGCCTTGCCCTCTTGAGCGGGCGCATATAGTTCCATGGCGAAACTCTCGAGATCATGCTGTAGAGAATTTGATCTGCCTCTGCGCCAACTGCCACGAGATGGCCGATAGAGATAAGTGGGGAGAAAGGGTTCTTCGAGAGTACAAGGCCAATCCGTGGGTACACCGTCAGAACTCCAATCACAAAGAGGCTAACACCTTCGCGCTAGTCCAAATTGTGATTCAGAAGGAATTGCGTGACTTTGACGACTACCAACTTGAAATTCTGCGCTATGCGCTTGCAAAGTTCCTCGATACTGATCCCAAGGCGATAAAGGTTGTTGCGTGTAGAAAGGGTAGCGTTAAGCTCATCATAGAGTGTCCCGCCAGCGCAGCAGAGGCGCTAAGGAGCGCGTTCCAAAACAAAAGGCAGGATCTCCAAAGCAGCTTACCGCTTTTTCCCGTTGAGAATGTAGAGGCCGTCCTGTCGGGGGAAGTTGCCCTGGCAGTTATAGAAGGCACTCCCGCGGAAGTCGAGCTACTCGATCTGGTGAAAGAGGCAGTGGAGAAACTTCCTGTGCACCTCCGAGAATTGATTTACTTGGAATTTATCGAACGTAGTTCATCCAATGAAATTGCCTCTCAACTCCAACTGTCACCTGACTCCTACTATCGGTTGAAATCCCATGCCTTCAGCGCCCTCAAGAAAATACTGCAAGAGATGTGGCACCAGCGGAATGAAGGTGAATCGTCGCAGAACCCCGCCCCTGCAGCGGACGGCAGAGGCCGCCGCTGAGGGGCAATTCCGTTACACGGCCGCTTACGGTTTGGTGGTAACTGAGCTGTTGTAGAGTTGGCAATAGGACGGAGGCTCATGAATCTGAAGTGGCATGAGCGTGTTGCTTTCTGTGGCCTCGGTGAGCGGCTGCCCGCCAAGCTTCGAGCAACGATTTTGCCCTTCGAGCATCGCTTCCAGATGCTGCTTGGGTTGTCGAGCAATCTGCCTCAGGAACTCTGCTGTCTCGTTTCGCAACTTTCTGCAAATCACCCGCGGTGCCTCATGGTATCTGAGGCATCGCTCTCCTCAAGTCTGGCCGGTCAGCGGGCTTGCTTCCGAGCAACTTCTGTGGCGGCTTTGGCCTTTGGCCGCGGTGCCCTCGACAGGTTCGAGGTGGTAGACAGCGGCAGTGCCCTGCGTTCCTGCTCCCGAGCTTTCTCGTCGCGCTTCGGCAATTCTCTGCAAAGCCGCTCGGCCTGCAGGTTGGTAGCTGAGGCGTCGCTTTCCGGTAGTGTTTCCCGAGAAGCCTCCGAGGCTTCGAGAGACAATCAGGGCGGCTGGGGCAGCTGCTCTCTTCGATCGGCCTTGTTGGCCTTCTGGCATCGAGCTCAGGGTCGTTCGTGGCATGGCGATCGTCGCCCCCGCCCAGGCCGTCGGAAGAGCAGTGGTAAACTGGCTGAACTCGGCCGCGTAACCCGCCGCCTCAAGCGGACGCGTGAGCTATCATCAGCGGTGCCCTGCGGTCGATCGTGGCTTCGAGGAGCAATGGTAGCCTGCATGGGCGCCGCTTAGGCGGGCGAGCGTTGGCCGTCATAGAACGAATTGAAGCCTGGAGGAAAGCTTAGTGGCAAATGCCCTTGCTGTTGCGGGCCCTAACTCTAAATACCAGCAACCAGGTGCAGAGCCGGCAGGCTTCTGGGCTGGTCTGTGGCATGGGCTAATTGCGCCCATCACCTTTCTTGCTAGCCTGTTCACCCCCGATGTACGAATATACGAGACTAACAATCGAGGCCGGCTATACGATTTCGGCTTTATAATTGGAGTATCAGGAGCCTTCGGGAGCAGCGGCTCCGGAGTCAGCTCTTAAAGCTAGCTGCAATAGTCACCGGCCAGCAATAACATTGGCCATCTCGGGAGAGAGGTAGAGAGGAATCTCTCTGTCAAAGGTGCTAGGGTGTTCGCTGCTTTCACTTCCGCTGCGCTGCGGCACTAAGTGCCCGGATCGGCATCTCCGCCCTGAACTCCCGGCCTCCATTCAAGCGACCGTGGTCGAGCAGGCATCGCGAGGTCCAAGTTCCTGTGGTCGGGCCCGCGAATTGCTTCCGCAACTCGCTACGGTCATTCCGGATCCGGATCCAGTTTCCAAAGATGCAGCTTGGCCTCCGCTTCGCTGCGGCCAAACTGCTCCGGTCTGCGGACCAGCCAAGGGGCCATGAATCTAAGCGGGGCCTTGGCGGCTAGAGGAGTCGACAGTGGGTCTTCTGCCACCAACCGGCAGGTCCGTTGTAGAATAAAGAAGGGCAGCGCAGTGGAGCCATAGCCATATACGCGAGTAGGAAATCCTGGTTCGGCCAACCAGCGGCTCCAGCGGACGGCTGGCGCCGCGCGCTGAGCCGTCACAGCGTTGTGCGTCGGGTGATCCGTGCTCTTCCAATCAGTAATGGTTGCTGAGCCTGTGTCCTCTCGAGCCGTCGTTGCGTGCTCCCGAAGTTCTGATCGCTCCCGCGGAGCCGCCTCGACCCTGCGAGCAAGGTTTGTCGGGCTTGATCGAGCTGAGGTTCACCGGTAGTGGCTTCGAGCATCGGCAGTGCCCTCTGGGGCGTCCTCCTCTTCGAACACCTTCGGTGGTGGCTTGGCTGGATTTCCCTCGCGACCAGGTGGTGCCAGGCCCGCCTCTCCTTCAGACCGTCCATTGCCGTTCTGCGACACGTCGGCCGCTATCCGGCGTTCTTGCTGTCGAGCGGGTGGTGCTCCGAAGATTTGGCCGGCAGCGGCATGGGCTTCGTTGACCAGCAAGAGCGGCGGGGCCAGCCGCTTGGCTTCGGACAGCGGTCGAACACAGCTTCGAGAGGCGGCGGTGGTGTTCGATGCGGCTTCGGGATCGGCAGCGAGGTGTGCCCACCCCTACAGATCTCGACCTGTAGCGCACAACCCTGCCATTGCAGCGGACGCTTGAGCTATAATGAGCTGTCTACGCCTGTCAGCGACCGTGGCTCCGGCCGCCTTCTGAGGACTGCGAGCAGCGCCGCTGAACGGCCGAACGTTGGCCGTCGAATAGTCCATCGCGATGCTGGGTCAAACCGGGAAACAACTTGCCAAGGAGTAAGGTATGCTTGCCAAGTTTCGTATCTCAGTCGCTGCGACCGTAGCCATCAGTGTTGCGGCGGTTCTCATCGCTAGTC
>DATMER010000143.1:0-31415 GCA_035556715.1 Thermoanaerobaculia bacterium
GTTCAACCCGACGGCTCAGGCGTGGGTCGAGGCGATCATGGATGCCGAGGGCCGGTTCAGCGTTGGCTTCGACGCCATCAAGCTGGACCAGGCGAACCAGACGTTCCAGAGCGCAGCTCCGGGCGGCGTCATTCTCGAGTAAATCCCGACGGGTGGGTCCGGTTCGCCGGGCCCACCCGTTTCTTTCTCTTCAGGTCGTTCCGCAGTGCCCTTGCGCTCTTGCGAGGGCAGTGTCGAGCGACCAGATGTCAGCGCATCGGGCAACCTTCTGTGGAACCTGGTCTTGAGGTGCGGGCGGAGTGTGCTGGGGAGGGTGTGCGGGTTCCTCGCCGACGGTTCTCGAAGGTTATGCCGGGTGGCTGGCAGTGCTGGCCGCAAGACGTGCTTATGCTGCAACGTGCAAATGCAAATGAAGAGGTAGCTGAGATGCCCACACAGCCGCGACGTCCTGACCTCCTTCCTACGCTTCTCTGCCTGATCGCGCTGCTCGTCAGTGTCCCCTCGCTTCAAGCGCAGGGCACCTGCAGCAGCGGGAACACTGCTTTTTCGGTCCACGAGAACCTATGGGGCGGGACCTGGAGGCCGGGCGACCGGAGCGGGGTGTTGGGGCAGATAGGCCTTCCCGGAGAGCGGGACTCCACCTCGTACACCGGCAACAATCAGCCGAACGTGAACCTGCCGATCTATTCTTCGATCGACATCGAGGGTGATTGGGCGTTCACGTCCTACGCCACCGGCCTCAGCGTCTGGGACATTTCAGGAACCAAGTCGGAGAAGCCGGGGCGGGCCGCTACGTTCGACATCCGCAACGGCCCGGGCTGTGTTGCCTCCGGGAACTACGTGGAGACGCCCGATTGCAGCGAGCTGAAGGAGTTCTTCTGGGACGTCGATGCGCCTCCCGGCAACTCCAATATCGTGGCCATGTCCGGCCTGCAGCCGGTCGGTCTCACGATCATCGACACCACGAACAAGGGCAACCTCAAGCTTCTGTACCAGGATACCGGCAGGGGGAGCACGTCGGCGGGGACGCAGGTCTATGCCGCGACGATCGGCGGCCGGAGCTATGCCTTCCTGGGCGTGGACAACGGGCAGGTCGGCCTCTATCTGTACGACATGACGTCGGCGAGCACCCTCAACCGCTGCGCCGAGAACACCAGCGCCGGCACGCAATGCGCCAACGTCTTCAAGGGCCGGGTCGGCGGGGCCAACGTCGTGCAGTATGTCGACGGCGTCTCGACGTCTTCGGGAAAGCACTACGTCGCCACGAGCGCGGCCGTGTCGGACATGGGGCTGCGCATCTGGAACGTCACGAACCCGACTTCCGCGAGCAACGTCCACAACGGCGGCGGCAAGTTCCTGACCACCGACGTGGTCTTCGGCGTCGCGATGTGGGAGCAGGCGAGCAAGCAGTACCTCGCCATCCACATCCCCGGCGGCGGCCGGATCTACGACGTGACGAGCTGCCTGGCGAACGGCTGCGCCGCTCTTCCGGCCCCGGTCTGGACGGGGCAGTGGTTGCAATACGGGACGGGTCCCTCGGGCCCCGACCGTTCCTTCGTGACGTTCAGCCGCTCCGGCAACCGCCCCATGCTGTACTTCGGCGCCCTGGACCAGTGCAGCGGCGGCCGGCAGCGCGAGTTCATCTTCGACGTCACCAACGCCGGCAGCCCCACCGAGGTCTCCTCAGAGGCCACCATGGTCCTCGAGGGGAAGACGCTCGACTACTGGAGCTGGTACTACTCCGGCAACCACTCGAACAACGCTCCCAAGCACGGCTTCAGCCGGGTCACGCCGATGGTGGCCAAGTTCAACGGCCCGAACCTCTACCGGGCCGCCCGCACCATCTTCGACGTGCACGTCTGGGCGGGCGGCGGCTCGGTGCCGCCGGTCGCGGCCTTCACGGTCGGGGGTCCGGTGGGCGGGATCTACGTGAACGACCCGGTGCAGTTCACTGATACCTCCAGCGGCAACCCGACCTCGTGGAACTGGACGTTCCAGGACGGGAGCCCCGCGAATTCGACCGCCCAGAACCCGTCGGTCACCTTTACCAGCCCCGGTGTCAAGACCGTGACGCACACGGCGACCAACGCCGCCGGTACGAGCAACCCGGGGGCGACCCAGCTCGTGACCGTCCTCGATCCGGCGCCGAAGATCGGTAGCGTCGTCACGGTGCCGGAGAGCGGTCCGTACTTCACCTGCAACGCCGTGACCTTCAAGGCCGACAACATCACGGGCAAGCCCCTCCCGGGGGTGAGCTGGGTGGTTCTCAACGGGTTGGGCGGCCAGGTGGCCATCGGCAACGGCGACACCATCACGGTCCCGGCTCCGGGGGGGACCTCGTCCGTCACCTACACGGCGACTGCGACCCCAGTCGGCGGCGCGCCGAAGGACAAGACCATCACGATCAACCCGCCGGCGGCTCTCGATTTCACAGACGCGAGCAACGGACCGAAGAACGATCCCTTCGCCGCGGGCACCGTCACCTTCCATGCCCTCGCCTCCGGCGCGACCAACTACAACTGGGACTTCGGCGACGGCCTGGGCTACCGCGGCTATAACACCGCGTTCGACAAGGCGGACCCGGTCTTCGGCTACTCCAGCACCGGACCGAAGAACGTCCGGGTCAAGATCAAGAACTGCGGCGGCGAGCTGGAGAGCACGGTCCTGGCGATCACCATCCAGCAGATCGAGCCGCTGGTCATCCAGAGCTTCTCCGCGGACGGCTGCGCCTTCGGCTTCTGCCAGTTCGGCGTGGGCCAGAGCATCACCTTCGACGTGCAGGTCACGGGCGGCCCGACCTCCTACCAGTTCGCGTGGGACGACGGCACCACGACCACGGCCGCTCCGGTCAACGGCAAGGTGACCAAGACCTATGCCACGGCCGGCACCTACACTCCGAAGCTGACGGTCGTGCGCGGCACCGAGCCTCCGGTGGCGAAGGAGCACCCGCTGATCATCGTCGAGGGCTCGGTTCAGCCTCCGCCGCCTCCTCCGACCGCGACGATCACTGTCAGCGGCCCGAGCAGCGGCGATCCGGAACAGGCTCTGACCTTCTCCGCCTCCGCCTCGAATTGCAGCGGCACGGTGAATTCGACCGGCTGGAACTGGAATCCCAGCGGCGGCACGCTCACCGGCTCGGGCGCGAGCGTGAGCATCAAGTGGACCTCGACCGGCACCAAGACGGTGAGTGTGACGCACCCGGCGTGCGGCAGCGCCCAGGGTCAGAAGAGCGTGTCGATCGGCAGCGTTCCGAACAACCCGGGCGGCCTGGCCGCCAACTTCACCTGGTCGCCGGCCAATCCGGCCGCGGGCCAGTCGGTGACCTTCGACGCCAGCTCGTCATCGGGCTCCCCGTCGGGCTTCACGTGGGACTTCGGCGGCGGCGTGACCAAGACCGGTCAGACCGTTACGCACACGTTCGGGACGTCCGGTCCCAAGACGGTCCAGCTCGAGGTCGTCAAGCAGGGCAACTGCGCGCTCGGCCTCTGCACCGCGAACACCACCAAGACCGTGTCAGTGGGCGGCCCCACGGGTCCGCCGCCGATCGTGGCCTCGTTCAACACCTCGGCGGCTTGCATCGCCGAGTTCGGGATCAACGTGTGCACGGCCAACTCGGGCGAGGCGGTGAGCTTCACCGACACGAGCACCGGCGGGTCCGGCGCGATCACCACCCGCAACTGGGACTTCGGCGACGGGACCAAGGCCACCGGCGCGGCGGTCAGCCACACCTTCAAGAATGGCGGCAGCTTCGTCGTGACCCTGACGGTCGGCGACGGGGCCTCCTCGGCGAACACCTCCCGGAACTTCACGGTCGCGGGGGAGCCCGTCGCCCCGATCAGCAACACCATCGTCCTGCCCTGGATCGCCCAGAGCCGCGGCGTGCTGAACCAGTCGAGCGACCTCTACGTCCACAACCCGGGCGCGACCGCCATGGAGATCGTCCTCGAGTTCCGCAAGCGGGGCCTCCCCGAGATCAACCCGCCGCGGGCCACGCGGACCATCCAGCCGGGCGCGACCCTGTACGTGGCCGACGTGCTCAAGGAGCTGTTCAGCTGGGAGAACATCGTCGGCTTCGTGACGATCACGAAGGTCAAGGGCGACCGTGACCCGGTGATGACCTCTTTCAACACGACCTTCGGCAGCAACGGCTCGCAGTTCGGCCAGACGGTCCCGGGCGTGGTGATGAGCAACGCCGCCGCGGCCACGGCCGGCAGCCGGGTGCAGTACCTGGTGGGCCTGAACGACAACAGCAACCGCGAGGCCTACTTCGGTATCACCAACCCGAACCCCGAGCCGGCGACCTACCGCCTGAAGTTCTTCAACAGCCTGGGCCAGCCGCTCGGCAAGCCGAGCGGCGACCTCAAGCTGTCCAGCTTCGGGCTGAAGCAGTTCCAGCCCGCCGAAGTCCGGTCGCTGTTCGGCATCAACACGCAGGACGACTACCGGGTCGAGGTGGAGACCGTCAGCGGCAGGCAGCTCTACCCCTACGGCGCCAACGTGCGGACGACCTCCGATGACCCCTCCTACCTGGGAGTCGGCCTGTCGAACAAGTCCAAGCTCTATCTCCTCGGCGCGATGAGCACGCCGGGCATCAACAACACCAGGTGGCAGAGCGACGTCGTGCTGTCCAATACCGGCGCGCAGGTGGCGCTCGCGGACGTGAGCTTCCTCAAGGTGGGCGTGGGCAGCCAGCCCACGGCGCCGCTCAAGATCACCCTGCAGCCGGGCCAGACCGATCGTCTGGAGGACATCGTCGGCAGCCAGTGGAACATCAAGGACTCGGTCGGCGTGATCACCGTCGAGAGCAACTCGCCGAATGGCGTGTTCCCGATCGTGCAGGGCGAGAGCTACGAGACCACGAACGCGAGCCCCGGGATGCGCTTCGGCCAGTTCATGGCGGCGTTCACGGACGAGGATGCGGCCGGACCCGGCAAGGGCCATTACCTGGTCGGCCTGCGGCAGAACGCCGACAGCCGCACCACTTACTGGCTGTTCAACCCGAGCAACCAGTCGGGCAACTACGACCTGATCTACCGGGCCCTGAACGGCACCGAGATCGGCCGGATCTCGAATGCCTCGCTGGGCGCGGGCAAGATGCGGCAGATCAGCCCGTCGCAGCACCCCCTGCCTCCCGCCGGGGTGGCGGGCGGGTTCACCGTCCAGGTGGTGGTCAAGAGCGGCAAGGTGCTGTCCGCCGGACAGGTGATCAACAACAAGACGAACGACCCGGCGTACGTCCAGGGTCAGGTTCAGTAACGAGCCCTGACCCCGGAACGTCCGCTCCCCGGAAGGCCGTCGGTGATCTCACCGGCGGCCCTTTCTTTTTTGCTGTTGCTCGCGCTTCTGCAGGGCTGTAAGGACCCGGCCCTGCCGGCGGCGGCTCCGGCCGATCCTGCCGAAGGCAAATGGCGCAGCCTCCGCGCCCTCCCATACCTGCAGGGGTACAAGCCGGCCGAGGACCGTCCCCTGGTCGTGGAGCGCGATCCCGCGGCGGTCAGCCCGGGCCTCAACCTCTATCTCTCGGGCCATGCGGCCGAGGCGGTGCTCATGGACCGCAAGGGGGAGGTGCTCCACCGCTGGCGCTACCCTCTGCGCCGGCTTTGGCCCGATCTCGCGGCGGACCCCGACATGGCCAAGCTGGAGTACTGGCGCCGGGCCTGGCTGTTCCCGAACGGCGATCTCCTGGGGATCTACGAGGGGCTGGGGATCGTCAAGCTGGACGCCCGCTCGAACGTGCTCTGGTCGCGCCGCGGCGGCTTCCATCACGACCTGCAGGTCCTCGACGGCGGCCGGATCTGGGTCCTGGACCGGGAGGGGAAGCTCCTGCCGCGGATCAACCCGGCCGAGGGGGTGCTGGAGGACTTCGTGACCGTCCTGAGCCCGGACGGGGAGGTGGTGCGGAGGATCTCCCTCCTCGAAGCGTTCGAGCGCTCGCGGTTTGGCCCGCTGCTCGAGCGGATGGAGCGCGCCGGGGACATCTTCCACACGAACACACTCGAGGTGCTCGACGGCCGGTTCGGATTCCGGAAGGGGAACGTGCTCCTCTCGGTGCTCAAGCTGGACGCCCTGGCCGTGCTCGATCCGGAGCGGGAGGAGATCGTCTGGGCGCGGACCGGGAGCTGGCGGCGGCAGCACCAGCCGACGTTCCTCGACGATGGCAACATCCTGCTCTTCGACAACCGCGGCCCGGGGGGCGAGAGCTCGCGGGTGATCGAGATCGACCCGCGGACGCTCGAGATCCGATGGCAGTTCGGGGGGCCGGAGGTGGACCTTTTCTCGAAGACGCTCGGCTCCTGCCAGCGGCTGCCGAACGGGAACACCCTGATCACCGAGTCGGAGAACGGCCGCGCCCTGGAGGTGACCCGGGACGGCCGGGTGGTCTGGGAGTTTCACAACCCGCACCGGGCGGGGGAGCGCAAGGAGCTGGTGGCGGTGCTCTTCGAGATGCTGCGCCTGCCGGAGGGTTTCCCTTTCCGCGGATTGAGGTAGAATGTATGCAGTAGTCCGAATGTACACATCGCCGATGCCGCGGGCCTGACAAGCCCTGCGAAGCATTTGCCTGAGAAGAGGTGGCCGAGATGTCCGGATCCCCCCAGTCGCGACGCAGTCTCCTTCTCCTCCTTCTCGGGATCGCGCTGCTCGGCAGCACCGGCTCCGTCCTCGCGCAGGGCACCTGCAGCAGCGGGACGCCCGCGAGATCGGTTCACCACGACCTCTGGGGGTCTGCCTGGATGCCGGGCGACCGGAGCGGGGCCGCCGGCGAGGCCCCGCTCCCCAATGAACGGGACTCCACGGACTACACCGGCAACAACCTGCCCACGGCCTCGCGCCCGCTCTACACGTCGCTCGACATCGAGGGCGGCTACGCGTTCACGACCTACGCCACCGGGTTCAAGATCTGGAACATCGCGGGTGGCAACGCGGAGGTGCCGGCCTCGGTGACATCCGTGGACATGCACTCGGGCAGCACCTGCCTGAACGCGTCCGGCTTCTTCGTGGAGACGCCCATCTGCAACGAGCTCAAGGAGTTCCTCTGGGACATCGATGCGCCTCCCGGCAAGCCCGGCATCATCGCCATGGCCGGCCTGTATCCGGTGGGCCTGACGATCGTCAAGACCAACGCCGGCTTGCCGCTGGTGCCCGTCCTCCTCTACCAGGACACCGGCAAGCAGGCGAGCTCGAGCGGGAGCCAGGTCTACGCGGCGACCCTCGGCAGCCGTGACTATGCCTTCTATGGGGCGAACAGCGGCCGGTTGGGACTGTACCTGTACGACATGACGGCGGCGAGCAGCCTCGACCGCTGCGCCGAGAACACGGACGCCGGCACCTCCTGTCCGGGGGTCTACAAAGGGCGGATCGGCCCGGATGTCCGGGTCACCTACGTCGACGGCGTCTCGACTGCATCCGGCCGGCACTATGTCGCCGCGAGCTCGGGCAGCGCCGCCGACGCCTCGGACCGCGGATTCCGCATCTGGGATGTCACGAGCCCCACCTCTCCGGTGAACGTGAGCAACACCATGGACGGGAGGTTCCTCTCCACGGCCGTGGTGTTCGGCGTCGCCATGTGGGAGCAGGCGAGCAAGCAGTACCTCGCCCTCCACCTGGACGGGGGCGCGCGCATCTACGACGTCACGAGCTGCCTTGCCAACCGCTGCCCGGCTCTGCCAAACCCCATCTGGTCCGGCAACTGGAACCAGTACGGGCAGGACGCCCTCGGGGCCGAGCGCCGGTACGTGACCTTCAGCCGCTCCGGCACCCGGCCGATGCTCTACTTCGGCTCCCTGGACCAGTGCAGCGGCGGCCGGCAGCGCGAGTTCATCTTCGACGTCTCCAATGCCGGCAGCCCGGTCGAGGTCTCCTCGGACGCGACCATGGTGATCGAGGGCAAGACCATCGATTACTGGGGCTGGTACTACTCCGGCAACTACTCCGGCAACTCGCCGAAGCACGGCTTCAGCCGGGTGGCGCCGATGGTTGCCAAGTTCAACGGCCCGAACCTCTACCGGGCCGCGCGGACCGTCTTCGACGTGCACGTCTGGACGGGCGGCGTCTCGGTGCCGCCGGTGGCGGGCTTCACCTGGTCGCCGCCGACCGGGATCTACGCGGGCGACGCGGTGCAGTTCACGGACACCTCCGGCGGCAGCCCGACCTCCTGGAACTGGACGTTCTCGGGAGCGAGCGCGGCGGCAACGTCCGAGAGCCCGGCGCCCGAGAGCGGCGGCGAGACCAGCCCGCCCTGAGCCGGACCCCTCGCGGATAGCCCGGCCCCAGCTCGTACGACGCGCAACCGCCGCGGCTGACCTGTCCGCGATGGGTACGGCCTCCTACCCGGCGCGCACGGCCCGCACGCGGCGGGGACGCCTCGTACCCGGCGCGTAGGGCTTCGTACCCGAAGCTCAGGACTTGCCCGCGCAAGTTGTGCCTCGTACGCGCAGGGTAGGGCAGCTACCCTGCGCGTACGCCTCGCCCCCAAAGGGGCTGAAGCCTACACTGAGGGTATGACCTCATACCCTCAGGTCGTGCCCCGTCCCCCCGATGGGGAGGCCTTCCCCAGCGAGGAAGGCCGACAAGGGGGGTGAGGGTCCGGGCAGGATAGAATCCCCCCATGTGGAACGCCGTCGAAGCCGAGGGGCTGACCAAGGTCTACCGGGCGTACGCCTCGCCCTGGGATCGGTTGGGCGAGCTGATCACGGGGCGGCCCCGGCACCGGGAGTTCCGCGCCCTGGAGGGGGTGAGCTTCTCGATCCCGCGGGGGGAGGGGCTCGCGGTGGTCGGCGAGAACGGCGCGGGCAAGAGCACGCTCCTCAAGATCCTGGCCGGGATCACGCGTCCCACCGCGGGGTCGTTCCGGGTCCAGGGCAAGATCGCCTCGATCCTGGAGCTCGGCTCGGGGTTCCATCCCGAGTTCACCGGCCGCCAGAACATCGTCCTGAATGCCACCATGCTCGGTTTGGGCGAGGAGGAGCTCCGGCGCAAGATGCCGGACATCCTCGCCTTCAGCGAGCTCGGCGACTTCATCGACCAGCCGGTGAAGACCTATTCGACCGGGATGGCGATGCGCCTCGGCTTCTCGATTGCCACGCAGGTGGAGCCGGACGTGCTGATCATCGACGAGGCGCTCTCGGTGGGGGACGGCTACTTCCAGAAGAAATGCATGGACCGCCTGCTCCGTTTCGTGGACGGAGGCGGCACGCTGCTGTTCTGCTCCCACGCCATGTACTACGTGTCGTCCTTCTGCCAGCGGGCGGTCTGGCTGAAGGGGGGGCGGATGGAGGCACTGGGTCCGGTGTCCGAGGTCATCCGGGAGTACGAGAACTTCCTGGTGGCGAAGACCGTGGCCGCGCACGAAGCCGAGCCGGAGCAGGCAGCCGAGCCCGGGTTCCGGCCCGCCAGGATCGCCTCGGTCCGGCTGGCATCGGAGCTCTACACCAGCGGCGAGCCCTGGGAGCTGGAGATCGAGTGGGAGACCGAGGACCCGTCCCTCGTCTTCCATCTCGGGGTGGGGATCAACCGCTCGGACGAGATCGAGGTCTGCTCGTTCGCCACCCATCTCGACGGCCTGCCGGCCCGCACCGGGGAGCGGCGCTACTCCGCCCGCCTGCGGCTGCCGAGCCTGCCTTTGGTGAAGGGGGAGTTCACGGTATATATTTTCCTGCTGGACGGCGAGGGGCTGCACATCTACGACCAGCGCAGGGTTCCGCGCGCGTTCACGGTACACAGCCCCAAGTACGCCTTCGGCCTGATCCGGGCCGACCACACCTGGGATCTCGACGCCCGGAGCGGCTCGTCCGTACAAAGGGTAGTTGCGAGCTCCCGATGAAGACTCCCGATGAAGAGTGAAAGCCTGACCATCCTCAACCCCGCCGCCGCCCCCGCTGCCAGCCCCTGGAGCTCCACCGAGCTTCAGGTGAACCCGTTCCTCCACGTGGGTCCGGACCGGATCTACAACCCGCTGACCGACCGCACGATCCTGGAAACCGAGCCCGGTTACGCGCAGCTTCGCGCTCTGGTGGCCGGCGCCGCTCTTCCGGCTTCCGCGGAGCGGGCGCTGCTGGCCGGCGCCGGCTGGCTGGTGCCGGCCGACTCGGAGCCCGAGCGGCAGTTCCTGCTCAAGTACGTCTCGCTGGAGGCGCACACGGTCTGCAACCAGGCCTGCTACTTCTGCCCGGTCTCGGTCGCCCCGCGCGAGGACCACTTCATGCCCATGGATCTCTACGAGCGCATCCTGGGCGAGCTGTCGGTCTGGCGCGACACGATCGAAGCCGTGTTCATGATCAACTACAACGAGCCCACGGCGGACAAGCGCTTCGTCGACCAGGTGCGGGCCATCAAGGCCGCCGGCCTCCGTCCCGCGGTGCTCACGAACGGCACCGGCCTGACCCCCTCCCGTGTCGACAAGCTCATCGAGATGGGCGGGCTGCGCTTCCTCTCGATCAACCTGTCGACCCTGGACCGGGACCGCTACACGAAGGAGCGTGGCGGCGACCATCTCAACGTCGTCCTGAAGAACCTCGACTATGCCAAGGACCGGCCGGTAGGCGAGCAGATGGACATGGTGGTCCTCGGCACGGGCAACGAGGAGCACAGGCGGGATTTCGAGGAGATCTCGCAACGCTTCGCGGGCAGCCGGTTCGAGGTGAAGTACTTCGAGGTCATGGACCGCACGGGTCACGTCCAGATCGGCCACCGGCCCGCGATCCCCAACCAGCGCCTGTGCGGGTGCGACAACGTGGGCTCGCGTCCGCTCCAGCACATCCACATCACTCCGCGCGGGCAGTGCCTCCTCTGCTGCGAGGACTATGACGAGAAGTACGTGGTCGGCGACCTGAACCGGGAGAGCGTGCTCGACGTGCTCACGGGTCCGAAGCTGGCCCTGATGCGGCGCTGGATCTACGGCGTCGAAGAGGCGCCGAAGGATTTCATCTGCCGCGGCTGCACGTTCGCCCTCGCCCGCCCATCCTGACATCAGGCGGCCCATGCGCCTGGCGCTGATCCTGGTCCACTACCACACGCCCGGTCTGGCGGCGGAAGCGGTCGAGGCGTTGCGCGCCGACCTCTCCGGCAGCGGTCTCGAAACCGAGTGGCTGCTGGTGGACAACGGCAGCGATGCCGAGGGCCGCGCCCGCCTGGAGAGCCTCCCCATGCAGCGGATCGATCCCGGGACGAACCTTGGGTATGCCGGTGGCGTGAACCTCGGGGTGGCGCGCTCCACGGCCGAGGCCCTGGTGCTCATGAACCCGGATGTCCTGGTCCTCCCCGGCTGCATCCCCGCCCTGCTCGACCGGTTGAAATCCGGAGCGGCCGTGGCCGGGCCGGCGTTCTATTGGGACCGCGGCCGGAGGATGCTGCTCCCCCCGGCCGAGGAGCGGGGCCGGTGGGAGGAGCTGCTCCGGGACCGGCGCCGGTGGCGGCGTCATGCCCGGCGGCACTGGGAGGCGCGCGCGCCGATCGCGAGCTGGTCGCTGAGCGGCAGCCTGCTGGCGATCCGGCGCGACGCCTGGGACCGGGTGGGTCCGTTCGACGAGGGGTTCCGGCTGTTCTTCGAGGAGACCGACTGGCTGCTCCGGGCGCGGCGCCTCGGGTTGCGCTCGGAGTATGTGCCCGCGGCCGAGGCGGTCCATCTCTACAACCGGAGCGCGGCGCAGGAGCCCCGCTCGCGGCAGTGGTTCGAGGAGTCGGCCCGCCGCTTCCGGCGTCTCCACTACGGCGCCGGCTTCACCTGGCTCCTAGAAAGAATGCCCCAGCCCCGGCTCCCGGAGCTCCCCCTGCTGCCGGAGGTCCCCGTCGAGCCGGGGCAGTGGGTGGAGGTCTCGCCCAATCCCGCGGGGTTCCCGGCAGCGGCCGAGCGGATCTCCGCGCCGGGACTCTGGAAGCTGCCGGAGGAGATCGCCGGCCGGTTGGAGGGGACCTGGACCGTGCAGGTTTCGGACGATCAAGGGCGCGAGCTCGGTCGTGGACGGCTGGGAAGGCTGGGGGCCTGACGTGCGCATCACCTACGTCCTGCCCTACCCGGAGCTGAACGGCGGCAACAAGGTCATCTTCCAGCACGTCCGCATGCTCCAGGAGCTGGGGCACGAGCTGACCGTCCTCGCCGAAGGCTCGAAGCCGGACTGGATCCGCCTCGACGCCGCCTACGCGAACATCGGGATCGACGTCCCCCGCATCCCTTCCCAGGACCTGGTGATCGCCACCTACTGGACGACGATCGAGAGGTCCCGGCAGCTCGCCCTCGGTCCGCTGGCCCATTTCTGCCAGGGCTATGAAGGCGGGCTCGTCCACCTGGCGCCGGTGCTGCCCCGGATCGAGGAGGCCTACTCGCTGCCGCTTCCGACGTTGACGGTCTCGCCGCATCTGGCCGACCTGGTCCGGACCCGGTTCGGCCGGGAGAGCTTCGTGGTGCCGCCGCCGCTCGACCCGCTTTTCCGCCCCGCGTTCCGTCTCCGTCCCAAGAAGGAGCCCTGGGTGGCGGTGCCGGGGATCTTCGGCGCGGAGGTGAAGGGGGTGCCCACGGCTCTGGAGGCGGTGCGCCGGCTCCGGGAAAGGGGATACCCCTGCCGCGTGCTGCGGATCTCGGTGATGCCGCTGACGGACGAGGAGCGGCGGATGCTCGAGCCGGACCGTTTCCTCACCGGCGTGCCTCCTGGCGAGATCGCCCGCGAGCTGCGCGAGTGCGACCTCCTCCTGTTCCCCTCCCGGGAAGAGGAGGGCTTCGGCCTGCCGCTGCTCGAAGCCATGGCTTCCAAGGTCCCGGCCGTGGCCTCGCGCATCTCCTCGACCGTCCACATCGCCGATGGAGCGGTAAAGTTGGTCCCTCCGGGCGATGCCCAGGCCCTGGCCGAAGCCGCGGAGGAGCTGCTGTCCGACGCCGGAGCCTGGCATCGGGCGAGGCGACGGGGCTGGAAGGCTTCCCGGCGGTTCCGCCCCGAGGAGGTCGTCCCGCGCCTCGATCAGGGGATACGATGGGCGCGCTCGAAGGCTGTGGAGAAGGAGAGCGAACGATGAGATTCCGACTGAACGCCGATCCGGCCGCGCTGCGGGAGCAGTACGTGAGCGCGCAACCGTTCCCCCATATCGTGATCGACAACCTCTTCCCCGACGAAGTGCTGGAGGAGGTGCTGGCCGACTTCCCGCGTCCGGACGAGATCGCCTGGCGCAAGTTCGACAACCCAACGGAGAAGAAGCTCGGCTACTGGCACGAGAACCCGCTGCGGCCGAGCGTCCAGCTCTTCCTCTACGAGATGAACTCGGCGCCCCTGCTCCAGTTCCTGGAGGCGCTCACCGGCATCGAGGGGCTGATCTCCGATCCTTACTACGGCGGAGCCGGTCCGCACCAGATCGAGCCCGGCGGATTCCTCAAGGTGCACGTGGACTTCAACTGGCACCCGCTGCTGAAGCTGGACCGCCGGCTGAACCTGCTGGTCTACCTGAACAAGGATTGGGAGGAAGAGTACGGCGGCCACCTGGAGCTGTGGAACCGGAACGTGAGCCGCTGCGAGCAGAAGGTGCTGCCGGTCTTCAACCGCACGGTGGTCTTCAGCACCACGGACTTCTCCTACCACGGCCATCCCGAACCGCTCGCATGTCCCGAGGGGCGGACGCGGAAGTCGGTCTCGTTCTACTACTACTCGAACGGCCGGCCCGACGAGGAGCGCTCGGCGCCGCACGACACGGTGTTCCGGAAGACTCACGAGCGGGACTGGTAGGGGCCCTCACCCCCCGGCCCCCTCTCCCGGTCCACCCAAGCACACCCGCCCCGGGAGAGGGGGAGACTTGCTTCGAGCTACCCGAAGCAGAGGGTGGGGGCGTCCTCTCCCGCGGAGCGGGGGAGGATCGAGGAGGGGGTCTTCACCCTGCCGGGTAGATAGTCCTGACGTGGATCTCCGTAACCCGGTGAATCGGCTTCTGTGGCCGAGAGGGTAGCGAGGGAGAACGGGTTTCCTAGGTCGCAATCCCATCGTACTGCTCAGGGCAATTCCAAGAGCGGCCTTTCCAACCTTTTGAAAACGCTCCCCCCACTGTAGAGACGCCACGTGGGGCGTCTCTCTACTACCGATCGTGCCGCCGATCAGGTCCTGGATTGTGAACGGTCCGTGCCTGCCGTCTTCCAGAAAACATCGGATGACCTGCGGACGGGCAGTGGGGGAGATTTTCCCTGGGAGCGCCGGCATCCTTGCCGGCTTCTTCCTCCTTTCGAAGGCCGGCAGGGATGCCGGCGCTCCCAGGGAGAAGAAAGGGCTCAGGCGTGGACCACTACGTAGAAGCCTTTGGTGGACAGGCTTTCAACGTCCACCTCGAACCCGCCGGGTAGCTCGCGGAAGCGGTCGGGGAGCTCGGTGCGCTGGGGGATGAGGTCGAAACGCTCGATCCCGGAGCGGCGGAGCCAGTCGGAGAGGCTGCGGCGGGTGAAGAAGCGGTAGTGGGTGTAGCAGAGGAGGCCGATGGGCAGGTAGTCCCAGCGGCCGGCGAGCAGGTCTTCCACGATCGACCAGTGACCGACGTTGGGGATGGAGAAGATCGCGCGGCCGCCTGGGGCGAGCAGCTCCCGCACCCGGGCCAGGAAGCTCTCGCTGTCCACCAGGTGCTCGACCAGCTCCAGGGCGATGACGGCGTCGTAGCGGCCTTCGAGGTCGAGCGTCTGCACGTCGCCCTGGAGCACGCGGTGGAGATGGCGGGCAGCCTCCTGCGCGACGACGGGATTGAGCTCCACGCCGGTCACCCGGCAGCCGAGGCGCTCCTGGAGGAGCCGGCCGGTCACCCCCCGGCCGCAACCGACCTCCAGGACCTCGCGCGCATGCGGAGGGACGAAAGGTAAGATGTCCGCCCGGACCTCGCCGTAGTAGTCGATGAACTCGTGGTACAGCCCCGCGTAGACGGGGGTTCCGGTCCTCCGCTGGTATTCATCCCAGCGGAGCAGGGTGACCGCAGGCGGAGAGGGCGGTTCGGAGATGCTTCCGGGTCCCTCCTCAAGAAAGGCGCGCTCCAGCCGTTCGTACCCGCGCAGGGTGTAGACCGGGAAGCGTCCTGCCAATCCCGTATCCGCCAGCCGGTAGGGGCGGACCTCGGCGGCCCCAGCGAGCAGCCGGTCGCGCATGGCCTTCAGGCTGCGTTGCGTGAGGAGGACGTTAGCGTCGCTCAGGAGGAGGACGGCGTCGAATCTTCCCTCTGGAATCTCCCCTGTCGCCAGCTGGGCGTGCCCGAAGACCTGCCGGGCGTGGAGCAGGCAAAGGGAGAGCAGGTACTGGAATTCGGGCGATCGGGCGCTGTCATCCCCGAGCGCTTTCAGGACGAGGAGGTCGTTCAAGAGCGGTGGCCCTTTCTGAGCATACAATCCCGCCGATGCGGTGCGACATCTCGGTAATCATCCCCGCCTACAACGAGGCGGAGCGGCTCGGCTCGACTCTCGAGCGGGCGGTGGATTATCTCTCGCGGCGGGGTCTTTCCTACGAGCTGCTCGTGGTGGACGACGGCAGCCGCGACCAGACGATCCAAGTGGCGGAGGCTTTCGCCGGCCGCGGCGTGCGGGTGATCCGGCACGAGCGGAACCGCGGCAAGGGCGCGGCAATCCGGACCGGCATCCTCGCCTCCCAGGGCGCGGAGGTCCTGCTCTCGGACGCCGATGCCTCGACTCCGATCGAGGAGCTGGAGAAGCTGGAGCGCTGGCTGCCCGAGGCGCCGCTGGTCCTGGGCAGCCGCGCCGTGGCCGGGGCCGACGTCCAACGGCACCAGCCTTTCTACCGCGAGCTGATGGGCAAGACGTTCAACCGGATCATCCGGATCGCGGGGGTGCGCGGCCTGAACGACACGCAGTGCGGCTTCAAGCTCCTGGAGGGGGACATCGCCCGCGAGATCGGGGCCGAGCTGACGATCGACGGCTTCGCCTATGACGTGGAGCTGGTCTTCCTGGCGCGCCGCCACGGCTACCGGGTGGTGGAGGTGGGCGTGATCTGGGTGGATTCGCCGGACTCCCGGGTGGACCCGATCCGTTCGTCGCTCGGCATGCTGCGCGACGTGGTCCGGATGCGCCTCCGCCATTCGGGGAAGAGGTGAACCCGGCAGTACCGCTCCTGGCCGTTCTGGGGTTGGCGGGGCTCCTCCTCGGCTTCCGCTGGCGCAGGGAGGCCGGCCTGGCCTGGGCGGTGTTGGCGGTGGCGGGCATGGCCCTGCTGGCGCCGGCCCTGTCGATCCCGGACGGCATCCCCAGCCCGGCCGCCACGCTCGCCGGGGTCCCGCCCTGGCAGGGCACAGGCAACCCGGAGGCGGGCAACCCGGTCCTTCGGGATGTTACCTTCCAGATCCAGCCCTGGCAGCTCTTCGCCCGCCGCGAGCTGCGCGAGGGCCGGCTGCCGCTCTGGAACCCGCACCAGTTCTCGGGAGCGCCGTTCTGGAGCAACGGCCAGTCCGCGCCACTCTTCCCTCTTCATCTGCTGTTCGCGGCGCTGCCGCTCCAGATTGGGTTCGTGCTCCTCCCCTGGCTGCGCCTTCTGATCGCCGGCTGCGGAGCCTGGGTGCTGGGCCGGGAGCTGGGTCTCTCCAGGCCCGCGGCTGTGATCGCCGCGCTGACGTTCGCGCTCTCCGGGATGATGGTGAGCTTTCTGTTGTTTCCGATGGGCAATGCTTTGGCGTTGGTTCCGTGGGTCTTATGGGCGGTGGAGCGGGCCGCAGGCCACGGCGCCCTCCTCCTCACCCTCCTCGCCGGCCTCCAGCTCCTCGGAGGCCACCCCGAAACCTCCGCCCACACCGCTCTCCTGTCCGCGATCTACCTCCTCGTCCGGGGAAGCACACTCGCAGGATGGGGACGCTTCGCCCTGGGATGGACCGGCGCGGCGCTGCTCGCGGCGGTCCACATCCTTCCTCTGGCCCTTCTCCTCCCCGAGACGAGCAAGTGGACCGCCCAGGGCGGAGGAGGGCATCCGCCCTTCGCGCTCCTTCTCGAACAGCCGCTCCGCCTGGTCCTGCCGCAGCTCTTCGGTCATCCGGCCGAAGGGACCTGGTGGGGACCGTTCAACTACTCGGCGACGGCGGTCTACGCGGGAGCCCTCGCCCTGCCTCTGGCCGCGGCCGGACTGTCCCGCATCCGGGACCGCCGCTGGCTTGCCGTGACCGTCCTCCTGGGCTTCTCCTTCCTGGCGGCGTATCACTGGCCCGGATTGCGGGAGGTCCTCGGTGTCCTCCCGGTCCTCGGCAAGGCTGCCCACCACCGGCTGATCTTCGGCATCGAGCTCGGTCTGGCTCTCCTCGCCGGAGCCGGGTGCGACCGCTGGCTGGCGGGAAAGGGGAGGGGGATCGCTGCCGGCGCCGGCGCCGTGGTTCTCCTCTTGGGAGCATCCTGGCTGGCCTTTGCGGATGATTGGACCGCTCGCGGTCTTCTTGGACAGCAGCTCCGCTGGACGCTCGGCGCCGTTGCCGCGGCTTTGCTTCTGACCGTCTCGCTCAAATGGTCCCGAGACCGTCGCTGGTCGCTCTGGCCGCTGCTCCCGGCCGTCGTGATCTGCGACCTGGTCCTCGCCCACGGCGGCATCCTGGGTGCGATCCCCCTCGAACGGCTGTACCCGGAGACCGGCGCCATCCGCTTTCTGCAGGCTCAGGAGGGGCGGGTCGCGGGGATCGATCAGGCTCTCCGTCCGAACGCGGCCATGGTCTACGGCCTCTCCGATGCGCGGGGGGACGATCCGGTCAAGCTGGAGAGGTATGAGGCGGTCTACCGCTCGTTCGCGCCGGGAGATCCGGTCTTCTACCAGCCGATTGAGCGATGGGACAGTCCCTGGCTCGACCGCCTCGGCGTCCGCTGGGTGGTGGCCGGACCGGATCAGCCGGTGGAGGGATGGCGGCTCGCGTACCAGGGGGCGGACGCGCGGGTGTATGAGCGCCCCGGGGCGCTGCCGCTCGTGCGCTGGGAGGTGGATGGCCAGATCAGGACTGCGAAGCGCGAGCCGGGCTTCTGGGAGATCGAGTGGCGGACCCCGCGCCGGGCCATGCTCGTGGTGGCCGAGACCTGGGACCGCGGCTGGCGGGCTTCGGTGGACGGGCGGCCGGTTCCGGTGGTTGCCGTGGAGGGTGCGCTGCTCGGGGTCGAGCTGGGGCCGGGGGAGGGGCGGGTGGAGCTGAGCTACCGGCCGCCTGGGCTGGTGGTGGGAGCTTGTATTTCTCTGGGTGTCCTTGTTGTCCTTGGTGTCCTTTGGGTCCTTGGGCGAGTCCGGCCCTCACCCCCCCAGCCCCCCTCTCCCGGGGAGGGGGGCAGGGGAGGCGGGAGAGGGGACGGGGGTGAGGGTCTGGAGATTCGCCCGACCCGGCCCGAAGACCTTCCCGCCCTCTCCGCCCTCTTCGCCGAGCGCTTCGGGCATCCTCTGGAGCCGGACGAGTGGCAGTGGAAGTACCGCCATCTTCCGGGCGAGGCGCGGAGCTTCGTGGCGGTGGCGGGCGGCGAGGTGGTGGCACATGCCGGGGCTCTCTGCCTTCCCGCCCGGTGGCAGGGGGGCGAGGCCGGCATCTGGCAGCTCGTGGACTTCGTGGGCAGTCCGCGGCGCGGCGGCCTCCGCCCGGCCCTGGTGGACCTCGGCCGGGCTCTGCTCCAGGACCTGCCTCGGGAGCAGGACGTCCCGTGGATCTTCGGCTTCCCGAGCGAGCGCCACTTCCGCCTCGGACAGCGGGTCTTCGGCTACAAGCCTCTGCTGGAGCTGGAGACCCTCTCCGGTGCCATCCCCGAAGGTTCTTCGGAAGCCCGCATCGAGACGGGCGACTCGGGCGGCGAGTGGGCCGGCCGGATCTGGGAGCGTTGCGGCGTCCAGGGAGTCCGCCGGTCGGACGACTTCCTGCGGTGGCGCTACTGGAGCCGACCGCGGCGGTATTACCGCTTCTACCGGCTGTTCTCGGGCAGCGAGGAGGGGCTGGCGGTCTTTGCCTTTGTCGGGGAGGAGGCGTGGGCGGCGGAGGTGTGGCTGCCTTCTTCGGCGGAGTGGTACCCTTCCATGCTTGCCGTGGCCGCCGATCTGCGCGCTTCAGGGCTACGCTCCTGGCGGTTCTGGTCCATGCCGGGCCTCGAAACTCTCTACCGCGACCTGGGATTGGAGCCCGAGGGGGAACGCCGGCTCGTGGGATGCCGGGGGGATGCAGTCACTGGCTTCACCTACTCCATGGGGGACTATGACCTGGCTTGAGCGCGCCGCGCCGATCCTGGTTGTGCTCGTCCTGACGTGCGGCTGCGGTCCGGAGCCCGAGGGCTTCCTCCTGCGCCCGCTCGTGGGGAGCAAGACCTTCACGGTCGCTCCAGATCAAGTCCCGGAGGGGCTCTCCTTTGAGCGGGCTCCCGAAGTCGCGGAGCTTACGATCGATTACGAGCGCCGGCCGGTGGTCCTCACTTCGCCCGGCACCTGGCGCTGGCGCGGCATCGTGCCGGAAGAGGGAGCCCGCTTCCACGCGGGCGTCCAGCTCCTCCCCGCGGCCTGGAAGGCGGTCGAGACGCTGGAGATCCGGCTCGTGGCCAGAGACGAGGAGGGCCGCGAGATCCTCGACCATGCCCGGGTCCTCCGGTCACAGGAGCCGCGCTGGATCGACCTCGATGCCGACCTCTCCCGGTACGCCGGCAGCGAGGTCACCATCGAGCTCTCCTCGAACCTGCGCGGCCTCCCCACCGGGCACCGCGACGCCAACCTCGTCGCCTGGGGGCCGGTCTCCCTCTCGAACCCGGTAAAGGAGACCGAGCGACCCAACATCCTCTTCATTCTCGTGGACACCCTGCGCCACGACCACCTCACCCCCTACGGTTACAAGCGGGACACCTCGCCCGAGATCCAGAGCCGGCTCGCCCTGCCCGGCGCCGTGGTCGAGGAGGCGTACAGCCAGGCACCCTGGACCCTGCCGTCCGTGGTCTCATTCCTGACCGGCCGCTATCCCGGCGATCTGCTCGGCACGGACGTGGCGTCCTTCGGCATCCCCTCGGAAATCGAGCCCCTGCCCGCGCTGCTGGCCCGGCTCGGCTATCAGACCGGCGGCTTCATCGCCAACCCCAGCCTCCACGCCGGAGCCGGGTTCGAGCGCGGCTTCCGCACGTTCTTCGCTCCGCCGGCCGACATCAAGTGGATGCAGAAGCACGCGGACGACCTGAACGCCCACGCCATCCCCTGGCTGCGGGCGCACCAGGACCGGCCGTTCTTCGCCTACGTCCATTACATCGACCCGCACGATCCCTACTACAACCCGGACATGGACCGGTTCGGCGGACGCTCCCCCTTCGACCCGGGCTACACCGGCCCGGTGGCGGGGAACTGGATCCACGGCATCTACAACGGCCGTCTCCAGCTCGCCGACCCGGCCCGGGACGTGCCCTACATCCGGGCGCTCTACGACTCCGAGGTCCGCTACGTGGACCGCCATATCGGCGAGCTGCTGTCCGCCCTCGATCCCAGGGTCCTGGCCAACACGTTGGTGGTGCTCACGGCCGACCACGGGGAGGAGCTGTACGACCACGGCGGATGGAAGCACGGGCAGACGCTCTACGAGGAGCAGATCCACGTGCCGCTGATCTTCCGCTGGGACAGCCGCATCAAGCCGGGCACGCGCCTTCGCGGCACCGCCCGCCTGGTCGACCTCGTGCCTACCCTGGCCGAGGCCGCGGGCATGAAGGCCGATCCCGAGTGGGACGGGGTGAGCCTGCTGCCCGCCCTGACCGGCCGGGGGGCGCTGCCGCGCCGTCCCGCCTTCGCCCAGCACCTGTCGAGCGGCCCCCTGCGCGCCGCGGCCGTGCTGAATGGGAAGAAGCTGATCCTCTACAACGAGCGGGAGGCGTTCCAGCCCGCTGACGCGATGCAGGCGCACCTCTTCGGCGTGGACACCGCCCGTCTCCGGCGCCAGGAGCTCTACGATCTGACCAAGGACCCCAAGGAGAGCCGCAACCTGTTCCCCGAAGACCAGGAGACGGCCGCCGAGCTGGCGCCCGCAATCCACCGCGAGCTGGAGGAGCATCTGCCGGGCCTCTGGGTGCTGACCGAAGGCGCCCTTCCGGGCTCGCGCCTCAGTGGTACGATCACGTTTCAACGCGCGCCGCAGCGCTGGGTCCCCTACTTCCTGGGCGACGCGGACCGGGTCGAGCTGTCCGGCAACCGGATCACGTTCGACCTCGCCGCCGAGCACATCGCGAAGGGCTTCCGGGTGGAGGGGGACGCCGGACGCGCCGTGTCCGTAGACGTGAGTGAGAACGGCCGGCCGCTCCCCTCGATCGAAGGGCGGCTGGGGCTCTTCCGGCATCAAGGCAGGGCCGTGAATCGGCGCCAGGCGGACCCCGAGACCGAGCGGCGCCTGCGCAGCCTGGGGTATATCCAGTGAACGCAGTGAACGAAAACCGACAGCCCCCCGGCTGGACCGAGAGGGTGCGCGCCCGGAGCGCCCTGATCGTCGCTCCGCATTTCGACGACGAGGTGCTGGGCTGCGGCGGCCTTGCCGCCCAGCTCGCCGCCTCCGGAGCCGTGGTGCGTGTCCTCTTCCTGACCGACGGCAGCGGAGGCGTGGAGGAGGTCGAGGACCGCGACGCCTACCGGACAAAGCGCCAGGAGGAGGCCGCTGCCGCGGTGCGCTCTCTGGGAGCCGCAGGCTCTGACAGCCTGGACATCCCGGACGGAAGTCTGGACCGCCGTATCGAGGACGCCGAGAGCGGCCTGCTCCGCGCCCTCCTCACGCAACGCCCCGACCTCCTCCTCGTCCCTCACCCCCTGGAGGTGACCCGGGACCACCAAGCCGCCTTCGCCGCGGTCCACCGCCTTCTCGGCCCGGTGCGGGAGGGGGATCAAGGAGAAATGGAGGAGGCCCTCCGCGGCCTCCGCATCCTGCTCTACGAGGTCAACCACCCGGGCCATCCCGACCTGCTCGTGGACGTCACCGCCGAGGAGGAGGTGCTGTCCGCGGCCATGGCGCTCTACGCGAGCCAGGAGGAGCGGCACCCGTACCTGAACGCCGGCCTGGGCTTGCGCCGCTTCCGCACCCTGACCCTGGGGCCGGAGGTGAAGCTCGCCGAGGGCTACCGCCGCCTCCGGGTCGAGGACTTCACCACCCGCAGCCCGGCGCAGCTCATCCGCCACCTCGGCGGCTTCCCGGAGATCGCCGAGGTGCGCGAGGGTCCGCGGGTCTCCGTGATCGTCCGCACCCGCAACCGGCCGGACCTCCTGGCCGAGGCCCTGGCGAGCCTGGCCGAGGGGGAGTACCGGCGTGCCGAGGTCGTGCTCGTGAACGACGGCGGCGATCCGCCTCCGGTTCCGGACGGATATCCCCTGTCCGTCCTCCGGGTCGACCTGGAGCAGAACCGGGGCCGGGCGGGAGCGGCCGAAGCGGGCATCGCGGCGGCGACCGGCGACTTCGTGGCCTTCCTGGATGACGACGACCTGGCCGCGCCCGAGCACCTGGCGACCCTGGCCGGCATGGTCCAGGCACCCGGCGTGCGGGTGGCCTACTCGGACGCGGCCGTGGCCGTCTACGAGCTGGATGGGGAGAACGGAAGGTGGATCTGCCGCGACCGGCGCCTGCCCTATAGCCGCGACTTCGACCCGGACGTCCTCCTCGTCGACAACTACATCCCCTTCAACACGCTCCTGATCGACCGCCGCCTCTTCGCGGAGGTGGGACCGTTCGATCCGAGCCTGCCGTTCTTCGAGGATTGGGACTACCTGATCCGGCTTTCGGCCCGGACGCCGTTCCATCACCTGAGGCGGGTCACCTGCGAGTACCGGCACTTCCGGGGCGGCGGCCACCACATCTTCGGGGAGCGTCCGAGGGAGCGCAGCGACTTCCTGGCGGTCAAGGCGCGGGTGCTCGCCAAGCACGGCGCGCGGCTGGGGCCGGACGTCCTGGCCCGGGCCGTGGACACCCTCCGCGCCGAGCTGGTGACCGAGCGCGAGGACCGGGCCACTGCCCGCCGCGAGCTATCCGACCGCCAGAGCGAATTCATCCAGCTCCAATCCGACCTGGAAGGCTTGGCGCGGGCGCACGAGGAGCTGTCCCGCGAGCGCTTCGATCTGGAGGAGCGCTATCACGCGCTCAACGGCGAGCTGGAGACGCTCCGGCAGGAGAACGGCCGCCTGCGGACCGACCTGCAGCGGCTCTACGACCAGGAGCACAAGGTGCGGGACAACCTCCACGAGCAGATCGTGCACCTGCGCCGCACGTACGCGGAGATCGAGCGCCTGAACGGCCTGATCCGCGAGATGGAATCCACCCGCGCCTGGCGGGTGCACCAGTGGGTGCAAGAGAAGCGGTCGAGATGAAGAGAGGACGAACACGGACGGGCACGGACCTGCATGGACAGCTTGACTCGGAGCTCCGTCCCTGTCCGTCCGTGGAGATCCGTGATTGTCCGTGCCGGGTGGCCTCATGACCCGCGTCGCCCTCGTCTCGAGCGAGCCCGTCCGCCCGCGGATGGCCGGCATCGGCATCCGGTATTTCGAGCTGGCCCGGCGCCTGCCCGAGCATGGGATCGAGGTCGTCCTGGTCTCTCCCGCGGACCCCGATGAGACCGCCGCGCTGTCTCTCCCTGATGTGGTGGAGATTCGGCGCTTCGAGCGCGGCAAGCTGGCCGAGATCCTCCAGGGCTGCGATGCCGCCGTGGCCCAGGGCCAGCTCGCCAACGACGTGGTGCTCGAGCTGCCTCAGCTCCCCATGGCCATCGACCTCTATGATCCCTGGCTCGTGGAGAACCTGAGCTATGCCGCGACCCTGGGGCTCGATCCCTACCGGAACGACCATGCCACCTGGGTCCTCCAGATGTCGCGGGGCGACTTCTTCCTCTGCTCGTCCGAGGAGCAGCGGACCTTCTATCTCGGCTTCCTGACCGCCCTCGGCCGGGTCAACCCTGAGCGGCTGGAGATGGACCCGGACCTGGAGACGCTCATCGCACCGGTGCCGTTCGGAGTGCCCGGCGAGCTTCCTCCCCACCACCCGGTTCTCTCGCCAAAAGAGGCGGGCGAGCGCCGCCTCCTCTTCGGCGGTCTTTATGACTGGTACGACCCGTGGACGCTCCTCGACGCGCTGAAGGATCTGGACGTCCCCAACTGGACCCTGCTCCTGATCCGCAACCCGAACGCGGACAGCACGCCGCAGCGTCTCCTCGGCGAGGTCGAGGCAAAATGCCGCCAGCTCGGCTGGTGGGGGAGCCGGGTGCAGACCCTGGACTGGGTCCCGGCCGAGCGGCGATACGACCTGCTCCGGGACGTGGACCTCCTGGTCGCTCCGCACAAGCCGAGCCTGGAGACGCGCCTCTCGCTCCGCACCCGCTTCCTCGACTCCCTGGCCGCCGGCTGCCCGGTCATCACCAGCGAGGGAGGCACCATGAGCCGTCTCCTTCGGGAGCACAACGCGGGGTGGGTGGTCCCGGCTGGGGATGCCCAGGCTCTGAGCCGAACCCTGCGCGAGGTGCTGACCACAGGGGAGGACCGGAGCCCGGGGGCGAGAGAGCTGCTGCAAGCCTTCACCTGGGACCGGGCCCTCGCTCCGCTTCTGCGCTTCTGCCGCGATCCCCGCCGTGACGAGACCAAGGACCGCTTCGCCCATCGCCTGGAGACGGTGGCGCCTCCGGACCCGCTGCCGTTCCGCTTGAAGCGCCGCCTTCGCCTCTGGAGGCTGGCGCGTTGAGACCATGAAGAAGATTGCGGTCGCCCTCCTCTCCTGGAACGGTCGCCACCACCTGGAGACCTGCCTCCCGGCCCTGGCCGCCCAGAAGGACCCCGGCGTCGAGTGGGAGATCCTGGTCCTGGACAACGGCTCCACGGACGGCACGGCCGACTGGCTGCGGAAGACGTGGCCCAAGGTCCGCCTCATCGCCAGCCCGGTGAACCTCGGCTTCTGCGCCGGCAACAACCGCCTGGCCGCGGAAGCCTCGGACGCCGACGCCCTGGCGCTGCTCAACAACGATACCCGGCCGGAGCCCAGCTGGCTGGCGGCCCTCGTCGATGCCCTGCGCTCGGCGCCTGCTGATGTAGCTGCCGTCTCCGGAAAGATCGTGGACTGGGAGGGGGAGCGCCTCGACTTCGGCCGCGGAGTGATGACCTTCGACGGCCATGCCTTCCAACTCGACTTCCGGCGTCCGCTCGACCGGGCGAGGGTGCCGAAGCCCGGGGAGGAGCTGCTCTTCGCCTGCGGCGGCAACCTCCTGATCCGGCGGAGCTCCTTCCTGGAGGCCGGCGGCTTCGACGAGAGCTACTTCGCCTACCTGGAGGACGTCGACCTGGGCTGGCGCCTCTGGTCCGGAGGGGAGAGGATCCTCTTCGCCCCGGATGCGGTCGTGCGCCACCGGTCGAGCGCCACGAGCGACCTCCTCGGTCTCTTCAACCGCGGCTTCCTCTTCGAGCGCAACGCCTTCCTGACCGCCTATAAGAACTATGAGGAAGAGCTCTGGCAGCGGATCATGCCCGCGCTGATGCTGACCCTGACGGCGCGCACCCACTGGCTGCTCGTGGGGAACAACCCGGGCACCGGCACGCTCCGGGTGGACCCTTACGACGGCTGGATTGCGAACACAGGAGGAAATGGCGTACCCGCCCCGCCTCCCCGGGTGCCCATCACCCCGGGCAACATCCTCCTGAAGCTGCGGGAGCACGGTCCCCGGAAGTTCATGGCCAAGGTCACCGAGCGGTTGCGAGCCGTGCGATCCACTCCGCCCACCGCTCCGGACGGTCCGCGCCTGACCGACGAGCGCACCATCGCCCAGCTCCGGTCGATCCACTGGCTCCTCGGCCACTTGGACGGCGCCGCGGAGCGCCGGGCCGCGATCCAGAGCCGCCGCCGCCGCTCCGACCGCGAGATCTTCGAGCGCTTCCCCCTCTACGTCGTCCCCACCTACCCCGGCGACGAGCACCTCTTCGCCTCCCCCGGCTTCGAGGCATGGCTACCCGCGGATCTCCCCCTGGTGCGCTGCAAGCTGGAGGAGGTCATGGACCTCACCCCCTGACAGGGGGTGAAGGATTTCACGAACACTGTCCCGCTTTTTGTCCGCCGCCGCACTACAAAGCAGAACCCGGCTTCGATTTCTTGCTTCAGACCCGACGTAGAGCTTTGGTCCGGGGTCGGCGCGCGCGCCGCTACCCGGTATTCGTTTGATCTTTTTGAGAAGGGAGACGTCTCATGGGCCTGACCGACACCGTTAAGTTGTATTCCGGCTTCCTCCGCTTGCGCCTGAAGAACGGGGACCCCCGGGAGTATGACCGTCACTGGGAGAAATTCTGGAAGACGGTCGACCGGACCGGCGCGGACGGACAGGTGGTCTGGGATGCCTCGGCCCAGCTCGCCGCGGCCGAGGACCTGCCGCGCTTCCTCCCCTTCATGGACCGCAGCGTCCCGATCCTCGACCTCGGCTGCGGCAATGGCCGCCAGTCGCGCTACCTGGCCCGGTACTTCGACAAGGTGATCGGCGCGGACATTGCGCCGTCGGCCATCGAGCTGGCCCGCCAGGAGACCACGGAGGAGAAGAACGTCGAGTACCGGGTGCTGGATGCGACCCATCCCGAGCAGGCCGAGGCCTTCCACCGCGAGTTCGGCGACGTGAACATCTACATCCGCACCGTGATGCACGTCATCCAGAAGGTGGACCGGCCGAAGTTCGTGCAGAGCCTGAGAACCATGCTGGGCGAGACCGGCGTGCTCTACCAGATCGAGCTGACCTCGAAGGCCCTGGGCTACTTCCGCTCGCTGCCCGTGAAGGGGAAGATGGGCCTGCCGCCGCTGATCGAGCAGGTGGTGGAGCACGGCGTCATCCCCGTGGGCTTCGACGCCAACGAGCGCGCCGAGCTCTTCCCGGATTCGCAGTTCGACCTCCTCAAGGAGGAGTCCGACGTGACGGTGAAGACCATCCCGATCGCCCAGGGCAAGGAAGGCACCGTTCCCGCCAACTACCTGATCGTCCGCAACCGCCCGGCCGTGGCCGCGCGGATGGCGAGCTGAAGGGTGATCCCAGCTCCCTCTCTCCTGGCAATGACCGGGGGAGAGGGAGCCTTGAGCGTGCTAACATAATCCGCTGAGGCGAGTTGCGTCTCGGCGGATTTTCGTGCTTTGATTCCGGCGACCCGTCGGAGTCAAGAGGCGCAGGAGGCACGCATGGCCGCGATCCCGCTGCATCAGGAGATCGAATACCCTACCTCCGACGGCCAGCCCATGGCCGAGACGAGCCTCCATCTCAACGTGATGTTCGACCTCATCATGGGGTTGAGGAATCGCTACCGCGAGGTGCCGGACGTCTGGGTCGGCGGCAACCTGTTCCTCTGCTACCAGGAGGGCAACCCGCGGGCGGCCGTCGCGCCGGACGTGCTGCTGGCCAAGGGAGTCCGCAAGTACGACCGGGACAACTACCTGCTCTGGCAGGAGCGCCCGCCCAGCCTGGTCGTGGAGGTCACCTCTAGAAGCACGAAAGGGGAGGACCAGAAGAGGAAGAAGGGGATCTACGAGCAAATCGGAGTCGAGGAGTACATCCTCTTCGATCCTTACGCCGAGTACCTCAATCCCTCCCTCCAAGGCTTCCGCCTGCTGGCAGGAAAGTACCTTCCGATCCTCCTGAACCCGGATGGCTCCCTCCTCAGCCAGACCTCCGGCGTTCTGATGCGCCGCGAGGGGGAAAAGCTGAGGATGTTCGACGTCCAGACTCGAAAGCCGCTGCCCTGGTTCGAGGAGACCGGCGTCACGATCGATGAGCTGGATCGGAAGCTCGAGGCCGAGAGACGGGCGCGTCTGGCCCTTGAGGAAGAGGTCGCCCGGCTCCGCCAGGATCTGGAACGCCGCTCGGGCTGAGCCCTCGCCCCATCACTGCTATCATCCGTCCAGAGCAGTCCGAACCCGGGCCGGGCGATCCCCGGCCTTTTTCGCGGAGGTGCGTGGATGGACATCCTGACCTGGCTGATCGTCGGACTGGTGGCCGGAGTGCTGGCTTCCTTCGTCGTCGGGGGTGGCTTCGGGCTCCTCGGCGACATCGTCATCGGCATCATCGGCGCCTTCATCGGAGGCTGGATCTTCAGCCAACTGGGCCTGGGCGCGCCTGGGGGGCTGGTCGGCACGATCTTCGTGGCCTTCATCGGGGCTGTGGTTCTGCTCCTGCTGCTGAGGCTGATCCGGCGGTCGCGGTAGGAGCCCCTCACCCCTTGGGGGAGAGGGGGGATGGGATCAATCGTCAGGTAAGCTGTAGCCATGGCGTTTGACGTCTCGGTGGTGATCCCCACCCACAACCGGCTGGAGGTGCTGGCCGAGGTCATCCAGGCCCTGGAGTTCCAGGACCGCCCGCCCTCGTTCGAGGTGGTGGTCGTCGACGACGGCTCCACCGACGGCACCGCCGACTGGCTGCGCAGCCGCACCTTCAATTTGACCCTGCGCGTCCTCACCCAGGAGAACCGCGGACCGGCCGCGGCGCGCAACACCGGAGTGGCCGTCGCCTCCGGCGAATGGGTGGCCTTTTTGGGGGACGACACCGTCCCCTCTCCCGGATGGTTGGCGACCCATCGCGAAGCCCACCGGAGGCGCGGCGACGACCCCCATCTGGCCGTCATCGGCTACACCGGATGGCACAAGCGGATGCGCCTCACGCCCTTCCTCAGGTACATCAACGAGCACGGATTGCAGTTCGGATACGCCCTGATCAAGGACCGGGAAGACGTGCCTTTCAACTTCCTCTACACGTCCAACCTGTCGCTCCGGCGCGACATGCTTCTCGCCGAGCCGTTCGATCTGCGCTTCCCGTACGCCGCGTGGGAAGACATCGAGCTCTCTTATCGTTTGAAAAGACGGGGGTTACGGCTCGTGTACGAGCCGGCGGCCACCGTGGCCCACGATCACCCCACGGATTTCGCCCGTTTCGCCTCGCGGCAGGAGAAGGCGGGCTACTGTGCCGTGGTCTTCCACCGTCTCCACCCGGAGCTTGGACCCTTCCTCGGGCTCGGCCCGGAGGGCCCTCCACCCCTCCCTCCGGAAGGCCGCCAGAGGTGGCTGGAACGGCTGGTTCATGCATTGCAAATGGGGCCGGTGCAACTCCCGAAACTTTGGGAAGAGGTGCTCCGGTACCATTACATACGAGGTCTGCACCGTGCCTGGGTCGAGCTCGGGGCGGAGCAGGAAAAGGAGAACCGTCATGAAATCCCTTCGACGAGCAGCCGCACGTCTCCGTGACGCTGGCTCGATCCCCGTGCTGGCCGCGTTCCTGCTGATCGCGGCGGGCACTCCGCTGGCAGCCGGAGAGCGCAGCCGGCCGAACGACTCTTCGGACGCGGGGCGGTCCGCCCAGCCCCGAGGGGGAGGAGACCGGTCGCCGTCATCCTCCCCGCCGCCTTCGTACACGCCGCCGTCGTCCTCAGGCTCCGGCGGATCGGAGCCCCGAGTGGCCGTTCCCCGGACCGGGGGCGGCAACGACGAGCCCAGCCGGCAGCGCCCTCATGGCAGGGTCGGCGACGGCGGCGGGCGCGGCGGCAGCGGCTGGCATGGAGGCGGCTGGTACGGTGGCGGGTACCACTCCCGCTACTACCCCTACTACGGCCCGTACTGGGGCTGGGGCTGGGGGAGCTGGTGGTGGGACGACTATCACTACGGCCCCTACTACCGGAACCCGTATCGTGACCGCTACTACGACCGCTACGGCACCACGGGCGCCCTCGACATCGACGTCAGCCCCGGCAAGACCGAGGTCTGGCTCGACGGCCGCTACACCGGTACGGCCGACGACTTCGACGGCTTCCCGCAGTACCTGTGGCTCGACCGCGGCGTCTACGACCTCGCCCTCTTCCGCGAGGGGTACAAGACGATCGCGCGTCAGATCACCATCCGTTCGGGCCAGGTGATCAGCATCGACGACCGTATGCAGCAGGGCGAGTCGGTGCGGCCCGAGGACCTCGTCACCAAGACGCACGACAGGCGCGACGAGCGGGTCACCTACGAGGAAGAGCGGCGCGAGGAGATCGCCCGCCGGGGTGACCGCGACGGGCGCGACGGCATGGACGACTGGCGCGAACGCGCCCGCCGCCGCATGGAGGAGCGCGACCGCTACGAGGACGATCGGGAAGATGACGGCGAGGATAGGGCGGAGGCGGAAGACGGCATCGGCCGCCTGCATCTGGACGTCGAGCCCACCGACGCCTCCGTCTACCTCGACGGCCGCTTCGTCGGCACCGGCATCGACCTGCAGCGGCTCCGCAACGGGCTGCGGCTCGAGCCCGGCGAGCACCGGATCGCGGTGGTCCGTCCCGGCCACAAGGCCGAGGAGCAGGAGTTCACCGTCGCTCCCGGCCAGGAGGTCGAGCTGGAGGTCGAGCTGGAATCGGATTAAACGTTCGGGCTGAAGGTAGCTGATCCCATCCCCCCTCTCCCCATCCCTCTCCCCCTGCGCGGGGGAGAGGGGGCAGGATCAACAGTTCAAAAATTCTGGCCGATGGGCTGGCGGTCCGTGGTGGTCACGGGGCGGCCCTCGGTGCGCTCGTCGAGGCGGGTGACGCGGCCTTCGTCGAAGGACCGGTCCGCATCCGTATGGGTGGAGGCGAGGCTGGTCCCCTGGCCGGTGCCCTGGCCCTTGTCGATGCCCAGCTTCTCGTAAACGGCGCAGTGGCCGGTGGCGCCGCGCCAGATCAGAGGCAGACCCGCCAGGGCCGCGAGACCGAGGGCACTCTTCCCGCGTCCCTTGCGCAGGGCGAGGGCAGCCAGGGCCGCGCCGCCCAGCACGGAGGCCCAGCGCTCGGTCTTCCCGACGTTGACGTTGCCCAGATTCTCGCGGCTGAACGCCTGGCCCAGCTTCTCGCGGTTCAGCACGTTGCCCACGTTGTTGCCGAGCTGGCTCAGCTTCTCACGATTCAATCCGGCCCATCGGTTGGACAGCCGGCTCTCTTCCATTGCCATGTTCGAGCCTCCTTTCGATTCAGGGGGGTTCTGCCCGGGTGCTCGGGGCTCAGAAGCAGAAAAAGGATGGGTCCGGCGGCGTCCAGAGAGCACCCTCGATTGTCGAACCGCGCCGCCGACCCGTCCCGCTTCTCCCTATCGCAAGGGACGTGCCACGCGCGGGCGTCCGCATCCCCCGGGGAGACCCCCCTTGAGTGCAGGCCGGGACCGGGATTTTTTTGCAAAGCCCTCTCCGATCTTGCACACCCGGGTTGTGGGTGGTTGCTTCCTGCCATCGTCCACCCTTTCGTCGCGTCAGCCTGAACCAAGCCATCAGGGAAGACGCTCAACTCGCGTCATCCCTGTTCCAAGGCTTGACGGCCAGGGATTGTCTGTCGCGACCAGATCACAAGGCTCCGGACACGAGATTTCTGCCCGAGCCGCAGCCGCCGGATGTCGCGACAAAGGTTGGAGACGCGAGGGCGCAGAGCATAGCCGTGGCAGCAAAGCCCATCGTGACGCGACTCCGGTCTTCGTCGCGTCAAAAAGGTTCAAGCCGTCGCGACCAGGTTCAAAGTCACGACAGCAAAGCCTTTCGGTGATGC
>DATMER010000144.1:0-43643 GCA_035556715.1 Thermoanaerobaculia bacterium
TCGGGAGGCATGGCGCTTCTTTCGCCTTCACCGTTCGCTGGCAGGCGACCCTTCGCGGGAGCCAGCTTGGCGCGCTGCGGCGCTGCTGGCCATCCTGCTGGTGAGCCTCCCCTTCCTGTTCCTGGTTCCGAATCCCGGGGCCGTGGCTGTCGTGGGCTACCTCTTCTATATGATCCTCATTGTGGGTTGGGAACTGAGGACGGTGTCATGAGCGGCAGGATCCGGATCGTCGTCGTGGACGACCACAAGGTGGTCCAGACTGGCCTGCGCAGCTACCTGGAATCGTTCCCGGACATGGAGGTGGTGGGCGCGGCTTCGAGCGGCGAGGAGGTGCTGGAGAGGTTGGAGGCCTGGTTGCCTGACGTGGTGGTCATGGACATGAGCATGCCGGGCGGCATGGACGGCGTCGAGGCCACCCGCCGGGTCCGCGCCCTCTCTCCCCACACGCAGGTGGTGGTGCTAACGGCCCACACCGACGACGCCCGGGTGGTGGGCGCGCTGCGGGCCGGGGCCATCGGCTACGTGCGCAAGGACGCCGATCCCGCGATCTTCCTGGATGCGGTACGCGGCGCCGCGAGAGGAAGGTCGGTGCTCGACCCGGCCGTGGCCGGCTCGGTCCTCCAGGAGCTGACCCGGGGCGCAAGCCTGACGGAGCCGCTGAGCGAGCGCGAGACCGAGGTGCTCCGCCAGCTCGCCCACGGCCGCACCAACCGCGAGATCGGCGAAGCCCTCCACATCTCCGAGGACACGGTGAAGACCCACGTGGGCAACATCCTCTCCAAGCTTCAGCTCGCCCACCGCACCCAGGCCGTGATCTACGCCCTTCAGCAGGGCCTGATCTCGCTGGACGACATTCGGCTCTGAACGCGAAGGGCGCCCTCCCGGGCGCCCTCGCGGCCTACCACTCGAGCTGGGCGGACTTGCGGTCCTTGGCCCCGTGCGGTTGTTCGCTCAGGGGGCGGGCGAGGTCCTTGAGGTTTCCGCTCCTGGCGGTGCGCGCGAGGAGCCCCAGGCCCACGGTGCCGGCGAGAGCGCCGAGACCCAGCGCGGCGTTGCGCTTGTTCACTGCCGGCAGAGAGAAGCGGCCGTTCGAGCCCTCGGCGGGCATGCCCTCCGAGGTGTCCTGGACCTCCAGGCGGTTCTCCACCTTGTGGACGCCCTTCACCTTCTTCACCTTGTGCAGCAGCTTGTCGACCTCGGAGGCGAGCACCGGACCCGAAAGGATGACCCGGTCCTCCTCGCACTGCACCTGGATGGCCGAGGGGTGGGAGACGTGCCGGCCCAGCTTGGAGCGTACCCGCGCCTCCAGCACCTGGACCTCGGCGCCGTCCTTATGGAGCCGGGAGCCGGCCTGGGCCACGAGCCCGCGGGTCCGGTTGCCGAGGTCGGCCGAGGTTTTGCGCAGAGCCTTGCCGCTCACCGTCAGGCCGTGCACGGCCTTGTCGCGGGCCAGGGCGCGACGGCGGCCGCCGCCGTCCGGATCGAGAAGGTACATCAGGCCGGCGCCAAGGCTGACGCCGCCGAGCAATGTCAATTGATCCCGTTTTTTCATGGGGGGAGTCCTCCTTTTCACGGTAGAGCCCCGCCGGCGCCCGGGGTACCAGGAGACGTTCGCGATGCTGCCCGCGGGCGTCCGGCGGATCTCGTTCTTGCAGGGCGTCCGGCACCGCCTGCGCGACCCGGACGACCATAACCTTTTGCAAGGCGTGTACCGGGCTCCGCTCAATGGAACGGTTCAGTGAAGCGCACCGGCTCGACGGGTCCCGCCGGGATGTCGCCGCGCATCACCGTCTCCCCCTCGACGGTGGTCCGGCCTTCTTCCATCAGCGCCTTGAAGCGGACCAGGTCCTCGTCCATCTCCGTGCTGGGATCGCGGCCGAGCAGGGCCGCGATGCCATGGCCGATCGACCCGAGGGCCCCGGCGGGGGGATGGAGCGAGACGCGGACGTCGACCCGGGTGCCGTTCTGTCCGGTCGGGGTGAAGTGGACGCTGCCGGAGTTCCCCACCGCCGCGCCGGGCAGGCTCTTCCAGGCCAGCACCCGCTCGGGCTCGAACACGGTCAGCTCCGCGTCCCACTCGAGCTGCGTGCCCGCGGGACCGCGGACCATCCAGTGCCAGCAGTTGCTGCCGGTGCGCTCGACCTCCAGGACGTTGGCCATGAAGCGGGGGAAGTTCTCGAACTCGGCCCAGTAGCCGAAGACGTCTTCAATTGGAGCTTCAACATGGACGGTCTTGTGGAGGTCCAGGGTCGCGGGACCGGACGCGGCCATGCCGCGGGCGATCAGCCCGAGCCCCATCGTGCCCAGGACCACGCCGATCGGGTCCCGGCGCCGCAATCCCGAGAAGGCCAGGGCGCTGCCGATCGAGGCAGCCAGCAGCCGCTTCGCCGGAGGCCACGGGCGCGCCGCCTTCGCCGGCGGGGTCGATCCGCCCTGGAGGGAGGAGACGTGCTCAGCGCTCTCGTGCACCCGGAGCTGGTCGTCCACCTTGCGGACGCCGCGGACCGAGCGGACCGCCGCCAGCAGGGCGGCGACCTCGGAGTCGAGGATGTCGCCGGCCAGGGTGACCTCGCCGTCGTCAGCCAGGACTTCGATACCGTGGGTGTGGGAGACGAAGTGGCCCATCTTGGACCTCACCCGGTCTTCCAGGACGCGATCCTCCACGCTCTCGCGATGCAGGCGGGAGCGCACCCCGGCGGCGAGGCCCTGCCCGCGGTGGGCGAGGTCGCGGGACGCCCGGCCCAGCGCGGCCCCACCCGCGCCGAGGGTGTGCACGGCCTTGCCGCGGGCTTCGGCCCGGCGCCGCCGCCCCCGTTCCGGATCGAGCAGGTACATGAGACCGGCGCCAAGCCCGACGCCAAAGAGAGCCAACCGCTGCCGACGTTCCATACACACCTCCGCCGGGGCAGAGGTGCAAGGGGCGTACCGGCGGGGCTCCCTCTCACCCGGCACGGGGGAGAGGGCCGGGGAGAGGGGGGACGGGATCAACCCTACTCCGTCACGATCCGCACCCCGCCGTTCGTGCTGCGCACGTAGAGCTTGCCGCCGCCGCCGTTGATGTCGCCGGTCAGGCTCTTGCGGGTCTTCTCGCCCCCTTCCACCTCCAGGTCGGAGTGGATGCCGCCGTTCGAGGTGGCGATGTCGACCGAGGCGCGGAGGTCGCGGGGGAGCTGCAGGGTTACGCCGCCGTTGGTGGTGCGGAGGGAGATATCGCCGTCCACCTCGGTGAGCTCGGCGCGGATCCCGCCGTTGGTCGTGACGCCGTCCAGGGTGCCGGCCGCATCGACCACCGTCAGGCCGCCGTTGGTCGAGCGCAGGCGGAGGTTCCCCTCGACCTTCTCGACCGAGACGCCGCCGTTGGTCGTCTGCAGGTCCGCCCGGCCCCGGGTGCCGACGAGGCGCACGCCGCCGTTCGTGCTCTGGAGGTCGGCGACCAACTGCCGCGGAGCCTTGATCTTGTAGGTGACGCTGAAGTTGATGTTGTCGCCGCTGAGCCAGTCGAAGAAGCCGTCCCCCTCCTTGGGGAGCCGGGTCGCGATCCGCACGGCGCCGGCGCCGGACTGGACGTCGATCTTGATCTTCTTCATGGCCTCACGGGCCTTCTCCCCGCTCCCGGCCTTGACCTGCTTGACCGCCACCACCTGGACCTCGTTGCGGTCCCAGGCCTCGACCGTGATGCCGCCGTTGCGGTTCTCCACCGACAGCTCGCCGCCGGACTGGAGGGGATAGCTCTTCTGGAAGGTCTCCTTGACGGTCTCCGCGGCTTCCAAGGACGTCGCGGACGTCCAGGTCAGCGCCAGGGCCAGGATCGCCAGACCGGGGATCCGGAATCTACGAGTGCTCATGTCTGTCCCTCCTTGGTTCAAGGGCTGAAACGCCCCAGCCCTCCTTACGATCGGCCCGCCGAAAAGGTTCCAGGCATCTTTCTTGCCCGGGAAACGTTGTAGCCTCTACCCAGAGGAGGTGGGTGTGTCAGGACAGCAACAGACCGATGATCTCAAGCTTCTGCTGGAGGTGATGCCTCCCGCGGTGCGGGAGGTGATCGAGAGACATCCGCGCAAGGGGGAGCTGATCGAGATCGTGCTCGACCTGGGCCGCCGCCCGGAGATGCGCTTCCCCCAGATGGGCGAGGACATCGCCAGCGAGCCGGTGGGCCGCGAGGATATCGCCTACGTGGTAGGCCGGGTCGGCCGCTTCGGCAAGGACAACCGCGCCGGCATCGAGCGCACGCTGCACCGCATCTCGGCCATCCGCAACCGGGTCGGGGACGTGGTCGGCCTGACCTGCCGGGTCGGCCGGGCGGTCTACGGCACGGTGGACATCCTGCGCGACGTGATCGAGGCCGGGCAGTCGATCCTCCTGCTCGGCCGCCCGGGCGTGGGCAAGACGACCCTGTTGCGCGAGGCGGCCCGCGTCCTGGCCGACGAGCTGAGCAACCGGGTCGTGGTCGTGGACACCTCGAACGAGATCGCCGGCGACGGCGACATCCCCCACCCCGCCATCGGCCGCGCCCGGCGCATGCAGGTGCCCGCGCCCGAGCAGCAGCACGGGGTGATGATCGAGGCGGTCGAGAACCACATGCCGCAGGTGATCGTCATCGACGAGATCGGCACGACAGCAGAAACCCAGGCGGCGCGCACGATCGCGGAGCGGGGCGTCCAGCTCATCGCTACGGCGCATGGCAACACGCTGGAGAACCTGCTCCAGAACCCGACGCTGTCGGACCTGGTCGGAGGCATCCAGGCCGTGACCCTCTCGGACGAGGAGGCGCGGCGCCGCGGCACGCAGAAGACGGTGCTGGAGCGCAAGGCGCCGCCCACCTTCGACGTGCTCATCGAGATCCAGGAGAAGGACCGCCTCGCGGTCCACCACGACGTGGCCGAGGTGGTGGACCGGCTGCTGCGCGACATCCCGCCGCGGCCCGAGATCCGGGTGCGGGGGGACAGCGGCGAGGTGGAGATCCACGAGCCCGACCGCAGCTCGCTGCCGCCGGTCACGCCGATCCGCTCGAAGGGGCCGCGCCGCTCGCGCGACGCCCGCGATCTACCCCGCGATCTGCACGAAGCGAGAGAGGCCCGAACGGCGAGGGAGGCGGCCCGCGAGGTTCGCGAGCCCGCCTATCCCGGCCAGCACGCCCGCCCTCCCAAGGGCAAAGCGGTCCGGGTTTTCCCCTACGCGGTCTCCAAGAGCAAGCTCGAGCGGGCCATCCGCAAGTTCCGGCTCCCGTTGCTGATCATGGACGATCTCGACGAAGCCGAGATGGTCATCACCTTGAAGGCGCAGGAGCGGAGGCAGCCCCGGCGGCTCCGGGACGCCGATGCCCGCGGAGTCCCGATCCACATCATCAAGAGCAACACCATCGCCCAGATGGAGAACTTCCTGCGGGCGCACTTCGGCGCGGCCGAGCCCGGCACGGACGACGATGCCGCCCTGCGCGAGGTCGAAGAGGCCGTCGACGAGGTGCGGGAGCAGGGCAAGCCGGTGGAGCTCGCGCCGCAGGGCAACTACCTGCGCCGGCTCCAGCACCAGCTCGTGGAGCGCTACGGCCTGACTTCCGAGAGCAAGGGGGACGAGCCGTACCGGCGGGTGGTGGTGTTCCCGGGCTAGGTCCTCCCCCCCGGCCCTCTCTCCTCAAACGGCTTCTTGCTTTTCTCCCCCTCTCCCAGGGAGAGGGGCCGGGGAGGCGGGAGAGGGGGCCGGGGGGTGAGGGTCCGCCACCACCACCACCACCGCCTGCTCGTTCACCACCGTCATCGTCCCGTCCAGGTCCTCCTTGAACTCCTCGCTGTAGATGTCCAGCATGGTGAGGAAGAGCGCGGCGATCATTGGCCCGATGATGAAGCCCATGGCGCCGAACATGCCGATGCCGCCGAGGGTCGAGAAGAAGACCATCAGGTCGTGCATCCCGGCCTCCTGGCCGACCAGGCGCGGGCGGAGGAGGTTGTCCACGTTGACGATCACGATCACGGTGACCAGAAGGATGCCGATCCCCTCCGCCAGGTTGCCGGTGGCCATCTGGATGAAGGCCGCAGGGTAGAGCACCAGCCAGGCCCCCACCAGCGGGATGATGGCGAACAGCGTGGCCACGACCCCCCAGAGAAACGGGGAGCCGACGCCGAAGATCCAGAGCGTCAGGCCGGCCAGCGTCCCCTGGACGAGGGCGATCAGGATCGTCCCCTTGACCGTGGCCCGGGCCACCGAGGAGAAGCGGGCGGCGATGGCGTTCTTATACTCCCGGTCCAGGGGGATCAGGTAGCGCAGCTTGCGCAGCAGGTTCTTCCCGTCGCGGAAGAAGTAGAACATCGTGAACAGGGTGGTGAACAGGAGGACCAGGACCTGGAGGGTGCCGCGGGAGGTCTTGTTGATGACCGTCGCCAGGATCGAGCCCGCGCTCTTGGCGGCCTCCTGCAGGCTGCCGCGCCAGTTCACTTTGTCGAGCCCCCACTTGCGAACCCAGGTGGACTCCGTGATCCGGCCCAGGAGGCCCTCCTGCCCCTGGGCCATGAGCGCGGAGATCTTCGCCTCGGCCGTGTGGTAGACGTCGATGGCCTCCAGGGTGACCAGATTGGCAATTCCCAGGATCGGCAGGATGATCGCCAGCAGGAGGAGCACGCAGCAGACGAGGGCGGCGATGGCCCTCCGGCCCCGGAAGGAGCGGACGAACCACTCGTACATGGGATAGAAAAGAGTCGTGAACACCGCCGCCAGCAGGATGGGCACCAGGAACATCCGGACCATGTAGACGAAGGTCACGGTGGCGCCGATCAGGATGGCGATGAAGAAGTAGCGGCTGAGGTTCTTCTGGTTCATGGCGGACGGCGTCCTCCGGTAGAGCTGCCGCTATTCTTTCACGGGCGTACCTCCGGCGGTATGGCCTGGGCGTTGCATCTTGGGGGAGCGGACGGCCCCGGGAGGGCCGCTGAACCGGACGCTGAACCGAAAGAAAGAGAGACCGAATGCTCCGAAGCACCTCGCAGATGCTTCTTGCCTTGTTGCTGATCCCCTTCGCGGCGGGGGCGCGCCCCCCGCTCGAAAACCAACAGCAGCCGCAGCCCGCTCCGGCCCAGCCGCCGCAGGTGCAGCCTGCTGCCGCGGCGCCCATGGAGCAGGCCACGGGCCTGGACGTCCAGGCCCTCCTCGACCGGGCCGGCTTCTCGCCCGGCGTGATCGACGGCAACGCCGGCCTGAACACCCGCAAGGCCCTGTCCGCTTTCCAGGAGGCCCACGACCTGCCGGTGACGGGCAAGCTCGATCCGGAGACCTGGGACAACCTGCTCGCCGCGGGCAACGGCCCGGCCCTGGCCGAGTACACGATCAGCCCGGAGGACGCGAACGGGCCGTTCGTCTCGATCCCCGAAGACATGGTGGAGAAGTCCAAGCTCGAGACGCTGGCCTACACCTCCCTCCTGGAGCTCCTGAGCGAGCGGTTCCACGCCTCTCCCGAGCTCCTGAAGAAGCTGAACCCCAAGGCCCGCTTCGCCGCGGGGGAGACGATCCGCGTACCCAACGTCCGGCCCCAGGCGCCGGCCGCGGAGTCGGGCGACATCCGGGTGGTGGTCTCCAAGGAGAACAGCACGCTCGTCGTCGAGCGCGGCGGGGACGTGATCTTCTTCGCCCCCGTCACCTCGGGCAGCGAGCATGACCCGCTGCCCATCGGCGACTGGAAGGTCAAGGGCGTGGCCAAGGACCCCACCTTCCACTACAACCCGGACCTGTTCTGGGACGCGGACCCTGCGCACGCGAAGGCGAAAATCCCTCCCGGGCCGAACAACCCGGTCGGCGTCGTCTGGATCGACCTCGACAAGGAGCACTATGGGATCCACGGCACGCCCGAGCCCCGGACGATCGGCCGCTCGCAATCGCACGGCTGCGTGCGGCTGACGAACTGGGACGCGATGACCCTGGCGAGCCTGGTCAAACCCGGGACGCCCGTCCTCTTCCGGCCATGAACCGTCTGAAGGAAACAGCGGAGAAGAAGACCAACTGGGCGGTTATCACCGCGGGGCTCGGCGGCTTCGTGCTGGGCGCCCTGACCGTGCTCTTCATCGTCTGGGCCTACAGCGGGTTCCGGACCGAGGACGGCCTGCCCGCTGCCTCCCCGGAGCAGGCGCCGGAGCAGGCGGAGGTCCGGCCCGTGCCGCCGGCCAGCCGTCCGGTACCTACGCCCGCGCCCGGGAGCCCCACGGGTCCTGGTCGGCCCTGGGTCCAGCCCGCCCCCATCGAGGGCGCGCCGCAGGCCGAAGTCCGGCCGGCCCCGCTCCCGCCGAGCCCCGAACTGCTGCAGCGCAACCTGGTGCTGCCCGTCCAGGGAATCCGCCCCGAGCAGCTCCTGAACACCTTCGAGGATGCCCGAGGCGGCGGGCGGGTTCACGAGGCGATCGACATCATGGCCGCCCGCAACACACCGGTGCTCGCCGTGGAGGACGGCAGGATCGCCAAGCTGTTCACCAGCAAGCAGGGGGGGCTCACGATCTACCAGTTCGATCCCGCCGAGAAGTACGCCTACTACTACGCCCACCTGGAGCGCTACGCCGACGGCGTCAAGGAGGGGGGGATGCTGAAGAGGGGCCAGGTCCTGGGCTACGTGGGCACCTCGGGCAACGCCGGGCCGGACAACCCGCACCTGCACTTCGCGATCTTCCGCCTGACCCCGGAGAAGAAATGGTGGGAGGGGGCTCCGGTCAACCCGTTTCAGGTCCTGGGCGGACGCCGCGGCTCCGATCGTGTGGAACCGGCCCGCTGACCTGCTAAACTCACGGTAGCCCGCCAAACGTCAGGCGTGGCACTGCTCTGTCAGGTCCCGGAATGGGAAAGATCCTCCTGGCCCTTCTGGCCGCTGGCCTCGGCCTCCTCCCCGACGTACCTACCCGACCGGTCCGGCCAGGGTTCGTACCTCCCGTGGAAGCGGGCAGGACCGTCGAGCATCTGGATGGCCTCCTCCGCCTCCCGCCCCTGATCTCGGCGGGCGAGACGATCGAGATCGTCCCCCTGAACCCCGCGAAGACCCCTCCGGCCGGCCGCTGGCTGATCGCCGGGGTGGAAGCCCGTCCCATGGACGGATCGGGGCTCCGGCTCCGCGTCCAGCTTCCAGGGAACCTCAACCCCATGGGGCCTCTGGAGGTGGTCTACCTCGATCCCAAGGGCAAGCGGCTCGTGGAGGCCTCCGGGCTCGAGCAGACCCGGATCGTGCCTCCTTCTCCGGCGCCTTCCGCTCCGCGCCTCTCCCGGTGCGGCTCGCGCTGGGTGCAGGACGGCGTGGCCTGCGCCTGCGGCTGGTTCCCCGGCGAAGCGGCCCGCAACGGCGTCCTGATCGACGGGCGGCCGGCTGCCCCGTTCGTGGCCGTGTCCCAGCGCTCGGTCTGCACGCGGGTCGGCCTGGGGCCTCACCGCCTTTCCGGCTCGATCGACGCCGGCTTCGATCCGGCGCGGGACGACGACCGGGTCGACGCGGTCCAGATCCGGCGCTTCCCCCCCTTCCTGAGCCTCCGCCCTCTCGAGTCGGCCTCGATCACCTGGATGATCCTGGGCACCAAGGAGCCGGTCCGCCTGCGGCTGCGCAACACGGCCCCGGACCTGGCGACGCTCGAAGGCGGCACGGTCCAGACCATTGCCACCTCGGGCGGGCTGCGCAACGCCTCGAGCCGGAACGTCCGCTGGCTGGCGGGGAGCGGCCCCTTCCGCATCGAGGCCGTGGTCGAGGACAGCGCCTCCCCCTTCCTGGGCAACGAGTACCTGACCCTGCTCGGGGAGCTGTTCCAGCGCGAGGTACGGCGGATCGCGGCGGACCTCGACGGCCGGGTGAAGGCCCTGCCCGAGAACCGCAACCTTTACGCGAAGCCGGACGTCCTGAACCTCCTCGCCGCCACCCGGGCCGAGATCCCGCGGGCCTTCTCCTATCCGGAGCTGACCGCCTTCCGCGACTACACCTCCGACCTCCTGGACGAGGCCGCGGCTCGGGTCGAGCTCCTGCCGGCCCTGGAGACCAGGAAGGTCCAGCCCCTGCTCAAGCAGGTTCTGGACTTCCTCGGCTCGAGCGGGGACTCGCCGCAGCGCAGCCTCTGCATCCTGAGCTCGCCGGAAGACGGGGCGATCGTCAAGATCTATCCCCGGAGCCTCCCCTCCGCACCGGTGGAGACCTCGACCTCGGACATCGTCTCCCATCTCTTCCCGGGCAGGTATCGCTACGAGGTGTGGAAGGAGAGCTTCAAGGAGGTCGAGTCGGAGATCGACCTGACCGGCGACACCCGGCTGGTGCTCGACTGCCGGCTCATCCCCAGCGGCCACCGCGACAACGCCGCCCCCTGCCGGCTGGCCTCGGCTTCGGAGAGGGATGCCGAGCGCTGTCGTTGGGATTGACCCTCACCCCCTGTCCCCCTCTCCCCTCTCCCACCCAGGCCCCCGCCGGGAGAGGGGGAACGTGACTGAAGCTGAAGAGCCAAGTCGAAGGCACGGCTGTCGAAGATGCGTTCCCCCTCTCCCGGGGAAGGGTGGAAGGGAGATGGGAGAGGGGGACAGGGGGTGAGGTCTAACCCGTTTTCATCCAGCAGCGGAGAACCTCGGCCACGCTCCAGGCCTGGGCCACACAGCCGCGGGGCGTATATGGCTCCTCAGCGTCGAAGACCTCGCTGATCGATCCCAGGCAGGACTCCCCGAGATGGGGCAGGAAGCTATCGAGGAACTCGCGCGCCCCCTGCCTGTCCTCCGGATGAACCCGCAGCCAGGCATCCACGAATGGACCGATCAGCCAGGCCCAGACGGTCCCCTGGTGATAGGCCGCATCCCGGGAGCGGAGGTCGCCGTCGTAGGTCGGCTTGTAGTCCGGATGCCCGGGTGCCAGCGACCGTAGCCCCACCGGGGTGAGCAGGCGCTCGCGCACGACCCGCAGCACCGGCCCCCAGCGCTCCGGGGAGAGCACCGGGTGGTGCAGCGAAATGGCGAAGACCTGGTTCGGCCGGCAGGCTGGATCATCCCCCGGTTGATCCCCGTCGGGGCCGTCCACCACGTCGTAGAGGTATCCTCCCTCCGCGTACCAGAACCGGCGGTTGAACGCCTCCCGCGCGCGCTCGGCGTGATCGGAGATCCTGCGGGCGACGTCGGCGCTCTCCCCTCCCCGCTCGCGCAGCCAGCCCTCCAGGAGCTTCAGGGCGTTGTACCAGAGCGCGTTGATCTCCACCGCCTTGCCCCGGCGCGGGGTGACCACCCAGCCGTCCACCTTGGCGTCCATCCAGGTGAGCTGATAACCCTCGGCTCCCTGCCTCAGGAGACCGTCCTCGGGATCGGCTCCGATGCCGAAGCGGGTCCCCTGGAGGTGGTGGTCGACGATGCCGAGCAGCGTGGGGAGCAGGAGGTCGAGAGTGACCCGGTCGCCCGTCACCTCGACGTAGCGGTGAAGGGCGTGGAAGAACCAGAGCGTGGCGTCGGCCGTGTGGTAGAGCCCCTCGCGGTCGCCCTCGGGGAAGAGGTTGGGGATGAGTCCGTCCCGCACGTGGCGGGCGAAGGTGCGCAGGATGTAGCCCGCCTCCAGGTGCCGCCCGGTGGCGAGGGTCAGCCCTTCGAGGCTGATCATGGTGTCGCGGCCCCAGTCGGTGAACCAGTGATAGCCGGCGATGATGCTGCGTGCCTCGTCGCCGGCGGCTCGGGCCCGGGCCGCGTCCTCGGCCCGGCCGGGGGTGACCACGAACGAGTCGGCCGCGAGGACCAGCTCGGCCTCCACACCCTTCCGGGTTCCGACCAGGCGCTCGCGCCGCTCCAACTCCGCCTCCAGCGCCTCGTGAGCGGAGAGCGCCCGCATCGTCTCCCAGCTCTCCACCGAGGCGATCAGCGACGCTTCGGCCTCCTCGCGCCCCCCTGCCGCCAGATCGGCGCCGAAGAAGCCGGGAGACCACAGGTCGCCGCTCCAGTCATAGCCGCGCCGCCGCTCGGTTTCATATTGCACCCCCGGGATCTTCCGCGCCGCCACGGTGAACGTCGGATTGGCCCCCTGGATCGCCAGGCGCAGGGGCGGCAGGTGGGAGTCGGAGCCGCAGATCTCGTAGCGGTCATCCACACAGGTGAGGACGAAGGGCTCGGCCAGCGGCTTCGAGACCGGCTCGTCGTGCCCCCGGAAGTGGAGCGTGGGGTGCATCTCCAGGCGGACGATCCCGGTCCCCTCGGTCAGCCGGTAGAGGACGTAGGCCGTGTTCTGGAGATGCCCGAGGAAGACCCGCTTCTCCAGCTTGTAGCCGTGGACCGCATAGCGCCAGGCCGGAAGCCCGGCTTCCAGCCGCAGTTCCCCGAGGTGGCCGTCGAGGGGGACGATGGTGCCGTCCGGCAGGCGCAGCACCTCGGTGAGCTGGGCGAGCATCAGGGTCCGGCCGAGAGGGGCCGGCAGGGCGGCGACCAGCACGCCGTGATAGCGGCGGGTGGCCTCGCCGGAGACCGTGCCGGAGGCGTAGCCGCCCAGGCCGTTGGTCACCAGCCACTCGCGGGTCAGCAGGGGATCGGGGAGGAGCTCGGGCCCCGGCCCTGACTCGAAGGTCGGCTCTGTAGCGAGCGCGACGGCGGCAGTCATCCTCTCTCCTCCTCTCTCGACACCCGGGGGCTCGATGCACACGGTATGCCGCCAGTCCGGCACCTCGGTGTATCCTATCTGGCGCACCGACGGCAGACCCGCGGGACTCGTCCAGGACATCGCCCCCGGGGCATCCTGGTCGACTCCCGAGGAGCTGACCGCGACCGGGCAGAGCCTCTACTTCTCGGCCCACGACAGCGTGCATGGCCGGGAGCTGTGGGAGCTGCCGGAGCCCTAGTCCAGAAAAGATGCCGGGGCGGACGACGACGTTCCCACTTGGCGCGTCTCGCCCGCCGAATTTTGCCTCATTTCCGGTCCCCGGCGGCATCATCTCAGGGCTCCGCCAAAGTCGCCGGCAGCGGCGCTCTGACCCCGGGCTACGTCCCGTCACTCTTGCGGGTACCTTGGCAAACTCCGGTCGACGGGCAGCCTTTTCTGTAGGGGAGGGGTTTAACCCCAATACTGTCCAGTTAGCACCGGGTGGGTCCCTCCCCCGGGGAGGGGGAGGGTTGGGCCTGGGGGAGGTTAGGAGGGGGCGCCGAAGCCCCGGATCTTCCAAGAAGTCATCGAGGGGGACGCTTTGTCCCCGGCAGGTATGCCTCGTACCCGCCGGGGACGGCTTCCACACGTAGGGTAGGCCCCCTCTGCCACCGGGGGCGGCCTGCACGTGCCGCGGCTGGACTGTACGCGCCGCGGGCGCCCCGTACTCGCCGGAGACGGCACCTACCCGAAGAGTACGGCCTCGTACCCGGCCCATATAACCCGTCCGCGGCGGGGGCGGCTTCTACCCGCAGGGTATCGCCCTCTACCCTGCGCGTGCGCGGTGCAATCGGCGGCTGCGAGATCTCCCCATGTATCGTGAGCCGCCCCCGGAGCGCACAGAGCGCGAGCAGCACACCATCCTTTTCGTCGATGACTTCTTGGAAAGTTTCTGGTTGCTTCGGCGCCCCCTCCTAACCTCCCCCAGGCCCAACCCTCCCCCTCCCCGGGGGAGGGACCCACCCACCCGGTGCTAACTGGACAGTATTGGGGTTTACCCCCTCCCGGGCGGGGGCAAGCCCGCCCCTATATAGAGGTTTTGATAGGAGCTCTAAGTCGCCTGAAGGTGCCCGATGGTCGGCGGCAGTCCCTCGTCCAGGCCGCGGGGGGTCCAGCCGAGCTCGGTCCGGGCGCGGGTGTCGTCGAATGCCCAGTGGCGGGCCAGGTTGTTGAGCTGGTCCGGGGCGACCGGCGGCCGGTGCCCTCTCATCTTGTAGAGCGGACCGGCGAGGGTCATCGCCACGCGGGCCACTCCTACGGGCAGGCTCAGCTTCGGCGGCTTGACCCCGCCCAGGACGCAGGCCCGGTCCACCAGGCTCCGGAGCGTCGTGATCTCCCCGGTCAGGAGATAGTTCCGCCCCACGGGCGCCTTGTCGAGGATGCGCACCAGGGCGTCCACCACGTCGTCCAGGAAGACCCAGCAGGTCTTGCGGTCGGGTCCGACCACGGCGGGGAAGCGTCCCTTGAGGAGCTGCCGGAGGATGGCGTTGGCTCCCTCTTTCTTGCCCGGCGGGCCATACACCAGGCTCGGGTAGACGGTGTTGACCCGGAGCCCCTTCTTCGCCCACTCCTGGATCGCCAACTCCCCCGAGTGCTTGGTGGCGCTGTAGAGGGTTGGGAAGGGCTGCATCGGCCGGGAGGTCTCGTCGGCCGGGGTACCGTCGTCCGGGCTGCCGCCGAAGTAGGCCATCGAGGAGATGGAGAGAAACCGGCCGACGCCCAGCTTGTAGGCGAGGGACGCGATGTTTTCGCTCCCCTGGATGTTGGTCTGGCGCATCCGCTCGGGCGGCCCGGTGAGGTCGAGGTCGGCGGCGGCGTGAATGACCCAGTCGGCGCCGGACATCCCTTCCCGCATGGAAGCCCGGTCCTGGAGGTCGCCCGTGAAGGTGGCGACGCCGAGTTGATGGAGAGGCTCGCTGTTGCTGGTGGCCCGCACCAGGGCGCGGACTTCGTGCCCGGCCTCCACCAGCCTCCGCGCCAGGGCCTTGCCGATGTAGCCGGTGCCTCCGGTCAGATAGATCCGCATGGAGAGGGATTCTAGCGGAGAGAACCTTTTTCGAGCCCGGGGGGACTCAGCTTCCAGAGAGGGCCTGAAGAGTTCTCGGATCGGGCCCGGGGCGGGAATCCCGCGGATGTCCTCCTGGTTTTGACAGGTGAGAGGACGGGTCCCCGGGAGTTGAGCCCGTCCCGGAGCAAGCTCCGACAATCTCCTTCAGCTCCCTCTCCTCCCCCCGCGCCGTCTCCCTCCACAGCGCGGGGTTTTTTTATGCAGTTGATCCCATCCTCCCTCTCCCCGGCCCTCTCCCTCACCTGCGTGAGGGAGAGGGAGAACTGCTAGCTTCGAAGGAGCTGGCGCAGCACGTAGTGCAGGATGCCCCCGTGGCGGTAGTACTCGACCTCCTGGGGGGTGTCGACCCGCGCCCGGGCCTTGAATTCGGTGACCTTGCCGTCGTCCGAAGTCGCCCGGACGGGGACCTCGCGGCCGCTTGCGAAGCCGTTCGCCACCCCTTCAGCCAGGCCGGCCATGTCGAAGGTCTCGCGGCCGGTCAGGCCGAGGCTTTCGGCATTCTGGCCGTCCACGAACTCCAGCGGCATGACCCCCATGCCCACCAAGTTGCTGCGGTGGATGCGCTCGAAGGTCTCCGCGATCACCGCCCGGACTCCGAGGAGCCTCGGACCCTTGGCCGCCCAGTCGCGGGAAGAGCCGGTGCCGTACTCCTTGCCGGCGAGGATCACCGTGGGCACCCCCTCGGCCTGGTACTTCATGGCCGCGTCGTAGATCGGCAGCGGCTCGCCGTCCGGCAGGTGGAGGGTGAAGCCGCCCTCGATCTCCGGCACCAGCCGGTTGCGCAGCCGCACGTTGGCGAAGGTGCCCCGCATCATGACCTCGTGGTTGCCCCGCCGCGCGCCGTAGGAGTTGAAGTCCTTGGGCGCCACCCCGTTCTCCTGGAGGTACTTGCCCGCCGGGCTCGCCGCCTTGATCGAGCCCGCCGGCGAGATGTGGTCGGTGGTGATGCTGTCCCCGAACAGGCCCAGCACCCGGGCGCCCTTCACGTCCTGGACCGGCGCCGGCTCGGCCGGCATGTCCTCGAAGTAGGGGGGCAGGCGGACGTAGGTGGACCCGGGGTCCCACTTGTAAGTGTCTCCCTCCGGCACGTCCAGCCCGTTCCAGCGCTCGTCGCCCGCGTAGACGTCGGCGTACTCCTTCTGGAACATCTCGGCGCGCAAAGCCCGCAGGACCGTCTCCGCCACCTCGTGGCGGCTCGGCCAGACGTCCTTCAGGTAGACCGGCTGGCCGTCCTTGCCCGTGCCGAGCGGCTCGTTGAGGAGGTCGGCGTCGATCCGGCCGGCCAGGGCATAGGCCACCACCAGCGGCGGCGAGGCCAGGTAGTTGGCCCGCACGTCGGAGTTGATCCGGCCTTCGAAGTTGCGGTTGCCGGAGAGGACCGCCACGGCCACGAGATCGCGCTCCTCGATGGCCTTCGAGATCTCCGTGGGTAGCGGACCGCTGTTGCCGATACAGGTGGTGCAGCCATAGCCCACCAGGTTGAACCCGATCTGGTCGAGATAGGGGGTGAGCCCCGCCTCCTTGAGGTACTCCGTCACCACCTTGGACCCCGGCGCCAAACTGGTCTTGACCCAGGGCTGGACCGACAGCCCCTTCTCCACCGCCTTCTTCGCGAGCAGGCCCGCGGCCACCATCACCGACGGGTTCGAGGTGTTGGTGCAGCTCGTGATCGCCGCGATGACCACGGAGCCGTCGCGCAGCTCCCCGGCGGCGGCATCGGCGGCGGTGGTCGCCACTTCCGCCTCGGCGACCGCGGTACCGGCCGCGGTGCCGCCCACCATCTGGAGCCCGGGGGAGGACTGGGCGACCCGGCCCTTGCGGCCGTTCGCCTTCATCATCTCCAGCTCCTTGAGGAAGGAAGGCTTGACGTCGGAGAGGCGCACCCGGTCCTGCGGCCGGCGCGGGCCGGCGAGGCTCGGCTCGACCGTGCCGAGGTCGAGCTCCAGGGTGTCGGAGTAGACCGGCTCGGGCGAGTCGGCAGTAAAGAAGAGGCCCTGCTCCTTCATGTAGGCCTCGACCAGCGCGATCCGCTCCGCCGGCCGGCCGGAGAACTTCAGGTAGTCGAGCGCCACCTGGTCCACCGGGAAGATGCCGCAGGTCGCGCCGTACTCGGGAGCCATGTTGGCGATGGTGGCGCGGTCGGCCAGCGGCAGGTTGGGGAGACCCGGCCCGAAGAACTCCACGAACTTGCCCACGACCCCCTTCTTGCGCAGCATCTCGGTGACCCGCAGCACCAGGTCCGTGGCCGTGGCCCCCTCGGGCAGCGAGCCGGAGAGGCGGAAGCCCACCACCTGGGGGATCAGCATGGACACGGGCTGGCCGAGCATGGCCGCCTCGGCCTCGATGCCGCCCACGCCCCAGCCCAGCACGCCCAGGCCGTTGATCATGGTGGTGTGCGAGTCGGTGCCCACCAGGGTGTCCGGATAGGCATAGAGCTTGCCGTCCGTCTCCTCGTCCATGACGACCCGGGCCAGGTATTCCAGGTTGACCTGGTGGACGATGCCCGTGTCCGGAGGCACGACCTTGAAGTTGTTGAAGGCGGTCTGTCCCCAGCGCAGGAAGGCGTAGCGCTCTCCGTTGCGCTCGAACTCCTTTTCCGCGTTGATCAGGAAGGCCGCGGCGCTGCCGTACTCGTCCACCTGGACGGAGTGGTCGATGACCAGCTCGACCGGCTGGAGCGGGTTGATCTTCTTCGGATCGCCGGACATGGCGGCCATGGCGTCGCGCATGGCCGCGAGGTCGACCACGGCCGGAACGCCGGTGAAATCCTGAAGAAGGACGCGGGCCGGCATGAAGGCGATCTCGCGCGAGGGCACGGCCCGGGGGTCCCAGGTGGCGAGCGCCTCGATGTCGTCGGCGGTGACCACCTCGCCGTCCTCGCGGCGCAGGAGGTTCTCGAGCAGGATGCGGAGGGCGTACGGCAGCCGCGCCAGGTTCCAGCCCCGCTTCTCCAGCGCATCGAGCCGGGCGACATGGAGCTCGCGGCCCTCTACCCTCAGGGCTGCACGGCTTCCAAAGCTGTCTTTCATGGTCTCCTCCTCCACGGACTTGCAACGATAACAGACCGAGACACATCCCCGCGATGCCGGGGTAAGATGAGCGGCATGTCGGCGCTCGCCTCCGATCTCTCCACCCCGATGCTCCTCCTGGCGATGCCGCAGGTCCGCGACCCGTTCTTCCACAAGAGCGTCGTGCTCCTGCTCCACCACGAGGACGAGGGGAGCTTCGGTTTCATCGTGAACCGGCCCACCGGCATCAAGCTCCAGGAGATCCTGGAGGGGATGGAGGTGAGCTGGCAGGGGGACGAGGAGGTGGTTGCCCACTTCGGAGGTCCGGTCCAGCCGCAGATCGGGACCGTGCTGTTCTCCCCCGGACCGGTCGAGACCGAGGCGGCCACGGAGGTCCTGCCCGGCGTCTCCATCACCCAGCACATCGGCGACCTCGCGCGGCTCGCCGAGACGCCGCCCCCCGATTTCCGCCTGTTCCTCGGCTATGCCGGCTGGGGCTCCGGCCAGCTCATGGAGGAGATCCTGCGGAACGACTGGCTCACGGCCCCGGTCCGCAGCGACCTGATCTTTGCGCCCGATCCCGAGCAGGTCTGGGACGACGCGCTGCGGTCGGTGGGGGTCGATCCTTCGACCCTGCCGTCCTGGACCGTGCCCGGCGGCGAGGAGCCTACCAACTGACCAACCCGGAGAGGCCCCGGTCCCGCGGCCGCAGGCGCCGCGGGGGCAAGCCGAAGAGAGCTCCCGGGAAAGGAGGGCGGCGGAGCTCCGCCTCGCAGCCCACCCCGCAGAATACCGAGCACCACCGCTCGGCCGGCGGGTTGATCGTCCACGGCTCGCAGATCCTCCTCATCTCCGTGATGGAGGGAAAGCGCTGGCAGCTCCCCAAGGGGCACATCGAGGAGGGGGAGACCCCCGCGGAGACCGCGGTGCGGGAGGTGCGGGAGGAGACCGGGGTCACCGGCCGGGTGCGCGCCCCCCTGCCCGGCGTCGAGTACTGGTTCGTGGACCGCGGCCGGAAGCGCGTCCACAAGACGGTGGACTACTTCCTCCTCGACTTCGTCAGCGGCGACCCCGCGGACTACGACCGCCGCGAGGTCTCGGGCGCCGAATGGATGTCCTGGGACGAGGGGATCGCCCGCCTGACCTTCGAGAACGAGCGCCGGGCAGTGCGGGTGGCACGGGAGCTGGTCGATCCCGTTCCTCCTCTCCCCCAGGGGGTGGAGTAAGATCCCCCCGGAAACGGAGGAACCCATGCTGCGCGCTCTGCTCCAGATCGTGCTCAACGGCATTGCCCTGCTGATCGCCGACCGCCTGGTGCCGGGGATCCACTACGAGGGCAACCTGCTGTACCTGCTCATCGCCGGGCTGGTGCTCGGCCTGATCAACCTGCTCGTCAAGCCGATCGTCAGCTTCTTCTCGTTCCCGCTGATCCTCCTGACCCTCGGCCTCTTCTACCTGGTCATCAATGGCCTCGTGCTCTACCTGGCCGACTTCCTCCTGGCCGGCCTGCGGGTCGAGGGCTGCCTGCCCGCCATCCTGGGCGGCCTGGTGATCGCGGTCTTCAACTGGGTCGTGCGGGCCTTCACCCCGGAGTCGTAGATGGCTCCCCCGAGAACACCAGGGAAGATAGGCGGGATCACCCCGGCGCAGGCGCGCCGCGAGTCGGGCAAGGCCCGTCGCGCCCGGACCGGGGAGATCCTCGCCCGGCTGCGGCAGGAGTACCCGGACAGCCGCTGCTCGCTCAACTTCGAGAGCCCTCTCCAGCTCCTGGTGGCAACGGTCCTCGCCGCCCAGTGCACGGACGAGCGGGTCAACCAGGCCACGCCAGTCCTGTTCCGCCGCTGCCCCACGGCCCGGGACTACGCCGAGATCCCGATCGCGGAGCTGGAGGAGCTGGTCCGCACCACCGGCTTCTACCGCAACAAGGCTCGGGCCGTTCAGAACCTGGGGCGGACCCTGATGGCTGCGCACGGAGGGGACGTGCCGTCCACCATGGACGAGCTCAAGGCCCTGCCCGGAGTGGGACGCAAGACCGCCAACGTGGTGCTCGGCAACGCCTTCGGTCTCAACGAGGGGATCGTGGTCGACACCCACGTGCAGCGGCTGTCGCGCCGCCTCGGCCTGACCGAGCAGACCGATCCCGAGAAGATCGAGCGCGACCTGCTGCCGCTCGTGCCGCAAGAGGACTGGACCCTGTGGTCCCACCTGCTGATCGATCACGGCCGCAAGGTCTGCAAGGCGCGCAAGCCGGACTGCCCGGTCTGCCTGGTGGCCGACCTCTGCCCGTCGGCCGAGGTCTGAGGAGAGACGGATGCCGGCCAACGCTTCTAAAACCGCCGTCGTGACCGGCGCCAGCTCCGGGATCGGGGCGGCCACGGCCCGCGCCCTGGCCGCGGCCGGGTTCCAGGTCTTCCTCGGAGCCCGGCGCGAGGACCGCCTGCGGGAGGTGGCAGACTCGGCAGACGGACCGGCCACGCCGCTACCCCTGGACATCACGGATGCCGCGAGCGTCGAGGCCTTCGCCGCCCGACTCCCGGAATCCCTCAACCTCCTGGTCAACAATGCCGGCGGAGCGCTCGGCGTGGAGCGGATCGAAGCAGCGGTCGACGACAAGTGGCGCTGGATGTGGGAGGCCAACGTGCTCGGGACCATGCGGATGACCCGGGCGCTCCTGCCGCGGCTGCGCGCCTCGGGGGACGGGCACGTGATCAACGTCGGCTCGATCGCCGGGTTCGAGACCTACGCGGGCGGAGCGGGCTATACCGGGGCCAAGCACGCGGAGCGCGCCCTCACCCGCACCCTGCGGCTGGAGCTGCTGGGCGAGCCGATCCGGGTGACCGACATCGCCCCCGGCCTGGTGGAGACCGAGTTCTCGCTGGTCCGCTTCGCCGGCGATGCCGAGCGAGCCGGCGCGGTCTACCGCGGCATGGAGCCCCTGACGGCCGAGGACATCGCCGACTGCATCGCCTGGGTGGCCACGCGGCCCTCCCGGGTCAACATCGACGAGCTCGTGGTACGGCCGCGGGACCAGGCGACCGCGACCATGGTCCACCGGCGGGAGGAGCGGACATGAGAGCCCGGTACGCCGTGTTCACCCTCGCCCTCGCGGCAGCCGTCGCCTTCGCCGGATGCGACCTCCTGCCCCAACGCTCCCAGGGGGAGAAGCTCTGGCGCGAGCACTGCGCCAGTTGCCACGGGCTCAACGGCAGCGGCGACACGCCCGGCTACATGGGCCAGGCGTACGCCGATCTGCGCGACGACCAGTGGCGGGCCGGGGGCAACGACGGGGCCATGGAGATCGTGATCGAGGAGGGGGTCTTCGGCAAGATGCCGGGCTACCCTCAGCTCACCGACGAGGAGGTCCGGGCCCTGATCGATTACATCCACGTGCTGCGCGGCGAGAGGATCTCCGGGACGACGAGTTGAGGGCGGTGTCCGTGCTCCTCCTGGCTGCGCTGCTGTCCCTGGCCGGTTGTGCCCGGGACCGCAGCGGCCCCGGCCTCTACCGGTCCTACTGCCGGCGCTGCCACGGGGCCGACGGCGAGGGGCCGAAGCGGCCGGTCCAGCGCTATCCCCACCTGAATCTGCAAACGTCCCCCATGGTGCTGCGGGGGGACCGCGCGGCGGTGCGGCAGCGGATCGCGGAGGGGCACGGCCCGATGCCGGCCTACTCCAGGCGCCTGACTTCGGAGGAGTTGGAGCGGCTCGTGGACTTCACCCTCGAAATCCCCTCGCGCAAACCAGGAAGGGAGTGACATGGACCCCCAGCGACTCAAGGACGCCTACCAGAAGCTGCAGCTCCTCGACGAGCGGCTGACCCACAAGGTCCGGCCGAGGCCCGGAGGCGCGCTCGTCCGCCCCACCTCCGAGCAGCTCGAGCAGAGCCTGCGCGACCTCGCCGCCTACACGGTCGAGCTCAAGGAGGTCGTGCAGGAGCTCTTCCTCTCCATCGCCGGCAAGCCGAGGACACCCGGCCAGGAGTGAGGCGCCATCGTGCCTTGACACACCTGGCCGCGGGAAATAGCATCCGGGCATGCCCAAGAAGAAGAACAAAGAGGAAAAGGACCCGCCCGTCGAGACCTTGGAGGAACGCGTCGCCCGAGGGATTCGCGAAGGCTGGATTCGCCCGGCCAAGGCGCAATTCAACTGGGAGGAGTGGGAGAGGCTGCCGAAACCGGACATCGATCCGGAGACGGCTGCCTGGATCATCCGGGATCTGATCGAGAACCGATGAGATTCTGGGACAGCTCCGCGCTGCTTCCGCTGGTCCTTCCAGAGTCTGGCAGCTTGAGAGTGGCAAGCCTCCTCCAGTTCGATTCGAGGCTGGCTCTCTGGTGGGCAACCCCGGCCGAGTGCTACGGTGCCCTCGCCCGGTCCAGGCGATCGGGCAGGGTCGCAGCTTCGAGCCTCCGCAGAGCCGAGACGAGGCTGAGCTCTTTGCTCACGCGTGCCGAAGAGATTCAACCGTGGGACAAGGTGCGGGATCTCGCCCATCAGCTCATCCTCAAGCATCCCCTTCGAGCCGCCGATGCCTTCCAACTCGGAGCCGCGCTGGACTGGTGCGGAGGGAACACCCGAGGTGAGAGCTTCGTCTGCCTGGACGACCGCCTCCGCCTCGCCGCAGCCCTGGAAGGCTTCCGGGTCCTCCCCTACTCTGAAGAAGTAAACGAGCCCCGTACCGAGTACGCCGTCCTCTAGCTCGGCACAGCCGTTGCAGTTTCTTTCCTCGGGTGCACTCTTGCGCCCGAACGGCACAGGAGGGCGACATGCGAGCCAAAGCGCGGTTGTTCGGCCATCCCATCCACCAGATGTTGATCGTGTTCCCTCTGGGGCTGCTGGGCACGTCCCTGCTCTTCGACGTCCTGCACCTGGCCACCGACGGCGAGCACTGGGCCCTGGTGGCCTACTACATGATCGCAGCAGGCATCATCTCGGGGCTGATCGCCGCCCCCTTCGGTCTCATCGACTGGCTGGCGATCCCTGCCGGAACGCGCGCGAAGCGGATCGGTCTCCTTCACGGCGGGGGCAACGTGGTGGTGCTGCTGCTCTTCGTCGTGAGCTGGCTCTCCCGGCGCGACCTCCCCACCGCCCCCGGCGGGCTCGAGATCGGCCTCTCGGCGGTCGCGGTCCTGCTGGCCCTGGTGACCGGCTGGCTCGGCGGCGAGCTGGTCGACCGGCTCGGAGTCGGCGTCGACGAAGGCGCCAACCTGGACGCGCCGAGCTCCCTCTCCGGACGTCCCGCGGGGGGAAGGCCGTGAAGTGATTTCTTTTCCCATTTCTCCACCTCCACGCGACGCGCATCTCCGATATAGTTGTCGCGGAGATGAGCGACGCCAGAGAGACACCCCAACCCACGGTCCTGGTGCGGGCGGCGGCCTTCGAGGCCCTGCTCGCCCGCGGCCTCGATTCCTTCACCGAAGCGGACCTCGACGACGCCCTCTCCTGGCTGGCTGAGCCGGCCCGGAGCGAGACCCTCCACGCGCTCCGCCGGAGCGGCTGGCTGGAGGTCGGACCCGCGGGCCTGTGGACGCCGACCGAGGCCGGCCTCCAGGTCTACGACGCTCTCCGCGCCGCCGCCCAGGCCGGGCTGCCCTACCCGGGGCTCCCTGCCGGGCTCACTCCCGATCAGATCGTCCGCGCCCTCCTGGGCCGCAGCCTGGAGGAGCTCGCCACCGCGGGCCGGGACGCCCTCGTCCCCATCCTCTCCGCCGCGCCTCTCCTGACCACGCCGGCCGTCGCCAGGGCGGCCGAAGCCTATGCCCTTCAAGGCCGGCCGGAGCCTGAATGAACGAAGCGATTCGAATCTGCGCCCGCTTGCTGCGGACGGGGGCCCTCCCCCATGCCGAGGTGCCCGAGCTCGACCTCCCCGAGGTCCACCGTGAGGTCGAACGCCGGCTCCGCGGGGTGGGCCTGGTCCTCGCCACCAGCCCCTACTCCGAGCACGTGGGGATCCGCCTCGCGCCCGAGGTGGCTGGCGATCCTGCCTTCGAGGCGGCCTCGAATCTCGGCCTGCGCGCCGACGCCTGCGCCCTCCTTGTCGTCCTCTGGGTCCGCCTGGTGCTGCCGAAGCGCCAGGCTGGCAAGAAGAGCCCGGAGCCTCACCCTCAGGTCCGCCTCGACATCCTGGCGCGCGAGCTCCGCCCCCTGCTGGGCGACCGCCGCCGCATCCGTTCCCTGGTGACTCAGCTCCGGCGCCTCAACTTCCTGGCCGGGCAGGGCGAAGTCATCGAGGCCGGCCCTCTTCTGGAGCTGGGGATCGACGGCGAACGGCTGCTCGCCTTCCTTCGCGGCGGGGTCCTGGCGAGCCTCCTCAAGGAGCGGCAGGCTGGCGCCAAGGGTCCCGAGAGCCTGGCCAGCTTCTCCTCCAAGGTGCTGGACGTGCTGCGGCGGCTCGGCGGCTCCGCGGGGATGACCGACCTGGTCCGCGAGACCGGCGCGCCGGCATCGCGGCTGCGGATCGCCCTCCGCTCCCTCGCCGCGGACGGGAGCGTGCGGAGGACCGGCGAGCGCAGGTCCTCCCGCTACCATCTGGCCGGCTCGGACTGAGCGTGGCGTGCTACGATCCCCGCGGACGCCCGCCGGGGCCCTGGCTCGCTTGAAGCCCTTTCTCCCCATCGACGAAGCCCTGCCCGCATTGATCGCGGCCCTCCGCGAGAAGAGCTCCGCGGTCCTGATCGCCCCCACGGGCGCCGGCAAGACCACGCGGGTCCCCCCGGCCCTCCTGGAGATCGTGGGCGGTCGCAGGATCGTCATGCTCGAGCCCAGGCGGATCGCGGCCCGGGCCGCCGCCCGCCGCATGGCAGAGGAAGGCGGCTGGAGGCTCGGAGAGGAGGTGGGCTATCAGGTCCGGTTCGACCGCAGGGCGGGACCGTCCACCCGGATCCTGGTGGTCACCGAAGGGATCCTGGTGCAGATGCTCCAGTCCGACCCCTTCCTGGAAGAGATCGGGGTCGTGATCTTCGACGAGATCCACGAGCGGAGCCTCCACACGGACCTCTCCCTCGCCATGGTCCGGCGCGTCCAGCGGGAGGTCCGGCCCGACCTGCGGATCGTGGCCATGTCCGCCACTGTCGATCCCGGTCCCATTGCCGCCTACCTGGATTGTCCGGTAATCCGAAGCGAGGGAAGGCTTCATCCGGTGGAGATCCACCACCTGGATGCCCAGGTGGCGGCGGCGGTCCGGCGCGCCCTGGGGGAGACGTCCGGAGACGTGCTGGTCTTCCTGCCCGGCGTGGGGGAGATCGAGCGGACTGCCGAAGCCCTTTCGGGGGAGAGGGATCTCGCCGTCCTCCCTCTCTACGGCGATCTCCCGCCGGAGAGACAGGACGAGGTGCTCCGGCCACTAGACCGGCGAAAAGTCGTGCTGGCCACGAACGTCGCCGAGACCTCGGTCACGGTGGAGGGGGTCACCGCCGTGGTGGACAGCGGCCTCGTTCGCCGGCTGCGTTACGACCCCGCGACCGGGCTCGACCGCCTGGAGCTCGGCAAGATCAGCCGGGCCTCCGCGGATCAACGGGCAGGGCGGGCGGGGCGCCAGGGACCCGGGCTCTGCCTCCGGCTCTGGCCCGCTTGGGAGCACGCGGCGCTCCCCGAGCGGGAGCTCCCCGAGATCCTCCGGGTGGATCTGGCCACTCCGGCCCTGCAGCTCCTGGCCTGGGGAGAGACCGACCTCACCGCCTTCGACTGGTTCGAGCCGCCCGACCCCGCCGCCCTCGCTTCAGCCCTCCAGTTGCTCCGGAGATTGGGGGCCACGGACGAGCACGGGGTCACCGTGACGGGACGCCTCCTGGCCCGGATGCCGGTCCACCCCCGCGTCGGCAGGCTGCTGATCGAGGGGCACCGGCTGGGATATCCGAGGGAGGCAGCCCTCCTGGCAGCGCTCCTCTCCGAGCGCGATCCATTTCCGCGCAGCCCCAGGGGAGCCGGCCCCCGCCGCTCGTCCCGCTCCGACCTCCTGGACCGCCTGGACGCCCTGGAAGGGACCTGGAGCGAGGAGAGATTGAATGCCGGCGCCGCCCGCTTCGTCCTGAAGGCGCGCGACCAGCTCTTCGATCTCGTCCGCAGGGAGCTGGGTCCCGCTCCGAGAGCGGAGCTTCCCCGCGACGAGTCCCTCCTCCGAGCCCTCCTCGCCGCCTACCCCGACCGCCTCGCCCGCCGCCGGGAGCCGAGGAACCCCCGGGCCGTGATGGTGGGCGGCCGCGGCGTGCGCCTGGCCGAGGAGAGCGCCGTCCTGGACCCCAACCTCTTCCTCTGCATCGACATGGACGCGAGGCAGACCGAGGCCCTCGTCCGTCTCGCTTCGGAGATCGAGCCCGGATGGCTGCCGCCGGACCGCCTCCGGATCACGGTCGAGCTGGAATTCGATGACGAACGGGAGCGGGTCGCAGCCTGGAAGCGGACGCGCTACGAAGACCTCGTCCTCGCGGAGAGCGAGGTTCCTGCGCAGGGAGAGGCGGCGAGGGTCCTCGCCGAGGCTGCCGCGGCCCGCCTGGACCGCGCCCTCGCCCTGGATGATCCCGACGTGGCTGGCTTCCTTGCCCGGGTCCGTTGCCTCCGGGATTGGATGCCCGAGCTGGGTCTTCCCGCCTTCGACGAAACGCAGCTCCGCGAGCTGCTGCCGATGCTGGCTTCAGGAAAGAGGTCGTTCGCGGATCTCCGGCGCGCCCCCCTCCTCCCCGTGCTCCAGGGAGCGCTCTCCCACGATCAGCTCCGGACCGTGGAGCGGGAGGCTCCCGAGCGCCTGGAGGTGCCGAGCGGCAGCCGGATCAAGCTGATCTACGAACCGGGCAAGCCCCCTGTGCTGGCCGCCCGCATCCAGGAGCTGTTCGGGCTGGCCGAGACCCCGCGGGTGGCCGCCGGACGGGTGCCGGTCCTCCTCCACCTCCTCGCCCCCAACCACCGGCCGCAGCAAGTCACCCACGATCTGCGGAGCTTCTGGGAGAACACCTACCCGCAAGTCCGCAAGGAGCTGGCGGGGCGCTATCCCAAGCATGCCTGGCCTCAGGATCCCTGGAACGCGAGACCGGAGCGGCGGCCGGGGCGGTAGGCCTAGTAAGTCTCCCCCTCTCCCGGGGCGGGTGTGCTCGGGTGGACCGGGAGAGGGGGCCGGGGGGTGAGGGCCTCCGCGCTCTCCTCCACGGCCAGGTACAGCTCATCAATCCTCTTCTGAACCTCCACGGTCCGTCCGAGCGCGGTTGCCGTACGGCAGAAGTCCTGGATCTCGGGTGATGTGAGCTTCCGCCCTGCCCGATCCTGGAGCCAGCGGTCCAGCACCTGGTAACCCCCGATGCGGTACTCCCAGACCTGCGAAGGGATGCCGTCGAAGAGCTGCCGCTCCTCGTTCACATAGACCCGCCGCTCGTCCGCGCGATAGTCGCGAAGCACCTTTCGGGTCCGGCCGAGCCGGCCGCTTCCCTGCCCGAGAAACTGGGTCGTGGGGCGGGTCGGCCGGAGCGGTCGCCCGGGCAGATGGAGGTCCACCAGCTCCGCGCCGAGCCCCGCGAGCGCATCGAAGAGATACCGGTCCCGGGGGAAGAGGATGCGAGGGAAGTCCGAGGCCAGGAAGGCGGCATAACGGTCCCGGTACCGGTTGCTGTAGAGCACGGCGTAGACATAGCCCAGGATCTCCTCGGGTTTCGGAGCCACCCCGAAGGCACGCTCCAGGAAGCGGAGGACCCCGGGGGACACGTTCGGAGTGCGCTCGGGAAAGATCCCCTCCGGCAGCAGGTACAGGGGGAAGACGTAGTTGATGTCATAGGCGCTGACCGCCTTGTGCGCCGCGACCCTCTCGGTGACCAGGGCGCCGGGACCGTCCTTGCTCTGCCGCGGCACGACCAGGGCCAGGTTCTGGCCCCGCAGGAGATGCCCCATCACCCGCTCCCGCGGACGCTCCACCAGGTAATCGGCGTAGAACACCTGCCGGAGGTCGAACGGACGATAGAGGATCTCCGTGAACCGCGTCTCCCACTTGGCGTCGGCGCCCGCCCGCCGCACCGCCTCCGCCAACTTCCAGCTCCCCGTGTCCCGAGGGTACTCGTCCGGCACGATGTCCCTCGGAAGCAGGCCCTTGCGGAGCTGGATGATCCGGTCGCGCAGCTTCGAGAGCTCGAAGTCCATGACGAAGGCATCCCGGGCCGTGAGCACCCCGACCGAGTGCTCCGGAAAGATCTCCGGCAGCGGGATGCCCCGGACGTACAGCTCCTCCAGACGGGCGTCCCGCTCCACGAAGAGATAGGAAGGCCCCCGGGGCTGAAGCTCGGTCCACAGGGTCGACTCCACGTCCCGGGCCGTGAGCCAGCGCAGCTTCTTCGCCCGGTTGCCATAGAGGTCCGCCCGGTAAACCCTCGCGAGTCTTGCTCCCTCTCCCCCGGAACGGGGGAGAGGGTCGGGGAGAGGGGGAACGGGATCAAATTTCACGGCCAGCAGGATCGACACCCCCTGCTCGATGTCGAAGACATTCTCGTCGCGGGCGCCGTCCGGGCTGACCTCCCGCTTCCGCCGATTGCCATGGAGATCCAGGACGTAGATCTCCTCGAAGCTGTCCATCAGCGAGCGGCGGAGCCCCCGGAAGGTGGGGTTGTCCAGGTATCCGTGGTTGAGCACGAGGCCGACGACCCCCTCGCCGCTCTCGTCGATCCGGCTCTGGGCGAAGCGCAGGAACTTGACGTAATCGTCCTGCAGCCACTTCACGTTCTTCTCGCCGAGAGGCTCGCCGTCGACCTGGTAATAGGCGCGGAGCGGGTCCTTCTTCTTGTTCTTACGCTCGACCGGGTTCGCGGAGTGCCCGGAGTAGGGCGGGTTTCCGAGCACCACGCAGATCCGGCGGTCCTCCTTGACCTCCGCCGCCTTGCGCACCTCCCGCGCCAGGGAAGGCAGACCGGGAAGGAAGCCCTGCTTCAGGTCCTCCTTCTCCAGGGCATTGGTCAGGAGGAGGTTGACCCGGTCCTCGCCGCCCAGGGCATAGCCCTTCTCGGCCAGGAACAGGCTCATCTTGAGGTGGCCGATGGCGTAGGGCGCCATCATCAGCTCGAAGCCGAAGCTCCGGGGGAGCAGGTGGTCGCGAATCAGCGCGGGAACGCCCGCCCTGCCGTAGGCCGCCGCCCAACCCTCGATGGCGCAGCGGAACGCCTCGACCACGAAGGTCATGGTCCCGGCCGCGGGATCGAGGAGCCAGACCCGCGGGTCCGCCAGACCGCCGGGCCGGTCCAGCCGGGTGCGCAGCAGGTGGTCGAGCGACCGGACGACATAGGAGACCACCGCCGGGGGCGTGTAGAAGACACCGCGGCGCGAGCGGAGCTCCGGATCGTAATGCTTCAGGAAGGTTTCATAGAAGTGGAGGATCGGGTCCTGGTCTCCCCTCTGCTGGAAGTGCCGCTGCAGGGCGAGCTTCCACCGGGCGGGACGCAGGAGGTCCACCAGGTCGTCGACGATCCACTCGATCTCCGGAGGCGGCGAGAGGGAGATGTAGCGGAACACGTCCCGGAGGATGCCGCTGGCCGGCGGGATCCGCTCGTAGAGAGTGCGGCGGTCGAGCTCGCCATCCTCCCAGCAGCGGGCGGCGAGCAGTCCATACGCCACGGTCTGGGAGTAGATCCCGGCGAACTCCGCCTCGCTCAGCTTCGAGAACAGGTGGGACGCCAGGGTCCGGTAGAAGCCGGTCAGCTCCGAGGGCTCCTCCCGGCCCTTGTCCCGCTCCAGGAGGTCGCCGATGCGATCGCTCAGGAACCTCGTCCGCTCGGCCAGGGCCTTGGCGAGGGCGGCCGAGCTCAGCCGCTCGGGCCTCTCGAACCCGACGAAACGCTTGAGCAGCGCCGACAGCTCCGCCTCCCTCCGGGTTGTCTCCCTCTCTCCCAGGGGGAGCCGCGGCGGCCAGGAGCCGGCGACCGCCACCCGCGCGATCCGGAGGCCGTTGCGATAGAGCCGCAGCTCGCGGAAGTTCGTGAGGATCAGGTTCGGGAACGTATTCCGGTAGCGTTGGACCTGCTCGCTCCGCTCCTCGCGGTCCAGGTCGGCCGAAGGCCGCTTCGCCTCGATGTAGCCGGCGAGCCGGTGCCGGTCCCGCCAGACCTGGAAGTCGAGGCTGCAGCCCCGGGTCTTGCGCGGGATCGTCGTGACATGGACCTCCCGCAGGCCGGAGCGCTCGGCCCAGCGGGTAATGAGATCGACCAGGGTCGGATAGAAGCTCTCCTCCCGGGCGTCGCCGCGGCCCTCCACGGCAGCCAGGCGCTCCAGGTAGCCGGAGAGGAGAATCCCGGATTCGTCGGATCGCTGTCGTCGCGGCATGGCGGCATACGATAACCGATTTCCGCGACAGACGCGAGCCAGCGGCGCCATTTACGGACAAAGAGAGCGGCTGAAGAGAATGCTCAGTCATCCTTGCGCAGGAACTTCTCGGTGAACCGCTCGATGAACAGGCGCACCTCCTCACCGCGTCCGAGCATCTCGTGCGCCCCCGCCAGGGCGTCCAGCGAATCCATGTCACTCCTGTCGAGGAGCTCGGGATCTTCGAACAGCGCATTGAAGAGGGACGCGGCACTCTCCTTCCTGCCGCTCTCCACGAGCCGCCGGGCGACGATGCCGACATAGGGACGAGGGATCGCCCCCTGCTCGGCCAGCGCGACCGCCGTGTCGAGAGGGAGCTCCGCGGTCAACAACGCCCAGGCGAACCCCGGGGTCAACCCCGGCACCTCGGGAGCGCCGGCACAGCAGAGGCCATACTCGCGCCCCGACCTGCAGGGGCAAGGGTCCGCGGGCCGCGGACGGCGGAGCGGCCGCGGACGGAAATCGTTCCGGGGGAGGGGCGTGGCGTTCCAGAGCTGCCAGCCCAGCTCCGTGGCGAGAGCGCGGCGGACGGGCTCCGGCAGCGCCCCGAAGACCTCCGGAAAAAGCCGGGGAGCCTCCACCCGCATCCAGGAGAGAAACGGTTCCCCATGCTGAACGTAGATGATCTGTCCGACCGCCTCTCTCAGAAGCCGGAGGAACGCGCCAAGCCCAACCTCTTCCCCTTCTTGTTCCTGGTCCATGATACCGATGTCCTCCTTTGAGCACCTGTTGGAGGACCATATTACCCAACGGCACTACGGACGGGAAGCGAGCCGTAGGGGAGAACCTTTTTCGCCGCGCTCTCGTCTTGGAGAGACCGGCATCTGGGAAAGAGGTGAAGTAGGGGCTCAGCCCTGATCCCCGGAGGGCTTGGATTGCGGGGGGCTCACGACGGGGACGCTCTGGTTGACCTTCGCAAAGAGCTTGACCAGGGCGTCGAGGTGGCCCGGGTCTCCGGACCCGCGCGAGACCCGGGCGGCGAGCAGGAACATGTCCTTCCAGACATCCGAGCACAGGTCCCATGCCTGGCTGTACGGCTCCAGATCCGGATCGCGAGGCTCCTCGGGAGCCTCCTCGCCCATCTCCCGCCGGACCTTCTCCACGAGAGGTTTGAGCTCGTCGGTCTCGGCCTGGGCGACCTTGTCCCAGAAGGTTGCGGGCTCGATCCCCAAGGCGACGCAGAGGCGGGCGAGCTTCTCTCCCTTGGGCCTGCGCTCACCCCGCTCGTAGGCTCCGATCGAGCTGACGTCCAGACCGGTCTTCCTGGCAAGCTCTCCCTGGGTGAATCCACGCTGCTCCCGCCAATCCAGGAGGACGCGCCCGAAAGGCCCACGATCCGTCGTCTTCATGACGAGCATCGTAGGGAGGACCCTGCGGGAACTCAACTCCCGAAAAACGTGATCGATCTTCACGGAAAACAGAGAAAATCTCTGCGAAGCGTGAGAAAGGAAAGGCCTGTGGAACCTCGGCGCCTGAAAAGCCCACGGAAACGTGAGTCAATCCTGCAATCATTATAACCAACTACTTCCCATCGATTCACGGAACGGTGCAAGGACAGGGGACCCGGACTGCGCGACAAGGAGAGCACTCAGAAGACTGCGTACGCCATTTACCGCACGTCCGCGCCGTGCTCGAGGAGCAGCTCGCGCAGGATCGAGCGGTGGCAGCGGTCTTCGTTCTCGCAGTAGCACCCCACCGAGAAGCCGGTCTGGTGGGAGAGCAGGGCCAGCAGCTTGAGCAGCCGCTCCGCCCCGGGTTCCTTCATCTCGCGCCGGTAGCCCTTGACGAACCGGGCCCAGCCCTGCTCCGTGAGGGACTCGGACAGGGCCAGCTTCACCAGCTCCGCGCTGGGCGCGAGGTCCGGCAGCCAGAGATCGAAGAAATCCAGGCGGCCGTAGTCCTCCTTCCGCACCCCCCGGGGAGGTCTCCGGACCGTGCCCAGGCGAATGCCTTCCTCCGGAAGACGCGGCTCTCCGAGCCGGACGATACGAATGCTCATTCTCGCTCCTCACTCCGCTTTCACGGCGGGCGGGAACATATTACGAGAGGTCACCGCCCCTTCCGTACCCGGCTCTTCTTCTTGGCCTTCTTCTTCCGGCGGGGCCGGGAGGGCATCCTCGCCAGCAGCCAGCCGCGCGCACCCGGCGTGTCCTTCCAGACCTCGCCGGCCCGGCTCGCGTAGGACGCGGCCTCGAGCTCACTGCCCGGTTCCGCGAACAGGTCCGGCACGGGAGGCACCTCTTCCCAGACCGGGAGGAATGCAGGGACATGCCGGTTGCGCCGGAGGGCGAGGGTGAGGCATGTCCGGGCGCCAGGGGAGTCGCCGTGGCGGCGGAACGCCAGAAGCACACGCGTGTAGGCCCAATCGACGCTGTCGTCCTCGGAGTAGGAGTCCAGGAGGTGTGCCAGCTCGTCATGCCGGCGCAGGACCAGGAGCGCGTGGACCAGCCGGTAGCGGATCCCCTGATTGTCGTTCGGATTGAGACGGAGCATCTCCTGGAAGTGCTCGACCGCTTCCTCGCGCTGCTCGCGGACACCGCCATGCCAGAGCGCCTCGGCCAGTCCATGGCGGGCCCGCATGTAGGGCCGTGTCCGGACGAAGCCCCAGAAACGGCCAGCCGCCTCGCGGAAATACTCGGGGCCGAGCGCCCTTTCTCCCGCCGCAACGCCGAGGGCGTAGAGCTCCCTCTCGCGATCGGGATCCGGCTCCTCGTCAGCCAGGGCCACGTAGGCGTCGGCGCAGTCCGGCCAGAGCTTCAGCGCCTGGCGCGCGAGGGCCACACACCGGCGGCCCCGAGCCCCCCGGGCCTCCAGGGCAAGCTCCCGGGCCTTCTCCTCTTTGCTGGCGAACAGGCGCCGGGCTCCGCCTCCCTCGAGCACCTGCCGGGCAGCCTCGTCGATCTCCTCCGCCGATGGGGGCTCCTCCCGGCCTCCGAACCGCCGGTCGATCTCCCACAGAACCCGCTCCATCTGCAGCTGCCCCACGAGGGTGAGCTCGGGAGCGGGAGGATCGAGGAGGAAGGGGAGGCTGAGGACGATCGTGGCCCGGCCGCCATGCGTAACCACCTTCTTCTTCCAGCGACCGGAGTCCATCTCATCCTCGGTGGTGGAGGCGAGCGCTCTCAGGACTCCCTCGAAGAGGTCGAGCAGCCGGGCGTCGGGTCTCCGGATCCTGTCGGGTCCCAGGTGGGAGGCGAGAGGATAGGCCCGCTCGTGAGCAAGGGGGAGACGGTGCCGTTCCCAAAGGTCGAGATCCTCCGGGGGCAATCGCGGAGCCTCGTCGAAGCTGACCGCCCAGAGCCCATCCTGCCGGACCGTCTCCCGGAGACGCTCCTCGTCCCGTTCCTGGAAGAGGTCCTGTTCGCGGTGAAAGAGAAGACCATACGACTGCCCTCCCCGGCCCATGACGCTCACATACCTGGCCTCCGGCAGCACATCGGGAGCCTCGACGTGGATCGGATCGTCGTCGGCGAGATGGCGCCAAGGCTCGGCAACCATGAACAGGGCCGCTGCCTCGGCAAAGGAGGTCATCTGCTCGACGGTCACGCCCTCTCCGGCGAGCGCTCCCGGCACGGCGTCGCTCAGCTCCCGTCCGAGCTCGCCAAAAGCCTCCTCCAGCTCGGGCAGGCCCTCGCGAAGCTCGACCGGGATCTCGTGCACGGCAAGACGCTCCCGGAGCTCCTCGACGAGATCGGCTTCGGAGACCTGGACCCGGCCGGGAACGAGGCCCCATTCCTCGACAGCCCCGAGCAGGGTCTTCCAGAACCCGAAAGACTCCGTCTCTTCCGCCGCCAAGGAGAAAATCAGGCCGGACGGCAGCCGGAGACAGACAGTCACCCAGGGACGGAAGGGCGTACCGGCCTCGTTCTCCACCCAGACAGGCAACCGGAAGCGCCCGATCTGCCACGTCTCGTCACTCCGGGGAAATCGCTGGAACAAAGCACTTGTATCTGTCGTGTCTTTCCTGTGCATCATTGTAGGCCTCGCTCGTAGCGAGATCTTACGTGATCGCGGCATGCTCTGGAAGAGCGTGGCACTCAACGACGCGGTGACACATCTTGCAGATGCGGTATCTTCATCCTAAACTTCATATCGAAGCGATGCACCAGGAGGCAGAGAAATGCGCACCACGATCTCCATCCCGGACGAGGTTTATGCCGAAGCCAAGCAGGTGCTGGGCTCTCGGCCCTTCAGCGAGCTCGCGGCCGAGGCGATTCGGGCGCGAGTCCAGCAGCTCAAGAAAGAGCATCTGGCCCGGGAGCTTGCAGATGGCTATCGAGCGGAAGCCGAGAGCTCTTCCCTGGACCCCGAGTGGGCAGGGGTGGAGACCGAGGGACTGTGATCCGGCGTGGCGACGTCTTTCTGGTGAACCTCGATCCGGGCATAGGGTCGGAGGTCGGCAAGACACGGCCGGCGATCGTCCTGCAGAACGATCTGGCGAACCGCACGAGTCCAACCGTCACGGTCGTCCCGCTCTCTTCCAAGGGTGGATCGCGTCTTCCCTTTCCAGGTGCTCATCCCCGCCGGGGAGGGTGGGCTGGAGCGGGCAGGCAAGGCGCTCTGTGAGCAGATCCGGACCCTTTCCACGAGGCGCCTGGGCCAGCACCTTGGCAGCCTTCAGCCCGAGCGCCTGGAAGAGATACGAACCGCTCTCGAACGCCACCTCTGGTTCTGATCCCCGCAGGGAACAAGGGCTTCGCGGTCTAGCTCCCCGGCGCCTCCCGCACGTACAGCGCCTCCCAATGAGGCCGCCCCCTCCGCACCAGGTGGATCTTCCCCATCCGGCTCATGCGGCGGAGGACGACCGAGATCTGCCCGGGGTCGATCGGGCGGCGCAGGCGATCGCCGAAATGCTCGTTGACCTCCGCGGTCAGACTGACCGGCCCAAAGCGCTCGCCGGTCCCCTTTGCCCCGATCACCAGTTCGGCCATCCGGCCCAGCCTGGGGCGGGACGCGGGCCCCAGATCCACCTCCTCACGCGCGGCGGCGCGGACCACCGGCTCGTCGGCGAAGTCGAGGGCCTCGTCGGCCGCCGCCCGGAAGGCGCTCAGACGTCTGCGGACCTCCTCCAGCCGGGCAGCGTGGCCGCTCCGCTGCTCCCGATGATGAGCTTCCTGAGCGCCATGAAACGCCTCTCTCTCCTCGTAGAAGGCAGCCTGAGCTTCCAAGCGCTCCAAAACCTCCGCGATCGAACGATTCGTCTTCATGGGACGTTTTCCCTCCTCTGAGACAGGACAACTCGCGGCATTGCTCTCCGGTTTCGCGGCACCGGAGCGTCCCCCACCTCCTCCCACTACTGCCCGGGCTTGCCGATCTCCTGGCGGCCGGCTTCCGGACGGAACATCCGCCGTGAAACAGGCTCGTCGCGCCGCAACCCCCGATCAATTGACGGCTCCCACTTCATGACAGAAGAGCCGGATCACGGATTTACCGGCGCAGCATACGGATTTCTCGGCGCGCCAGCAAGTTGTCGCGGTACCCAGGAGAGTTGACGCGGCCGCATCATCGCCGACGGCGGCACATAGACGAAGCAGGTGATCGCACTCAGGGCACTTACGGCATCGAGAGAAGTTTTCAGGGCGCCAAGGGGAACCGATGCCGCGACCAATTGGAAGGGAGCCGCGAAATGCCAGACGGGGGCGATTCCCTGCCAGGGTGTCGCGGCACCCTTCGCCTCTTTAGCGGCGTCGCTTGCGACAGTCCTCGGCGAGCCGCTGCTCTACAAGGGAGAGGACTTCCCTCAGACCGATGTCACGTCCGTCGTGCCGGCCACCGATTCCTCTGGCACCTCCTGATGGGCCCTTGACTTGGTCCACTCCTTAGTCCACGATGCCGATATGGCAGAGGTCAACGTTCACGAGGCCAAGACGCACTTGTCCCGCCTTCTGCTGCGAGTGGCCAATGGCGAGGAGATCATCATTGCCCGCGCTGGCAAACCGATCGCGCGGTTGGTTCCCATCGAGCCCAAGACGCGGCGAGTGATTGGCCAGGACGACGGGCTGTTCGAGATCCCCGACGACTTCGATGCGCCTCTGCCTGACGGGGTGCTGGCCCTGTTCGAATCTTGAGAGTCCTTCTCGACACTCACTGCTGGCTCTGGATGCAGGCTGAATCCTCGCGTCTGTCCCGGCCGACACGTGCGCTGCTCCAAGACCCGGACAACCAGATCTTCCTCTCGGCCGCAAGCTCCTGGGAGATCGCGATCAAGTATGCGCTTGGGAAGCTCCCACTCCCTGCGCCGCCCATGGAGTATGTGCTCAGCCGGATGGAGACGAGCGGCACCTCTCCGCTGCCGGTTCAGCACAGCCATGCGCTGCACGCGGGCAGCCTGCCGCGTCATCACGCAGATCCTTTCGATCGGCTTCTGATAGCCCAAGCCCAGTTGGAGAACCTGCAGATCCTCACTGCAGACGGCCAGTTCGAGGCTTACAAGGTCAAGCTGCTCTCTCCCTGAGGCGTTCAAGGAGCGGCGGGCCGAGGAGACCTCGCCCGGGCAGACGGTTCGCCAAGCGGGAGAGAGGGGGCTCCCTCTCCTGCGAAGCAGGGGAGGGTCGGGGAGGGGTCTTCCTTTATGCGGCCTTTAAAGGTGCCAGGTCGGCCTGCGTCACCGGGGAGACCCCCAGATGAAGGTCACTTCCAGGTACTCAGGCAGCCTTGTTCGACCGCGCTCGTTCATAGAGCGTATCCGGCGCGATATCAGCACCGTTGGGCCACGCGACCGTTCCACCGTCCAGGAAGAAGCGCTCGAAATACCCACTTCTTCCCGATAGCGGCGCAACGGAGTTCTCCTTGGAGATGTGGAGCGTACCATGCCGATAGCGGTTAGAATGGCCGTGGAGGTCCAAATGGAGCGCAGAACGGAACGGTTCCTGGTCGACGAGGCGGGCAATCGAGTCGGGGTTCTCCTGGATATCGCCGAGTACCAGTCGATGCTCGAGCAGTTGGAGCTGGAGTCGATTCGGGCCTACGACCTCGCCAAGGCGAGCGGCGAAAACGCCCATTCCCTTTGAGCAGGCAGTAGGGGATATCGAGAGAAGCCGGGAACGGCATTGACCTACCGCCTGTCCATCCTGCCCCGGGCGCAGCGAGAGTTGGAGCGTCTGCCTGCCGGGACCTATGAACGAGTCCGAGATGCTGTCAGGAGTTTGGCCCAGGAACCCAGACCGTCCGGGTGTCGAAAGCTTACCCCCTGAGGTAACGATCCTGCACGTCGGCCATCGGCGGGACGTCTACCGCTGAAGCCCTCAGGACCTTTGATCCTGGCAGACGCTCGGACGACCAAGGGTAGAGGCTTCATGAAACCGTCATGCGTTGGCCAGAGAGACCACCAGGCGCTTACCCACGGCATCGGCATAACGCACAAGGGTCTCGATCGTGGGATTGAGGCGTTGCCCGGTTTCAAGCTTCGAGAGAGCCGACCGATCCATTCCGGTCAGCCGGGTCAGATCGGCGAGGCTCAGCCCCTTTTCTTCGCGGGCGGCCTTCAGTTGCTGGACCAGGTCTGCCATCTGGTCGAGAGCTACCAAGCGCTCGTTGTGGCGCGTGATCAGCTCAGGCAGTTCCTTTGCCACCTGCTCGCGGACCTCGCAATACTTCGCGGCTTCATCAGGAGCGAGGCGACGATTGCGGGTGATCCGCTGAAGGGTCATCGTTTGTACCTCTAGGAGCTTCGTAGGCCGTCACCGGGTAAACCGTAATGGCATCGACGTTCTCGTAGACAACCATCAGGTGCCGACCTGCACGGACCAGGTCTTCTAACATGGAAGCACAATTCTCGGACAGCAGGAGTTTCCGCGAAGGATATCTCAGGTGCTGCTCGCGCGGAACTCCCGAGGGAAGTCTCGGCGAAGAGCACTGCGGGGCGATCCCCACTCAGAATCCTCTGGCACCTCTCCGGGTGGGGACGGCGAGGTTCCCTCTGGGCTCATTCCCACCCGCCCTGCCGTTCGTGAGCCCCTACCCTGCCTTGCCTCCGTAGTAGGGCAACAGCCAACCTGCCCCCCAGACCTGCTGAAGTCGCCTGTCTTGAAACTCACGATCGAGACGGGAAGGAAGAGGACTTTCCGCTCGGAACAAAAGCTGCCTTCGCGATGCCCAAAGAAGATTGGGAGGGGGGCTTCGAGAGTGATTCTCCCGGCGAACCGCCCCTCCCTACAGATGAAAACCAGCCTTTGAGGGAACCTGCTCAGTCGAGTTGCGCCCAGGTTACGCTCCTCCTCGCACTCCTTCTTCTCGAAGCCTCTGACACTTTCTCCTCCGGCCCGGCCGGCTCTTCCCCGGATGCACCCTCGCGCGCACGTCCGCTGGCAAGGCGCTCACATTGCTATGCGGCAATATCCTTGCAGTCTCCCCGTCTCCGGTCGTAAACTTCGTCTCATCAAGATTGAGCAAGATATAGGCTCTTGTCTCTGACAACAAGGTACCAATTCGCTTCAAACGGATGGTACCCCCCCAAGGAGTGCATACGCCATGAGCAAAACGGCTCTTGTTACTGGTGCGTCGCGCGGTATCGGAAGAGCAACCGCCGAACTACTGCTCACCCGCGGGTACGACGTACATGGTACCTATAACCAAAGCCGAGCAGAGGCCGAAAAGCTGTCAGCGAAGTACCCCAACTTACATTTTCATCAGGCCGATTTTACGGACCCTTCCTCCGTTGACAGATTGCTCTCCAGCCTTGAGGGCGTCTCGCTCCAAGGCCTAGTCAATAATGCTGGCATATTCGAGATGGACGGCTTCGCCGACTGGGACTACGAACTCTGGCGAAATGTTTTCGAGGTCAACTTAATCGCTCCTGCACGGCTTACAATGGGCCTGCGAGATCAAATTACTCCTGGCGGCGCAATCGTCAATGTGTCCAGCCTTGATGGGATGGTCGGCAGCTTCCAATCGATGGCCTATTCTGCTTCGAAGTCAGCACTTATTAACTTGACCATGAGCCTCGGCAACAATTTCGGCCGCCGAAACGTGCGGGTGAATGCCCTGGCACCCGGATGGATCAACACTGGAATGGCTACTCCAGAGTCGTACCAAGCAGTGGAGATCACTCCAATGGCACGCAATGGTAGACCAGAAGAAGTCGCAAGCCTCATTGCATTCCTGCTGAGCGATGAGGCAAGCTTTATCAATGGTGCCACGATTGTCATAGACGGAGGTTTCGGCAACGTTGATTATATTATGCTTCAGGAATCGAAGCGTACAGAGCAAGAAGGCTCATGACACTCGGTGACCATAAAAAGCGCAACACGGGTGAAGTGATTGCGATCCTTCCTGGCTCGCAGGCGGCGCTCGGTGCCGCGAATTGGATCGAGGACGAATGGCCAGGCATTCCCATTATAGAGTGGCTCCGGACGCCATCACCTGTACTGAGCGAGTTTCCGGTTGTTTTAGGTTTTTCGGATACGAGTGATGGAAGTTTACTCGGCTGTGGAGCACTGCTTCTTCGTGACATGGATGATCGGCCAGACCTCGACCCCTGGTTGGGGTGTCTGTACGTAGCAACGAGTGCTCGCCGTTGCGGGATCGCCCGTCGACTAACTCAAGCCCTAGCAGAACGTGCCCAAAAGATGGCTATCTCCACTCTGTACTTGTTCTGTGACCCGACTCTTCGTGCCTTCTACGAATCCGAAGGATGGAGTTCTATTGAAGAACGAAGCTACGAAGGTAAGCCATGCGTTGTGATGGCGCGGAGGATCTATGAGTATTGACCGCTTTCACTGGACGGTTTTCGATGTTCGCTCTCTACTTCCTCATGATTGGCAGGAGCAGATCATGCGCGTGGCCAAGAGTCACGCACGACACAAAATATTGGTCACAGGACACTCTACCTCTCGAGAGTCAAGGACAGACTACCGCCTTCCAACACAATCTGTAAGTGGCGAGGATATCGCGATGCAGTTACCTTGGTTGCGCCGCCTCTACGACTTCGATTTTCGCCAGTTCGCCCAAATTACAACACCAGAACCGGTTTCGGTAATGTCGGACAGCCGGTTTGGAATAGCACTCAATATTCAGACCGGGCCCCACCGATACGAATGTCACATCGACTCTAATCCGATTGAGGGACTCTTGTATGTCACAACCCATCGCGAGGGCGATGGCGGTGCACTCGTGGTCTCTAACCGCGGAGAGGCACGGTCTATCGAGGAGGTCGACGCAGACGCTACAATCGTGGAACCAAAGGCAGGTTACCTACTGTTCTTTGACGGACGTCACCACAGCCATTATGTCACCCCGCTCAAGGAAGCAGGGGATGTGCGGGTGGTAGTAGCCATGAACTACTACATACCCTCTTGGCCGGAGCAGAGGCGGCCTATTGACTTGAACACGCACCTCTCCAATCGGGAGTGAGCGTCCATGGCCGTTGAAACCACTACTCAAACAGAGGGTCTCCCCGAGACGGGGCAGCTCGCGGAAGAGGAGTTCCGGAAGATCATTCGGGCTCAATTCACCGAAATAGAGATTGACCTTATTCTCGCCCTTGTCTCACAGGTGCCTGTAGGAATATGGGCTGCGAGTGGCGAGGCACATGATTTCGCAGTCCGACTTTGGTCACCAGGGGCTGAACGACTTTACGGCTTTACTAAAGAGGAGATCCTCGGCAAGAACTACATTGAAAAGTTCGTTAACAGGCTTGAGCGACGTCAGGCAATTGCCGACCACAAAGTGGTAGAGAGCACACGAGCATCATATCGCAACCTAGCTCGCGACCAGCGAAGCAACCAGACTACACGCCTGATGCTTACTCAAGGTACCGCGATTTGGCACCCCGTTCTGGGTCACTATCTTCAAGGCGAGATCACAGTAGATGCAACAGATGTTCCTGGTAAAGATCGTAGTTGGTTGGAACAGGTTCTGACTCCAGAGTCGGTGCGTGTCCTCCTCGATCATTTCACTGAAATGACCCAAGCGGCCTTCGTGTCAATCGAGAAGGTGACGGAGGTTGCCGGAGCGCTGATTAAGGTATTCCTTGGTGAGTCTGCCGAATTGCTAGCATTCATAGAACGTTCCGGCGCTCAACTCGCACGGGTCGGCCCCGGTTTGGCTGCAAGCGCATGCGAGTTTGATCCAAAGGCCTTGGTTCGCTGGTGTATGACTACAGGCGAGTCAACTCTAGTGGTCGACTACTTGGAAAGACACCCACCTCAGCAAACTCTTGGGCGCCATTCAGCGCGCTTTCCCGGGCGCCTGAACAAGGTTTCGCAGCAGGCCCCTTTCGCTGTAGGAGTAGTTAGCGATGAAGCGAACCAACCACGTGGCGGTATTTTTGTGCACCTTGCTCCCGGAACAACCTTCTCCGAGCTCACAGATGGCATTCTAGCTGCTGTCTCTGGAACTGTTAAGCTCGCTCTCGCAATCGAGGACAAAATCGCGCAAACGCTGCGTACTGGTAGTCTCGCAACGAAGGAGCGGGAGCGGCAAGCAACCATTCGGCTAGCAAAGCAATATCGGCATGCCGTCCTGAAGAAGGCCGACTTGCTTGAGTTCCATTCGGGCTTGTTGCTTGAGAAACCACCAGCTGAGCGTATCGCCCGAACTGCGGCAGCACTTAGCTCGATGGCTCAGAATTTAGTGACGACCGGCAAGAACTTCGAAACCAATCTACGCGAGGAGGAATTCAACCTTGGTGACGTACTCAGTTCGGTAACTGGTGCTGTGATCGACGACTATCTCGATATTCAGGTGCTTCGGGACGACTTCCCTCCGGTCATAATGCGCGGTGTTCGTCCTTTCATCGAAGGCGCCTTCGAGAGCTTGCTTTTGAACGCAGTTGAGGCTCAGAAGTATAGAGGGAAGATTGGAGTATCCTGCAGCCCGCTCGCACGAGCCGGCCGCTCGGCACGATGGATAGATGTCTTCATCTGTGACAATGGACCTGGAGTGCCAGCCGAGATTCGAGAAAAGCTACGCGAGGGACACCAGATCACGACCAAAGGGGACGACCGGGGGCTTGGCCTGGTAATTGCGCGACTAAGTTTTGAGGAGTGCCGAGGAGAACTCGAACCACTCGACGACCCAATTCCGGGTTGGGAGGGCGCCTGCTTCCGGGTGCGAATTCCCGTGACCGGGAGGCAAAGGAAATTATAGGACTTATATGCCAGCAATTCTTCTTGTCGATGATGATCCGGATACTTGGGCTGCCGTTCGGTTAGCTCTCGAGCCACGCGTGAAAGTACACGCAATTGGTTCACTTCATGGTGCCCTCGACTTCTTGCGAGCACGACCGCACGAAGTCTGTGGCGTGATAGTTGACCTAAACCTAACACCGGGTTCCGACAACTTTGGACGAGTGTTACTTGAACGATTGCGAGAAGTGTCGGTTCCCTGCGTTGTCTTTTCTTCCAGCATTCGATCACCGGCTCATGCTCTGCGTTATGAAAATGAATTCGGAGTACTTGGGACCATCGGAAAGGGTGGGACAGCGAAAGGTACTTATCCCCTGCAACAGCTCCGGGATTGCGTTGAGAAAATGATAGCTGTATCGCTGGAACAACTCCGCACTCGAGCACGGACGGAAGTTGAACACGAGCTTGCAAAACGCGATGCCGACATTGGGCAGGAGCGGGCTCGGAGCGAGCAACTTGTTATTGAGACTAGACGAGTGGCCGGAAACTCTGCGGCTGCCAAACTTTCCGCAATGGAAGCTGAGAGAGATAAAGGCTTAGTCGCTGGCGCAAAGAACCTACGAGGAGAGGTAATGAACAAGATAGAATCGGCAACAACTATCGAAGAGTTGGAATCTCTTCGAACGGACATCCTGCGCGCATTGGGCGCACTATGATGGCCACCAAATTAAGCAGCGCCTTCGACGAATCTGATGGTACGCAGTGGGTGTTTGCAAGCGGTCTTGTTCTTGGACTAGCGGCAAACTTAATTATTTTCAGTCTCGCTCCAGAACCTCCACCAAGCAATGCTGGTGGCTTGATGACCGTGGGCGGATGTTTTGGCGTGGCGAGCGCGTGCTTCTCGGTTGTCGGATGGATGCTCCAGCGCTTTGAGTATATAGCCCGGAGCTCGGCCTCACCTACGACTGTCCCTGCCGAAATTAAACGGCGACTCGTTGATGCTGCTCTTTTGCGCCTATTCACGCTTAGCTTGGTGGGCTTGTGCCTGAGTGTGGCCGGGATAGCTATCCTGGGTATTCAATAGTGGCGGGAGGATCCTTGGAACGCCTTCTATGTGGCCCACCGGAGGAACTGCGAGGCGTTTCGAGAAGAGGAGGGCGTAAACTCGCGGCAGATGCCGCGCGAGACCGACACTCGGGCTTGGCGAGGCAGTGTCTTCCGAAAGATCACGTGCTTGTCTCCCTCAAACGCATCTCCAGATGCCTCCCGGAGCTTCAGATCACCAACTGCACCTGCCCGAAAGGCAGTCCTCTTCCTTTCCCACCTTGATCGGAACTCTAAGAGGGTGTCTCAAAAGTCATGAGGCTAACCTACGTATCATTAAGCGGATCATGGCGATATGGATCATCGCTTTGCTGGTTTCAATGAGAACCTCATAATCTTTACTCAGCCGCCGAAACCGGCCAAGCCATGCGAAGGTTCTCTCGACGATCCAGCGATGAGGTAAAACTTCGAAGCCCACCATGTCGTCCGTTCTCTTTACGATCTCCAGAACCCATTGCCCAAAGTCTTTTGCCCAATCTACTAACTTC
>DATMER010000145.1:0-206679 GCA_035556715.1 Thermoanaerobaculia bacterium
AGTCGTAACCGTAGAAGGCCCCATTGGACCACTGAATCGCTCCGGCCGCGTTCAGCTTGACCGTGATCATCGTGTGGAGGTCGCTGTTGCCGGAGTAGTACTCGCCCGCGACGTAGACGTTGCCGGAGCCGTCCACCGCCAGCGCGAAGCCCGCGCTCAGGACGCCTTGGACGTCCCAGGTGGCCCACTGCTGCACGCCACTCGCGTTGTATTTGACCACGAGGAGGTAGCCGTGGAGCCCGTACTGCGTCTCCGTCCAGGAGCGGCCGGCCACGTAGACGTTGCCGGCGGAGTCGACCGCGACCGCGAACCCCTGGTCCGCGTCGCCACCGTCGTAGGTGACGGCCCACTGCACCACGCCCTGGGAGTTGTACTTGACGGTGAGCACGTCCTCGGTGGCTCCAGCGGTGGTGACGCCCGTGACGTAGGTGTTGCCCGCAGCATCCGCGGCGAGCGCCTGTCGGCCGCGGACGTACGCCTTGAAGCCGAGGAAGTTGTCGAAGCAGCCCGCGCAGCCGGCCACCTCGAACCCCCCCTCGTTGTAGGGGACCGCCCAGGACCGCGACGGCTGCGCAACCAGGGCCGCGGGGATCAGGAGCGAGACCAGAAGGAGCCCGGCGAGCCGGACGAAGGAAGGACGCCGAGTGCAGGACGAGCGGGGAATCATCGCATCTACCTCCAATACCAGTGGCCGCAGAAATGGTGCAGTTTCAATGCCACCGGTGCTCTGGTAACAAGGTTCTGCAGCCCGGCTGTCTTGCTTGGATGAAGCGAGGACCCGCAGCTTTGCGACGCCGGCTTTCACCGGTTGTGCCAATGCAGCAAGTTGTACATCAATCAGGCCAGGATCTTGCTAGACCTCGAAGCGTCGGTGCAGGAAGCAGCGGGGGAGAGGGTTCCGCCGACGGAAGTCGAGGGTCGGCAATGACAGGCAGGCAGTTCCTCCAGGTCTCCCTTCTGGTCGGGGTCTTCGCGCTTGCGGGTCGGACGGAGGCGGCGGTCCTCCGCTTCGACACCGCGGAGATCGTGCTCCAGTCGGACGTCTTCTACGACGGCTCCCAGGGCACGCCCAACCCGTTCACGGACATCCAGCTAACGGCCCAGGTGACCGCCCCGAGCGGGCGCAGGATCACGGTTGACGGCTTCTTCGACGGCGATGGAGCCGGGGGGCAGTCGGGCGACGTCTTCAAAGTCCGTGTCTTCGCGGACGAGGCCGGGACCTGGACCTGGACCACCCAGAGCAACGCCGCGGGCCTGAACGGCCAGTCGGGCAGCTTCTCCGTGTCCGGCACCCTGGCGGGGGCCTTCAGCAAGGGGCCGATCGTGGCGGACCCCGCGCGTCCCCGGTACTTCAAGTACCGGAACGGCGGCAACGTCTACCTCGTGGGCAAGTACCTCGACCGGGCGGCGCCCGCGCTGATCCGCTTCTCGCACACCCTGTTCTCCGAGGAGCGTACGGACGACCACCGCCGGCAGCTCCTCGACCGGCATCTCGGCATGGGGCTCAACAAGATCAACATCTACCTGGCCAACCACACGGACTACGGCAGCGTCTCCACCACCCCCTGGCTGGGCACCGCGGACGCCAACGACAAGGCGCGTTTCGACCTCCAGCGCTGGCGCCTGTACGAGCAGTGGTTGAAGGAGATGCGCGCCGCCGGGATGGTCACCCAGCTCTGGTTCTTCGCCGACGGCTTCGGCAACCACGCGGACGCGGACCGCAAGAGGCTGATCCGCTACGGCATGGCGCGGCTGTCCGGGTATGTGAACACCGTTTTCACGTTGATGACGGAGTGGCAGGAGGGGTGGACCACGACAGAGGTGGAGAGCCACATGGTCTGGCTCCACCAGCACAACCCCTGGGACCGGCTGGCTACCGTCCACGGCCTGCCGGGCGACTTCTCCTTCCCGACCGCGCCCTGGGCCGACTACATCGACCTCCAGGTGGGAGTCTCGGCGACCGTGACGCATCAGAAGGTCCACGACCTCGGGCTGGCGAACCGGCAGAAGGCGGTCAAGCCGATGATCCAGGAGGAGTTCTGCATGGGGGACGAGACCGACGCCGAGCGGCAGATGCTCTGGGCGGCCTTCACGTCGGGAGCCGCGGCCTCGGGGACCGGCGCGTACCTGAAGCCGTTCTCCGACTTCGTGAAGACCGTGGCCTTCGAGCGCATGGAGCCGGCCGACGACCTCGTGCTGATCGGCTCCGCCTACGCCTTGGCGGACGAGGGGACCTCCTACGTCGCCTATCTCTATCAAGGGGGGACGGTTACGCTCGACCTGACGGGCGCCTCCGGCACCATCGCCGTCGACTGGTTCAATCCCCGGACGGGAGCCTTCCAGGCCGCGCCCCCGGTGTCGGGAGGGGCCGCGAGGGCCTTCACGCCGCCCGGGGCCGGCGACTGGGTGTTGCGCCTGACCGTGGGGGACCCGCCGCCACCCCCGCCGGATCCCACGGGCGACTTCTACACCGCGACCCCCTGTCGTCTCTGGGACACGCGCGAGGACGGCCCCGCTCTCGCCTCGGGGGCGGTGCGCGAGATCGACGTGGACGGGCTCTGCGGCATCCCGGACACGGCGGTGGCGCTCTCCCTCAACGTGACCGCGGTCTCGCCCACCGGGCAGGGCTACCTCAGCTTCGGCCCGGGAGGGGAGCCGACCCCCACCGCGACCACGATCAACTTCCGGATCGGGCTGAACCGCGGCAACAACGCCATCCTCAAGATCTCCAGCGCCGGCGTGCTGAGGATCGACCCCCTCGTATCGGGAGGGGGTACGGTGCACGTCATCCTGGATGTGAACGGGTGGTTCGAGTAGCCCCGGCGCCAAAAACATCGCGGCGGCCCCGGGCGCCAACTCGCGCCCGAAGGACCGCCGCGATCCCCCGGAGAGAGGGGAGGAGGCTTAGATCAATCTGCCTGCAGCCGGCGGGCGCCGATCCCCTGGCGGCCTCCGACGATCGTTTCCCAGGTGACGAGGAAGCCGCCCTTGCCGTCCGTGCCGATCGAGGTCCGGCGGAAGTTCCGCTCGATCCTGCGCTCGGTCACCCAGAACGGGTCGCCTTGGGGGGCTCCGGCGGAGTTGAACTCGCGGCCGGCGATCTCCAGCCCGGCGAGGTTGTTCGGCCAGGCCAGCCAGGTCACCAGGAAGCGGCCGGGAGCGGAAGCGGCCACGGACGGAGCCATCTGAACGATGCCCGACTCGGGGCCGGCTTGGAGCGCGATCTGCCCGCCGACCTTGTCGCCCTTGGAGCCCACGAGCTGCGCAAAGAGGCGGGACTCCGTCTTGGCCAGATCAGCCTGCCAGACCACCAGGAAGTTGCCGGCCGCGTCGGCCGCAACCGAGGGACGCCGCTGCCGGCCGGCGGTGTCGGTGTTGACGCGGGACGAGGAGCCGGCGGGCTTGCCCGAGTTGTCGAACAGGCGCGCGAACACGCCGGTCTCGCTGCCGTCCTGCCCTTCCCAGATGGCGAGGAAGCCGCCGTTGCCTGCCGCAACAGCCGCGGCCGTGCCGGCCGCCTCGTTGATCCGGAACTGGTCACCGCCGAGCCAGCGGCCGAAGATGCCCCCGTTGGCGTCATGCCAGACGACCAGGATGTTCGCCCCGCGGGAGATCAGCCGCGGCTCGCTCTGGAAGCCGGCGGTGGTGGCATTGACGCGGATGCGCTCGCTGAGTGCGACACCCGCCGTGTTGAAGCGCTGGAAGTAGACATCCTGGTCCAGCACCTGGCGCTGCTCCAGATAAGGGACGTAGCGCAGGTTGGCCGTCTCTTCGGTCCAGGCCAGGCCGATGGTGTTCTCCGACAGGAACGCCACTGCGGGCTGCCGGCGGCTCACGAACAGACCGTCGGCCGTCGTCTGGTTCTCGAGCAGCGTGATCTCGGCACCGGCAGGCTGGCCATCCTTTCCATAGAAGAGAGCCCGCAGGCCCTTCTGGTCGTTCTCCCAGACGGCCAGGGCGCTTCCGGCCGTGGAGAAGGCGGTCGCGGGATTGCGTTGCTTGTAGTCGGTCCTGTGGTTCACACGGACCTCGCTCCCCTTGGGGCCGAGGTCTGCGCAGACAGGTAGGGCGAAGAGGGTAAGGGATGCGACGGCGAACAACCTACGCCAGGTCTTCGGTCTCATGCGTCTCCTCCGGAAAGATGGACGAACTCTTATGCCGACGTCCCATATTATAACCGAATTTCCCAATTGCAACCCCCTTTTTTATGCTGAAGCGCAGAACGCTGCGGTTGCGCTGCTCGGGGGAGTGCCCTACAATACCGTCCGCTCCGGGCCCCCCCGGTTTTCCGCGCCGACGTAGCTCAGCGGTAGAGCAGCTGATTCGTAATCAGCAGGTCGCCGGTTCAATCCCGGCCGTCGGCTCCAACCTAAACCCTATATTTACCGCCACTTACACACCGAAGCACCCCAGACAGAGGGGCGCGTAGGTACTACATAGGTACTACCTCCGCTAGGACGGGGTTGCTGTGTGCTGGCGTAGTACCTCCCGTAGTACCTCTGGGGAGTCGCCGAGGGGCGAGGGCTCTCGTTGGTGGACGGGCTCGCCACGCGTTCCGCTCGCAGCTACCGTCCGCCGGCGTCGAGCCGGAGCACGGCATGGAGCTTCTCGGGCATACCTCGCTCAGGATGATGGAGAAGGTCTACTGGCACCGGGAAGCAGAAGCACAATCCCGTGCGGCAGCCTTGGCCGGCGGACACGTCGCCCCGGAAGGGGGGAAGATTTTAGCGGGATAGACGCAAGGGCGGGGGAGGGTGCCCGGGATCAATCCGAAGAAGCGAGCTTGCGATGGCGGGAGGCGGGGCCGCCGACGCTGGCGCTCACGGTGATGATCCGGCCCCCTTCCTTGAGAGCCAGGAGCGCGCGGAAGAGCGTAGCGCGGGACGGCTCATAGCCCAGGACGCGGGCGATGTCGTGCTTGTCGAATGTCTCGGGGAGCTCGGGAAGGGCCGCGGTGAGGTCTTCCAGGACGGAGAAGCGTGCGCGCTTGGGCTTCGGGGCCGGTGCCGACGTCCGGGCCGAAGGCGCGGAGGCCGGCGCGGGGACGGCCATGGCGGCGGGGGCTCCGACATGCTGCCAGAGGCTCTCGAGGGTTCGCATGCGGGCCTGGTGGGCCACGTTCATGAGGGCGATGTCCGCCAGATGCTGCGCCTCCAGCGCGCGCTTGCGCTCTTCGTACTCTTCTCGGGTCATCGGGGGCCTCCTGGTGGAAGCATACGACGGCTCGCGGAGACGGCGGGAGCGCCGCGCCCTGTGGTAGGGAGGGCGCGCACCGCTGTTCGGACCGTTCGGAGGAGGAAGAGAGCCGCTCACCCCACGGTCGGAGCGGTCCACCCCGCCGTACCAACCGTCCGGACAGCGGTGTAAGCGGTCCGTACGCCCTTCGGAGTCTTTCGTCCCGAGATACGAACGGCTCGCCCCGCCGTACGGACGGCTCGTACAGCCATACGAGACATTCGTACCGCGGGGCGAGCCATCCGTACAGCCGTACGAACCGTCCGTACCGTCGTACCAACCGTCCGTACCACGCTTCCGCATCGCCGTTCCTCCTTGAGAGTATTGTAACCTCTCTCAAGGCGGAGATCGGCACCCAAACACGTCACTTCTAGCGTGACGACGTACTAGGGGGCGAGCCGTCTGTACCGCCGTCCGAGCGGTTCGTACAGCGGTCCGAACTCGTACCGCCGTACGGACCGTCCGCACCGGACCCCGAGCCGTCCGGCGCGCAGTCCGAGCCATCCCTACCGCGTCCGCAGTCGTCCGGGTCGCGCTCCGCGCCGTCCTTCTGACGCCTTGGTAAGTTTGACGTACCGATCGTCCGTACCGCTGGGGAAACTGTTCGACCAGTCCGTCAGAATCAAAGGGACGGGTCTGAGGAGGTCTAGGAAGGTTAGACAGGGCTCCACGGACGGCGCAATAATAAGACTCGGCTTTGCGCGACCGCCCCTTTCAGGTGTGCGATTCTCAACGGGAGATTTCCGTGGCGAAAAAGCAACCCAGCGCGGCCGGCGGCACGACCCCGAAGACGACGCGGCGAAAATCCATCACAGTCGATATCTCGCCCGATGACCGCGTTGCCCTGTACGCGGCCCGCTACACCCCCGCCGGCCTCAGGCGTGAAGTCCTGCAGATCCCCTTCACCACTTACATGCAGGATCCGGCAGTCGCGAAGGACAACCCGGCCCTCGCCTTCAACGAAAAGCTGCGCGTCGACTGGGAGCCGGGCCTCGCGGACGGACCGACGAGCGCCCGCTTCGCCGTCGTCGACTTCAACGCCGACGCCGACGAGCTCACGCCCCCGGCCGAATGGGATGAGAAGCGCCAGACGTTCATCATCGGCGACCAGGTCATCGATCAGGCGACGGCTCACCTCCCGCAATTTCATCAGGTGAGCGTCTGGGCCACCCTGCAACGCGCGCTGGAGTTCTTCGAAGATGCCCCCGCTCTCGGACGGCGCATCCCCTGGGGCTTCAAAGGGAACCGCCTGATCGTCGTGCCCCGCGCCGGCTACGGCGAGAACGCCTACTACGACCGCAGCACCAAGTCGCTCCAGTTCTATTACTTCGGGTCGGCCCCCGACTTCGTCTACACCTGCCTCTCGGCCGACATCGTCAATCATGAGTTCGGCCACGCCGTCCTCGACGGCATTCGCCCGCTGTACAACGAAGGCAGCCTCGTCCAGACGGGAGCGTTCCACGAATTCGTCGGCGACCTGACGGCCATCCTGCTCACGCTGCACAACGGCGAGCTGCGCAGGTACCTGGCCGATCAGACCGAAGGGGACATCACGAAAGCCGACGCGATCGGCTCGATCGCCGAGGAGTTCGGCAAGAACGTCACCGGCCGTCCGTACCTGCGGACGGCGAAGAACGAGGAGAAGATGTCCGCCGTGAGGGGAGCGGCGAGCGCGCATCGCGTCTCCGAGGTCCTCACGGGCGCCATGTTCGACATCCTCGTCGAGCTCGAGAAGCACTACCGGAGCGAGCCCGCGACCAGCCCCCGAGAGGCGTTCTGGTATGCCACGGACCGCATGCAGCGCACTGCCATCCAGCCGCTCGATCTCCTCCCTCCCGTCGACGTGACGTTCCGGGACTACGCTCTCGCCGTCTGCCGGTCGCAGCAGCTCTCCGACCCGATCGACCCCGAGGGCTACTACGGCATGCTGATCAAGGTTTTCCGAAACCGAGAAATCCTCTCCGAGGAGGACGAGCTGCGACTGACCCAGCCGCAGTATCTCCACGAGCGCCTGTATCTCTGCGTCTCCCCCAACATCGGCGAGATCTCACGTTCGCGCGCCGCCGCGTACCGCTTCCTGGATGACAACCGCCAGGAGCTCCTCATCCCTGCCAGCCAGGATTTCTTCATCGCGGATCTCTACGACGCCAACAAATGCGGCCGCCAGCGGGCCCGGCTGCCCCGGCAGGTCATCCTCGAATACGTCTGGCGGGAGGATGTCCTCCTCGAGGGCGAGCGGTTCAGCCGGTTCGACGGGAGCTGGACCTCCATGCTCTGTGGCGGAACCCTCGTGTTCGACGACAACGGCCGCGTCCTCACCTGGGCGATGAAGCCCGGTTCCCTCCCATACGGGGGCAAGCGGGTCCGGACCGGTGACGTCGCCGAGCGTTGGGAGTCCGCGGTCGCCGAGGGGACCGCGCGCAAGGACGAGATGCTCGACAACCTGGCCGCCCAGATCGCCGCCGGACGGGTCGGAGCCGTGGCCGGCTCCGCCAAGGGGCTGCTGGGCGCGGTCCCCCCGTTGATCGCGGAAGGGGAGGAGGACCAGATCCGGTTCCGCTTGTCACCCCACCTGCACCTGTCTCATGACGAAGAAGACTATCCGGGAGCACGGCCATGGGAAATCATCTCCTGATCCGGGCCTACCGCGTCGGCTGCGGAGACTGCGTCTACGTCCGCATCCCGCAGGGGAAGGACGGATTCCACATCCTCATCGACTGCGGCAAGAAGGGCGGCGTGGAGCTGCTCGAGAAAGCCATCAAGCATCTCGAGGCCACGATGCTGCCCGACGGAGACGCGCCGGGCAAGAAGCGCCTCGACCTGATCGTCGCCACGCACCGGCACGAGGACCACATCAAGGGATTCGACAAGGAGTGGTTCAAGAACATCCAGGTCAAGAACATCTGGCTCAGCGCGGTGATGGATCCTGAGCACCCGCAGGCCGGGAAGGTGCACAAGCTCCACGCCTTGGCCGGCGCGCACATGCGCCGGCTCATGGACAGCGGCAGGGCCTTGAGCCCGCAAGTCGAGATCCTGGCTTCCGCCTACGGCGTCAGCAACAACGCGGCCGACGACTTCCTGATGAAAACACTGCCGGAAGCCAACGAGATCGAGCCGAAGTTCGTCCACGCCGGAATGACGCCCGAGCAGCTCGGCCTCGACATCGAGGGCGCAACGATCCGCGTTCTCGCTCCCGAACAGGACATCGATCACTTCTACCTCGGCGAAGAGACAGACACCAGCCTCAAGGGCCTTCAGGCCGTCAGCTCTTCCGCCCGGCCCCGGGAAGAGCGTTCGGCAGGCCCCGCTCCGGCTCCGAAGAACATCAGCGCCGGCGACTTTCGCCTGTTGCAATCCGGCATGCTTTCAAACGGCCTCGCGTTCGCGGCCAAGGACACCAAGATCCAGAACAACATGAGCGTCGTGCTCCTGATCGAATGGAAGAAGCGGAGGCTGCTGTTCGTCGGCGACGCCGAGTGGGAACGCGAATTCGGGTTGAACAAGGACAACGGCAGTTGGAACGTGATGTGGCACAAGTACCGCGAGACCCACCTCAAGGACGCGGTCGACTTCCTGAAGATCGGCCACCACGGGAGCATCAACGCCACGCCGCCGGCCGCCGAGCTGAAGCCGGAGCCCAAGAAGGGTGCGGTCGACCTCGGCGATGCGAGCATCTACAAGATGCTCGATACGCTGTTGCCGGTCCCCAAGCCGGGAAAGAAGCCGACGGCGCAGGCGGTCGTCTCCACCGAACGGGAGTTCTACAATCCGATTCCCGAGTGCGCGGTGCTGGTCGACCTCGCCCGCCGGGTGAGCAACACGAGAAACTACGGCGCTGAGCTCAAGAAGAAGAACAAGGACCCCCAAGGCATCTGGATCTCGACCAAGGCGAAGAAGAACAAGTTCTTCGAGACCTACGAGAAAGAATTCCTCGACAAGCCCCAACCGCTGCGCACCGACCTGGAGTTCGAGCTCAGCGGAGTCGAATTCGTCGACGTTCAGATTCCGCCGGGCACGTAGGATCCTGATGCCCATGTTGCACCTCGCGGTGAATCTGGAATTCCCCGCAAATCCTAGAGTCTCCCCGCTAGGCAGGCAAGGGGCTCAGGTCGTTTGGGTGCTGTTTGTAGGTATCATGTGGTCCATGGACGTAACGCTCTCCATCGACGACCGGACCCTGGCCCGGGCGCGGCAACTCGCCCTACGGCGCGGGGTGTCCCTCGAGGAGATGATCCGGAATTATTTGGAGAACCTGACCGCCAGCGATCCCGCCCAAGACGCTGAGGAACTACCCGAGGCTCAGGCATCCGAGACCGCGAAACAAGCCGCCCTCCAGCGACTCGAGCGGGGGGCGAACCGCATTCTCGAGCTTGCTGGCACAGGGCTGTGGGAAGGAGATCTTTCCGAGATGAGGGCGCAGACAATCCGGGCGGTCGCCCTTCGGAATGCCGGGCGACGTGTGGACGAAGCTCCTTGATGGAGCCGGGCGAGGTCTACATCGCCGACTTCTGAGGGGGCAAAGATCTTCTTCGGCGAGCCCTGACTGCTTGAGGAGAGTCGCCAGCAGGCCGCGCCCGAGATCTCTACCCGCATGGACAGGGACGGTGACGCTGCTCCGGCCCTTCTTGCTCCAGGTTTGGTGGCTTCCGCGCGTACGGACGAGTTGCCAGCCGTTGCGGGCGAGCGCCCGGCAGAATTCGGCCCCTGTGACGCTTTTCACTCAGTGGTAATCTCGAGCAGGCTGATCTGGACGGAATGGGTATCCAGGTCCAGGTGGGAGGCGACTGCTTCGGCGAGGTTGTGGTAAATCTCGTCGAGCGAGACCCCTTGCGTGAAGCAGCCGGGGAGGTCGGGGACTTCCGCCCAGTATCCTCCTTCCTTCTCCGGGTGTACCAAGGCCCGGTAGCTGACAGGGATGCGGGCGGGCATGGACGAGGGGCTGCTCATCTTCATCAGTATAACCCGCCCTTATCGAGCCGTGAGCTTGGCCAATACGGACATGACAACACCAAGGAGTCATCCATGACCTCTCGTTTCTCACGCGTGCGAGCCCTCGCGGGTAGCGCTCTTCTCCTGCTCATGACCTTCCTGGCCGCCCCGGCAGCCCAGGCGGCGGTCTCGGACGACGAGATCGCCCGCTACGCGGACCAGCTTTTTTCTCAGGCCTTTCCGGCGGGCGAGCCAGGGGCCGCGGTGCTGGTCGCCAAGGACGGCAAAGTCCTGCTCCGCAAGGGGTACGGGATGGCCAACCTCGAGCTCGGCGTGCCGATCCAGCCCGACATGGTGTTCAAGATTGCCTCGGTCACGAAACAGTTCACCGCGACGGCAATCCTGATGCTCCAGGAGCGCGGCAAGCTGTCCGTGGACGATGAGATCACGAAGTACCTGCCCGACTATCCCACCCACGGCCAGAAGATCACCATCCACCACCTGCTGACCCACACCTCGGGCATCCCCAGCTACACCAGCATGCCGGAGTGGGTGCCGCGCTGGCGCGAGGACATGACGGTCCAGCAGGCCATCGACATGTTCAAGGGCAAGCCCCTGGACTTCAACCCGGGGGAGAAGCAGTCCTACAGCAACTCGGGCTATACCCTCCTCGGCGCCATCATCGAGAAGGCCTCGGGGAAGAGCTACGAGGACTTCGTCGAGCAGGAGATCTTCGCCCCCCTGGGCATGAAGCGGTCCCGCTACGGGCATGACACCGAGCTCGTGCCGGGCCGGGTGACCGGCTATGACAGGACGGAGGAGGGCTACAGGCTCGCCCCATACCTCAGCATGACCCAGCCGTACTCGGCAGGCTCCCTGATGTCCACGGTGGACGACCTCGCTCTCTGGGCCGAGGCCCTGTCCAGTGGAAAGCTGATCAGGAAGGAGTCGCTGGAGCGGATGACCACGCCGGCGAAGCTGACCACGGGGAAGCCCAACAACTACGCCTACGGCCTGGCGATCTGGGAGGAGGACGGTGCGCGGATCGTCGAGCACGACGGCGGCATCCCCGGATTCTTCTCCGACCTGCTGAGCATCCCCGACGGGCGCCTGGTCGTGGTCGTCCTCTCGAACAAGCCGCCGCCGACGGTGCCGCCGGCGGTGCTGTCCTTCCGGGTCGCGATGAAGGCACTGGGCAAGCCGGTCGAGGAGCGCAAGGCCATGGAACTCGACCCGGCCACGCTCGACGAGTACGTGGGCGTCTACCGCTTCGACGAGACGCTCGCCCGGATGATCTACCGCGAGGGGAACAGGCTCGTCGCCCAGCGCACCGGCGGCGACAGGCAAGAGATCTTGGCGATGTCCCGCGACGAGTTCTTCTACCCGGGACTGGACTCCCGCATCCGCTTCCGGCGGGACGCCCAGGGGAAGATCACCGGGATGGATTTCTTCCAGCTCTTCGGGCCGGCCGTGCCCGCGGTGAAGACGGACGAGCCGCTCCCGGCCGAGCGCCAGGTGATCCAGGTGGACCCGAGCCTCTATGACGGATACGCCGGTGTCTACGAGCTGGCGCCCGGGTTCCTCCTGACGATCACCCGGGAGGGGGACCATCTCATGACCCAGGCCACGGGCCAGCCCAAGTTCGAGATCTTCCCCGAGTCGGAGACCCGGTTCTTCCTGAAGGTGGTGGACGCCCAGCTCGAGTTCCAGCGCGGACCGGACGGCAAGGCGACCGGGGTCACGCTGTACCAGGGCGGGCGGGTGGTTCCGGGGAAGAGGGTCCAGTAAAGCGCAAAGGCGCGGCCGAAGCCGCGCCTTGGAACGCCCGAAGGAGCCTGGGACGAGCGCGCTGTCAGCTCACGGAGGGGTCAGGCCGAAGTGCTCGTAATTCTTGGCGATGTACTCTTTCCACTTGTCCGGAGTCTCTTCCAGCGTGTAGATCGCCTCGACAGGGCAGGCGTCGATGCACAGCCCGCAGTCGATGCACTCCTCGGGGTGGATGTAGAGCATCTCCCAATCCTCATCCTTCCCGTAGATGCAATCCACCGGGCATACGTCAACGCAGGCGGTGTCCTTCACGCCGACGCAGGGTTCGCAGATGATGTGGGTCATACCGGGGGCCCCTCCTGTGGCCGGGTTCTGTTCAAGCTGCGGCATTATACCCAACCCGCGGCACGGCTCAACCCGGGGTTATCTCTCTTCCTGGCTCTCTTCCTGGGCAATCGCGCGCTCGAAGGCTTCGATCGTGGCGTTGATCTCGTCGTCGCCGTGGGCCGTGGAGAGGAACAGCGCCTCGTAAGCGGAGGGGGGGAGGTGAACCCCTTGGGCAAGAAGCCGGTGGAAGACCCGCGTAAAGCGCTGGCGGTCGGTGCGGTTGACATCCTCCAGGTTCGTCACCGGAGCGTCCGTGAAGAAGAGGCCGAGCATCGATCCCTGGCGCTGGACCCGCACCGGGATGCCGTGACAGCGGGCCGCCTCTTCGATCCCGGACTGCAGGCGGGCGCCGATCCGCTCCAGCAACTCATAGGGGCAGTCCACGTCTACCGACAGCTCGGAGAGGGCGGCGCGCCCGGCAGCCACGGCCAGGGGATTGCCGGAGAGCGTCCCGGCCTGGTAGACGGGACCGGCGGGCGCGATCATCTTCATGAGCTCCCGCTTGCCCGCGTAGGCAGCCAGGGGAAGCCCGCCGCCGATGACCTTGCCCAGGGTGGTGAGGTCGGGCGTGAAGTCGAGCAGGTTCTGGGCGCCGCCCCAGGCCACCCGGAAGCCGGTCATGACCTCGTCGAAGATGAGGACGGAGCCGTGGCGGTCGCACAGGCTCCGGAGGCCCTGCAGGAACCCGGGCTCGGGCGGCACCAGGCTCATGTTGCCCCCGATGGGCTCTACGATGATGGCAGCAATTCCAGGGCTGTCCCTGAAGAGCTTTTCGACCGCGGCGAGGTCGTTGTAGGGGGCAACCAGAGTGTCGGAGGTGACGGCCGCGGGCACGCCCGGGGAGGAGGGGACGCCGATCGTAGCCGCGCCCGAGCCGGCCGCGACCAGGAACGGGTCGGCATGGCCGTGGTAGCACCCTTCGAACTTGACGACCTGGTTGCGTCCGGTGGCGGCGCGGGCCAGGCGCAGGGCCGACATGGTGGCCTCGGTGCCCGAGTTGACCAGCCGCACCATCTCCACCGAAGGGAGGGCCGAGGCGATCATCTCGGCGAGCTCGACCTCAGGAAGAGTCGGTGCCCCGAACGCGGTGCCGCGCCCCAGGGCCTCCTGGATCGCGGCCACGATCGAGGGATGCCGGTGCCCCAGGATGTGCGGTCCATAGCCGCCGATGTAGTCGATGTACCGGCGGCCGTCCTCGCCTTCGAGCCAGGCCCCCTGGGCGGAGCGGACGAACACCGGCTCGCCTCCGACCCCGCGGAACGCCCGGACCGGGGAGTTGACCCCGCCGGGGAGGATTCTTTCGGCTCTTTCGAGGAGGCTCACTCCACCCACCCCGCCGCCAGGAGCCGGGCCGCGTCGCGGGCCGCGTAGGTCATGATCAGGTCGGCCCCGGCCCTGCGGATGGCGATCAGCGACTCCATCATCACCCGGTCGTAGTCGATCCAGCCGCGCTCGGCCGCGGCTTTGATCATGGAGTACTCGCCGCTCACGTGATAGGCGGCGAGCGGCAGGTCGAACCGCCAGCGGAGCTGCACCAGGATGTCCAAGTAGGGCAGGGCGGGCTTCACCATGAGCATGTCGGCCCCTTCCTCGATGTCCAGCTCGGCCTCTCTCATGGCTTCCCGGCCGTTCGCGGGGTCCATCTGGTAGGACCTCCGGTCGCCAAAGGAAGGGGCGGACTCGGCGGCTTCGCGGAACGGGCCGTAGAAGCCGCTGGCGAACTTGACCGCGTAGGAGAGGATCGGGGTGTCCGCGAAGCCTCCGGAGTCCAGCGCCTGGCGGACGGCGCCGATTCGGCCGTCCATCATGTCCGAGGGGGCGATGACGTCCGCGCCCGCTTCGGCGAGCGAGACCGACTGCCGCGCCAGGTTCTCCAGCGTGGCATCGTTGTCCACCGTCTCGCCCTTGAGCACGCCGCAGTGTCCATGGCTGGTGTACTCGCAGAAGCAGACGTCCGCGATCTTGACCAGGCCGGGCACCTCGGAGGAGAGGGCGCGGAGGGCGCGCTGGACGATGCCGTCCGGGGACCAGGCGGAGCTGCCCACCGGGTCCTTGTGCTCGGGGATGCCGAACAAGAGGACCGAGCGGACCCCCTCGGCGAAAGCGTCCCGGGCGGTCTCCACGATGCGGTCCACCGACTGCTGGGCCACTCCGGGCATGGAGCCCACGGGCTTCTCGACCCCCTCGCCCGGACAGACGAAGAGGGGAAGGACGAGGTTGTCCGGGGAGAGCCGCGTCTCTCTCACCAGGCGGCGCAGGGTCGGCGTGCGGCGGAAACGGCGGAGTCGGGTCTCGGGGAAGGACATGACGGGACGGTTTTATCGTGCACGAGGGTGGGAAGGCAATGCCCGGCCACAAACAAACCAGGTTACTCGCCGGCGGGACGCCGGCGCTCCCAGTGTAGAATTAGCCGCACTGCGGCACCAACATTGCACGGAGCCCTCCACGCCATGAGCATCCTCAAACCTCTTCTGCGCCGCCAGCTCGTCGTTGTGACGGGTAAGGGCGGCGTGGGCAAGACCACGATCTCGGCCACCCTGGGCCGGGCGCTCGCCTCGGCCGGACGCCGGACCCTCGTCGTGGAGGTCGATCCCCGCGAGAACCTCCACCAGATGTTCGCCCTGCCCCCGTCCGGGGGGGCCATCGTGGAGGCCGGACCCCGCCTGTGGGTGCAGAACCTCAAGCCCCGCCAGGTGCTGGACGAGATCGTCCGCGAGCGCATGCCGTTGGAGATGCTCACCCGCCGGGTCCTCGAAAGCTCGATCTACCAGCACTTCTCGGCCGCGGCCCCGGGCTTGAAGGAGGTCGCGATCCTCGGCCATGCCTGGCGCCTCCTCAATGGGCTGGGCGGAATGGGCACGCCCGGGCTGGATACGATCGTCCTCGACGCTCCGGCCACGGGCCACGGGATCAGCCTGCTCTCCGCGCCGCTGCTGGTCGCCGAGGTCATGCAGCGCGGACCGTTCGCCGAGATGGCAAGCGAGCTGGCGAGGTTCGTCTCCAACCCGGAGCGCTGCGGCATCGTGGTGGTCACCCACGCGGAGGAGATGCCGGTCCAGGAGGCCCTGGAGCTGCGCCAGAGCCTGCGCGAGCGGGTCCAGCGCGATCCCGAGGCCCTGATCGTCAACGGCCTGTACCCTCCAGCTCCTGCCTCCCCGGCGGACACCCCCGAGAATGCGCTCGTCTCCCTCTGGCGCAAGCGCCGGAAGCTGAACGAGGAGGAGATGTCCCGTCTGACCGCCCAATGGGAAGGACCGCGAGCCGAGCTCCCCCTGCTCGCCATGGACCGGGGACCGCACCTGATCAAGGCGCTCCAGACCTGCCTGGAGCCGGGGAGGGAAGCTTGGAGCTGATCTCGGAGCGGCACCCTCTCGTGGTGGTCGTGGGCTCGGGCGGCGTGGGCAAGACCACGCTGGCCGCGTCCATGGGCGTGCTCTCGGCGCGGGCAGGCCGCGACACCCTGGTGATGACGTTCGACCCGTCCCTCCGCCTGAAGGATGCCCTGGGAGTGGGGGAGGAGGCCAAGAACCAGGAGATCCCCGTCCCCCTCGATGCGCCGGGCAAGCTTCACGCGAGCCTTCTCGACGCCCGCCAGACCTTCGACCGGCTGATCCAGCGCTATGCCCCGGAGGAGGAGGCTGGCCGCCGCATCCTGGAGAACCGCTTCTATCAGCAGCTCTCCGGGACGCTCTCCGGCATCCTGGAGTACATGGCGGTCGAGCGCCTCTTCGAGGTCGAGGCCGAGGGCCGGTACTCCCAGGTGATCCTCGACACGCCGCCCACGAGACAGGCCCTGGACTTCCTGGAGGCGCCGTCGCGGATCATCGGCTTTCTGGAGAGCGGCGCGATCCGGGTGGCGCTCAAGCCCTGGTTCGACGAGGACGGGCGGCTCAAGGCCGCGAGCCGCTTCGGACCGCTGGGCCGGCAGGCCGAGCGCTTTCTGGACGACGTGGTCGGCCTGGACCTGCTGCGCGACATGGCGGAGTTCTTCCAGGCCTTCGCGCCGCTCTACGAGGGGTTTCGGGAGCGCGCCCAGGCCGTGGAGCAGCTCCTGCGCTCACCCAGGACGCGCTTCGTCCTGGTGTCAGGACCGGGCGAAGAGCGGATCCCGGACACCCTGTTCTTCGCCCGCAGGCTGGAGCAGGCGGGCTTTCATCTCGGCCCCATTGTGGTGAACCGCGTGCACCCGCACTACCTGGTGGAGAACGCTCCGCCTCCGAGCGGGGACGTCTGCCGTCCGACGGGCTGGGAGCTGCTGTCCTGGCTGGGGGAGCGCGACCGCCGCGGCCTGGTCGAGCTGGCGAAGCTGCTCAACCGCGAGCAGCCGCTGATCGACATCCCCCTCCTGCCCGAGGAGCCCACGGACTTGGCGTCCCTGGAGAGACTGGGGAGGACGGTCGAGGAGCGGCTCGCAGGTTGGACGCGGTACGTCAGCCGGACGTCGTGAGCTCGGCGCGGAGCTGGCTGCGCAGCGCCTCCAGATCCGCGAGCGACCTCTTCGGCGGCCGGATCTTGGCGGACGCCTGGGGACAGTGGCCCCCTGGCTTGTTGCTCTTCTGCTGACACTGGGGCGCGTTCGCCGTCTGGGTGCAGCCGCACGGACCGGGGGGCGGACCTCCCGGCATGCACTCGACAGCTACGTCCATCACCAGATCTCTGAACCCAAGACCCATCCCGGCCTCCTCGACAAGGCTCCGCTGAGCCTCGCCAACGCAGTGCATAAAATCTGATCTCTGGGTGGATTCTATCACTCCAGGTCCAGCATCACGATGTCCCCCTCGCTCTGCTGGCGCACGAGGTACAGCAGCCCTCGCGCGGGATCGAGATCCATGTCCACGAAGTAGGAGTTCGCCTCAGGCGCGAGCACTTCCTGCCGCTCCCGCGTGGCGAGGTCCACGGCTGCGACCTTCCAGCCCTGGTCGAGGAAGAGGATCTTCTTTCCGTCCGGCATCCAGATCGGGCGCCATCCCGAATCCGTCAGCCTCTCGTAGCGGCGGGCCGCGAGCGAGTAGAGGTAGATCCCCGGCTTGCCGTTCACGGTGCCGGCCAGGCGCCGGCTGTCGGGCGACCAGGACGACGCGACGAAGGGTGCTCCGTCCACGGGCGGGAGGGGCTCGGGGCTCTGGTTCCCGCGGGCGAGCGCTGCTCCGGAGAGACCGAGGACACAGGCGAGCCAGCGCCCGTCCGGCGACGGGATCGGGTTGAGAAGGGGTTTTTGATGACTCACGCCGAGGGCCCGCGGTGCGCTGCCGTCGGGTCTGGCTGTCCACAACCCGTAGCGGCCGCCCCGGTTCGAAGAGAAAACGATCCTGCCGTCACGCAGCCAGCTCGGAGCGCGGTCGCGGTGCTCGTCGCGGGTCAGTTGTACCAGGCTCCCGCTCCCGTCCGTGGGCACGAGGAAGAGGTCCTCCTGCTTTTTGTCGTTCACGTCGTCCGCGAGCACGACCCTGTCGCCAGCCGGGGAGACCCGGGCGTGCAGGAGGCCCGTGGTGATCCCGGTGAGGGTTTTCAGGGGACCGGAGACGGCGAGGCGGTCATCCAGCTCCGCCCGCTCGAGCCGGGTGACGGTCTCGGAAGTCGCATAGAGCAGCTGCCGGCCATCCGCGGAAAGACTCAGGAAGCCAGCCCAGCGCGAGCGTGCCTTGAGCGGCTGCGGATCGCCGAGGGTGAGCCCGGTGGTCTCGTCGATCTCGACCCGCCAGGGGGTCATGGCGCCGTCGCGGTCGCTGACGAAGTAGAGGTAGCCGTCGGACGACCAGACAGGGTTCCAGTCGACGGCTCTGCTCAGGCTCACCGGCACGGGCCTGCCGCCGCCCGCAGGGATGGTCCAGAGCACGCGCCTCCCGTCCTTGGGCAGGACGCTCCAGTAGGCGATCCGCTGCCCGTTCGGAGACCAGCTCGGCTGCACGGCGTCGTGATCGAAGACGCGCCGCTTGCTCCCGGTCGCAACGTCGACCCGCCAGATGAGGCTGGCGCGTTCCCGGATGTTGGGGTCCGCGATGCCCTCCGTGGCCACGAGGAGCTCTCTACCGTCCGGCGACCAGGCCGGGGAGTAGCCGAAGTCGGTGAGGCGGCTCGCCGGTCCCCCGGCACCGCCATTCAGATCCATCAGGAAGATGCCGCCGCCGTCCGTCCGCTCGGACCGGAAGGCGATCCGCAATCCGTCCGGCGAGAAGGCAGGGTGCGTGTCATCGCCCGGGAAGTCATCGGTCAGGTTGGCGGGGAGACCGCCGTCGAGGTCTTGGAGGAAGAGGTCGTAGTCCGAGCCGTCCCACTTGGCGTAGACGAAGCGCTGGCCGTCCGGAGCCAGGCTCGGGTACCACTCGCCTCCGGTCTGGTTGGTGAGCTGCCGGATGGTGGAGGGCACGAGTCCGATCCCTCCCTGCGAGCTGTCACCCGGCTCCACGAGCCTGCTGACGGCCATGCCAAGCCCCAGGACGATCACGAGCCCCGCGGCCAGCCGGGCGCTCCGGAAGCGGCGGCCGGTTCCTTCGCCGTCCAGATCAGCAAGAAGGCTCTCCGCGTCCGGGTAGCGGGTCTTGGGGTTCTTCATCAGGAGCCGGGCCACGATCTTTTCCAGTCTCGCCGGAACACCGTGGCGGAGCCGGGAGATCGGCTCGGGCACGCCGTACTGGATCGCCTGGAGGACCAGGACCGGATTCGTCCCCCGGAACGGGCGGCGGCCGGTGACCATCTCGTAGAGCACGACCCCGAGAGACCAGAGGTCGGCGCGGTGATCCACGCGGCCGCTCCGCGACTGCTCGGGAGCCATGTAGGCCGGGGTGCCGATCCGGTGCTCGGTGCCGGTAAGGTCGGCCGCGCCGGCCAGCTTGGCGATGCCGAAGTCGAGGATCTTCACCACTTCCTCGGTGGTGACCATCAGGTTCTCCGGCTTGATGTCCCGGTGGACGATCCCCTGGCGGTGCGCCTTGGCGAGCCCGCGGGCAATCTGGCGGGCGAAGTCGAGGGCCTCCTCCACGGGCAGGGGGCCGCGCGCGAGGCGGCGGCGGAGGGTCTCGCCCTCGTACCAGGGCATGGAGATATAGAGCCGCTGGTCCTCGGTCTCCCCGACGTCGTAGATCGTGCAGATGTTCTGGTGGTCGAGGGCCGAGGCGGCCCGCGCCTCTTGGAGGAAGCGCGCCTTGGCCACGGGGTCGTTCGTGAGCCGGTAGGGGAGGACCTTCAGGGCGACGGTGCGCTGGAGGCGGGTGTCCTCGGCTTTGAAGACAATCCCCATGCCGCCGCCCGCGAGCGCCTCAAGGATGCGGTAGTGCGCCGGAGGCTGGAAGCTGGCGCTCTCCGCCGGCCAGTCCGGCGGAGACACCGGTTCCCTCTCCGTCGGCACCTGCGTGGTGGAGAGGTTCTCGTGCGACGTGCTCTCGTCAGGGAGTCCCATTCGCTTGTCCAGTGATGCTACCCAATTATACGCCTATGGAATCTCGCCCCCCGCCCGCCCGGTTGAACTCTTTGCCGCGGCGCGTCAATCTTCCCCTTGACGCCCTATGCCGCACCGCGGTATATTCTCAGTCGGAACGCGGCAGTCCTTTTGCAGCCATCTGCACTGGGACTACATGCGAGGAGGCACCATGATCCGGCTCATCAAACGGTACGAAAGCCGCAAGCTCTACGACACCGAGGAAAGCCGCTATGTCTCGCTCGACGAGATCTCCGGCTGGATCCGGCAGGGACAGGAGGTCAAGGTGGTCGACAACGCCACCGGCACCGACGTCACCTCCCAGACCCTGACCCAGATCATCCTCGACGAGGGGCGGCGCGGCACGTCGTCCCTGCCCAGCGAGCTGCTGCACGACCTCGTCCGCATGGGCGAGCGCGCCGTGAGCTCCGGTTTCGAGCAGGTCTCCCAGGGTGTCGACCGGCTGGTCCAGGCGTCCATCGACCGGCTGGCTCCGGTGCGCCGGGTGCGCGAAGAGATGTCCAGCCTGCGGGCGCGGCTCGACCAGCTCGAGTCTTCTCTGGCCGAGCTCGAGAGAGATCAGACAGTTCCCGGCACGGGAAGCACCGCGGGAGCTCCCAATATTGTCACTACCGTCCCTGTGGGGCGGGAGGAGAAGGTCGGATGATCGAGGCACAGACTTCCACCACCGTCGGCATCCTCGGGCGCGAGCTCCTGAACGCCGGCCGCAACATCCTGCGCGCCGGCATCGGCGCCATCGCCGAGATGGACGATGCCAGCATCCGCCTGTTCGACCGCCTGGTCGAGCGGGGCCGGCCCCTCGACGAGCGCCAGCGCAAGACCGTCGAGGCTTTCACCGACCGCGCCAACGGCGCCATGCGCGAAGCTGGCAAGCTGTTCCAGGACACGGTCGAGTATGAGAGCCGGCAGGTCCTGAAGAAGATGGGCATTCTCACGCGCGACGACCTCAAGGTCCTGTCCGCGCGCCTGGAGATCCTGTCCCGTCAGATCGACGAATACGCGGCGGCCCGCGCGGTCGCCGAACCGTCCCTCATCATCACTCCGGACGAAGCGAGGTAAAAGCCATGAACGACGCGACGAAGAACCTGCAGGACGAGCTGAGGGATTCCGCCCACCGCATCTGGCTGGCCGGCCTGGGAGCCCTGGCGGCGGCCGGGGAGGAGGGCACCAAGGTGTTCGACCGCCTCGTCGACCGGGGCCGCGAGTACGAGACCCGCGGCCGGGACGAGGCCCGCAAGCAGTACGAGGGCGCCAAGACCTCGGCCGAGGACGTCTGGAGCACCTGGGGCGACAAGCTGGACGAGTCCGTGACCCGGGCCCTCCACCGGATGGGCGTGCCCAGCCGCGACGAGATCCGCAACCTCACGCAGCGGGTCGAGGAGCTCAACGCCAAGGTCGAGATGCTCAAGCCGCGGGTGACCCCGGCGAGCCCCGTGACGAGCTCAGTGGTACCTGGGGAGAGCGCCGGCACGATCGTCACCGCGGCCGGCGAGCCCGTCAACGACCCGGCGAAGATCATCGCCTGAGGAGCGGCTTCAAGGCGAAGGAGCGTCCATGCCCATCACTGTCAGCCCGGCGAGCACCGGCAACCCGTCTCCGAGGATCGGGCTGGCTCTCGCCGGCGGAGGACCGGAGGGCGCCATCTACGAGATCGGCGTCCTCCGCGCCCTCGACGAGGCACTCGAAGGCGTCGACTTCACCAACCTCCACATCTACGTGGGGGTGAGCTCCGGCGCCTTCATCAACGCCAACCTCGCCAACAACATCACGACGGCGCAGATGTGCCGCGCCATCGTCTCCCAGGAGCCGGGCGAGCACCCGTTCGTCCCGGAGACCTTCCTGACTCCCGCGATGGCGGAGCTCCGGAAGCGTGGCCGTATGATCCCGAAGCTGCTCGCCGACGGTCTGCGGGACTATGTGTCCCACTTCCGCCAGCGGACCCTCTTCGACGCTCTGTTCCGCCTGTCGCGCGCCCTTCCCGTGGCGGTGTTCGACAACGCGCCGATCCGCGAGTACCTGGAAAAGATCTACAACATGAAGGGGAGGACAAACGACTTCCGCCTCCTCGGCAAGCGCATGGTGGTGGTGGCCGCCGACCTCGACTCGGGCCAGGCGGTGCGCTTCGGCGAGCCGGGGCTCGATCACGTCCCGATCTCCCAGGCCGTCCAGGCCAGCGGCGCTCTCCCGGGCCTCTACCCGCCGGTGGAGATCGGCGGCCGGTTCTACGTGGACGGCATCCTGCTCAAGACCCTGCACGCCTCGGTCGCCCTGGAGGCCGGGGCCGACCTGGTGCTCTGCATCAACCCGATCGTCCCGGTGGACACGGTGCGCGCCGTGGAGGCCGGGATCATGCGTCGGGGCAACCTCCTGAACCGCGGGCTGGTTACCGTGCTGTCCCAGACCTTCCGGACCGTAATCCACTCGCGCCTCGAGATCGGCATGGCCGCCTACGAGGCCAAGTTCAAGGATGCGGACGTGGTGCTCATCCAGCCGGAGCGGGACGACTACCTGATGTTCTTCACGAACATCTTCGGCTTCGCAGAGCGCCGGACCGTGGTCGAGCACGCCTACGCCTCGACCCGCCGCTATCTGCTCCAGAACTTCGACCGGCTGGAGCCGGTCTTCGCCCGCCACGGGATCACCCTGCGGCGGGACGTGCTGGTGCAGGAGCGCGAGCTCTGGACCAGGGTGTGGGAGGGGCGGCGCAACACCCTGGAGCCCCAGCCCCGGGAGCGCCCGTCCCGCCACGACACCGTCCGCCAGCTCGACGACGTTCTCTCCCGGCTGGAGAGGCTGGTGGAGGAGCGGATGGTGGGGGCGAGCCCGCCCATCCAGTGATGCACCCTGGCAGAGTCGCTGTGCCCCAAGGCGCGGCGCTCGCGTGCTTTGGCACGGCTCTCGTGCCCCAGGGCACAGCCGCCGTACACCTTGGCACAGCCGCTCTGCACCCTGGCACAGGAGCCGTGCCCCATGGCACAGCCGCGGTGTCCTCTGGCACGGGTGCTCTGCACGGTGGCACGGGCGCCGTGTACCCTGGCATGAGCGTCGTGCCCTGGTGCAATGGGCTTGCGCTAACCCGGGAAGCGCTTGGCGAGGGCTCCTGACGCGTAAAGCACCAGGGAGCAGCCGACCGGGAACATCACCTCGTTGATCGCCCTGGAGACGATTCCGACCAGGGGCACCTCGGTGGCGGAGGCGCGCACCGTCACGGCCACGATGGCGAGACCGAATGTCAGTCCGAAGGCCAGCCCGGCCCCGGCATGGGCCTTGAGACCAAAGGCGCGCTTGCCGATCCAGCCGAGGACGAAGCCGAAGAGCGCGTACTGCGCGGCCTTGAGCCCGCCGACCAGGAAGACCAGCCCGGGCGCCATGGCGGCGCCGGTCACACCGAGCGCGCCGCTGACTCCCTTGTGCACGGCGCGGGCGGCGGCGAAGCCGGCCGGAGCGGAGACCAGGCCGAGCAGGCCCATGACCCCCTCCCGCGCCTTGCTCGCCGTAGTGCCGAAGGCGAGCCCGACGCAGACGATGAAGGACCACGAGATCTTATGGGCGAGGTCCGAGATAAACGGCTTCGGGCTGTCCCCGGCCGTGCCGGTGAAGGCGGCCAGCACCAGGAGCAGGATCTCCAGCGCGAGCCCCAGGCCGATGGACAGCCAGGCCACGCGCAGGATCGTGGGGAAGAGGGCGTTCGCACCGGCGGCGGGCTTCGCCGCAGGCGGATCCATGACGGACTGCGTCTGCTCCAGTTGAGTCATAAGCTCCTCCCCGTTCGAATCGGACGACGGGGAGGATTCTAACGCCTACTCGTAGTACCCGCTCACGTCCACGATCAGGTGGACCTCCTGACCCTGGGAGACCACCGCGGCGAAGGCGCCGTCGCCCAGGTGGACGACAGCGTTGTTGTTCCGGATTCTTCCCGGCGCGAAGGAGAGGGTGCTGGCGGCCGGCGGCTCGATGCCGGTCTGGTGGAGAAGGAGGCTGCCGTGGCCGGTCGGGTCCACCGCCGTCACGTTGACCGCGAGGCTCCTGGCGGTCTCCGGGACGCCGCAGAGGCCGGCGATTTCGAAGGTCCGCGAACCCGAGATCTTCCCACCCTCCTGGCGGGTGTCGGCGAGGCGGCAGGGCGTCACGGTGTGGAAGTCGGCGCCGCCGTCCAGCGCCGTCCAGGGCACGGAGTAGAGCTCGAACCCGGTCTCGCCGTCGTTGGCCACGAAGTAGAGCCAGGGGCCGGAGAAGGTGAACCGGATGGGCGTCGAAGGGAGAGGACCCGGAGCGATGTCGGCGATCCGGCGCGTGCCTTCCGGGGTGCCGTCGGTGAGCCAGGGCTCGCGGCCGTGGTCCGGGGTGTGAGCCGAAAAGACCAGGTTCCGTCCTACCGCCTTGAGCTGCTCGGGCAGGGAGGAGCCGGCTCCGGAAACCAGGTCGGCCAGCAGGAACGTACCCAGGGGCGTGCCGTCGGTGACCCACAGCTCGCGGCCGTGAGTGCCGTCATCGGCTACGAAGTAGACCTTATCCCCCACGGCGGTCAGCCAATGGATCTCGGATGAGCGGGAGCCGGGGAGGATGTCCAGGACCTGGAAGGTGCCCGCCTCCGTTCCGTCGCTGACCCAGAGCTCCTCGCCGGTGGCTGGCTCGACAGCCGCGAAGAGGAGCCGGCTGCCGGTCGTCACCCAGAGAAAGGGAGGCCAGGGGCCGTAATTTCTCATAAGGATACCGGAGCCAGGGGTGAAGGTCTCGACCGGATGGGTGCCGGGAATGGTCCCGTCGCTCACCCACAAGCTGCGGCCGGAAACGAGGTCACCGGCAGAAAAGAACATCCGGTTGCCGCTGCGGGTCAGTCGCTCGGGGAAGCCGGACGAGAGGAGCTGGACCGTGCCTTCCGGAGTGCCATCGGTGCGCCAGAGCTCACCCCCGTTCCCGTGGCCGTTGTAGAAGAGGAAGCTTCCCGCCGGCATCAATTCGGTGGCGGACGTTGGGCCGATTTCGACGGTGCCTTCCGGAGTGCCATCGCTCTTCCAGAGCTTCGCACCAGAGGCGTCGTACGACTGGAGGAAGACTCTACCGTTCAGCAGGGTGAGACCCTGGGCAAATCCACCCAGATCCGGATCGGGATCGAGGTCCTTGAGGAGGGTAGTCCCGGCGGCGGGGCCATCCGAGATCCACAGCTCCGGGCCAAAGGATGAGGCTCCCAGGGCGCTGAACAGGACGCTGTTTCCAAGAGCCGTGATCTCCTGGGGATCGGAAGCTCCCGAGCCGGGCGCGACGGGCGCGGTACCGGCTTCGGTGCCGTCGCTCTGCCACAGCTCGAGGCCGGAGGGGCCATCCATGGCTCCGAAGAAGAGCGTGCCGCTCCGGTCGCCCAGCGAGACGCCGAAGAGAGTGTGGAGATGAAAGAACATAGGCAGGAATGCGGACGTCTGGGAGTTGACCTCCTTGAGCCGTTGGGTGCCCGCCGGCGTGCCATCCGAGGTGTACACCTCCACATTTCCGCTTTCCTCAAGGGCTCGAAAGAACCAGCGTCCTCCGGCGACAGTCTCTCTTTCCTCGAAGCCGAACGCAGTGAGCGCATGAGAATCGGCGGTCCCGGGATTCAGATCCGCCAGGCGCACGGTGCCGGCCTCGGTGCCGTCGCTCTTCCAGGGTTCCAGCCCGCTGGTGCCGTCGTCGGCGAAGAAAAACAGGGTCGAGCCGCTCGGCTTGAGAGAGTAAGGTCTGCTGGAACCCGCTCCCGGCTGGATGTCCTTGACCAATACTGTGTTCTCGCCGGTCCCGTCGGTCTTCCAGATCTCCATGCCATGAGTGTCATCCACGGCAAGGAAGTACACCCACGGCCCCGCGACCGTGAGCCCCTGCACACGCGGAGTGCCAAATGGTGGAGGCGGGATCTCCTTTACCTGGACGGTGTTGATCTCGGTGCCGTCTGTCTTCCACAGGTCGCCATCGGAGCTGAAGAGGATCTGTCCGTTGAGCTCTGTCAGGCAACAGGGTCCGGATGCCCAGGTTCCCGGAATGATGTCTTTGACAAGCGTGGTACCCGCTTCCGTGCCGTCACTCACCCAGAGCTCCCTGCCGGTGATTCCGTCGGATGCGACGAAGAACAGCCGGTTCCCCAGAGCCGCAAAGTCGCTGAACCCGGGCAGGCCTATTCCTGAAGGAGAGAGACCGCCCTCGAAGCCGGGGTTGATGTCCTTCACCAGGACGGTCCCCTCAGGGGTGCCGTCCGTTTTCCAGAGCTCGCTGCCGTGGTCGGCATCCTCTCCGTTCAAAAAGACGACACCACCGGCACGGGCGAGCAGAACAGGACGGTGGTTGTTGAGTCCTTCGAAGCTCTTGAGAAGGGTGGTCCCGGCCTCGGTGCCATCGGACCTCCACAGCTCTCGGATTCCAGCGGCGAAAAGGATGGTCCCGTTGAGCTCGAAAAGGTAGTGAGGGTAAGGGCTGACGAGCCCGGGAATCACGTCCTTGACGAGCATGGTACCGGCCTCGGTGCCGTCGCTCCTCCAGAGCTCGTGGCCGTGGGCACCGTCGTCAGCGGAAAAGTAGATCCAGGAGCCTACGACGGTCAGATCCCGGGGAAGCGACGAGCACGCGCCGGGGCAGATGTCACGGACCAGGCTGGTGCCCGCCGCGGTGCCGTCGGACCTCCACAGCTCGTTACCATGGATCCCGTCGGAGACCTGGAAGTAGGCCAGGCCTCCCATCTCCACGAATCCGGTCCGCGAAGACCACTCCCACGTGCCGCCGGTGAGAGTCGTATTGATGTCCCTGACCCTGGCCGGCTCCTGGGCCAGAGCGGTCCCTGTCAGAGCCAGAAAAAGCCCGGCCATCGCCCGCAGACGGTTGCTCATCGGATCCTGCTCCTCCGGATGAACTTCGTTGGACTGAGGTTATTGTATCCCACCATGACGAAGACACCTCTCAAAGACGAAAAGCGCTGGATCGTTCCAGTCCTGGTGGCGCTCGCCTTCACCGCCGCCGGGATCAGCCTGATGCTCACGAGCTACCATCTGACTGAGGGCAAGGAGCCGGGGGCGGTGTTCCGACTGGCCTGCGACGCGGAGGAGGGGGGTTGCGCGAGCGTACTTGCCAGCCCGTGGGCCGTCGGTCCCGGAGGGATACCGACCGCTACCTACGGCGCCGTCTACTTCGGCGCGCTCGGCCTCTGGTACCTGATCGTGGGGAGGCCCCGGGCCCGCGGCCGGTACTGGCATGCCATCCCTCTCGGGCTCAACCTGGCGGGGGCGCTCTTCTCGGCTTTTCTGGTCAGCGTCATGCTCGGCGGCGTCGGAGAGGTCTGCTGGTGGTGCACGCTGACCCACCTGATGAACTTCGCAATGCTCTTCCTGGCCTGGAGGCTCTTCCGGGAGGCCCAGGGTGAGGAGGAGGGCTGGCCGCCCCGCCGCCTCGGCTTCGCCGGGGTCCTGCTGATGATCGCCTGGGCCGTCCTCTGCGTGCAGGGGCTGATGGTCTCCGTAGCACGGAAGTCCGCCCGCGAGGCGAGCGACTACGCCCGCACTTTCTATGAGGACACGGACCTCCAGCGCTATCTCCAGCAGCGCCAGGCCTCGACGGCTGTCCCGATCCGGCCGGACGACCCGGTCCGGGGCAACCCGGCCGCGCCGCACACGGCAGTAGTCTTCAGCGACTTCCAGTGTCCGGCCTGCCGCGGCTTCGCGGAGACCTATGAGAGCCAGATCGCTCCCGCGATGGGGGACCGGGTCAAGGTCGTCTACAAGCACTTCCCGCTGGAGCCGGAGTGCAACGCCCTGTTGCAGCAGACGGTCCACGATCAAGCCTGCGAGGCTGCCGACGCGGCCGAGGCGGCCCGGTCCCTCGGCGGAAGCGACGCCTTCTGGAAGATGCACGACCGGCTCTTCGCGAACCAGGACGGGCTGGATCAGGCGCCCTGGACCCGCATTGCGATGGAAGCCGGTCTGGACCCCGCGCGCCTCTCGGAGCTCGTGGCGAGCCGCGCCTTCCGCGACCGCATCCGGGAGGACACGGAGCTCGGCCGGCGCCTGGACATCCAGTCGACACCCACTGTCTTCCTCGACGGCAGGAAGATGGAGGACTGGCGGCGGCTGGACGTCTGGCAGGCGCTGACCAAGTAGGCCCCCTCTCCCTCACGCAGGTGAGGGAGAGGGATGGGGAGAGGGAGGATGGGATCAATTGCAGGTGTGGATGCAGCTCGCCCAGCCGTTGTTGAAGTCGGTCGGGTCGAGGCAGCGGGTGCTCCCGGACACCGCCGAGCCGCTGCAGCAGGAGGTCTGTCCAAGGGTGTCGTCGACCCCTCCGGAGGGCGCGCAACTGCCCGTAGGCACAGAGCCGCAGACATGGAAGCAACTCGCCCACGTCGTCCCAAAATCCGCCGGGTTGGTGCAGTGTGTGCTGCCGTTCAGGGCAACGCCGCTGCAGCAGCTCGTGGTGGAGAGCGTGTCGTCGATGCCGCCGTCCGGAATGCAGGAGAGCGACGGAGAATAGGTGTTCTGCGAGCACTGGAGGGCCGCCCTGTCGTCGTTCTCCAGCGACCGCGGTCCCGTGGTTCCGGGAGTGTAGAAGGCAAACATTGTCGGGCCTGATCCTAATTCGGTGTGGTGGATGCCGAGCGCGTGCCCGACCTCGTGAGCCGCGACAGACCAGGTGTCGATGTTGGTCCCATTGGTTGACCAGGTCTGAGCGTTGTTGAAGGTGACGTCGGACTCAATGATGATCTGGCCGGGCTGCTGCAGAACCAGCCTGGTGAGGGCGAAGCAGCCGGTGCCTCCGCTGCCTGAGCAACCCTGCCCCGTACCCCAGGAGAGAGAGTTGATGCCGTCCGTGCCAAACCCGGCGGCGGTCCTCCCGCGATAGGTCGGAGTATGGTTGGCGCCAAGCACGAAAGTCCAGACGTTGAGGGCGTTGTAGAGGGACGCATCCTTGCCCGCGCCCTGGCCCGCGACGTTGTGATGCCAGTTGGTGGTCGCGGCGTTCCAGTGAGTGAATCCGCTGGGATTGTTGCACGCGACCGGAGTGCCGCTGGTCTGCCCCCCGCTGTTGAAGTTCTGGATCATCCGGTGCGCATGGGACGGTTCGGCCGAGGCGAACATCGCTGCCACCGCGGCGCAAAGGGTGAACCGGGTCACGGTCTTTACAGGTTTCATCACTTCACCTCCCGGCGTGTACCCTGGCGACCCGCGAATTCGCGGATCGACCCGATCATGTCGTTGAGAAGAAGCCCCTTGGCTCCCCCCGGAGGATCGACGAACCCGAGGGCATCCGGGACCAGGGGATGGCGGTTGGCCTGGCTGATTGCCCGGTAGCCATCCCGGGCCCTCACCACCTCGAACACGCCCTGAGAATGCTCGCGCACGGTGAGCACGCGCTGGACTCCCGGCAGACCATCCTCATTGAGGAACAGCACGTAGGACTTCCCCGGGATCAACTCGGCCCCGCCGACGATCAACTCGGTCAGATCGCCGACCGATCCGCCCAGGATCGTGACCGTGATCTCCGTGTCCCGCGGATCGCCCTTGAGGACCTCGGTCGCCTCAAGGCGCACGTCCGTGAGGATGGAGGTCTGCTCCTCATTCCAATACGAATGAGCCTCACGGACCTCGGCCACGACCACCTTCTCGTTGCCCGCCACCAGGCTCTCGAGCCCGGCACGGACCAGCGTCGTCGCGCTCGACGGCGCCATTGCGCCCGCTGCGATGACCAGGATGAACACACCGCGTAGCCACCTCTTACCTAGTTGCATGACACCTCCTTGGGGCAGATCCGCCCCTGCGGTTAGAGATGGGATCGTCAAGCTCTCACGACCCCTCTAATAGCTAGGTGCGCATATAAGCGAAGTCGGGACAAGTGCGCGGCGCTGCAGGCGCTGCGCAATAGAGAGCTGTGGTAGGGTTTAAGGGCAAAAACCCTGCGCTTCGCGAAGGAGAAGAACATGAAACGGTCTCTCGCGTCCTTGTTCGTCCTGGCTGCAGCTCTGGCCGTCGCCCCGGCTGCACTGGCCACGTGCACCTGCGACAACACCGTCACCGGAACCTCCGGGGATGACTTTCTGACCGGGGGCACGGGGGTGGACTGCATCTCCGGCGGGGACGGCGGCGACCTGATCTACGGGTTCGAATCCGGCGATTGCCTCAATGGAGAGGGAGGCCCCGACGGGGTCTACGGCGGTGTCGGAGACGACGAGCTCTTCGCAGGCTCTTCCGGGACCTTTGACGATTTCGTCGACGGCTGGGAGGGCGCGGATCTGATCGACGGCGGGGACGACAAGGATACCCTCGTTGGGTACTGGGGGAACGACATCATCGTCGGGGGCAACGGGGACGATAGTCTGTACGGCGAGCGTGACAACGACAGCCTCACCGGCGAGGCTGGGACCGACTACGCCGGCGGCAGCAACGGGACCGATTTCTGCGACGCCGAGACCGAGGTGGACTGCGAGATCTGATCCTGCTCTGGCTGCTCGTCCTTCTCCATCTGCTTCCCGCCGAGGCCGTCCCTGCCGCGATTCCGGTGACGGGGACGGTCCTCGCGCCTGACAACCGGCTGGCTGTTGGCGCGCGCGTCGAGCTTCTGCCGATCCTCTCTCTTTCAGCGCCGGTTGTGGCGACCGCGACGGATGCGGCCGGACGCTTCACCCTGCAGGCTCCGGGTCCGGGCATCTGGAAGGTGGTCGTCCGGAGAGCGGGAACCGAACCGGTTCAGTACTCCCCCCTGCCGCTCGTGGAGCCGTTCGAGCTGCCTCCCGGCGGGTGGGTCCCGGTCCCTCCGCCGGCTCGAGCCCAACCTCCTGCCGACCCGCTGGTGCTCTCCGGACGGATCCTCGATGAAAAGGGCCGCAAGCCGATCCCGGGCGCGCTCGTCTGGGCCACGGCGGACCCCGGCGCTTTCGTGCGCACCGATGCCGAGGGACGCTTCCAGGTGACGGCACCGGGGCGGCGGCGCTTCGATCTCGAAGCCCTCGCTCCAGGGTTCCTACTCAAGAAAATAATGGTCGTGCGGCCCCAGCTCGTGAGCCGGCAGATCGGGAATCTCGTTCTGGCGCGGGCCGGCACGCTGCGCGGCAAGGTGGTGGACCCGCAAGGCCGCCCTCTCTCCGGCGCGATGGTCGTTGCCGCCGATGATCGCGTCGTGACCGATGCCCAGGGCCGGTTCGCGCTCATCCGGTTGCGGCCTGAACGGACCTTCGAGGCGAGGGCCTCCCGGACCGGCTTCTTCCCAACGGCACAGAGCGCCACCGTCGGCGATCCATCGGCCCAACCCCGCACCCTGACCCTCGTGCTGGCTCCGGTCCGGGCCGCCCGGGGAAAGGTCCAGGATTCGGAGGGACGGCCAGTCGCGGACGCCGAGGCGGTCCTGCGCCCGTCCGGCGGGGACGCGGAGGGTGTCACGGCCCGGAGCGATGCGAAGGGGATCTTCCTCGTTGCCGAAGCTCCAGCCGCCGAGATCGAGCTCTCGGTGCGCAAGAAGGGCTACGCGCCGACCGTCCTCCCGGCGCTCCGGATTCCCCCCGGGAAGGGGCCGGCGGACCTCGGCGTTGTCACCCTGCGTCCCGGAGCGAAGCTCGCCGGCCTCGTGATCGACCATCGCGGCAAGCCGGTCCCGGACGCCGAGATCTTCCCCCTGCATCAGGCCGTCGATCCCAATGAAATGGAGCGCGCGCGCGAGGGGCGCAAGCCCATGGCCTCCACGGCCGCGGACGGCCGCTTCATCCTGGAGGACCTCGCGCAGGCGGTGCCCGTCCACCTGGCGGTCCGGGCCTCTGGCTATCTGACGGCCCAGGCGCGCTCGGTCCGGCCCCCGACGGCCCAGCCGGTGACGATCCGGCTGGAGCCCGACGCCGTCCTGCGCGGCCGGGTGGTGGACGAGGCGGGCAACCCCGTGGCCGGAGCGCGCATCAATCTCCGCTGGCAGGCTTTTCTTCCGGAGGAGCCGGACCGGCCCGTGGGACAGCCGATCCTCCGGGAGACGCGGTCCGGGACCGACGGACGCTTCGAGCTGCGGGGGATCCCCGAGGGGACCTCGAACGTGAGCGCCAGCGCTTCGGGCTTCGTGGCCCTCGAGCCCCTCCGGGTCGAGCTGCCCCGACCGGCGGAGACGGGGGAGCTGCGGCTGGTGCTCGAGCGGGGAGCGGCCCTCCAGGGACGAGTCACCACCGCCGCGGGTGAGCCGGTCCCGGCGGTACGCGTGGGGGCCGGCGGGGCCACCGCCTCCACGAACGACGACGGCCTGTACTGGCTGGAGGGGGTGGAGGTCGGGCGGCAGGAGGTCCTCTTCCTTCATCCGGCCTATGGCCGCGTGGCAAAGCCTTTCGAGATCCAATCCGGGGTCAACGTGCTGGATCTTGCGTTCGAGCCGGGCGTCGAGGTCGTGGGGCGGGTGGTGGACGACAAGGGCAGGCCCGTATCCGGGGCGCGGGTCGAGCTCGGCTCCGAGAACCGCTTCGAGCTCAAACAGTACCGCGACGTCACCGGAGAGGACGGCCGCTTCCGCCTCTCCCCCGTAGTCCAGGGCCGGTATCTCCTGAAGGCGGGAGCCGAAGGGTTCGCCGACACCGAGCTGCCGGGAGCCCTCGCGGTCAACGAGCCCATCCCGGACCTGGAGATCGCGCTCGATCGGGGGGCGAATCTCTCCGGGAACATCCTGGGGCTCCCTCCGGAGGATCTGGCCCAGGTGAGCGTCGAAGCCCGCAGCGACCGGGGGAATACGGTAGCCGCGTGGACCGACGGCCGGGGCCGCTACGAGATCCGTGCTCTCCACCCCGGCGACTGGGTCGTGCGGGCGGCGCTCTGGGACGGGCAGAGGCAGGCCCAGGTCCGGGTCCCAGTCAGCCGGTCCGACCGGGAGCTGACGCGCGACCTGGAGTTCGGCGAGCGCCTGACCCTGACGCTGCTCGTGCTCTACGACGACGAGCCGCTCCCCGACGCCCGGGTCTCGCTGCGCGGACAGCGCCTCGCGGTCGATCGGACCGGCACGACCGACTACGAAGGCCGGGTCGTGCTCGACGATCTCGAGCCCGGCACCTACCGCGTGGGCGTGCGCCACTCCCGGAACATGCTGGTGCACAACGACCAGATCGATCTTCAGCAGGACCAGGACGTGGTGATCCGCCTCCAGGGCGCGACGGTCGGCGGCATCGTGGTGAGCGCGGCCAATGGAGATCCGGTGGCCGAGGCCCTGGTCTCCCTGCGGCCGAGCCAGGGGCCGGAGTACCTGATTACCGCCGGCACCAAGGCCGACGGACGCTTCGAGATCCACCGCATGCAGCCGGGCGGCTACCGGCTCCAGGTCCGCGCCAAGGGGTTCGCTCCGGCGGAGCAGGATCTCGAGGTCGCTGGCGGACAGGTGATCGACAACCTGGAGATCCGTCTGACGCCGACCCGGGGAGCTCGTATCCAGGTCCGTCTCGCCTCGGGTCAGATGCCCGAAGTCATCCACCTGCAGGTCCGTGACTCGCCGGGCGGCACGATCCTGGCCGAGACCCGGCACGCGAGCGAGCCCGGGACGTTCGAGCTGTCGATGCTCTCACCCGGGACCTGGAACCTCTTCGTCAGCGCCGAGGGCGGTGCCGTGGCCACGGCGAGCCTGGTGGTCCCCTCCGCCGAGCCGCTCGCCCTGACGCTGGCTCCGGCCGGCAGGCTCAACGTGAGGGTCCCGGCGCTCGTCACCTCGGACCTCATCGGAACGGTCCGCCTGTCCGGGCCGGGTCAGCGGATGTTCTGGACGATCGGCCCGGGAGGGCAAGCCGTCCAGCACTGGTCGCTGGTCGGCGGCAGGGCGATTGTCGAGGGGGTGCCGGCCGGCACCTGGACCGTTCAGGTGGAGACGCCGAACGGCCAGCGGTTTCAGGGAACGGCAGTGACTTCGGGAGCTGAGGCGGCCGTGACGATCGAGTGAGCCCCTAGGTCCCTCGATGGAGCGCAACGATCGTCCCGATCAGGAACAGCGCCACCCAGATCGGCCAGGGACCGTTGGCTCCGGCGAGGATGGCTCCGGCCACGATGCAGAAGCCTCCGAAGAGCGTGCCCCGCAGGCCGCGGAACGGGTTCTCCGGACGGCGCGTGGCCTGCTCCAGGAGGCGGAGGCCTTCGAGGACCAGCATCGGGGACTTGGAGACCGCCTCCAGGACCTCGGGCACGCCGCGGAGGAACTGCTGGAAGAGGTGCTGCGGGCTGAACTGGCGCTTGAAGATGGTCTGGGCGTGCTCCCGGGACACGGAGGCCACGTCCAGCCCGGGCTTCAGGATCTGGCCGACCCCCTCGAACGTCACCAGGGCCTTGATCATGAGGACCATCTCGACCGGGAAGTACATCCTGTGCTGGGCGCCCAGGTTGACCGAGCGCATGATGAGCTGGGCGAGCGAGAAGTCGCGGAAGTTGGCGTTGCGGTTCCAGCGGTGGAGGATCTCGGTGACCTCGCGGCGGAAGCCGTGTGGGTCGGAGCCCGGCCCGGTGGTGGCGATCTGGGAAAGATAGCGTGCCGCGCCCTCGGCGTCCCCCATGACCAGCTCGTAGTAGTAGTAGAGCATCGTGCGCCGGATCTCCTCGCTGAAGCGGCCGACCATGCCCAGGTCGATGAACCCGAGCTGCGGACCGGGGAGGATCAGGAGGTTGCCGGGGTGGAGGTCGGCGTGGAAGAAGCCGTCCTGGAAGAGCATGCGGGTGATGCTCGCGGCGCCCAGGTCCACGAGCCGGTCGCGCTCCTCCTCGGCGAGCTGCTGCGTCTCGGGAGCACCCGGCTTGTAGCCCTTCAGGAACTCCATGGTGAGCACGCCGCGGCCGCTGTACTGGCGGTAGATGCGCGGGAAGACCACCCCTTCCAGGTCGTGGAAGTTGGCGGAGAACGTCTCGGCGTTGTCGGCCTCGCGCCGCAGGTCCACCTCGCGGCGGGTGTACTCCACGAACTCGGCGATGACCTGCTTGGGCCGGTACTGCGATAGGAAGACCTGCAGCAGCACGCCCAGGAAGCGGAGCAGGATGGCATCCCGGTTCAGGGTCTCGCGGATGCCCGGCTTGACCACCTTGAGGATGACCGAGTCCCCCTCCAACGTCGTGGCGCGGTGGATCTGCGCGATCGAGGCCGAGCCGATGGGCACCGGATCGATCCAGGAGTACATCTCCGACACCGGCCGTCCCAGGTCCGCCTCGATCAGCTTGAGATAGCGGTCGAAGGGGACGACCGGCAGCCGGTCGAGGAGGTTCTTCAGCTCCTCGGTGATCTCCGCGGGCAGGATGTCCTGGCGCAGGGCGAGGACCTGGCCGAGCTTGATATAGGTGGGCCCGAGGATCTCCAGCCGCCGCCGGAGCTGGACCGGGAACGGCTGGTCGCGCAGGGTGCGATCGAGGAACGGCTGCACGACCCAGGCGATCAGCCGCTCCAGCAGGAAGAAGAGGCGGAAGCCCCGTCCCCGTCCCTCGCGCAGCCCCTTCCGGGTGTGGGAGACGATGCCGCCGAAGAGCAGCCCGAAGAAGTGCCGGTGGACCGTGATCAACCGCCGCAGGAGCCCCTGCGGCGGAGTGTCGGGCAGGATCTCGAACCCGGCGAGGGTGTTTGGCGGGGTCGCAGGAGACGGGACGGGCACCGGCAGCGCCGGAGCTCCGATGTCCGCGGACACCGGGGGCTCGGTCGTCTCGGTCTCGGTGACCGTGGTCGGCGTGGTTCGGGGCTCCGCCTGCATCACGCCTCAGAGTCTACACCGGGCATCGGCCCCCTTCAGGTTCACTGCCCGGCCGTGATGCTCTGAGTCTGGGCATTGTTATCCAGCCTCTGCCAGCAGGAGTCGCCGCTGCACGGAGTCCCGGTATGGCGCCAGATCGCGCCGCTGACGTGGAGCTGGTAGAGCTCCGGCCCTGCCGAGACGATTGCCTCGGTCTGGGTGTTCTTGTCGAGCCTCTGCCAGCAGGCGTCGCCGCTGCACGGGAGGGCGGCATGGCGCCAGATCGCGCCGGTGCCATGGAGCTGGTAGAGCGATGTCCCACCACCGGCCGTGATCGCCTTGGTCTGCGGATTGTTATCGAGCCTCTTCCAGCAGGCGTCGCCGCTGCAGGGGAGGCCGGCATGGAGCCAGATCGCGCCGGTGCCGTGGAGCTGGTAGAGCGCCGCGCCGCCAGCCGCGATCGCCTTGGTCTGCGGGTTGTTGTCGAGCAACTGCCAACCCGGGCAGGAGCTGCCGCTGCTGCACGGAACTCCGTTAAAGCGCCAGATCGCGCCGGTGCTGTGGAGCTGGTAGAGCGCCGTACCCGCCGCCACGATCGCCTTGGTCTGGCCGTTGTTGTCGAGCATCTGCCAACCCGGGCAGGAGCCGCCGCCGCACGGAGTCCCGTTAAAGCGCCAGATCGAGCCGTCGTCGCGGAGCTGGAAGAGCGCCGTGCCTCCCGCCGCGATCGCCTTGGTCCGGGGGCTGTTGTCGAGCAACCGCCATCCCGTGCAGGTGCTGCCGCTGCACGGCGTACCGTTGAATCGCCAGATCGAGCGGTCGTCGTGGAGTTGGTAGAGCTCAACCGCAGACGTCAGGGTGGGACAGAAGGCAAATGCCAAATACAGGGAGAACCATCGCATCGCAGACCTCCTCGCGGGGAAAAGCCCCTTAGCTTTCGTTCAAACAGAGAACGAAGGCGAGGCTGCATTCCCCTCAGATCAAGAGGCCTGGGAGCTGAAGCCGATCCTACCGGTTGCGTCCGTACTGCTCGTGGCTCGACACCCAGTCGAGCGACGAGATGGCCGAGGCGAGGGAGATCTCGCCGGCCAGGACCACCCCGGCCACGATCTCGGCGAGCTTCTTGACCTTGCCCTTGCCCACGCAGCCCAGGATTTCCAGGCACTCTCGCTGCGTCGCCAATCCGGTCCCGCCGCCGTGCGTGGCCACGATCAGGGACGGGATCGTGATCGAGATGTAGAGGTCCTTCTCCGGAGTGATCTCGGTGTAGACGATGCCCGCCGAGGACTCCGATACATTGGCCACGTCCTGGCCGGTGGCGATGAACATGGCCGTGATGCCGTTGGGAGAGTGGGCGCCGTTGTTGTTCGCCCCGGAGATGAAGGCGCCGACGTTGGCGATACCGGCGTGGTAGTGGAGCGTCTCGGGATCGACGCGCATGTGCTGGACCAGGATGTCCCGGGGAATGACCGCCTCGGCCGTGACGCGCTTGCCGCGGGTCCGCATCACGTTGATCTGGGACGACTTCTTGTCCGTGGCGAAGTTCGACTCCAGGTAGAAGTGGCGGATCCTGTCGTGGTTCTCCAGGATCCAGGAGCAGGCGGCGAAGGTGGCGCGGCCGACCATGTTCTGCCCGGCGGCGTCGCCGGTCGTGTAGTTGAACCGCAGGAAGACCAGCTTGTTCGACAGGTAGCGGTCGATGTAGGTCAGCTTCGCCACGCTGGAGGTGCCCTCGGCCTCCTCGCGGATCTGATCTATGTGCTCGTCCACCCACTTGACGAAGTCGCGGCCATCGCGGGCGTTGTCGAAGACGAAGACCGGAGCGCGCTGCATGCTGTCGCCGACCACGGTGCAGGTGACGCCGCCCGAGAGGTTGAGCACCTTCATGCCGCGGTTGTAGGAGGCGACGAGGGTGCCCTCGGCCGTGGCCAGCGGGACGATGAACTCGCCCTGGGCATGCTCCCCGTTGATCTTGATCGGTCCGGCGAAGCCGATGGGCACCTGGGCGACGCCGGTGAAGTTCTCGATGTTGCCGGCGGTGATGGCCGGATCGAAGGAAAACTTGTCGATGTGCTGGAGCTTGTGGCCCGAGAACTCCTCGACGAACTTCTGCCGGGCGCGGATGATCTCCGGGCTGGCGTTGTTCTCCTTGTCCGCCGGGACGGAGTTGCGCTTGCCGCGCTCGGCGATGGCGTCCTTGACCTTGAAGGAGAGGGAGCCGAAGGGCTCGGTGTCGAAGGCGAGGGAGATCTCGTGCTGCCCCTTGTCGAGCTGGTCGCACCTGGCGTGGATGCGGACCACGCGCGCCAGAGGGAAGGCGACGGCGTTGCCGGGGGTGACCGCGGTGCCGGAGACGCTGTCGCCGTTGAGCTCCAGGGTGAGCCGCTCGAGAGGAACGGCCCGGCCGTCGATCCGGACCTCCTTGAGCTGCGTCACGGTCGCATTGCTGAGCCGGTTCTTGAGGCTGAAGCGTACGCCGTCCTCGACGTTCTCGAGGCTGCCCAGCGTGTACATCTGCTTGAGGATGAGGGACGGTATCTTCATGTCAAGGACCTCGTCACGGAAGGTTGAAACCCGGGGAGCATACCGCATCCTGAGGCTTGCCTGCCCAGAGGAGGGCGGGGGCTCCCTCGCGGAGCAGCGTTACTCACCGAGATGAGCCAGGGCTTGCTCGACGAGCGAGTCCGAGGCGTACAAGCCAACTCTGCGGAGGTGTTCGACTAGCGGTCGAGCCCTCTCGATCACGCCTTTGCGCCTGGCGCGCAAGACCACTCCCAGAGTGCCGATCAGAGCCAGCCCGAGCGATTGGGCACAGCGGCGTGCTTCCAGGTCATCGAGAATGGCACGGCTGCGGGGGTAGGTCCCTGCGAGGGCGAGAACCTGAGACTCTCCTCGCCCGAGGTTCCACACCGCTATCTCTGATGACGTGGCGATCTCACCCTCGAATCGTGCTCCCGGGAGGGAGGCGAGCTCAGAGACGATTCGCTCACCTTCTGGCTTCGCTCCAACCTCACGGGCGACCACATCAGGCACGATGAGCTCGTCCGAGAGATCGCTGAGGAGGGCTACACGACCTATTTTGCCGAGCAGGATGAGGGGTGAGGCATTGACGACCCACACCCTACTCATGCTCGATCTCTTCGATGAGCTCCTCTAGAGTTACCTGACAGGCGGGGACTCTTCGCCGAAAGAGCTCCTCGAGAAAATCTGCCCGGCTCAAACCAGCGATCTCGGCAGCCCGCTCCTGGGAGACGAGTCCCTGCGCATACCATTGAACGCAGGCCGCGATCTGCATCTCCCTCGCGAACTCCTTGGGGGACAGATGGAGCGCGGCAAAGGCGCTCGGCGGCATCTCATAACTGATCGTGGCCATCGGGTGCTCTCGCGATCTCTCCTGCGGATTATGGGATGAGCGTCCGGAGCTTCTTCGGACCCATCGTTCTGCCTTCCAAAATCAGCATAGCACGCGTCCTGGGGAGGCCCCGCCTGGGGTTTTCAACCCGGCGGGGCTGCCCGGCTGCTACTCGACCGTGATCATGGCCCGCAGGGCGCCGCAGCCCTGGCGGAGGGGGAGGTCGGCCACCACCCGGTTCAGGCCCAGGTAGACGTAGTGGCCCTCGGCCGGGTTGGACGTGTCCGGGAATGCGTACAGCTTCTTCAGGTGAGGAGTCTCCATGACGTTATAGGGCGGAGCCCAGGTGATGCGCTGGTTGCTCACCTCGAACTTCATGGCCCCGTCGTTGAGCTCCAGGTTCTCCTGCGCGAGCTCGTTGTCGCCCACGCCGTTCGTCCGGTTGGAGGCCACCCAGAGGATCTGCTGGTTGATCCAGAGCTCGGCATTGTTGAGGGTCGTGCCGGCGTCCCCACCGTAACCGTCGCTCGTGGGGGAATCGGCGATGTGCACCGTCCAGGCGGTCGGCTTGTCCCACTCCACGACCAGGATGGCCTCTCGCATCCTTGAAGGTTGACCCGGACCACGGCCGCGTAGCCGCCGGAGCACGCCGGGTTCTGCGTAGGGGCGAGGGAGAGCAGCGTCAACGCTCCCGGAGGAGCGGCAGGCATGGTCGTGCCGTGCTCCAGGTCGATGACGTACGTGCCGCCAGGGCATTGCGCGTGGACAGCGCCCGCGGTCACCAGCAGGATGGACAGGATGAGGGCTTCTCGCACGAACAACGTCTGTTTCACAGATACCTCCTTGTGAAGTACCTTTTAGTATTGCACGAAAGAAGAGAGAAGCTGCGGGCTTGAGCCGCCAGCCGGCTTGCTATATCCTCAAGCTGCTTCTCCAAAGCAGCAGCTTCTTGAACGGCGAGGTGCGACCTTGGCGGTCTTTCCTGCACTCTTCTGTGTCTACTGGCTGTCGGTATTGCTCTGGTCTCTGATGGCGCAGCGGCTGTGCGCCGGGCTGAGCGGGCGGCATCCGCTGCTCTGGGCGGCCCTGGGGAGGACCGCCGTCCGCGAGCTGGCGATCCTCGGCTTCCTGCTGTGCCGCCGTGACCGGTTTCTCGAGGACCGCCCCCTGATCCGGCTCTGCGGCACGATGCGCGTACTGCTCGCCGGCTATCTCGTCTTCTTCCTCACTGCACCAGCGCTGCTGCTACAGGGTTAGCTGCCAGCTCGACAGTGCGATCAACCAGCGGGGATCAGTTGATCATTCTCTTCGCCTCCTCCAGGCAGCGGCAGAAGACGTCCACCGCCCGGTCGATCTGCTCGGGAGTGTGGCTGGCCATCACCTGGAAGCGGAAGCGCGCCTTCCCGCGGGGCACGGCCGGGAACTCCACCAGGTTCGCGATCAGGCCGTTCTCCTCCAGCAGCCGGCCCGTCCACTTCCCGACGGCATCGTCCCCGGCCATGACCGGGACCACGTTGCTCGGGTCTCCCAGGCACTCGACGCCCCGCACCTCGAATCCGGCGCGCATCCGGAGGATGTTGTCGAACGCGCGCTCGCGCAGGTCGGTGCCCTCGGGACTGCGGACGATGCGCAGCGCCTCCAGCACCACGCCCGCCTGCACCGGGGAGAACCCGTTCGAGTACATGTGCGAACCGCCGTAGATCCCCAGGTACTGGCGGACCGAGCGGTCGTGCGTGGCGAGGAAGCCGCCGTTGCTCGCGAAAGTCTTGGAGAAGCTGCCCATGACCAGGTCCACCTGGCCGAGCATGTCCTGGAGGCCGATCTGGCCGGTGCCGCCCGGGCCGGAGGCGCCGAAGTCGTGGGCCACGTCCACCATGAGCACCGCGCCGAACTCGCGGCAGGCCGCCTGGAGGAGCGCGATGTCCGGGCTGTCCGAGTCCATGGAGAAGAGGCCTTCGGAGACCACCAGGATGGCGTTCTCCGTGTCCTTGGCGCGGATCTTCTGCAGCCGGTGGCGTACCGCCTCCACGTCGTTGTGGCGAAAGAGATAGTAGTTCGGGGTGGCCGCGCGCACACCTTGGATCAGGGAGGCGTGGGCGAGCTGGTCGACCAGGATGTAGTCGGTCGGCCGCACCAGCCCGGTGATGGTGCCGAAGCCGGCGGCCCAGCCGGTGGGGAAGAGCAGCACGTTCTCCATCTGGAGCATGTCGGCGAGGGCGCGCTCGACCTCCCGGCCCAGAGTGGTGTTGCCCTGGAGCATGGGCGAGGCCGCGGTGTGGGGTCCGAACTCCTCCAGGGCAGCCATGGCGGCGCGGAGGATGTCCGGGTGCGAGGCGAGGCCCAGGTAGTCCTGCGAGCCGAAGTTGATCCCCGAGACGCGCCGGCCGTTCTGGCTCTCCAGGCGCGTCTCGGTGCCCGGACGGCCCTGCAGCGTGCGAGCGTAAGGCCAGGTATTGAGATCGGTCCGCAGGTCGAGCCAGTCGCCGAGCGGGCGGGTGCGTTGCGTGAGATGGGCGCCCTTGGGATGGGCGAACAGCCCCAGGTGCTTGCCGAAGGCCTCCTCGATCAGGGAGGGGTCCAGAAGGGTCGGATAGTCCATGGATTTCTCCTCTAGCCAGTTGCTGCTCTGCTGTTTTGCAGCAACCTTGTGCTGAGGATTCTGCCGAAGTGACCTTACATCCGGCATTACAGGGAGGATGTCTATAATCCCCGCATGTCCGTCACCGGCGACCACCCCCCCGCGCGCATTCCCTGGCTCCAGATCGGGATCGAGACCTTCTTCGTCATCACGGGCGTCCTGCTCGCCCTGGCCGTCGACGAATGGCGGCAGGGCCGGAGGGATCAGCAGCTCGTTGATCTTTCGATCCGGAACATCCGCGAGGAGATCGACAGCAACCGGAAGGAGGTCCGGAGGGCCCTCCAGCACCACCAGGAGCTGTTGGCCCTCGGCGAGGAGAGGCCGAAGGGTGTGGACTTCGGCACCAAGCCGGCCATCATCCGCAACAACGCCTGGGAAGCGGCTCAGGCCAGCCAGGCGGCAGCCAAGATGGATTTTACCCTGGTAGCGGCCATCTCCAAGATGGAGGAGGCTCAGGACACCTACCAGAAGCTGGTCGGGAGCGCGTTGCCCCTGGTCTATCAGAACCTGAGCGAGGGAGCGCGGATGTCGATCCTCTACGACCTCTCCTATTTCGAGAACATGCTCCTCCAGGTCTACGACGAGACGGAGCGGGTGATCGCGGGCGTCTGAGCTTTACGGCGCCAGCGTCAGCTTGTAGCCCTGGGCGCCGTTCTCGGGAAAGCACGCCCTGTAGCTCCAGTCTCCCTGGAGATCGGAGTCGTCCCAGATCTCGTTCTCGTCGCTCCGGTAGTTGAAGTGGAGCCGAACGTCGCGCCGGGGTTTCAGGATGCGGGCGATGGTCTCGCGGTGGGGGTGGTGATAGCGGCTGCCGTTTGTGGAGAAGAGGAAGTGCTCGCTGCGGACGAGGCCGAGCAGGCCCGGGCTGGTGTTGCCGCGGCCTCCGTGGTGGGAGATCTTGAAGGCGTCGAGCCGCAGACTCTCCCGGTCGCGCTCCTGGAGGAGACGTGAGACTGTCGTTTCCAGGAGCGGGGCGAAGGCATCGCCCGCAAGGAGGAGGGACTTGCCGTCGTGCTCGGCCAGGAGAGCGATGCTGCTGCCGTTGGCTTCGCCGCGGTCCGCCTTGTAGGGTGTCTCGGCGAGAGCTTCGACGTCGATCCTTGCGGGTCCCAGGGTATCAGGCTGGAGGTCGGGCCGTTCCTCCAGTCGGTCCAGCGACGTGACCGGATCGAGCTCCAGGCGCTCCAGCTCCTCGTCCCAGACGCGGCGCAGGTCGGCGAGGCGCTCCCGGGTGGGGGAGAGAAGGGTCAGCTTCATCCCGTCCGGAAGCTCGATCACAGGCAGCGGACCCTCATCGGGGACCATGACCGCTTTGCCATCCCATCGCCGGTTCCAGGGGAATCCCCTCTCGACAAGTCGCGCCGAGAACTTCTCCGCCTGGAGGACGCCCAGCGTATCCTCGGGGAGGGGCAGATGGTCGTGGCCGTTGAACCAGACGTCCCGGAAGCGTTCGGGCTGGAAATCCCGGAGCAGATTGATGCCGCCAGCGATGTGGTCGGCGTCGATGTGGGTCATCACGAACAGCTCGAAGGAGATGTCCGGCCGCTCGCGGAGGCGCTCGGCCACGGCCCGGTAGCCGGCCTGGAGGCCACAGTCCACGAGGATGCGGCGCGGCTGCCCGGGATCGCCGTACTCGATCCACAGGCAGTCACCGTAATTGGCGGGGAGCATTTCGATGGTGAGCATGATCTTCTTTCCTCGTCAGGATCCAATCCGCGTCCCCATAGGCAGTCAGCCCGAGGGCCATGGGGGTCTGCTTCAGGACGAGCTTCTGGCGCAGGCGGAGCATGACGTCACCGAGGGTGCGATTCCCCTCGGCTGCCATCTGGTCGAGCAGCTCCACGAGCATCGCGGTGGCCGGCGAGGCGTGGCGTCCAAGGATCGTGGCGATCGTGCTCACGACCACCGCCGCTCCCCGGTCATGAAAGCGGCCTGCGGGGTTGTCGAAGCTGACCCGGGTCAGGTTCGTCGCGCAGCCGATCAGCAGAACAACAGGAGATGGCCCGTCTGGCACGCGGCGGACCTGCTCGTCCCAGATGCTCGCGGAAGGCAGTTGGTCGCTGTCGCCGATCTCCAGGACGTCGAAACCGCCTTGCCGCTCGTGGTGGGGGAGGAGGACGAGCAGCCCGGGCGAGTCGGAGGCTACGCGCTCCTCCCACTCAGCCCAAGTGTTGACCAGGGCCGCGGGTCCGCGCTGCTGGAGCCTCTGCAGGAGTCCGGTGACGGCATTCCCATCCTTCTCCCTGGCCCTGTCGCTGGCGGCCAGGAGAGCGGTTCCGGAGATCGGCAGGGTGCTTTGCTTGCGTACAGGCTCGGCGCGGAGCTCGAAGTCGCCGGACCCCCGCTCCCCATCCTCGGGCTCGTGCGCGTGCCGCTCGATTACACGGCTCAGGCCCCAGAATCCCAGGGGGCAGACGGTATTCTTTTTGTCGGAAGGGCAATCCGCCGTGCAATCTCCCGAGTCCAGCGCCGCCGCCGCATGCGAACAGAGCGTGGCCTTCTGGGATGGCGGCCGGAAGCTGTAGAGCAGCTCGATTGGGAAGAAGGATTCGGCCTTCGCGGAGGTGATGTGGATGCGGCGGGCTTTGTCGAGCCGATGAAGGCGTTGCCCCTTGCAGAGACGGTCATGGATGGTGGCACCCATGATCGCCAACGATCGGAGCAGCTCGACAGTTCCAGGGCTGTCGAGGTTTCCGTAGCGCTCCGGGCTCACGGCGATGGCAGAGATCTGAGCATTCAGGAAGTCGGTCAGGTAGTGGACAGGGCCGTCGTCCAGCTTGAGCACGACCGTCTTGTCGTCCGTCGCCACCGTCACCCGTGGCGTCCCCTCGTCGTCATGGTTGAGGACCAACGCCAGGTCGAACTGGCTACGGGCGGAGAGTCCTTCGAGGCGGGTACGCGGGGTCGCGTCGAGCGTGAAGGTCCACCGGCCTTCGCCTCCCACGGAGGCCCGCAGCACGCCGGTCTGGAGCACCCGGTTGTTGTGAAGGACAGTGATGCGGGCCGCGATCGCATCCAGCCCTTCGGGAACGTCGAACGGGAAAAGGATCTCGTCGGTGTTCCCCTCCGGAGGCAGGAGGAGGGACTGGAGTTGGGGATCGGGGCTGACCCGCGGCTCCCAGAAGATCACGGTCAGACGATGTCCCTCGGGCTCGGGCGGCTCGGCAGGGGCTTCGAAGCGCGTCTCGACCGAGACCCACCGTCCGCCCTTGCTCCCGATACGAATGACGGCATGGTAAGACCCGCCTTCGCGTAGCGGAACGTCCCGAGAATCGGTCCGGTCTTGGAGCCGTGCCTGAAGATAGCGGGGAGGAGCCTCCTCGCGCCGCTGGTCCATGACCTTTTCAAAAGCCTTGCGGGCAACGTCCCTCGCTGTATCCCATTCGAGACCCTCGCGACCGCGGCCTCTCGATCTCTCATAGCCGCGCTGGATGTCGCTTTCGACGTTCTTCCAGCGCCGGCTTGAGGAGCGGCTGGCTGACTCCAGGCCATAGCGGTAGGCCGACCGGTATCCCTCGTCTTCGGGCTCGTCGTTGACGCTGTAGGACTGGGCGCGCCTGGTCCTCTCCCTCTCTTCCTCCTTCTTCTCGTCGACTTTCGGTGCCACCCAGAGCTCGACGGAGGCCGCCCCGACTTCCGGGCGGGAGAGCTGCTCCACGACCCAGCGAGGATCGATCGCTGCCCCCATGATCTCGATCCGCAGCTTCCCGCGGCCGCCGGACTCCAGGAAGAGGCGCCAGGCCTCCGCGAGGATCGGGGCTGGAATCAGGGGAAGGCTGTAGCGCCAGAGAGCCTTGCCGGAGGGAGACGTGCGGCGCCGGATCTCGGATGCGAAGTACTCGGGTGTTGGAGCGGGCCCCCTCGGAATGTTCCAAGGCGCCAGCACCCCTGCCGTCGCCAGCGCGCAGGAGAAGTCCTCGGCGGACAGATCGGCTCCCCATCTTCCGAAACGCTCTCTCATCGCTCAGCTCTCAAATATAGCGCCTGTCCGGTCATGTTAGATTCCCGAGGCAAACCCTGGGAGGTCTTTCATGTCCGTTCGAGCAGGTCTGTTCCTCGTCTGTTTCGCCCTGGCCAGCCTCGCGTCCGGGGGGCCCGTCCGGAAAGACCGGCCGCACGACGCCCAGGACTTCTTCCGCCTCAAGCGCGCCCCGGTGGGGGAGACCGCCATCCCCGTGGACCGCTACTTCGAGGCCCTGCGCCGGATGCGGACCATGCGCCACCACTCGCTGCGGCGCCGGACCTTCCTCCCCTCCCGGGAAGAGCTCGCCCAGCGCGGGATCTCCTATGCCGCCGAGGACGAGTCGCTCGGCTCGTGGTCCCCCCTGGGCCCGGGCAACGTCGGCGGCCGCACCCGCGCCCTGATCGTCGACCCCAGGTCTCCCAAGACTCTCTACGCGGGCGGCGTGGCCGGCGGCGTCTGGAAGACCACGGACGGCGGCCTCTCCTGGACCGCACTCGACGACTTCGCGGCCAACCTCGCGGTCGCCTCCCTGGCTATGGACCCGTCGCGCTCGAACATTGTTTACGTGGGCACGGGCGAGGGCTTCTACAACGACGATGCGGTGCGCGGGGCCGGCATCTTCAAGACCACGGACGGCGGGCTCACCTGGAAGCAGCTCCCCTCCACGGACAACCCGTTCTTCCACTACGTGAACGACCTGGTAGTGAGCCCGAAGGACCCGCGGCGGGTCTACGCCGCCACCCGGACCGGCGTCTGGAGGTCCAGGGACGGAGGACGCACCTGGTCGCGGGTGCTCGCCCCGAAGGTTCACGGCGGCTGCCTGGACCTTGCCCTCCGCACTGACAGGGCGACCGATGCCCTGCTCGCCTCGTGCGGCACCCGGAAGGGGACCGCCGTAGTCTGGAGCAACCCCGCGGCCGAGCGCCGCGGCGGATGGGAGAAGGTGCTCACCGAGCCCGGCATGGGAAGGACCTCCCTCGCCATCGCCCCCTCGGACCAGGACGTGGTCTATGCCCTGGCCTCGACCAACGCGTCCGGCAACCATCAATGGGGGCTCCTCGCCGTGTTCCGCTCGGACGACGGCGGTAGGTCCTGGTCCGCGCAGGTGCGCAACACGGACCCCAACCGGCTCAACCGGTTCCTGCTCACGAACGCGTACTTCGCCCTGGCCGAGTGCGGCGGCGACCCCAGCTTCTTCAACCAGGGCTGGTACGACAACGTCATCGCCGTCGATCCCGTGAACCCCGACCGCGTCTGGGCCGGAGGGATCGACCTTTTCCGCTCGGACGACGGAGGGAAGAGCTGGGGCGTGATGTCCTACTGGTTCACCGACGGGGAAGGGCAGGAGGGCTACGTCCATGCCGACCAGCACGCCCTTGTCTTCCATCCGCTCTACGACGGGAAGACGGTCAAGACCCTGTTCGTGGCGAATGACGGCGGCATCTTCAAGACCCAGGACGCCCTCGCCCCGGCGGTGATCACTCCCGCAGACGTGTGCACCCCGGCGGCAGCGCAGTCTAGTTGGACGAGCCTCAACAACGGGTACGGGGTGACCCAGTTCTACTATGGGCAGCCCTATCCCGATGGCGGCACCTGGTTCGGTGGCACCCAGGACAACGGCGTAGTCCGGGGGAGCGGCAGCCCGGTCTGGGAGACCCTGGTCGCGGGGGATGCGGGCTATGTGGCGGTCGATCCGGACAACACCGACGTCCTCTACGCCAGCCTCACGAACCTGTCGATCTACAAGTCCACGGATGGATGGGAAGACTTTGACGAAGCCATGACGGGCATCGATCCGGCGGACAAGTTCCTCTTCGTCACACCCCTGGTTCTGGACCCGTCGGACTCCAAGCGGCTGTGGACCGGCGGCGCGTATCTCTGGCGCACGGACGACGCGGCAGCGAGCTGGAAGAAGGCGAGCGAGGAGCTCTCGGGCTCCGCGAGCACCCTCGCCATCTCGCCGACAAACCCCGACCGGGTCTTGGTGGGCACGAGCGAGGGATACGTCCACCGGACCTCCGGAGCGCGGACCTCCACCGGCGGCACGGTCTGGCCCTCGTCGCGTCCCCGCAAGGGCTTCGTCTCCTCCGTGGCCTTCGATCCCCAGGACCCGGACGTCGTCTACGCCACGTACTCGAACTTCCGGGGAGTCCACGTCTGGAAGAGCGCGGACGGGGGAGCGACCTGGGCCGGGCTCGACGGCATCGGCAGGGGTGCCCTCCCGAACCTGCCCGTGAACACCATCGCGGTGGACCCCGGAGACAGCCGCCGTCTCTTCCTCGCGACCGACCTGGGAGTCTTCGTCTCCAAGGACGGCGGAGCCAACTGGGCCGTGGAGAACACGGGCTTCGCGAACGTCATCACTTCCTGGCTGACGGTCCTCAAGGGTCCGGATGGCAAGAGGACTCTCTTCGCCTTCACCCATGGGAGGGGGGCGTGGAAGGTCGCTCTCGACTGACGACGGCAATCACTGCTTCGACGAGCCCCTGATCCCCCGGAGTCGGCGCTTCGGCTGCGGGCTCGACTCCCAGCCGTCGCAGCTCGGCACTGGTCAGGGGACCGATGGACGCCGCCCGCAGCTCGGACCGGCGCCGCTCCCAATCCCCCCCGAACAGCTCCGCGAAGTGGCGCACGATCCGAGGGCTCGTGAACGTCACCCACCCGATCTCCCGGGAGAACAGCTCGGCGGCGCGCCGCGGGGCGTCCGCGGGCAAGCGCTTGTCATAGGCCACCACCGCCACCGGATCGGCACCGGCTTTCAGCAATCCTTCCTGGAGGACGGGACGCGCGTCGGACGCCTGGGGGAGGAGCACCCGGCGGCGGCGGTCCACCAGCGGGCCCAGCTCGGCGAGAAGCCCTTCGGCATCGGATTTCGAGGCGGTCAGATGGGGCTCGACCTCCCATCCCCGGAGAGCCTCGGCCGTGGCAGGACCCACGGCGGCCACCCGCAGCCGGGACGGCAGAGCGCCGCCCGCCAGGGGGAGGAAGGCTTCCACCGCGTTCGTGGAGGTGAAGACCACCCAGTCATAGAGGGCCAGCTCGGAGGCGGCGCGCTCCAAGGGACGTGGATCGAGCGGAGGGACGACTTCGAGGAGGGGGAGGTGGTGGACTTCGAAGCCGGCGGTCTCGAAGGCGGTGGTGAGGCCTTCGGATTGGTGCTCGGAGCGGGTGATGACGATCCGGACCCTCACCCCCGACCCCTCTCCCGCTCCACCCAAGCACACCCGCCCCGGGCGAGGGGCGCCACCATCCACCCTAAAGAAAGACAACTAACTCGAAGCAAGTCTCCCCCTCTCCCGGGGCGGGTGTGTTCGGGGGACCGGGAGAGGGGGCCGGGGGGTGAGGGCCTCATTTCCCCAGCCGCATCAACACTTCGCCAGCGCCATTTCCCCGCATCGCCGCCACACAAGCCTCCGCAACCTCCAAGGGCTCCTCACCCACCGCCTCCCCCCTCGCCGCAAGGGACCCATCCGGAACCGCCAGCAGCGCAGTCATCCTGAGATGCCCCCCCTCCATCCGAGCCCACGCAGCCAGAGGAAGCTTGCAATCCCCTCCGAAAGCGGCGACCACCAGACGCTCGGCCTGGGAGGCCCGGGCGGTGGGGAGGTGGTCCAGGGCTCGGACCAGCTCCTCTGCTTCGCTCCCGGCGCGGACCTCCAGCGCGAGCGTCCCCTGGCAGGGCGCGGGGAGGAGCACATCCGGCGGGATGGGATGGATCGGCAGGTCGCGCAGGCCCAGGCGATCCAGTCCGGCGCAGGCGAGGATCACGGCTCCGGCGTGGCTCTCCCTCCACTTGCGCAGACGGGTGTCCACGTTGCCGCGGATCGACTCGACCCGCAGGTCCGGCCGGCGGAGGAGGAGCTGAGCGCGGCGACGGAGGGCTCCGGTGAGGACGATCGCTCCCTCGGGAAGACCGTCTACGCCCCCGGCCACCTCGCTCACCAGGGCGTCTCGGGGATCGGCCCGCTCCGGATGCGCGGCTACGATCAGCCCCTCAGGCAATCTTACAGGCAGGTCTTTCAGGCTGTGGACGGCGAGGTCCAGCGATCCGTCAAGGAGACCGCGCTCGAGCTCCTGGGTGAAGAGGCCTTTGCCTCCGACTTCGGCGAGATCCCCGGTGACCACGTCGCCGGTGGTGACCATCGGGACCAGCTCGACGGTGAGACCGGGATGGCGCTCCTCCAGGGCGCGGGCCATCATCCCGGACTGCGCCAGGGCCAGGGCGCTCCGGCGCGTTCCGAGCCGAAGCCGCATTCAGCCCTTGTCCTTCTGGTTCTGGTCCAAGCGCTCGTCCAAGCGCTCTTCATCCAGGCGGAACAGCTCCCGGATCAGGTGGAGACGGGAGAGGTCGTGATTTCTCTCGTTCTCGCTTTGTCCACGGAGCTGGGCGCTGGGGTGGTGCAGGATCTTGCGGACCAGCGAGCGGGTGAGCCGCTCCAGGTCCTCGTGAGTCTCGGCGGGGAAGCGGGAGAGTACGGCCGCCATCTCCTGCTGACGGACCCTCTCCGCCTGCCGCTGGAGCTGGGCCACTACGGGCTCGGCATTCAGGTTGCGGTACCAGGCGCGGAGCTGGGTCAGCTCCTCCTCGATGATCTCCTGGACCCGCGGCACCTCCTCCTTCCTGAGACGCAGATTGCGCTGGATCAGGTTTTCCAGCGAGTCCACCGTGTGGAGGAAGAGGTTCTCGATCTTGCCCGCCGAGGGCTCCACGTTGCGCGGCACCCCGAGATCCACCACGAGGAGCGGAGCGGTCGGACGGGCCTTCACGGCCTCCTTGAGCTGCTTGCGGGTGAGGACCGGGTCTTCGGCGCTGGTGGAGGCGATCACCACCTCGGCCCTGCGCACGGCGGCCAGGCGCTCCTCGAACGAGAGGAGCTGCGCCTGCGGAAGCTCCTCCTGGAACTGCCGCGCCCTCTCCACACTGCGGTTCGCCACCCAGAGCTCCTTGGCTCCGCGCTCGACCAGCGGCCGGGCCACCGAGCGGGCGATCTCGCCGGCGCCGATGAGCAGCACCCGGCAGTTCTCCAGCCCGCTGAAGATGTTGCGCGCCAGCTCGACCACCGCGTAGCCCATGGACACGGCGCCGGCCGAGATGGCGGTCTCCTGGCGGGAGCGCGCCCCCGCGGCACCCGCGCTGCGCAGCAGGCGGCGGATCACCGGCCCGCTCGCCCCCACGGTTTCAGCCAGCGCGGATTGCTGCTTGACCTGGCCGAGGATCTCGGGCTCGCCGAGCACCATGGACTCCAGACCGCTCGCCACACCGAGCAAGTGGCGGGCCGCCTCCTCGTTGCGCTTCACATAGAGCCGGCCGGGCTTCTCCATCTCAGGCACCCGGCGGAGGAAGGTCAGCTCCAGGGCGGCCTGGTAGGCCTCGTCCTCGTTCCGGGGGTCCCGTGGCTGGACGTAGATCTCGGTGCGGTTGCAGGTGGAGAGCAGGAACGCCTCGGCGATGCCCGGCCGGGCGAGCAGGTGGACGAGGAGGTCCTCGCCGTCCCGGGTCCCATAGGCGACCCTCTCCCGCAGCTCAAGCGGGGAGCAGCGGTAGTCGGTGCCGATCAGCAGCAGCGACGGTTCCTGCGGTACAGCCATTAGAGGAACCCGTGGAAGTCGGTGAAGAAGAAGTTGACCGCGACCAGCGAGAACAGGATCGCGCCCAGCCCGGCCAGGCTGGCGATGGCCGTCTGCCGCCCCTTCCAGTGCCGCAGCCAGCGCATGGTCAGGGCCAGGGCGTAGAGCACCCAGGTGGCCAGGGTGATCAGGATCTTCGGGTCCCGCATCCAGGCATCGTGATAGAGGCGCTCGGCCCAGACGGCGCCGGTGATGACCGCGCCGGTCAGGGTCACGAACCCCACCATCAGCGCGCCGATCATCATCCGCTCCAGCACCTCCAGGGGCGGCAGCTTGCCGTAGAAGGTGGAGAAGCGCCCCCCCTTCAAGTCCCGGTAGAGCTGGAGGAAGAGGAAGCCATAGGCCGAAGCGAGCACGAAGGCGGCATAGCCGAGCAGGGCCAGGGACACGTGCGCGGCGAACAGCGGGTTGTGGAAGATCTCCCGGTCCGGCGGGTTCGGCCGGGTGAGGAGAGACGAGAGGAGTTGGAAGAAGAAGACCAGCAGCACCATCCAGAAGCCGGTCGAGCGCTCCCGTCCGTGCCACTCCACGAAGGCATAGACCACGGCCACGGCGCAGGCCACGATGGACAACGCCTGCGACACCGTGGCGGCCGGGAACTGCTGATGATGGACCGCGAGGGCTGCCAGGCAGGCCAGGTGGAGCAGGAGGGTCCCGCGCAGGGCCGGGGTGGCCGTCCGGTTCGCCGTGGGATGGGAGGCGAAGAAAACGAAGCCATAGCTGATCGCCGTCCCCAGGTAGAGGAGCGGAAGCAGGATGTTGGCGACGTCCAGGAACGTGGTCACGGCCCGGAAATGCTAGCACTTTCTTGCCCCTCCCCAGTTCCTCTGCTACTGTCCCCGGGTTTGGGGACTTGAGGCGAATCACATGGCGAACGTCATCATCATCGGGATGCAGTGGGGAGACGAGGGCAAGGGGAAGATCGTGGATCTCCTCTGTCCGGCCTTCGATGCCGTGGTCCGCTACCAGGGCGGGCACAACGCCGGGCACACGGTCAAGTTCCGCGACCGCCACTTCTCCCTCCAGCTCATCCCATCGGGCATCCTCCACGAGGGGATGCTCTGCGCCATGGGCAACGGCATGGTGATCTCCCCGGAGCACTTCCAGACCGAGCTGGGCCGTCTGCACGAGGCTGGCGTCCGCTCCGAGGGGAGGCTCTTCGTCTCCACCCGCGCCCACGTGCTGCTGCCCTTCCACGCCGCGCTCGACCAGGCGCGCGAATCCGCCCGCGGCGAGGGGAAGATCGGCACCACCTCGCGGGGCATCGGCCCGGCCTACGAGGGCAAGGTCTCCCGCTACGGCCTGCGCATGTGCGACCTCTTCGCCCCCGACCTGGAGGAGCGCCTGTCCCTCCAACTCGGCCGTGTCGAGGCCGAGCTCTCCAGCCTGGCCAAACCGGGCTCCCGTGACGCCGACACCTTTCCGCAGGCGGCCGAGTACATCGAGCTCTGCCGGACCTGGGGGGAGAGCCTCCGCCCCTTCCTGCGCGACACCGGGCACCTCCTGAACGGCTGGATCGACGAGGGCAAGAGCCTGCTGTTCGAAGGCGCGCAGGGGACGCTGCTGGACGTGGACCACGGCACCTATCCCTTCGTCACCAGCTCCAACTCGACGGCTGGAGGGGCGTGCACGGGCAGCGGTGTGCCCCCGACCCGCATCGACGGCGCGATCGGGGTCCTCAAGGCGTACACGACCCGGGTCGGCGGCGGTCCCTTCCCGAGCGAGCTCTCGGGAGACATCTCCGAGTTCCTGCGCCAGCGGGGCAACGAGTACGGCACGGTGACCGGCCGCCCCCGGCGCTGCGGCTGGATGGACACGGTCGTGGCCCGCTACGCCCGCATGCTCAACGGGATCGACCTGATCGCCCTGACCAAGCTGGACGTGCTGGACGACTTCGACGAGATCCCGGTCTGCACCGGCTACAAGATCCGGGGCGATGTCATGCGCGACTTCCCATGCGACCGCTGGAGCCTGGAGAACGCCGAGCCGATCCTGCGCACGATGAAGGGCTGGAAGCGCTCGACCGTGGGCATCCTGGAGAACGGCGACCTTCCGATCGAGGCACGGGACTACATCGACTTCCTGGAGCAGGAGGTCGGCGCCCCGATCACCCTGATCTCCACGGGTCCGCGCCGCGAGGAGACCCTCCTGCGCGACCACCCCGACATGACCCGCCTCACCTCCGGCCGCCTGGGCCGGGTGATCGAGCAGCGGTAGTCCGCTATACTTCCCCGCTCGTGGGCCGTTAGCTCAGTTGGTAGAGCAGCGGACTTTTAATCCGCGGGTCCAGAGTTCGAGTCTCTGACGGCCCACCACTGATTTTAAAGGACTTGCAGTCTCCGGGCGGCGTTGGTATAATCCCTGAAACCCCTTTGGGGGACACGTGGGGGACAGTCGATGCCAGGAACACGCCGCTTGGAGAGCACTCAGTACCCTGGGATCTATAAGCGGATCACCGCTGAGGGGAAGGTCGAGGGGTACCAGATCAAGCCCCGGTTTCCGGGTTATTCAGGCCCTAAGAGCTTCACTCGGGACCGGCTCACGGATGCCAGGGAGCTACTGGACCAGATCCGCCAGGACGTCCGCAAGGGCATCTCGGGCAGTGAGCGGCGCCGCACGCTGGCCGAGGCGGTCGAGCGGTACCGCTCGGAGGAGCTGCCGAAGCTCGCCCTCTCCGAGCGCCCGAACCGCGTCCGGCAGCTCGCCTGGTGGGACGCCCGCCGCGGCGCCTCTATCCTGCGCGACGTGACCAGGTCCACCGTGCGGGACGATCTGCGGCTCCTGCGCGAGCAGGGGCACAGCGGCGCGGGCCCGGTGAAGTACGCGACGGCGAACCGGTACAAGGCGGCTCTCTCTGCAGTGCTCTCGTCGTGTGTGGACTGGGAGTGGATCCAGAACAACCCCCTCCATTCCGGGAGCCGGCGGAAGAAGGCCAAGGGCGAGCAGGAGGAGGAGCGGGACCGAGAGGTGCCGGTGGGGGAGTGGGAGCGCCTCTGGCCGGTCCTCCAGGCCAGCAGCGATCCACGGCTCTACGCTCTCACAATCTGTGCCCTCGCCTCCGGCGCCCGTGAGGGCGAGCTGATGGGGATGGAGCGGGCCAATCTGCGGCTCGATCCCATGGATCTCGATCCGTTCACCGGGCAGATGCGGCCGGGCGTACCGCGGTGCAAGGTCACCGAGACCAAGTCAGGAGAGGCGCGGACGCTCTACTTCCCCGGTCTGGCGGGCGAGCTGCTGCGGGCGCAGTCCGCGACGCCTCTCCTAAGCCGTTACGTGTGGGCTGTGCGCGGAGAGGACCCGCGCCAGCTTCCGGTGTTTCCAATGGGTGCTTGGCGGTACGTCAAGAAGAAGGCCACGATCCGCGACTTCCGGTTTCACGACCTCCGGCATGAGTGGGCCTGCATGTCGCTCCTGCTTGGAGTCTCCGAGCTGGAGCTGATGCTGCGCGGCGGTTGGCGCTCGCCGATCATGGTGAGGAGGTACTCCAAGCAGGCCCGGCACCGCAACGATGCCTCGTTCTATCTCATCAGGCTGCTCGGCCTCGGCGGTGACGTGGAACGTCGAGCTGAAGCGCTGCAGCGATGAACTGGCGTTCCTGGATCAGCAGGGTCTTGCCCGGCTTCTTGACGTAAGGGGCGAGGCCGTTGGTCTGCCGGTGGAAAAGGAGCCATCGGAGCTGGCCCAGTGTGAACCGCGCGGCGTGCCTTTCCAGGAACACGGCGGTGGTGACCCAGTCCTCGGCGGGCACCTCCTGCCGGCGCCGCTTCATCTCCTCGACCTCGCGCCGGAGGACCTCGATCTGCTCGGCTTGTTCCCGAAAGCGGGCGTCCAACAGCTCTCCGATGTCCATGATTTCCTCCGCCTTCAAAGCGGGCGACTGTGGCGGCCTCTCATGCGCTCCTCCGGCGCTTGGGGGCCTTTCGGTAGCGGTCGAGGACCTTGCGGACGCCGTAGGGGGTGAGCGGGCCTTGGCCTCCCCGGAAGACGGGCTCGGGGATGGCCCAGAGGCGGCGCTCGGAGAGCCAGGCCAGGAGCCGGGCTCCGAGGTCGGTCGGTAGGACCGCGGACCAAGTGACTCCATGGCGGCGGACTGAGACCACGAGACGGCCTCCGGCCATGGTGACCGCTGAGGCCCTCAGGCCGGCGATCTCGACGGCGCTCAGGCCCGCGGCGACGAGGGCGAGCAGGGCGCCGTCTCGCAGCCCCACGGGCCGGCCGGAGCGCAGCCGGCCCGGATCGACGTGGGGCAGGACCTCGTGCGCGTGCTCGGGTCGCAGGCGCATCAGGACGGCTCCTCTCCCGCAGGGCGTGTGGGGTTGCGGAAGGAGGTGATCTCGCCAGCCCAGGTCAGGTCGACGGTGCCCGTTTCGCCGTGGCGGTGCTTGGCGACGATGAGCTCCGCACCGTCCGGAGCCGCGTCCGGGTTGAAGGCAAACTCGCGGTGGACGAAGATCACCAGGTCGGCGTCGGCTTCGAGCGCGCCGCTCTCGCGCAGGTCTGCCAGGGTCGGCCTCCAGCCGGCCCTTTTGGTGGCCTCGCGGCTGAGCTGAGCCAGCGCGATGACCGGAATCCCGAGCGACTTCGCCAACCCCTTGAGCGTGCGGCTGATCTCCGCCACCTCGGCCTCCCGCCTGTCGCCGCGGCGGCTGGGCAGGACGAGCTGGAGGTAGTCCACCACCGCCAGGACGATCCCCTGGTCGGCGTGCGCCCGCCGGATGCGCGCCTCGAGCTGCGTGACCGTCAGCTCCGCTGTCTCGTCGACCCAGAGAGGCGCCGCGGCCAGAGCCCGGGCCGCGCGCACGACGCGCCCCCACTGATTGGTGGACAGGATGGCGTTGCGGAGCAGGGGAAACGGCACGTCGGCCTCCGAGCAGATCATCCGCAGGACCAGCTCCTGCTCGGTCATTTCCAGCGTCCAGAAGCCCACGGGCAGGCCCTGGCGGATGGTGATGTTCTGTACGACGTTCGCGGCGACCGCGCTCTTGCCGAGCCCCGGCCGGCCCGCCACGAGGACGAGATTGCCGGCGCGCAGGCCGGCCGTGAGGCGGTCCAGCCCTTCGAAGCCGGTCGGGATGCCGCGCAGCACCTCCGGCCGCTCCTCGATCTCCGCGAGCACGGGGGGCACGATCTCCGACGCGGGCCGGAGGCGCGAGCGCACGGCCGACCGCAGCAGGCCGGGGATCTCCTTCTGCAGCCGGGCGAGGACGTTGGCCACGTCGTCCGGGCCGGTGAGGCTCTCGCGGATGGCAGCGCCGCCGAGCTCGATGAGCGTCCTGCGGGCCGAGCGCTCCGCCACGATGTCCAGGTAGGCGTCGAGCCTGCCGACGTCCGGAAGGTCGAGGTCGAGCGTGGCGATGTAGCTCAGGCCTCCCGCGGCCTCGAAGGTCTGCCGCTGCTCCAGGTCGGCCTGCAACGTCCGCAGGTCGATTGCCGTGCCGGCGCGGTGGAGCCTGGACATGGCCGCGAAGAGCAGGCGGTGCGGCTCCAGGTGGAAGTCGGAGACCTGGAGGCGCGCGGCGACCTTGCCGATCAGCTTGGGCTGCAGGAGCACGGCGCCCAGGACGGCCCTCTCCGATTCCCCACTGTGCGGCAGGGCCTCGCCCCGGGGAAGCTTCAAGCGGCGCCCTCCAGGGCTCGGGCGAGCCTTTCGTCCGGGCCGTCGACGAGGACGACCTGGCCGCTCAGGATGCGCGACGTTGCGGCGGCGACGGAGCCGGTGGCGAACTGCGCACCGCCGGCGAAGTCCATCAGCTCGTGCGGCCCGAGCTGGGAGGTCACGATCGTGGGCCTGGCCTCCTGGTCGCGCTTGCGGATCAGCAGGAGCATGCGGTCCGCGGCATAGGGCGTGACGTAGCCGGCGAAGGGCTCGTCGAGGACGAGGAAGGGCGTCCGGACGAGGCGCGAGAGGGTCGTGCGCTCGCCGCCGAGCTCCATCTCGCGGCCGAGGTCCTCGCGGATGGACATGCCATCGGCCCACAGGCCGCGGCCTCCTCGCGCCAGATGCTCTGCGAGGAGCACCGTGGCGGCGGTTGTCTTGCCCGTCCCCGTGGGTCCCCAGAGAAACAGCCAGTGGCCTCCGCCCGGCCAGAGGTCCACCGGGAAGCGCAGCTTGTGGAAGTGGGCGAGCCAGGACTCCCGGGTGGTGTAGGGCAGAAAGCCCCGCGGCACACCCGCCTCTTCGAGCGCGTGCCGCAGGGGCCTGGGGTGGAGCTCGCGACGGCAGCTCTCGCACAGGCCGTCCCGCGGCGGAGCCTGACGGCCGAGAGACAGATGAGGCTCCTGGCAGCGCGCACAAGACCACTCGGTCACGAGGCGCGCCCTCCGCGAGCGAGCGCCGCGGCCTGCTGGCGGCGGCGCGCATCCACGCCCACTGACCCGGTTGATCCCGTTCCCCCTCTCCCCGACCCTTTCCCCCCGGCGGGGGGAGAGGGAGACAGAGATGTTCGGCCTGTGGTGCCCGCTGCCGGCCGGCTCGACTCCCGGCTCGATCCGCGCACGCGGTTCTGGACGGCTTTCCAGACGTAGCCCTGGCTCTTGGAGGCCAGGTGTCCGGCGCCTGCCAGATCCGCGAGAAGCTGGCAGAGGGGATCCGGACCACCGAGGGTGTTCGCCCAGAGCCGGATCACGCCTGGATCGGGTGGTGACGCTCCGACGCTGGCGTAGATCTCCTGAGCGCGTCTCACCGTCTCCTGCTGGGCAGTCAACCTTCGGTCAGGATGATGATCATCGGGTTGGGTGGGGGTAAGGGGGGAGTCTGAGGGGGGAGAAAAGGTGTCATCCGTGCCACCTTTTCCGGGAGAAAAGGCGTCCTGGGTGTCACCTTTTTCCGGGAAATGGGCGACATGCACGCCACCTTTTCCTGGGGAAAGGGTGTCCTCGGCGCCACCTTTTTCCGACGAAAAGGTGGCGTGGATGACACCTTTTTCGAGCCGCAGCCGGTAGGCGCTGGTGCGTCCCCGCCCGACGCCCTGGCGCACTTCCAGGGTGCCAGCCGCTTCGAGGTCGCGCAGGATGCGCTGCGCCTGCCTCGGCTGGACGCGGGCGCGCTCGGCGAGCCAGTCGACCTTGGGCGAAGACCAGCCTTCGTCGTCGGCGGCATCCGCGAGCGCGAGCACGAGGAGCAGTCGCGAGCTCTTCAGGGGGCTCCGCTTCCAGGTGTCGAGGAGGGTCTCCAGGCTCATGGCCTCACCTCCCGGGCTCCCTGAGCCGGCGAGACGCCGGCGCTCCCAGTGGGAGAAGCGGCCGGCAGGGATGCCGGCGGTCCCAGGGGTGGGTCATGAGTGGCTGGCCTGTTGGCTGGAGCCTTGGACCTCCAGGGCCAGATGGGCGGGGATGCCGGTGATGGCGACGATCTGGGCGAGGAACTTATGCGAGGGGTGGCGGAGGCCCTTCTCCCAGCAGCTCACGGTCGAGGGCCGGACCTTGGGTTCGAGAAGCTGGCCGAAGGCTCCCTGGCTGAGCCTGCGAGCGCGGCGCCAGCGGCGCAGCCGTTCACCGAACGTCTCTTGAGCGGAAGGGTGGTCAGTTGTCATGCGGCGCACTTTATGGACCACGGACCAATGATGTCAAGAGTAACAATGCTTCGATCTGCAAATTCTTGGCTTGATTTTGCGCTGTGCAACATCTATGATGTGGCGTCATGATGGAACGAGATCCCTTCACAGGTCTTGGAAAGGCGCTGGCGATCCTCCGGGAGCGGGCCGGGTTTGCGACGCAGACCCAGGCCTCCGAGGCCCTGAAAATCGACAAGGGACAACTGTCTCGCTGGGAGAACGAGGTCCCCCGTCCGACCCTCGAAAACCTGGGCCGGGTGCTCGCGGGGTACGGAGCCACGGTGGCGGACCTAGCGGTAGAACTGGGCGCGGGGGCGCCGCGGGCCAGGGAGGATCAGGGACCTTCGGACGAGGAGCTGATTCGGTCTCTCGCGGAGGCGATTAGGCGGGTAGAGGGGCGGCAGGCGGAGACGGAAGGGCGGGTGGAGCGGTTGGAGAAGGATCTGGGGCGGGGGGCGGGGTAGGGGCTTACCAGAGCCTGGGGTTGAAACCCCAGGCTAGACGGGTGTCGCTCCTCCCGGAGCGAGCCCTCACCCCCGTCCCCTCTCCCGGCCGCACGCCCGGACCACCGGGAGAGGGGGGAGTGACTCCGCCAGCGTTTTTCCCTTCAGTGGCTCCGGCCGGAGCGGGTTTACTCGCGTTCTTCGGATGTGCTCATGATGGCTTCGAGGTCGGCCATTTCTTTGAGCAGGTTGGGCAGCTCGGGGGGAGCGGGGTTCGGTGATCAGGAGGGCGTGGGCTCGTTCGTAGGCGAATTGGGCTGCGGGGAATTGCTTCAGCTCACGGCAGAGACGCGCTCGCATCCACTCGGCTTTGGCAGCCAGGCGCGCGGAGGTGAGGCGGCGATAGAGGGGCTCCAATAGCGCAAGGGCCGATGCGGCGGCGCCAAGCCGGCCGGCCTCGATCAGGGCTTTCACCAAGTTGTGGCCGGTTGAAGTGACAACGTCGAGGGGCGCGTCGGGTCCAAAGAGGTCGAGGGCGGTTCGGAAAGCGCGAAGTGCTCGTGGCAGGTCCCCCGCGTCGAGACAAACGATCCCGAGAAGGTTCCATGTGCGCGCTTCGGCGTTGGAGTCCCCGATTGATTTGTGTGCGTCGATTGCAGCGGTGAGAAACTCAGCTGCGCTTTCGAACCTGCCCGTGTTTCGATGAACGGCGGCCCTAATTTCGAGGAGATGTATCTTCGTCGGTGGGTCGGACGCCGGTAGCGCGGCTGCCCGATCGAGCGCCTTCTCCGCCTCCTGGTGGCGACCGGCAATGCGGAGCGCATTTCCGTATTGCGTCCACGCGACGACCAGGAGGTCGACTGGAATCTCGTGACTCTTCTCTTCCGCGAGAGCGACAGCCGCGCTCGAGAGCTTGAGCATCGCTTCAATGTCGTGGTAACGACTTGCGAACGCCGCATCCACTAGCTCCCGCACTCTCTCAGCGCTCGCAAGTCGGCTGCGTCGCAGCTCCATCAGCGCTCCTTCCGACCAGGGAATTCCTCTATGAGTATACGCGGAAGGAGCTGGCAATGCTCAGCCTCTTGGGCACCCCCAGGGATCCCACTCACAACCAGCATTCGGCACTGGATTGTCCGGCGGGGACGACTGCTCTACAGCGCGGAGGATGGTGGTCCACCAAGGGGTGGAAAGGAAGAGGATTAGGGCGAAAACAGGGAGACGGTGCATCGGACACCTCCTTGAGATCGGATACGCATTTGTCGCGAACCCGGTACGGATTTTATGGCAGCCGATGACTTGAATCCAGAGTTGGCGCGTTTCTCCTACCAGCGAATCTATGGCTCGCGACGTGCTCGGGTGAGCGCTGAGGCGACTTTGCGGGCGAGGTCGGTGGTGGCGGTTTCTTGGCGGGCGGCTTCCTGGAAGAGGAGGAGGGCGGCCAGGGGCTCTCGGGCGACTTCCTGGTCCCGGAAGACGGTCACCATCTCGTCGGCGAGCTGCCGGACTTCGGCGGTCTTCCCCACCTGCAGGTGTGAGATCGACAGATCGAGGGCGGCGAGCGCGGCGTCTACGATGTTGCCCTCTTCGAGGAACGCCTGGCGGACCTGGGTCAGAAGCCGGCAAGCGCGGTCGTGATCTCCAAGACCAGCGGCGATCCGCCCCTCTACCCAATCCAGGCGGAGCCGGTCTTGTGCCCTCCCGTGAGCCATGGCCAGCTCCCTTAGATCGGACAGGAGGGCTGCCGCCTCTCGATGGCGGCCGGCCTTGGAGAGGTTGTCCACGAGGTTGTGACGCAGGCAGAGCAGGAGGCGTGGCTCCCTGGCAGGGTCGATGAGGCCGTTCGCCTTCTTCAGGGCTTGGATGGCGGACTCCCTCTCACCCATCTCGGTGAGCAGGAGGGCTTTTGAGATGAGGCTCCTGCCGGCGAGGTGTGGATCCCGGTGCTCACCGTTGAGGAAGAGCTCCACGGCGCCGTCGAGCAGCTTGATTGCCTCGGGGAAGCGCCGCTGCGCGGTCCGGAGTGGAGCCTTCAGGTCCAGGAGGATGGGCTCATAGCCCAGGGCGTCTTCTGCGTCCTTGGTTCCCGCCTCCCACCAGGAGCTTGACATGGCGAAGCTCCGCTCGGCACCGATGAGATCGCCCTGAACCCGTTGCGCGTTCCCGAGTGCGGCCCAGGTGAGGCTTCGAAGCTGGTACACCCAGCTCTTCTCGAAGAGGTCGCCTTCCGCGATCCTGTCCCCCACATGGACTGCGAGATCCGCGAGGTGGATGGCCTCGGACGGCTGCTCGGGTGCGGTCTGGCAGCTCTTCCGCACCAGCAACTCGCAGAGGCCCCAGCTCACCAAGCGAGGGTCGACGTGGAGGCGGACCAGGCGTTCCTCCGAAATGAGGGGGAGAAGCTCCTCCAAGAGTCGGGGCGCCTCGGCGCGGGACCGAGCGAGGGCGGCGTCAATAGGGCCGAAGAGAGGAGGGAGGGCGTTGGCTTGGTGAAGCTCGAGCAGCCAGCCTCCCACCTCGCGGCAGCGGGGGCAGACGGCGAGCAGGTGGAAGAGCTGCTCGTTCTGCTTCGCCGTTCGGTCGGCGGCGAGCAGATGCTCCAAGGTGGCGGCATCGAGATGCTTGTGCTCCATGCAATCCTCCTCTTCCAGAGCTTCTTTGAGAGCGCATAATAGCGCACCACGGGAGAGCTAGGATACCGTTGTGGGAAAAAAAGCGGGCCGGAAGGTGCATTCCGGCCCGTGAAGCCAGATCAGCCGTTGGGCTCGAGACCGGAACCGGTGTCGCCGGAGCCGGTGACTTCAGGCTCGGCGCCGGAGAAGAGGGAAACGAAGGAGATCAGGGAGAGGGTGGAGACGAACAGACGGGAAAGGAATCGGGGCATTCGGACCTCCTGAGGGCCGCACGGCTCCAGCCACCACGGCGGGAGAGCGCGGGCCTCTCAAGAGGAAGGGTGCGGGTGGGAGGGCAGGGGCGGGCGGAAAGGACTCAAAGGACACAAGGGACTGAAAGGACGAAGAGGGCGCTCTACGAGGCGTTCGCCCGCCACCCCGAAGGCGACGCCTCGGGGACTTGCCGTCCCAGCCCCGAAACCGGGATGATGGAAGGGACCTGCCGCTGGAGGATGTTTCCATGGCCCGAGACCGGGTGAGATACCGCTTCGTCAACGAGCAACCGGACTGGGACTACCGAGAGCTGATTGAGGACGAGGAGCCGCAGATGCAGCGCCAGCGGGAGTGCTGCCAAGAGGAGAGACAGTGGAGCTTCGAGTCGGATCGGCACAGGAGCGAAGCCATGGGCCTTTACGCTGCGGGTCAGGATCGCGTCTACAAGAACTACCTCGAGCTCAGGGAGATGCCGCTCTCAGAGCGCCGGAAGGCCGTGCGGAGCGATCCGTACTCGTACTCGCGCCACCGGTACCGGAACCTCGATCTGGCCGAGCTCCTGCTGGTCGAGAGCGAGAGGCGACTCCTCAAGGAAGACCCGGCTTGTGCGGACGAGGCAGAGACCGCGGAGTGGATCGCCGACAGGATCGATCAGCCCGAAGCCTTCGCGCTGAAGGCGTTCGCCCGCATCCTTCAGGCTGCCGCCCGGCACCTGTTCGGTGACCGCCTGGGAGGCGACGAGCTGTTCCGCTCCGCCCTCGACGCTCTGGGCGAGTGCCCGGCCCCCATGCCCTGGGCCTACTTCTTCCGCACGCTGTCCCGCGTGCGCGAGCGGCAGGGCCGGCTCGCCGAGGCTGCGGCCTGGCTTGCGCGGGCGCGCGATCTCTACCGTGTCGCCGGCTATCCCCGCCGTGGCTCGGAGCAATGGTGCCTTCGCCGGCTTGCACGTCTCCACCTCCGGCTGAACGAGGCTGACCGCGCCCTGGCCGCTCTGGCTCAGGTCGAGACCGGCGAGAGCTCCCCTCCCGAGGTCGAGGCCGAAGTCCTCCTGGGCCGGGCCGCCTGCCTTGCTGCCTTCGACCTTCGCGATCCTGCCCGCGCCCTCCTGCTCGCAAGCCGGGACCGGCGCCGCTGGATCTGGCACTCCTGCCATCGGCTGCCCCTCGAATGGTGGGATGCCCGCATCGCCCTTCGTCTGGGAGAGCTGGAGGATGCCATCCCCCGCTTTGACGGCGTGCGCCGGGAGCACCTGGACCGCCGCAACTGGGCCGAGGCCTGCCTCGCCTCCGTGGAGCTGCTCCTGGCCTATGAGCGCGCCGGAGCCTGGACGAGAGAGAGCCGCCCCGACGTCTTTGGAGAGCTGACCCGCGGCTTCGGCGACGACAGGCGCTCGCGCAAGTTCCTGCCTTTTGCCGAGGAGCGCGCGGCCCTGGAATCCGCCCTCCGGGACGCGGCCGAGCGGCTCGGCCGCGAGGGGATCCCCGAAGCCCGCGCCTGCCAGGCTTTCCTCGATCGCGTCCAATCCCTGCTCCCGGCCCGGTCCCGCGTTGCGCTCCTCTTCGAACGGTCCGGCCGCCGCCGTAAAACCGGCTCGGCTTCCCTGAAATTCACGAGAAAAGATCTCATGCAGATGAATGCCAGATTCGCGTATTTCGGAAGGGTGCGGTTCATCGACGAGTGCGGCGCCGACTGAGGCCGGAGCTCGTGCCAGACTGAAAGGACGGAAAGGACGAAAAGGACACAAGGGACCGAAAGGACGAAGAGGGCTCTCTATGGCGGTTCGGGGTAGCCGAGCTGCGCCAGCGCTTCCTTCACGATTGCCACGAAAACGGGATCGCTTCCCGGAGGCTTCGCTGGCCGCTCGCCTTGAACTTCCTTGAGCGCGTGCGCGAGATGCTCCACGTCCGCGCCGTAGCAAGCCAGGAGCCGATTCAGGGTCGGCACCGACGGGAGCCACTTCCCGTTCTCATAGCGAGAGAGGCGGCCCTGCTCGATGCCGGTGCGCTGGGCCACTTGGACCTGCTTCAGACCGGCTGCCGTTCGCAGCAGGCGCAGGGCGGGTCCCAGGCCGCTGAAGGGGTGCGGGGGGGAGAGCATTGAGTGGGCGCAATGCTACCGCAGCTTCGGGGAAGTCGTTGGCTCCGGAGGCACCTGCGCAGGTAGGGCGCAGCAGAAAAGACGGAAGCACTTCGCCTGCGCCCAGCGTCAACTGTCTTCGCCCGCGAATGCCGCGAGTAGACCGAGGGGGATTATCAAGCAGGTGGAGACCAGTTCCAACTGCGAGGAGCTCCAATAGGTCTCCAGCTTTTGTTGGAAGACGGGGTTCGCCTCCGCAAGGGACGTCCTCTCATTGGGCACCAAGAGCCGGAGGAGAACAATCAGTTGCAGGGCCACCGGGATGGCAAAGCTCAAGGGAGGAGCTGTATGGAGAATGCCAAGACCATTCAGGAAGGCCAGCACGACCGCGTCCAATAGCAGAAAGCCCGCGGTCACCCCGTGTGCGAAGAGACCATCTGAGTTGAGCGATCCGCGGAATGAATTTCGCACCGTTTCAAGCATGACCACCCCGATGACCCCGACTGGAAACAGGCAGACGAGCGCAACCCCGATTCCCAGAATGAGGAACAGGATCGGCTTCAGGATGAATTTGAATAGAGCCCCGGTGAGCGGCTGGAGAATCACCTTCCACAGCCAGATAAAAGGAATCGCGAGAAACAGGATAATTTCGCGCAGGAAATTTTCCCATAACCAGACGAATGGTGTGGCCAGAAAGCTCAACACGGGCACCACGATGTGCTCGAAAATCCAGATGAAGGGGATGGCTATGAAGCCCAGCACGTAGAAAATCGCCTTGAACAGTAAGGACACAAGATAGAACAGGAGAGCGGCGAGCAAGGTAGCTATCGTGAACAGAGGAAGCGCCAGAAAGCCCGTGCATGCTCCCTGCAAGAATGACAGCCTGCCGCACGAGCTAGGAGCGAACGCGACCACCCCGACTGACACGGCCCCGAGAAAAAGGGTGATCTGCCAATAGCTGAGGCTGCTTGCGGTGAAGGAGTTTGACTCCCAAAGAAAACTTACTCCCTCCGGCCTCAACCACGACGGGACGAGTTCCACCACCACCTGTCCAAACTGATTGAGGAGAAAAATCGCTCCTGTGAACACACTCAGGGCGGAGAGAGCGAAAAGCTGGCCGCGAGTGGCAGTCGGCCGGAGACTTCTCCCGAACGAGGCCATCGTCAGGAGAGCTACCAGAATGCAGAGGGTCACGAACAGCTGCATCAATAGGTCGCGTCGTTGCAGAAGCCCTGAAAAGAACGATCCTCCCGAAGAAGAACTCGCCGCCACTTGGACATAGCCCGCATGAACCCAGCCGGTCTCCTCGAACTCCAGCGACGTAACGTGCAACCAGTCACCCTGACGTTTGGAAACTCGGAGGTGCGTGCCAAGGGGTAATGTACGGAGAACGTCGCAACCCGCAGTGTCGGGGCAGATCCGAAGATTCAGCCGGTCCGTAGTGACGATATGGTCGCCAGCCTCAGCCAGCGCAAACAGTGCAGAGCCCGATCCAACGAAGATGGCTAGCAAACCCGTGAGGATCGACAAACGCGTCACTGACATGTGAAGACCCCCGAACCTTCCGAGTCAGAAATCGAAGCCTGTCGCTCTCTCCGCCGCCGCGGCCTGCGAGCGTCCCCAAGGCCTCTCAAGGCGTATTGATTCCTTATAGCAGTCCCTTCCCTCAGCGTCAAAGAAACGAAGAGGCATTTTGGCTCATGCAGCCAGGTGCATGGGTGTTTAATCCGCGAGGCCCAGGGGGGAGGAGGGGGCCTTGGCAAGGGCTTCTGATGCGCCAAGGCAGAAAGGACGGGGCGCAAGCAGCTTTCAGGTCGAGGGGCCGGCTTGGCCGGATGCGCCTCTCAGGACTGTCCGGCATCTCCTCCGACCATGCTATTCCGGACATAACGGTCTTGTGGGTAGAAAGTATGTTAGAGTCTTCATCATCTCGCGAAAGGGGGTTACCAATGCGAGCGAAGGCGCTGGCAGCAGCACTCGCAGTCTTGGCAGCGATGTGCCATTCCTCTTGGGCACAAGGTCCTGTTTGGCTGACCTCTGAGATTCCGATAGAAGAGGGCGCAAGTTCAGAGGAGAAATCTCTTCCTGCCGTGGCGTTCGGTTCAGACAGCGGCTTCATGGTGGTTTGGAAAAGAGCAGTCACAACCAGTAACGAAAAAATCCGTGCGCGCCTGTACCTTGCTGACGGAACACCCACCGGCAGCGCCTTTCAGATCAACAGTTTCACGGGCCCTAAAAGTTTTCCCGCAGTGGCGGCGCTCCCTGGAGGAACCTATATTGTGGCATGGGAGGAAGGTGTGGCATCCCTGACACCAGGAACTGACGCATCCGGTTCCAGCGTTCGGGCCAGAATCTATGAGAATGGAGGTTCGGAGTTCCAGGTCAACACCTTTACAACTGGCCATCAAGGCCACCCTGCTGTGGCGGCGATACCGAATGGCAACTTCGTCATTGTCTGGCAGAGCGACGGGTCTAACGGAACTGATCAATCAGCAACAAGTATTCAGGCTCAGCGATTCAACGCGAGTGGTACACCGCTCGGCTCGGAGTTCCAAGTGAACACCCATACACCTGGAAGCCAGATGCTTCCAACCGCCGCGGCCGAGTCGGGCGGCTTTGTGGTGGCTTGGCAGAGTAGTGTTTCGGCGAGTAATCAGGATTCAAACATTCGAGCACGGCGTTTCGATGAGTCCGGTAATCCTCTCGGGGATGATTTCCAAGTGAATACTTTCATGACAGGAAGTCAAAGCTCGCCAGATTTGGTCATTGGAACGGCAAATGATTTCTTTGTGGTCTGGAAGAGCGGAGAACTTCTACTTCCCGGGCCAGACGGAGCTCACTCTAGCATCCAGGGACGGCGCTACGATGCCAGCGGTACCCCTCTAGGGGACGAGTTCCAGATAAATACCCAACATCTCGAGGATCAAGGAGACCCTACGATTGCCCGGGATGTTGACGGTGATTGTGTGGTGCTCTGGTTCGACCGCATCGAGCCGGGAGATACAGCGTTCTTGCCCGGAGGCGTCAGGGGGCAGAGGTTTAATGCCGATGGGTCACGCCGAGGGACAGAGTTCCGGGTCAACACCACTATCCCAAGCGCCCAAGACACTCCCGATGTAGCAATCGGGCCCGGCGGCGATTTCCTCGCCGTGTGGAGAAGCTTTGGCCAAGGAACCACTGGAGAACCAACTATTATTGGCCGGCTCTTCTCCGGTTCTCAGGCGCTTGCTCTAAACCTTGATTTCCATACGCTTGTTCCTTGCCGCGCCGTCGATACACGTACCGGGGCGCCGCTAGCTTCCGGCTCTCCGATAACATTCCAAGTCGCTGGAGTGTGTGATGTGCCCTCCACAGCTAAAACCGTAGCCGTGAATGTTACCGTCGCAGGGCCAACGGGCAACGGTTATGTAAAGCTCTGGCCATCCGATATTCCGGAACCGGTCTCGACTGTGATCAACTTCGGCACGGGGCTGACGCGTGCCAACAACGCGTTGGTATTCCTTGCCACCGATGGCTCGGGAGAGATTTTGGCTAAGGCGATCCTTACGGATTCCGGTACTGTGCATCTTGTGATCGATGTGACAGGCTATTTTGAGGGCGAGCCGTGAAAGTGAGGAGGTATTGAGCGGGTTGTTTGCGCCAGTAAACTCGCTTCGCACGGTGAGGGCGCACGTTTCCTGCGTCCGGCCGCACGATTTTTAGGTGTTGTGAGAAGAGGGCGCGACCTTAAGTGCTTTGCTTGTCCCTCCGCTCCATCTCAAGGCTCCAAGCTTCAAAGAATTCCTTTTCGTACCGGTCTATAAATCGCGCAGTTCGAGCGATATCCTCTACATCATTTGCAAAAAGCTGAATCTCCGAGTCAACGACTTCCTTTGCCGCAGCCGCAGCAACCACACGGGCAGCCTCTTGCATCTCCATCGCCATCCCCTCTCGGTAATGGCGTAATCCGAGTCGAATAAAGTAGTCAAAGACAACTTCCTCAGCCTCACGCTGTGGTGCCGTCCAGACCAACCTCGCGAACGACCGCGAATCGCCGTCTAGGCCAACCATTACATCAACGAGAGCAACTAATCCCAAGTGGGACATCGTGCCGCCAGAGAGCCCGTGTAAGCGAGAGTCCCGCCGCAAAAGCCTTCTGAGTTCACTATCAGCCGTGACAAAAATACTCCTAAGGCCGTTCTCCTGATCCTTAATTAGCTGAGTTAGCTGAGCTGCCTCATGCTCCATCAGAACCCCAGCCTTAAGGCGTGCCCATGGTCGCAGGCCGGTACTGTATCCTTCTCGCAGCCTGCCCAGGATTTCGCTAAATTCCGCACCATATTTGTCAAAAAACTTCATCTCTACGGTCTCAATTCCATACTCCTTGAGATATTCTGCAAGCTGCGCTTCCGTCTCATAAGGTGCCACCCTTTTTAAAAAATCGCTAAATGAAATTTGGCTACCTTGCCGGCCTACAAAACTCGCGAATGCCCCGACAAATACATTGGTATTTATCGCCTCGTAGAAAAGGATATGCCTAGTCAATTGCGCAGGATCCTCAAGCCCTACCGCTTTGACGATTTCCTTTGCTAAACGGCGGTGTGATACTATTTCGTTCAAGAACTGATATCCTACCCCGACCCCAAGAGTTTGGCCCATAGTTTTGTTGGCCTGCTCAAGGCGACGAAGGCAATCAACATAAATTGGACGCAAAGGGTGACCATTGGTGATAGCTGGCATAACAACGTTTGCGTCCAGATAGATGCGCTGTGGCAATGAATACTTCCTAAACAGAGCTTGCCTCGGGCTTGACAAGACGAGTTGCAATCCAAATGCTGCTCGGCCTATGCGAGCTAGAGCCTCAGTTTCGTGATCACCCGGCGCACTCAGTAAGTCCACAATGGACATCCTTGTAGCACTGGACGGGAGGCTGCCAGCATTTTCTCGCTGCAAAAGATCTCCAATAATCTTATCGATGTCAGGCCCTACGCCTACGCCAGAACCCGCGAAATGGGCAGCAAGATCCCAGGCCCGGGCGAGAAAAGCACCCTCAAGGACTTTTTTTATGGTGTTTCTCGCGGCTCGCGATGCTTTGATGTGATCACGAACGCGCAGACGGACCAAAACTCCATCAGCTAATTTTGATAGGTCCTCATCAAGGTCCTCAGATGGAGGATTAACGGCTTTTAGTCGACTACCCTTGGCGACCACTTGGTCCATCAGCATGAGCCTCTTCACGGCTTGGCTCACTAGGCTGGAGGCTTCACTTTCAGAAATCGAAAGAGCCTCTTTAACAGCGGTGATTACTTCGTCTTCCGTGACTCCCACAGACGCTGAATCAGCAATTCTTGTCAACACAATACCATCTCGAATTGAGGCAACAACGGGTTCCAGCAACTCTGTGGAACGCATCTGCGCATAGGCAAAGGCCATATATTTATGAACGGAAGCGCCTATTCCGGGAGCTCTCGGGACTGTGGGGCGGGCGATCAGCCCACCTCCACCAAGGGATGTATAGGTTGATCGAATAGCTTTCCAGAGAACTGAATGCCCTGCGCTCGAGTCATAAGTGATGGTCTGAATATTAACATCGCCCAAGCGTTTTACTAGACTCGGCGAGTCGGCGGACACCAGCGCTAAATGAAGGGACGCGAAATGTGGACCGCAGCGCTTCTCGTACAGGTCTAGCACACTGTTAACCGCTGGATCATCAAACGAGAAGCCGAGAAACAGGCAGGGACGCGTCTTTAGGATGTGCAACAAAAAATCCAGGTAATCAGTATCCTGTGCCAGATCTCGATAATCCAGATTATCTACCACCATAGACGAGGGCATCTCCGCCCTTCCATGGATTCGCGCGATAAAGAAATCACGCTGGAGCGAAGCGCCACGTAGAGAACCGTCACCTCGCTCAACAGGAGAAAACCAACCCCTTTTATTGGCTCGCGCTTTGTGCAAGGACGCGTCGTAGTTAGTTGTCACTATCGCCGAAAATGGTAGTTGGACGAGGGCATCGAGACGTGCCAACTGATGGGGTGAGACGTCGCGGATAAACGGGTCTGCTAATAGTCTTAGACGTTCTCCCTCGGGAATTTTCTGGGAAGTTTTAAAGACGCTTGCAGCGCCAAGATAGTTCCCGTCTGCAGCTCGTTCGCGGATGAGTGCTGCTGCAGTTAGATCTCTAAAGCTCTCGCAACTGTGAGCGAGCAGCTCAAGGTATCCTCTCCAAGTGGGGTAACCAACTCGACACGCGACGCCCGCCCCTGCAAAGAGAATGGAGTCTTGGCGAGAGAGTAGAGCGAGTAACGATTCAGTCAAGGCATCAGTACCGCTTTCTCTATGTGGCATAAAGAAATCCTTGCCTCTGAAGCTGTTGAATTGGTGGCGGCAGGCCAAGCGAGCTTAGGTTTCGAGCCACTATGGTAGCCATCTAGATCTGCCAGGCATAAGACTGAAGGGCAACTGACGCTAGAAGGTGGGGCATCTATTCTTGGACCAGTGGGCGCAACACCTTCTCCATATCCACTGGTATGAAAAGCTTCTCCTTCTCTCCCTCTAGCCAGTAACCCGGCATCCCCTCCCGTTGATAGCTGGAAACTTCGAACACTTCGCCATGAAGTTCTACCCACTCTCCTGGCTGGTAGGTAGGGATCACCTCCCGCATTCGGGCCTCAAAGGCGGCGATGTTCGACCTCTGCTAGGCGGAGCCATTCGTCGAGTTGGGTGGGGAGCATAGGGGGGATTGTACTACAATGGCAGGTACCCGGAGGGAGTAATGGTCATGCGAACGCTTGTGCGCTTTCCCCTGCTTAGCCTTCTCTTCACCCTGCTTCTCGTTCCTGCGGTGGCCTTCTCGGAGCCGCCGGCGGGGTACTACGACTCTGTGGACTCGACTACGCAGGGGGCCTTGCGCTCGACTCTCCATGTGGTCATCGACGACCACATCCGCTTCCCCTATACGTCGAGCAACACGGACACGTGGAACATCCTGGAGCTTGCGGATGAAGATCCCAACAACCCCAACAACATCCTCGATGTGTACAAGAACGCGAGCTATCTGAAGCAGGGCGGTGGGATTGGCAACTATAACCGCGAGCATACATGGCCAAACAGCTATGGCTTCCCGGACGACGGCTCTACCAACTATCCCTATACCGATTGCCATGCTCTGTTCCTCTCGGACTCAAGCTACAACTCTTCGCGGGGCAACAACCCATACCGGACCTGCTCGGCGGCATGCACTGAACGAGCAACGGATGTCAACAACGGCAAGGGCGGAGGGACGGGGGTCTACCCGGGGAACTCGAACTGGCGCACGGGGACAGGGCCAGGGGGAAGCTGGGAGACGTGGATCGGCCGGCGGGGCGATGTGGCGCGGGCGCTGATGTACTTCGACGTCCGCTATGAGGGCGGATTCCACGGTGTGACCGGCGTGGCGGAGCCGGATCTGCGGCTCACGGACGATCAGAGCCTGATTGTGACGTCGGGAGGCGTGAACGCCTCGGTGGCGTACATGGGGATGCTTTCGGAACTCCTCAAGTGGCACCTGCAGGATCCCGTGGACGACGTGGAGCGGCATCGGAACGACACGGTAGCGAGCTTCCAGGGAAACCGGAATCCGTTCGTCGACCGGCCCGAGCTCGTGAGCTGCGCGATGGCGGGCGACTGCGGAAGCTTCTATACGGTGACTCCCTGCCGGGTGGTGGACACGAGGAATGCGGAGGGGCCGTATGGCGGCCCGGCCTTGAGCTCGGGAGTGCCCCGGCTCTTCTCGATGACCGGCAACTGTGGCATCCCTGCCACTGCGGAGGCGGTGAGCCTCAATATCACGGTGGTGGGGGCAACCGGGTCAGGCGATCTGAGGTTCTTCCCGGGTGACCAGGGGCCGACGACGGCTACCGCGATCAACTTCGTGGCGAGCCTGGTGCGGGCGAATAACGCAATCTTCGGGTTGTCGGGGGATGGGGAGCTGGGGGTGCAGGCCTTTGTGGCGGGGGCGGGGGAGGTGCATTTGGTGGTGGATGTTGGGGGGTACTTTGATTGAAAGGGGCTGCAGGCCCCTCTCCCGCGCCGCCAGACTGTGGGGACCACTTTCGCAGGAGGTCGCAACCAAACGATAGATGCAGACCTTAGGCCGTATTCAAAATGCACAAGTGTGTTGGGAGGATCAAGAGCGATGGCTGAACCTGAGAGGACTGTTTCAGGTGATAACGCCGGAGGTGAAGACGTCTGGCAACCTACTCTTCGCAGCGGGTTCCACAGAATTGCAAGGGACATTTGGGGTGGATTTCGTCCGTACCTGATTAAGATAATTATAGATTTTATGATTTGCGCTAGCGGCGGGTTGAAAAAAATCGGAGGGATAAGAATACCGAGGCACAATACGAGAAGGAGCACAGATTCCAATTTGCAAGATCGTTTTCTAGTGACATTCAAATACCGAAAGCAGTCTTTGCTGCGTCAATCAGCGCTTTAATAGTAGGTTTCTTTTCTATATTCACTGCATTGCTATGGATAAAGAATGAAACGGCTGAATTGGAATCGACAGTCCACTCTCTTGAGGCCAGGCAGGTAGAGCTCGAAACAGAGATACGTAGGCTGGAGATTATTAGCGACCCAGAATTTACAGATTCGCTTTCCTTCCTTGGGCCGCCATTGCCTGATCTTGGTCAGCTCCACAAACGCGTGCGCAGGCATGATAATTTTAAGTTCACTTTCTTGGGATGTGGACGTGCGGGTGCCCTGGTGCATTGTAAATTAAATATTAAGAATTACGGAATAAGCAGGCTGCTAACTATCGCCGATGCAAAGCTTCTGCGCATTAATTTGAATAATTTTAATATGGATGAATATCGAGCGCAGCGCCTTGTGCTGGGGAGGGGCTTAATAGAAAGAGGGGAGATTGCGAGGTTGTTGATTACGGATGTGCCTGTCGTGGCAATGTTTGAGTTTGAAGTGCTACCTTCCGATCTGGAGAGTTCACAGATTCTTGAGTTCAAGTCTGGATCAGGCGATTCACCCTTGGAAGTGCAGCATTTCTTGACTCATGTAAAAGGGGCGCCGAGAGTCCTGCCTGACCAGGTGCCCTAGTGATGAGAGGTTGATGGCGGCAAGAGAGACCAAGGGCCTTGCCGCTGCGCACGGTGCAATAATGCCAATCGTGGTCTTCGCGGACCCGGCGTTCTCGCTCTTCGGCTAGAGTCTGGAGGGCTTCTCGCTCGCGCTGGTAGGCTCTTGGCGGTCAGAGGCGATGACGTCGGACGGAGGCGTAGCTGCGGGTGCCGGGCTTTAGTTATTTCTCTTCCTGCTGGCCTCGCGAGAGGCATCAAGAAGAATCCAAATTACTCCCAGAGCCAGTTGTCGATGGAGTCTCCAGGGAGAAGCCCCTTCTTCATGGAGGAGGTCAATAGCCTCTCGGACATCTCCAGCAACTTCCTTCATGGTGCGGGCGGGCACGAAAGGTTCCAAGAAGGAAAGCACGGAATCGACTGGGGTCAGGGAAGTTGAATCTGATATTTCGATGCGACGTCCGAGGCTGAAGACAAAGTTTGTGCCGAGCAGCAGGGTCATGATCATCAAGATCAGTGTGAAGAGAGTGAAGGTCGTTGTTAGGATGCCAGACCCTATGGGGCCAGTGAACCAATCCGCCACGTGAAGGAAGAGATTCGAGAGGGGGCTGCCAACTCTCGGACTCGTGCCTTGGAGTGCCTCTACAATGGTGTCTGAACCGAAGATCGCCATCATTCCTATCACGAAAACAATATATGTGAACAAAGTAGAGAGGTACAGTGGGAGAGTTATTTTTCTCATCGCCTAGTCTCTCCGATCCGCAGAGGCGAGATTCTAGCTAAAAGTAGGTGCAGAGGCAAAGAGGCCCAAGAGAGCTTCGCGCTCCTCAAAGGCAGCCCGGCGCCCCTCGCCTGTAAGCCGGTAGTAGATGCGCGGTCGGCCGCCTCGCTCGGACATGGGTTCGCTTTCGTAGCTCTCGACGAGGCCGTCCTGTTCTAGAGCCCGAAGAGCGGGGTAAATGCTGCCTTGGTGGAGGGCGACTTTCCCCGCGGTGCGCTCTTTCACGCGCTGGATCAGCTCGAGCCCATAGCCGTCGCCGGAAATCAGGGCTTGGAGAAGGGCGGTCCTGGGATCGATTCGGGTGGAAGCTGGCATGGCTATGGCCTCAGTTGGGCTTTCTCTTTGTGACAGTCAGAACGTCTCGGAAGGCCGAGAGCAGAATCCAGAAAACGGAAGAGGCGAGCTCTGTATAAATCATCCAGGCAGAAGCGTTATCTTCGACAAGCTTGTTGATAAATTCGCGGGCGTCACCTGCATTCTCCTTCATAATTCGAGAAGGTATGAAGACCTCCAGGAGCACAAAGATCGTATCGACACGCGCCAAGGGTTGGGACCTGTATGCGTCAGAAGTGCGAGGCAGGCGCTGATTTCTCAAGGTTAATTTTAGAAGCAGGACTATGGCGAGCAGGACAAGCGCGAGAAAGGTGAACAGTGCAAGCCATATGACTATAGAGACGCTATACCAACCAGATATTGTATGGAGAGAATCCGCAATTCTGTCGCCTCCCATGAAGACGACTGGCAAGCTTATCGGTTCGTCTCTGCTAGCTAGTGCGTGCACTTTCAAAGCCTTCCTGCAATGCGACCGGCTAGCCAAGAGCTGGCACGAGCACGAAGAGGCCTATGAGGGATGGACGCTCTTCGAGCGCAGCTCGGCGCCCTTCTCCCGTGAGCCGGTAGTAGATACGCGGGCGGCCGCCTCGCTCGGCCATGGGTTCGCTTTCGTAGCTCTCGACGAGGCCGTCCTGTTCTAGAGCCCGAAGAGCGGGGTAGATGCTGCCTTGGTGGAGGACGACTTTCCCCGCATTGCGCACTTTCACGCGTTGGATCAGTTCAAGCCCATAGCCGTCACCGGAAACCAGGGCCTGGAGAAGGGCGGTCTTGGGATCGATTCGGGTGGGAGCTGACATGGCTATGGCCTCAGTTGGGCTTTTTCTTGGTGACGGTTAGAACTTCGCGAACAGCCGCGACCAGGATCCAGCAGACGGAAGAGCTGAGCTTTGTGTAGATCATCCAGGTGGGGGAGTCGTCGGCAACAAGTTTATTGATGATCTCACGGGCGTCGCCTGCGTCTTCCTTCATAATGCGAGAGGGAAGAAAGAGGTTAAGGAACTTCAGTACTGCATCGACTCGCAACAAAGTGGCTGAATACCCTGTAACGGGCGAAGCCTCATTGCCGGGAACCGGCGAAAAAATTATTCGTAGGAGCGGAAAGGTGACGCTTACGACGCTGAAAACTGCGAAAAAGAGACTTATGACATCGTACACCTGCGCTTCCGGCGTAGGGGCAAAGCCTACGCTGAAGGGTCCAGTGTCGAGGGATTCGTAAGCGCTCAGCGCGTTGAAAAGTACAGACGCAACTAGAGCACCTAGAGGAGCTAAGGCCCACCGGATGAGTTGCCTTGGATTCACTTCTACCCTCCTCACCCTCAAGGGTACTCTCGGATTCCGAGAAATGCAAGCCCTCGGAAATGAAGGCCTTCCAGGAGGCCCCGAGGTAACTGTGGAGGAGATGAGCTTCCGCCAAGCGGGGATCAGGGTCTCGACGGGGTCGAGCGGGTTCAGGCCCGGGGTAGAGGAGGTGGATCATGAAGTGGTGTCCTTTCCGGGGATGGCTTCCGGGGACATGAGGGCGGAGAGAAGAGGGGCGGGCACGAGACCCGCCCCTACGGCGGCGGTTGGCATGAAGAAGAGCAGGATGGGTGGATCGCCGCGGACGGGATTGGGGGCTACGGGGACTAGGGCGGTTGGCTGGCCAGTGGTGGCCGTGCTCGGGGCTTCGATGACGACGGGCGTTTCTCCCTCGGGTGGATAGCCGTAGAGGAGGGCGGTGGCGCCGTCGGCCGACAGGGCAGCGTTGAAGGCCAGCCCAAAGCCTTCGGCCAAGGCCCAGCTTCCCGTGGTGGGCCAGCGCGGGGTGGAGGGGTGTCCGAGGGTGGAGGGGAGAGCCCTGAGAGTGTTGGCGGGGACGGCGAGGCCTACGGAGGTGCCGTCCGATGCCGGGAGGCCCCGGCCGAGGTCGATGCGGGCTCCGTCCTGGGCCTCCGGATCGCCCTGGCCGAAGGGGAAGTGCGCTCCGGCGGCGTCCGCGACTTCGTGGTTGAGGTTGTCCACCCAGATGGACTCGAAGAGGAGGCCGGTCTCGCTGGCGGCGACCTTTGCCTCCGGGCCGAGGTCCCAGCTCGCGAGGAAGGCCGAGAAGACGACGGCCGCGACGGTCTGCGGGTCGGTCAGGTCGCAGGCAGCGCTGCGGAGGGTCAGGGTTGCGCGGTTGGTGTTGGGCTCGTCCTCGTGGGCGGGGAACTCGACCCACCAGAGGCGGCCGGCGTGGTGGACGGGCGGGGAGCAGTAAGCGGCGGGGGTGGCTTGGTAGGTGTAGAGGTGGGCGGAATCCACGTCCCAGACGGTGAGCTCGTTGTCTGCGGAGCGCCAGGCTATGGCTCCGGGGCCGACGATGGCGTCGGTGGGAATGAGGATGCCGTTCTCGCCGGAGGGAAGGACGGCGGGGCGCGGGATGGCGCCGCGGTCCGCGATCCAGGTGCCGTCCGCGGCGTAGATGCAGGCTACGAGGTCGTCCGGGTCGAGGAAGGCGTAGTAGCGCGGCTGGACGGCTTGGACCGCCTGAGCTATGGCGTAGGCGTCGGCTTTGCGGTTGCGGAGGGTGGTGATCATTCGGAAGACCTTCCGTAGGCGATGGGGGCGTGGGTGATGGGGCGGGCATCGGGAGAGACGGCGAGGGTGAGGTGGAGGGTGTCGGAAGAGAGGACTTCGAGGGCGAGGATCTCGAGGTCGGGGTTCAGGGTGCCTTCCGGGGCGGCGGGGTCGGGATCGAGGAAGTCGATGCGGACGGCGGGGTCGAAGCCTCGGCCTCGGACGGTGACTTCGTAGGTCTGGCCGGGGTGGTAGACGGAGGGGTCGAGGGTCTCGATCCAGAGGGTGGTGGCGGTGAGGGTCTCGGTGGTGCCGATGCCGATGGTTCCGTGGCGATGGAAGGCGGCGAGGCTGGGGTTGAGGAGGGTGGTGCCGGTGTAGTGGTTGTCGGGGGTGCCTCGGGTGACGCAGAGGGCGTCGAGGCGCTGGAGGCGCTCGGTGCCGTCTTCGTGGCGGCCGAGGACTCTCGCGGTGCGGACGGGGGCGTGGGTGCGGTCTCGGCGGGCGAGGAGTGTTGAGAAGAGAGCGAGGAGCTTTTCGGGTGGGGTCATGGGTGGGACCTCACGGACGGACAGGGACGGTAAGAGCAGAAGCGGCCGGCGAGACGCCGGCGCTCCCAGTGGGGAGAAGAGGCCGGCAGGATGCCGGCGGTCCCAGGGTGGGTCATAGGGGTTGCTCCAGGGTGTAGGTGGCCAGGATCTGGGGGCGTGGCGTGAGCTGCCAGCGCTCGGTGCGGCGGGTGACTAGACAGCGATGGTGGAGGCCGGAGCGGGGGTCGATGAGGTGGATGGTGTCTCCTGGCTTCGTGGAGCAGGGGGGACGGACGACGGTGTGGGTGAAGGCTAGACGGCGGGCTCGGCGGCGGTTTGCTACAAAAGCGGCTTCTTCGGGGGTCTGGAGGTGGTCGAGGGTGAGGATCTCGGCGGCGGGTCCCCACCAGGTGGCGGCGACGGGGTCTTCGAGGACGATCTCGAAGGGGGTTTGCTGGAGGCGGGTCCAGGGGGATTGGCGGTAGCGGGGGCGGGGGACTCGGCCCATGACGAGACGGGTCACCGCGGCGGTGCCGTCGTCGACGAGCTCTTCGTAGGTGGACTCGTCCAGGACGTGGTAGGTGATGGTGACGCGGCGGGTGGTGCCCCAGGCCTCGTGCTGGAGGTTCGAGGCGGTGTCTCCCCAGTCGTAGGCTCCGGCGACCCGGCGGGGGGCGGTCCAGCCGGATGTGGTCTCGACCTTGCCGGTCAGGAGGCCGTCCTCGGCGAGGTGGTGGTGGGTAGTCTTTCTGGCTACGAGCTGGAAGGGAGCGACCAGGTGCTTCTGGCCGGCTCCGGAATGGTTGAGATACCAGGGGACTCCCGAGATCGCCGTGCGCTCGGAGTACCAGGCGGTGGTCTCCTCGATTTCCCGCACCACGGCTCCGGTGTCTCCGTATTCGTGCGTGATCAGGTCGAGCTGGGCGAGGCCGAAGTCTTCGAGGCGGAGGAGGGCGGTCAGGGAGTGCTCGAAGGGGAACCAGCTCAGGTCGTCGTCTCCGATTCCGGCTCCCACGACATTGAGGGTTGACGAGCCCACGTTGCGGACGGCCATGGGGCGGCTGTGCCATTTGTGGGCCTCGATGCGGCGGGAAGTCTCCGTGCCTTCGGCGTCGTAGGTGGGCAGCTCGCGGCGCTCGCCGGTCTGCGCGAAGGCTTCCTGGTTCCAGGCTCGATAAGAACCGTCCTCGTCGAGGAAGGCCTGCGCCCAGTGGTAGTCACCTTCGACCGGGCCGGCGGGCTCTCCGGCGAAGGGGGTGCGGAGCTTCGCGGCCCTGGGGTTGTACCAGCCCCACTCGCGGGTGATCCTGGCGACGGTGAGGCCGGCTTGCTCGTGGGTCTCGGTTTCCAGGACGGAGACGAGCTGGAAGGCCTCTGCGCTTGGATTGTCGATGGGCTGGTGGGAGCCGTCGGTGAGCTGCATGGCGACGGCTTTCTTGACGGCGTAGAAGTCGAAGACTTCGGCTCGCTGCGTGGTGACCTTGAGGTCGGCTGAGGCTTCGGTGACGCGGGTGGAGCGGAGGACCCAGCGGCTGGGGACGTCCGTGGGCGCGGCGGACTCGATGGAGAGGACGTCGTGCAGGGTCCAGACGTCGTCAGGGGCTTCGGGCGGCTCGCGGAGCGCGGCGGCGTAGGCCTGGACGAGGTTGTCGTCGGCGAGGCGCCAGGACCAGCCTTCGGCTTCTCCGAAGGCGGCCAGGAAGGACCAGAGCTTCTGGCTGTCGGTGAGGATGGGCTTGGTGTAGAGGGCTCCTGAGGGGATGTCGGCTTCGAAGCCGGCGTCGGCGAGGACCTGGCGGCAGATGTCCCCGCGGGTGAGGCCCGCATCGGCGGCGAATTCGTGGCAGAGCTCGTAGCGGTCGTAGAGCCGGGAGGGGTCTCCGCACTTGATGCGGAGGGTGGGCTCGATGCCTTCGAGCTGCTCGCAGGCGAGGACGTAGCCGAAGGCTCGGCGCCAGGTGTGGAGAGCGTCCATGGGACCGGCGGTGACCCAGACTTCGACGGGGGCGGCGGTCCAAGTGGAGGCGGTGGAGTGGATGGACCAGCGGCGGCCGACGAGGGAGAAGGAGAAAAGGACGGCCACGGTGTCGATGGACTCGTCGATGTCGAAGGGGCCGAGGAGATCGGCGCGGGGGACCCAGGAGCCGTCGAGCTTGACGGCGAAGTTGTAGGCGAGGGAGACCCTCACCCCCGTCCCCTCTCCCGGTCCGCCCGAGTCCACCCGCCCCGGGCGAGGGGCGCCCCCTCCCTCCCGAAGAAGGCTTGATGAGTCTTGCTGAGCATCAGATTTCAGTCTCCACGAGGGCGATGCGGCGGGGCTCTCGGATCCAGTCTCGGTAGTGGCGGGATTGGTCTTCGGCGGCTACGACCATGGCGAAGAGGGGGACGAGCTGGAGGATGAGGCGCGTGCCTGTGAGGGGCGGGGCTTGGAGCTTGAAGCGGCGGCTTCCTTTCTCGAACCAGGCTTCTCCAGGAGAGGGAGTGCCGGCGGCGTAGGTGGCGGAGGCGGGTTCCTGGATTTGCAGGGGCGGGCCTTCCCAGCCGAGACGGATCGTCGGGGCGAAGCGGTCGAGGGGGGCTCCGGCGGGCGGGGTGAGGTGGTGAGGGGCCTGGCGCCAGGGGAGATCCCATTCGGAGCGATGGCCGTCGGCGAGGTAGCCGAGGGTGACGTGCTTCCAGAGGGTAAGGTCGTGCGGGCCGGGGAAGGCGAGGCGGGCTTCGACGGCTTCGGCCAGCGGGCCGAGATGGCGGTAGTCGAGGGTGACTCCGTACCAGCGGCGGATGACCGGCGAGCCGGGCACGGGGGCGAGGCGCTGCTCCCTCACGGCTCCGGAGGCCATGCGGATGGTGCCGACGAGCTCGGACTCCACCACTTCCCAGGAGTCGGCCGCGGCTCCGAGGAGGTGGAGGCCGTCGAGGGTGGGGACGGTGGCGGCTCCGGTCGTGGTGACCATCAATCGCCCCTCCGGAGGGCGTCGTAGAGGGCTTGGGCGAGGTCGGAGAACTCGGAGTCGGGGAAGGCTTTCTTGATGTCCCGGACGATCTCTTCGACTCTCTTGAGGGTGACGGCGCCTCGGCGGAAGAGGTCGATGATGTCGGAGAGCTGCTGGGCGAAAGCGAGCTGAGTCTGGCCGAGGTACTCCTGGACTCGGGCGATCTCGACGCTGCCGTCGTGGAGGCCGCGGATGAGCTCCAGGACCTGGTCGCGGTAGAAGGTGAAATCGAGACCTTTCAGATATTCGGTGAGGCGCTGGCCGCCGATCTGGGCGTCGCCGTAGAGGTCGAGGAGCTGCTGGATGGGAACGGCTCCGATCTTGACGGCGTCGATCAGCTCGGAGACGGCCTTGTTCCAGGCGTTGGCGTGGTTGGAGACGGCGTTCTGGAGGTCGTCGAGGCGGGTGGTGATGTGGGTTTGTGTGGACTCGGTGTGGTGTTGGAGATCGGCGAGGGTGGTGGCGACGGATTGGGCGGTCTGGGTGGCCTGGACGGACACGGACGTGAGCACGGACGACACGGACGTCAAGGAGGACACGGACTGCTGGCTGGAGGTGGTGAGGCGCTGGGTGGCTTCGTGGGCGTGGTTGGCTCCCTCGGTGATGCGGTCGAGGAGGGCGGCCAGGGTTTGGAGGTCGGCGAGCATGGGCGCGGGTTACTTGGTGGTGAGCTGGCTCAGGGCGGCGGCGGCGGTGTTGGCCTTGGCGATCACCTGGTCGAGCTGGGCGAGGAGGGGGGCGAAGGCGGTGGCTCCGGAGGATTCGATGGCCTGGAGGGTGGCGGCGAGGTCGGCGATGGCTCCGGCGGCGTCGCGGAAGATCTGCGGCTCGCCGTTCTGCTCGATGGTGAGGCGGGTTTTGACTTCGGCGTCGGGCATGGCGGTTCCTCAGAGGGTGGGATTCCAGTCCCGGGAAGTGATGACTTCGACGGTGATCGGAGGAGTGAGGGTGTCGTTGGTCTCTCCGACGAGGGTGACTTCTTCGGGGATGGCTCTGGCGTCCTTGATGGCTCTCGTGGCGGTGCCAATGCGGGCGGCGGCGAAGGTGAAGCGGAGGGACTCGCGGAGGGTGGGGGTGAGCTGGCGGCCGGTGAAGGCGAGGTCGGCTTCGAGGCGGGCGTTGGCTTCGGCTTGGTCGGCGAAGAAGGGATCGACCAGAGCGCGCTCGATTTTCAGAGAGGGGGCGAAGAGGCCGTCCCTCAGGAGGGCGTAGGGGTAGCGGCTGCCGTTGCCTCTTTCTTCAGAGATCGGCCAGGAGAGCTCGAGAGTGCCTTTGCGGCAGCTCATGGGGGACCAGGTGCTCGATCCGAGAGGGCGGAGGGCCAGGGTCCAGTGGGCGCTGGTGAAGCGCTGGTGGCCGGTGAGGATTGGGACGGCGGGGTCGGTCCAACTGCCGGGCGGGTGGAAGGTGAAGAGGTCGCCGGGGGCCAGGGCGGCGTGGTCCGAAGCAGACCCGGGCCAGATGATTTCCAGGGGGTCCCGGTTCTCTTCCCAGAAGCCCAGGTCGAGGCCGTCGGCTCCCTGGAGGTTCTGCCAGATGGCCTGACCGGAGGCGTCGAGGGCCACGTCCACGGCGGGGCCGGGGAAGGTGGGGGTGCTGGCTGTCTGCTCGGTCTTGAACTGGAGGCCGATGTCTGCCGGGGGCACTCTCGCGACCTGGACGTGGACCGGGCCGGCGGCAGGGTTGCGGAGGGTTCCTCGCAGGTGGGGGCCAGGGTAGGTGCCGGTGTTGGCGGGGTGCGGGAGCGGGGCGCTCAGGCGGGTGCCATGCGCGATCAGGCCTTCGAGCTTGACCGGGATCTCGGTGTTGTCGCCGATCGCGAGGGAGAGCTTGCCGAGCTTGATGCCGTAGAGCCAGGTGCGCAGGACGGGGCTCCTGGAGAGGAGGGCGTAGAAAGAGGTGTCCACTCCGGTGCGGGAGGGCTCGAAGAGATAGCGGTAGACGCCGGGGGCGGGCTCGGTTTTGGTGACTCGGCCGAGGAGGTGCTCCAGGAAGTCGAGGATCGAGCCGGTGGTGAGGCTGAGGGACCAGACCGATTTGCCTCCCTTGGGGCCGGGGATGCCTCGCTCCAGCCAGCCGCTCTGGTTGACGGCGGCGCCTGCACTCTCGCCAGCGAGGAGATCGGAGTCGAGGGGAAGGATGGCCTTGTAGGCGGTCAGAGTATCGGCGGGAGCTCCGGGAACTCCGAAGCTCCTTTCGCGGCCGACGGCCCAGAGGACGGCGGAGCCGGTGGCTGCGGGCGTGCTCATGGCACCTCCTGGGTGAGGAGATCGATGTGCGAGCGGTACTCGACATTGACCAGGGTGAGGAGGAGGCCGGACGGCAGGGGTGTGGCGTCGAGCTGGACGCGCTGGATGCGGGTCACGGCTTCGGTGAGGAGGTTGCCGTCCGGATCCTGGAGGGCTCCGCCGTTGCGGCGGACGACTCGGCGCACCTGGGCGACGATGCGCGAGCGGAGGAGGCCGGCGGTGTCGGCCCAGCGGGCGGGCGGCCGGGTGAGGAGGGCGAGCTGGACGACGGTGGTGTAGGCGGCGCCGTAGCCGGAGGTGGTCTCGCGCTCCTCGTCGGCGAGGAGGGAGAGGGCGAGACAGGGGACGTCGTTGATGGTTTCGGTGCGCAGGAGCGCGGCCATTTCGAGGATGGCGATTTGATCCTCGTGGGTGAAGACGGTGCGGAGGGGGACGTCCGCGAGGAGCTGCTCGCGGAGCGCGTGGAGGATGCGGGCGTCGAGGGACCAGGGGAGGGCCGGGTAGGGATCAGGCACTGAAGTGGTTGTCCTCAAAGTAAAAGGCCTCCATGAAAGCGACGAGATCCTGGACCTCGCCGGCGGTGACGAAGGCGAAGGGGAAGGCCTGGACGGTGCGGGGGCGGCCGGTGGTCGGGTGGGATATGGAGCCGCCGTCCTGGAGCGTCCTGGCGAAGGGGGCGGGGGTGCCTACCTCGACAGCGCGGTCTTCGAGGGCGAGGGTGGTGATGCTCTGCAGGAGGTCGCCGGAGCGGATGAGAGCCGCGTCCGGCGGGTGGCCGTAGTACTCGCGGATCTTGCGGGTGGCGGGCGCGAGAGGCGGCCAGGGGCCTTCCGGGCCGGTCTGGTGGCGGATGTGGTTCTGGAGGTGAAGCTGGAGCTTCGCGGCCAGGGTTTCGAGGAGGGGGCGAGGTGATCGCTCCAGGCGCGAAGCGGTGGCTTCGAGGAGGTGCTGGGCTTCGGCGGCGCCTTCGAGGGTGAGGGTGATGCGCATGGACCTCACCCCCGGCCCCTCTCCCATCTCCCGCCCTTTCCCCCGCCGGGAGAGGGGAGAAAGCACCGGAGAAGGGGTGGCTTGGATGGGATCATTACCAGCTCTCCAAATCTTCCAGGCGGAGGCCGGGGCCGGTGGGTCCTATGGCGGCCACGGCGGGGGAGGTGTCGTCGGCGGGCGGGGCGGTGGGGAGGTCGAGGCTGGCGGCGCCGCGGGCGACGTCGCGGAGCCAGGTTAGGGCCTGCTGGTACTCGGTCTCCAGGGAGGGGCTCGGCTGGCCCCCGGCTACGAGCTTGCGGTGGGCGATGGCCGCGACCTTGGCCTTGAGGATGGGAGGGGAACCGCCCGGCGCTGAGGGCAGCGCCGAGCGGTAGCGGCCGAGCAGGTAGGAGGTGGCTTCGGCCTCCGCCTGCTCGATCGCAGAGTCCAACGAAGGGGTGGCCGGCCCTCCAACCGGGGCGAGGCGGAGAAGCTCCGCCTCGCCCCGGAAGGCGAGCAACTCGGCCACGGTGAGATAGCGGTGGGGCATCAACGGCGCTTTCTGGCCGGCTCCTGGAAGGCGCTCTCCGGCGGTGTCGCCAAAGAGCCTGTGGGCTCTTGAATCCGCTCGGGCTTGAGGTCGATGACCTCGCCGTCCGTGGGCTCGGACTCCATGGCCTCGATGCGCAGGCAGGGATCGTCGGCGAGCTGCGGGGGGAGGGCGACGGCGCGGATGTAGACGGGCTCGCGGCCGAACGTCAGCACCTGGCCGTCCACGTTGACGCGGCGGGTGGCGGCAACCGTTTCGAGGACGTCGCCGGTGACACGGATCTTGTACACGTTCATCTCTTTCATCTCTCTGCTCCTTTCCGACTACGTTGGAAGAACCCGCACGGCGGTCTGCCAGAACGCCGGTGTGACGCCGTACATGGCATCCATGCCGAACGGGATGTAACGCGAGGCGAACTCCTTGGATTGATCGAATTTCAGGCCCTGCGGCTCGCGCGAGACCACGAAGATCGCGGGCCGGGGACCGTTGGGCGTGGCGAGGACGACGTCGGCCGTGTTCTCGGTGCCGGCCTTGGGCTTGAAGTCGCGGACGAGCTCGAAGGCGCCCTGCCAGAGGTTCGGGTCGGCGCCGAAGCTCTTCTCGGTGCGCAGCTTCTCGTAGGCCGACCAGACCTTCTGCGAGCGGACGAAGACCACCAGGCCCTTGCGGACCTCCTCGCTGCGCACCAGCTCGTCACGGAGGATGGAGTTGGCCATGAGCCGGTCCACGGCTGCGACCAGCTCCTCCCGGACCTCTGCGACATCCGGGGCGGCGGCGTCGGCGCGGGTGGCGGCGACGAGGTTGGAGGCCAGGGTGCCGTCCGGGTGCTGGTGCGAATCGTCGAAGAAATCCTGGCCGTCGTAGGTGAGCTGGTTCTCGCGCAGGACGCGATAGGCGAGTAAAACCTTGCCAACCGCGAAGGCGCGGCCGATGCGGGTGGCCTTCTCCGTGGCCTGGAAGAGCGCCGTCCCCCTTTCGATGTCGAGGGAATCGAAGTCGAGGGTGACTTCATAAAGCTCCGGGCGGATCTTCAGCCTGCCGGCGAAGCCCTGCTGGGCGACGCGGTCGCCGATCCACTTGCGCAGCTCGGGGAAGACCGCGGCCCATTCGAGGTTGACCTCCTCGGCGAGCGAGGGGTCGGTGACGACGACCGCCACGAACGGCAGGAGGGTCGTGGGATCGGTCTTGTCATAGATGTCGAGGGCGATGGGCGTCGCCTTGACCGCGATGGATTTGAGATCGCTGAGCATGGCCGTGTCCCCTTACCGACGGTCGATGTCGACAAACCACTTTCCGGGCGAGCCCGGGCGGGTGAATTTGCCGAGGAGGATGGAATGGGTGGTGGCGGTGGCGACGGTGTTGTCATCCACCACGAAGGCGGGGTCGCCGGGCTTGGGCACGGGGCCGGCGAGGACGGCGAATTCCCACTCGCCGCGGCTGTCCACCTCCACGAAGCGGGCGGCGCCGAAGGAGTTGAAGGTGTCGCCGAGGGTGCCGTCGGCGCCGTGGGTGTTGTCGAAAGGTTTCCAGGCCACGCCCTGGACGCGGAGGCCGGCGGCGTCCGCGCCGGGCACGGCGAGGCCGTTCGCGTCCGTGCAGGTGACGGCGTTGAGGAAGATGCGGGCGCCGGCCTTGACAGGAAGCGGCAGGAACTGTGGCTGGTGCACGGAGTGCACGCGGAGGACGTTGGTGGTGAGAGGCGGCATGGTGATCTCCGGGGCCTCCTGTCAGTTGGAGCGGAAGCCCCAGCTCGCGGTGAAGCGGTACTTCTGCTCGAGCTCGGCTTCGCGTTCGGGGGTGAGGGCGCCTGTGTGGCGGGCGGCGGCGTCGGATTCGGCCAGCCGGCCCGCGGTGAGAGCTTCGACGGCGGGGACGGCGGCCAGGACCTGGAGGATCTGCTCGGCAATGGATACGTCCACGGCCGGCTTGGCAGGGTCGGCCTGGAGCTTGACGGCCACGGGGTTGCGGTCGGCGAGCAGCTCGACGAGGAGGGGGCGGGCGAGCTTCGCCATGGCCGGGGTGACGCGGGCTCCGAGCAGGGCGAGGCGGCGGTCGACTTCCAGCTCGGCGCGCTGGCGGAGGAGCGCCGAGAGGGCCTGGGCGCCTTCGGCGACCTGGGCTCGCAGAGTGGCCAGCTCGGGCTCGACTGCTGAGCCTGAAGGCGGGGGTGGATCGGTTTCAGTGTTCTGCATCGGGGGGATCTCCTTTCGGGCGGTGAGGACGTACTGCGGGCGGCAGAGGGTGACGGGCGGGAGGCCGGCGACCGCGGGGCGGGCGTTGCCCAGGAGGGCGCAGCCGGTGAAGTACCAGCCTCCGGTGACGGGATGGCTGAGGGCGAGCTCGGCCGATCTCCGGGTGTAGCGCTTGCTGCGGATCAGGTCGATGGTGGCCGGGTCGAGGTCGACGTAGCGGACCCAGAGCGCGGCATCTTGGAGCCAGATCCGCTCGCACCAGCCGAGCGACGGGCCGCCCCAGTTGTGGTCGAGGTTGAGGCTTGCCATCTCGACGGCCGGGTCGTAGACGGCGGCCATCTCTTCGAGGCGTTCGAGGGTGATGTCGATGCCGTGGGTCTCGGTGAGGTCCACGGGGACGAGGGCGGGGAACTCCAGGACTGGGGTGGGGCCGGCGGCCGGGTCGGTGGAGAGACCGAGGATGTGATCGGCGGCGGGGGTCCAGAGGACGGCGCCGGTGATGATGCGGGGGGTCATGAGATCACCCCCTGGCGGCGTCCGTGGCTTGCGGCCCTCACCCCCGGCCCCTCTCCCAGCCGCACTCCCGGACCCCCGGGAGAGGGGAGGTCGTGACGATCGGCCTTGGTGCCATTCATCTCCGCTCCTTGGATGGCCCCTGGGCGGGGCGGGAGACGGTGGGCTCTCCTTCCGCGGGGACGGGAACTCGGTGGGTCATGCGGTAGTAGCCGAGGGGGACGGGGACTCCGTCGTTCAGGGCAGTGGCGATGCCCTTCATGCGCTGGTCCCGGTCGGGCGCGTCGGTGGCGTCGTAGACGGACTTGGGGATGGGGGCGTCGGGGCCGAAGTTGAGGTGGACCAGCCAGCGGATCAGGGTGTCGGTTTCGAAGGAGCCGAGGAGGTGGGCGTCGTGGACGACGGTCTCGAGGCGGACCTCGTTGGAGACCTGGCTCTTGGCGAAGGAGCCGGGGCCTTTGGCGAGGCCGCTGGTATCGACCTCTCCGAGGAGGAGGAGGGCTTCGGCGCGGTCGAGCCAGGCGAGGAAGGCGGCGTAGCTCGCGTCGCCTCCGCGGTTGGCTTCGAGGAAGGTGACGTCGAGGCCGTCCGGCAGGGCGATGGAGGTGCCGGTGCGGAGTGCGCCGAGGATCGCGAGGAGACGGTCCTGCTGCTCCTTGTTGGCCGTCTCCTGGCCGGGCTTGTGAGGGTAGGTCCCCTTCGCGAGGGGCTGCGCGAAACGCTCGACGAAGAGGGCCCAGTACTTCGAGGCGTGCTTCTTCAGATACCAGACCCAGTAAAGGCGGTCGAGCAGGGCGCGGCCCCAGGGGTTGTCCTTGGTGCCGTAGGTGAGGACCTGGAACTTCATCGGCGGCGCGGGGATGGGTTCGAAGCGCGGGAGGTTGCCGACGACGTGGAGGGACCGGTCGGAGGCCAACCAGCCGAAGCGCCACATGGGACGGTCGATGAGATCGGCGGGCAGCCAAGCTCCGGTCAGAGGGCCTCGCGTGGCGCGCTCCCAGAGGACCTCGTTGACGGCGACGCCCTTGAGGACCGCCTCCAGGGTGTTGGAGACCCCGACGACGCGGAGGGGGATGCGGGAAAGGGCAGCGCGGACGAAGAGCGCGGTCTCCTCGGCGGCTGGGGAGGAATCGGCGGCGCGGATGGAGCGCGGCAGGGCGAGGACCGCCTTCACCCGCTTTTCCCACAGACCGGCCAGGGTGGTGTCGGTGTCGATCATCCGGCTGTAGAGCTCGCCGACGCGGTCGCCGGTCTCGGAGCGCTCGCGGACGAAGCGGGAGGGGTGGGGGATCTCCTGCCAGCGTCCGAGAGAGCGGAGCAGCGTGGGATCGCTGCCGAGCTCGCCCACGTAGGGGCGGAGCCGACGCTCCGCCTGGAGGGCGGTGACGATGAGCTCGGCGAAGAGCAGGCCGGAGGGGGTGGCGCCGTCCATGGTGGTCACTGGAGCGGGGCGCAGCGCCAGGTGTTGGCCGTGGTGCAGGCGCAGAGCTTTTCCGCTCCGGAGGTGGTGTTGAGGAAGGCCGCGCCGACGCTGCACGCGGAAGGGAGGGCCGTTCCGTACGGGACGTGCGCGGTGCCGTGCGCGATCGTTCCGGACGCGGAGCGGTAGTCGACTCCGCCCTGGACTTCGATCGCTCCGGCGCCGGTCCTTACGAGGTCGTTCGCGCAGTCCGCATCCATCCTCACTCCTGCGAAGAGCCTCAGGCCGCCGGCGGCCGTGTTGGCCATCAGGGCCGCGCACCCGGACGAGCCTCCGTATCGACCTCCGTACAGAGACATTCCGGCGTCGCCGGCATTGACCACGGCGCGGCCGGCCACGCTGCCGATCAGCATCACCCCGCCTCCATGGACGACCAGCCCTCCGGACGATTCGGTGAATCCGTCGACGGGAAAGGAGGCGTTCTGCGCGACGAGAGAGAAGCTGACGTTCGTGAGCTGTCCAAGCCAGCTCACGTTGTTGTTTGCGGGGTCGTTGTCGGGGACGGTAGTGTGATCGATCCCCTTGACGGCGGCGGTCGGGGGCTGCGCCCAGAAAAAGTGCAGATTGGTGAGCGAGCTCCCGCCGCCCAGCTTGACCAGCGTGCCCGACGTGGCGCGCAGCTCGATGACGGGGGTGCCTCCCATCCAGGCTATGGGGTCACTTTGGCCGGTGGCGAACCCCATGACCTCGGTGTAGGCGGGGATCGTCAGAGAGGTTTCCGAGTAGTTGTAGCCGTACACGTTGGGGTCGGTGGAGCCTCGCTGGCCGGGATAGACCACGACGGTCCAGCGCGTCGTCCAGTTGCGCTCCGAGCTCTTTTTCGTGGCGACGTAGGCGAGGGCGTCCGAAATCTTTTTGTAGTCGCCTCCTCCACTGGAGTCGACGACCACGACGCGGGTGAAGCGCGCGGAGGTGAGGTGCGCGGCGAGGTCGTAGCTGGAAAAGGGGTGGCGGAGCGGTCGCGGGTATTGGGCCGCGGCGGGGGAAAGGACCAAAAGGACCGAAAGGACGAAAAGGCGAGCAGGAGTTTTCATGATCAAAGGTTCCTCAGGATTTCCAGGGTGGCGATGGAGCTGCCGGCGGGAGTGGCGTGAAGCAGGGGCGGCGTGAAGGCGGCCCAGTCGGCGGTGAGCTTGCGCAGCTCGGCGACGCGCAGGCCGTCGACCAGGTGGTCGTTGAGCTTGGAGAAGCGGCGGGTGTCGCTGGACTGCGAGTAGGTGTGGTTGGCCAGGAGGTGGCGGACCTCGGGATCGAAGGGTAGGTCCAGGCCTCGGCCGTGGAGGCGGCGCTCGAGGAGCTGGGTGGCGAGCTCCTTGTAGGAGAGGAGCACTTCCCGGCCGGAGGTGGGATCGAGCTGGGCTTCGCCGGTGGTGGGGTCGATGGCCGGTGTCGAGCGGTTGAAGACGTAGCCGCTCAGGCGGTCTCCGAGGTCGGGCGCGAGGAGATCGACCAGCACGCGGCCGACTCCCGTGGCGTCGAAGCCCCAGCCGCCGGCCGGGTGCAGGATGGCGTCCAGAGCGAGGATGAAGTCGCGCTGGGCGTACCAGTTCCAGCCGGTGAGATGGAGGCGGAGGACCAGGGTGTCCGCCGAGGTACCGGAGGAACTGTGATGCCGCTCGAAGAGGATCTCGGTGACGGTGGCGGAGCCGACGTCGACTCCAGCGGTGAGGTCTCCGGGGATGGGGCGGATGAAAAAGGCGGCGAGGTCGGTGATGGATTGGCGGCGGTGGTCGGCATCCCAGCGGTCCCAGCCCGAGACGTCGAGGGTGTCCTGGAGCACGGTCAGGTAGGGCTGCAAGGCGTCAACGGGGCCTTCGGCTTCGTCGGGATCGTCGTCAAAAGAAGCCCTCACCCCCTGGCCCCCTCTCCCGCCTCCCCGACCACCCTCGCCGGGAGAGGGGGAAGAGGACCTCACCCCCAGCCCCTCTCCCATCTCCCTCCCATTCCCCCGCCGGGAGAGGGGAGTCTCGCCGTCGTCGCCCCAGGGGTAGGCGGGGTTGAGGCGGCGGGAGAGGGCGTCGAGGTGGCCGGCTCGGCTGTCCCAGCGGAAGGAGATGGAGAGGTAGTCGGGGATCCAGGTGAGGGCGGGCTTGAGGAGGCGCTCGGGGAAGAGGGAGTACTCGGGATCTCCCGGCAGGCCGAGGACGTTGTGGACGTAGCCCGGCTCGTCCGGGCCGCCGTAGAAACCGACGAACTCCTGGCGGCGCTCCTCGCTCCAGAAGGGGTGCGGCATGATGGTCTTCGGCCAGTGGAACTTGACCCAGACCCTTCCCCCCAGGTCGCGGGCCATGGCTTTGACGGAGTTGATCCCATTCGCCCCGCCCCACCCTTCCTCCCTCCGGCCCCTCGCGGGGCCTCGATCCCCCTGGCCGAACCCGGGGGGACGGAGGAGGTGCTCGACGATGTGCTTCGGGGTGTCGGCGGGGACGATGGATTCCGCGGGGACGGCGTTGTCCGCAATGCGCTGGAAGGTGCACTGGCGGTCGCCGGTGGGCACGGAGTAGATCCGGATCTCGCATCCCGGTTTGGCGGCGCGCCAGAACTCGGCCCAGCTCCGGGGATTGACGACCTTGGCCGCTTCGTCGTGGAGCAGCCAGCCGCGCACGTGGATGCCGCGGTAGGCGCGGCCGTCGTGTCCCGCGGGCCGGAAGAGGACGCGCAGGCCGTTGCGCCAGGTCAGGCGCCGGTAGGGCTTGGTGGTGCTGGCGCGCAGGGAGCCGGCGAGGAAGGGGTTGGCGCTGAGCTGCCATTCGACTTCCTCCCAGATCTCGTCGAGGTCGCCGTCGAGGGCGGAGCCGACGAGCACGCTGCCTCGCTCCGCGGCCAGACAACCCCAGAGCAGCAGGCCCACGATCTCGCGGCTTTTGCCGACCTCGGCGCCGTCCTGGTGGACGACGTGGCCACGGAAGCGCAGCGAGGGGCGCTGGTAGGGGAAGAGCTGCCAGAGGCCGCCGCCGTCCTCGGGCTTGTTGACCAGGTTGGTCTCCACCCAGAGGACGGGGTCGGCGTTGACGAGCCACCATTGCAGGCGGTCGACGTCGAGAACCTCGTCGCCGATCCGGAGGTCGCCGCGTTCGAGGGCCTGCCAGGACCAGCGCTTGCGGCGCAGCAGCGCGTCGATCAGCTCCGGGAGGTCGGGGTGGAGCAGCTCGACGCTATGCATCGGCGTCGTCTCCTTCGCCAGCGAGACCCTTCCGCATCTGGCTCACCCAGGCGGCGCGGCCGGCGAGGCCGAGCCCGCGGTCCCGTTCTCTCTCTCCGCTCGACTTCGGGGTGATGGTCTGGTCGGCGGCGGTATGGCCGAGCTGGCGGAGGAGCTGGAAGGTGTTGGCCGCCCGAGGGTTTTCGACCGGGCGCTCGGCCACGACTTCGAGCTCGCCTTCGGCGTTGCGGCCCACGACCGGGACCTTCACGACGAGGCCTTCCTGCAGGAGCGCGGAGAGCTCGCCCTGGGCGAGGGCGAGCTGGCCGGCCAGGGAGGTGGCGGCGAGCTCGGCCAAGCCGTTCAGGTCGCCGCGTTCGATGGCCGCGAGGTATTTCTCCATGGTGTCCTGATGGCCGAGCGACACGAGGCAGACGGACAGACCGGCGCCGCGGGCTTCCACGGCGCGCTTGACGTCGCAGGTCCCCGTGCCCTCGTTCGGGCAGACCGCGGGCTTGCAGGGAGGCAGGGCCTGGGCGAGCGCGGTAGAGGCGTACTGGCCGGTCTTGACCGCGGCGGCGCGCCGCTGCGCCCGCTCTTTCGCGGACAGGGGCTTGCCCTTGGGGCGGCCGGGTTTTCCTTGCGTTCGTTTCGGCATGTTGACAGCGCTCGTCGTTCGGGGGCAGGTTGATCCCATGAGCGCAAGAGCCCAAATCGGACGAATGTCGAAGCCCGCGGGTAACCGCAAGAATCCACGGGAGATCCAGGCTTTCGGCGGCGCGGAGAAATGGCCTGATGATCAGGCCATACTCGACGGATGGACGTCTTTCCTGGTCAGCGTCCGGGGGCGGGGGGAGGGGACGGCGCAGCGGTATCGGCGGCTGGTCGAACGGCTGCTCGCGGATGTCGGGAAGCCGTTTGCGCAGCTCGGCCGGGAGGATGTCGAAAAGCATCTTCGGCGGCTGCATGTGGCCGGGCGGGGCGAGTCGGTGCGGCAGGGGGTGGTGGTGGCGGTGCGGTCGCTCGGGGAGTGGTGTCTGGCTCATGGAATTGTGGAGGTGAATCCAGGGGGGTCGCTGTGCGGGCCGTCCGGCTTCCGCAGGGAAGTGCGCCCGCTGACGGTGGAGGAGGTGTCGCGGCTGATCTGGGGAGACCGCTCCGGTTCCCTGCCGGCCGGGCACCGGGAGCTGCGCAACCGGGCGCTGCTCGCGGTGATGTACATCGCGGGTCTGCGTGCCTCGGAGCCCGGGCCGATCCGGGTGAACGACGTGCAATGGGACGAGGGGGCAGGAGTCTTCCGGCTCCTCCTGGTGAAGTCCAAGGCGGCGCGCCGGGAGCGGTGGGTGCCTCTGGACCGGCGGGTGTCCCAGGTGCTCGGGGCTTACCTGGCCGTGCGGCCGGCGGGGTCACCGTGGCTGTTCGCGTCGGAGCGGGGGACGCCGCTGTCGCGGGCGGCGGTGTATCAGATCTTCCGCCGGCGGAGGAGGGAGGCGGGGATCGAGGCGCGGGGGCGGAGGATGTCGCCGCACATCCTGCGGCATTCGATCGCGACGCATCTGCTGGCGCGAGGGTGGGACATCCGGACGGTCCAGGTGCACATGCGGCACGCTTCGATCAAGACGACCGAGGTGTATCTGCACGCGGACGAGGGGCGGGTACAGCGGATGATGGTGCGGTCGAGCCCGCTTGGGGAGCGGGGACGGGGCGGGCGGGGGGAGGTGGGTGGGTCGGTGGGGCGGGGGCTGGTGGAGATGTTGGGGGAGCTGGGGGGTGAATGGGGTAAGGCCTAGGTACGCCTTCACTCCAGGAATGACGGCGTTTACGTCGCTTACCGAAGCGTCCTCGATGGTGAACTAGCGGTTTCGCGTTTAGCCCACCCCCGGGAGCCCGCGTAAGCGAGAGACCCTACCCCACTTCCTTGAACTCTGTTATGATATTTTGAAAACTGAGGACACTTGATGCCGCTCTCATTACCTCCCCCTCGGGACTGGCAGGACTTCGAAGATCTGTGCTGTGACCTCTGGAGTAAACTGTGGAGCTATCCGGAAACCACAAGGAACGGCCGTAGCGGTCAGGCCCAAAAAGGAGTTGACATATACGGACGGGAGGGGCCGGACTGGGTCGGCGTGCAGTGCAAATACAAAGACCAACTAATAGCTGGAAAGCTAACAGTCAAAACAATTGAAAACGCCATAGTAAAGGCTCGGCAGTTTGAGCCACCTCTAAGCCGGTTCGTGATCGCTACAACTGCGGTACGGGATGCAAAACTTCAAGAGACAGTACGATATCTCGACGAGGTAGAGCGACGATCTGGCTCTTTCTCAGTAACGGTGTTCTTCTGGGAAGATATCGTTCTGAACCTCTGCAACTTTCCGGAAACCGCACAGAAGTACTATCCCGACGCTTTTCCTCGGTTTGAAAAAGCATCAGGAATCACAAAGAATCTCTTAGAGCTATTTGAAAGCCATAGTATGAAGCTCAAAGAAACCCAAGATGAGTTGTACGAAAGCATACAACTACACCTTGTTGAGGCGCTCAATTGGAGCCAAACAGTACAATTCGATGGCATGACCCAGGCAGAGGAAACTGACGATAGAACCATCAGCCTTGCTCTGGATACGATACCTCGACGGTTTCAAGGAAAAGTGGATGGCTTTTCTGAAAAGATACACGAGTCAGTTCTCCTTGAGGAAAGAAAGCACTTTGTCCTGCTTGGTAGCCCGGGTTCTGGTAAAACGACCACTCTAAAGCGTTTAGCACGGACGTTATTATTACAACCGTCGCCTAGCGACCAGTGCCCAGTCGTAGTTCGGCTCGTAGACTATGGTAAATATTCATCTCTGTGGCGAATGATAGCAGATTCCATAGGAATATTTTATGAGGCGCGCTTGGAACCAGCCCGAAGAAAGCTGCCTAATTTGCATGGGAGCGATGACAAAGACAATTTCGAGTACTTTGTCAGTTCGACACCGCTAGATCATGTAATTCCCAGAATTCTAGATTCGACCAACGCTGTTATACTACTTGACGGTCTCGATGAGGTTTCATTAGATCGCCGAGATTCAGTGGAGCGCGAAATCGAGATGCTAGCGCTTCGACTAAGTAGAAGCAAAATCATATTGTCCTGTCGATCCGGGGATTATAGTCGACCTTTGGGTAACTTCACCTTAGTCGAACTATGTCCGCTGGAGCTTAAGCAAATCGAGGAACTGTGCTCAAGGTGGCTTGAGAAGCCCGAAGAATTCTGTGAGGCCCTCTCGGCGCTCCCTTACTATGACTTGGCTAGACGCCCCCTGTTCCTTTGTCACTTAATCGTAGGCTTTAAGCAGGCAGGTTATTTGCCCGACCAACCGGCGGGTGTCTACGAAGATATGTTACGCCTCTTTCTTGAAAAATGGGACAAGGAGCGAAGGATTTATCGTGCATCAAGGTACTCCCAATTCGGTCCTGATCGGAAGAAGAAGTTTTTGGCTGCGTTAGCCTATCATCTATCATATAAAAGCAAAGTCAAGAGTTTTTCAACTCAAGTGCTTGTGCGAGCGTATGAGGCCATCTGCGATGACTACGGTTTACCGCCCTTGGAAGCAGAACAGGTTGCACGAGAGATTGAAACCCATACTGGAATTATATTTGAGACTAGAGGAGGTTTTGAGTTTTCGCATCTTTCGTTTCAAGAGTATCTCTGTGCTGACTACCTAGTTCGTGACACATTTGCTGAGTTCATGCTCGACTACCTCCAAGAGTACCCCGCTCCAATTGCTGTTGCTGTGAGTCTTGCCGGGAGTCCGAGCAATTGGTTCGCGAATATCATCCTCGCGAAAAATGGGAGACACAATCTAAATGAAAGGACCTTGCCACCTCTTCTGTCTCGCCTGGTACAGGAGCAGCCTCACTTTTCTCGTTCAGAGAATCTGGGGTTCTCAATATTTAGCATAATCTTTGGATTTTTAGAGCAAACCCAGTCGTATATTCAAACTCTGCTTTCATTGTCCGTAGTTCAGGATTCGGTTATATTAGCCCTTAGCTACTATAAGGTGTATATGCAGGGAGAGATTCTGAATTTTTATCTTGCTGACTCGTTCACTTCAAAGTACGACCTTCAGCTGCCTGCAAGTGGTGCTCTGCCGTCTCAATTTTTCAATCAACTCCTGGAGACATGCAAGCTTCAGGTTGAACAGGTAGCCATAGGAGGAAAAATTCTCCTTTTATTTCGGCGACAGAATGGGGAATTGATTTAGCTCGAAAGTAGCCGATGCCGTGCTACGGACGCTCTCTGCTTGCTATGTTCCAGTCTTGGTGGCTCTCCAGATCTCAGTAAGAATCCCCGGTAGAGCCGGGGGATTTAGGTGTGTGGACCGCTCAAAGCGGCTGGAAGGGATCGGACTTCAGCCGCTTCCGTAGCGGCCCACCGCCCGACGCCGAGCCGAGCGGCTTGCCTCCTTCCCGGTCTTCCTAGAGACCATCGGAGCAACTCCGGCGGCCTCATCCGACTGTATCGAAGCAACAAAAGTCCTGTTCTGTTGACTGCCCTTCCCGGCCGGGCCGCGTGGTGGAAGTGCTTGTCCCGGCAGGAGGTTGCACTCCGGTGACCCGTCGTTTTCTCACTCTCTCTGTCCGCAGACAGGCGAAAACGGAACCGGTTTCGTTTTCTGGCCGCGGGCACTGGGCTAGTTTGAAATCCTCAGCCTTCCCATCGCCAAGCGTGGTAGCCTTTTAGCTATACATCCAACAGGAGGTGTTACCCCATGAAAAGCGAGCGAGTGAGGAACGGTCTGCTGTTCGTGATCGCGGTGTGTCTGGTGCTGATCGTGCTCCGGCTGTATTCGGTGGATCTGGTCAAGGAGGCGGAAGCGCAAGGCGGAACTGTATCGCCTACGTACCTTTACGCGTGTGACGTGGGTGAAAATTGCACTCGCCCTCAGGCTTGGAGCCCCGTGCGGCTTGATGAGCACGGGCGGCTGGTCGTGGAATAGGCCGCCCTACAGCTTCCACCTAGATGTCTCAGTAAGGTGGGGAGGGGCGGGCTGAATTTAAAATAAGGACACTACCTGGCCGCGAGCAAAGGCCTCGCCTGTAGTGCCTTAAGCGGGGATGTGCCCGAGGAAACTCCAGGAGTCGGTGGCCGAAGTCTCTTCTGCATGTCTCTAAGGGCGGGAGGCGCCGCGGCTGGCGCGGACGAGCACGAGACGCCGGCAGGCGGCTCGCGCGCAGCGCGACAAGACGCGGCGCCGCAGGGTGGGTGGGTCTTGGGCGGGTAGTGGAGGTGGGAGGGGGCGGGCGGGTGGGTATCGGATGGGATTCGGCAGTTTGGCGGAGCGCAGCGGAGCCAAGCTGCCGGACCTTGCTTGGGGGCGGGTCTCGCACGGTGCTTCACGAACTTTCGGGATGCGTGTCTTTGGGAGGCCCGGGTAGGTGCCCGCCCCTGGTTTGCATAAGCCCCGCTTATGTAAAGGCGCAGCCCGGAGGCGGGGAGTGGCGCGGCAGGGCTGGGTCGGGTCAACGCCGCGTTACCGGACCCCGCCCTGCGGTGGGTGGGTGGGCGCCGCCCCCGCCGGAGCCAGGGGCGGGCAGCTCCCGGGCCGTAGGGTGGGGGAAAGCTCCGGAATGCCACGGCACGGTGCGGGGCCCGAGGGTGGTGGGCAAGAAAATGGGCGGGCGGACGGGAGATTGGGTGGGTGCGCCGGAGGAACGGAGGACGGCCGTCAGGCTGGCCGCAGCTCCGGCGCGGGCACCCGGCCTTGTAGGATGGAAGGGTGCCGTCCGCGATGAGGCGGAGCCAAGCGACGGGCGGGAGCAGGGCGGGTGCGAAGCCAGAATGGGTGCCGAAAGAGAGCGCGCTGCCCTCCTATCAGAGTATCGGAGGGCAGTGGAGCCTATAGAATAAAGTTGTTAGCCTATGGGCGTATTGGCTCCTCGTCGCAGTAGATCCGGCAGGAGTTGTAATACGTTAGTTCGCTGGTGTTGCACCCATAATTGGTGTAGTTGGTGCCACCTCGCACGGATGACAGCCCCCCTTCTAGGTTCCGCAGCGTCTCCTTGGAAAGTGTCAGCTTCTTCATGCTCTTCTTCTTCTTCATGAGTTCTCCTTGAAATGCGCTGAGTATACCCCGCAGTGGGTGCTCCGCAAAGGCGCGGGAGATGGGTGGGTGCGACGGAGGAACGGAGGACGGCCTCGGCTGGCCGCAGTCTCCGGCGCGGACACCCGGCCTTGTGGGATGGAAGGGCGCCGTCCGCGATGAAGCTGGAGCTTGCGCGGGTGGGAGCAGTTCGGCGGAGCTGGCGGAGCCGATCTGCGGGGGGACGTTGCCGTCCTCGTGCTGGACCCCGCTGCGGTTCTTCTTCTTGATGGCTCCGACGACGGAGGAGCTCGGGCGGATGGGTGGTGGATGAGCTGCTCCGGCGGGTCACCAGGGCTCGCAGGCGAGGGGGGCGTTTGCGTCAGCGTGAATGGGGGAGCTTGCCGTCCACGCGGAGGAGTGGAACTCGAGCGGGTGGGAGCAGTTCGGCGGAGCTGGCGGAGCCGATCTGCGGGGGGACATTGCCGTCGCCGCGATGGGCTGCAGCGACCGAGGAGCGGGGGGATGGAGGGTGCGAGCTGCTCCGGCGCTACAACGAGGGCTCGCAGGAGAGGGGGTGTTTGCGTCAGCAGCTCGGGGGGAGGTTGCCGTCCGTGATGGAGGGTGGGGCTGGAGAGGGCGGGTGGGAGGGTTGTCGCCCCACGACCAGGTGGTGCTTGAGGGGGAGCTTGCGTCAGCGTGGATGGGGGAGCTTGCCGTCCGCGATGAGGGTGGGGCTGGAGAGGGCGGGCGGGAGGGTTGTCGTCCGCACGACCAGGTAGTGCTTGAGAGGGGGAGCTTGCGTCAGCGTGGATGGGGGAGCTTGCCGTCCTGCACGACGGGTGGAGCTTGTGCGGGTGTGTGGGAGGGTTGTCGTCCTTCAGCCCTTGTTGGTCCTCGTCGCCGAGGCTGTGTGTAGCTGTGGGAATCCCGGGGTGGTGGACGGACGGCCGGGATTTCCAACGGTTGTGGGAAGGTCCGGGGCGGTTGGACGGTGGTCCGGAGCTTTCCACATCCGGTCAGCTTCCACAGCCTGGGTGGGGGAAGGCTTCGCCTACACGGGTAGCTCCGTGGAGTCGCCCGTAGCCGCGTCTAGGTCTGCGTGCGGTCCTGCGTAGCCGCATCCGGACTTGCGTGCAGGTCTGCGTGCGGCTCCCCCAGAGCCGCGTGCGGCTTTGCACGGCCGATCCTGCGGCCCCCACCCCCTTCCGCGCCCTTCGGATCAGCTCTCTCGCGGATGGAGGATTTCAGGGAGCGGAACGAAACCCCGGTATACTGATCCCCGATGCTACGAAGAGTTAGCGACCTCCCTTCGCGGGGACAATCGGGGGACAGTAAGCCTCAATTTCGACCCACAGAGCACAACAGGGACGGCTGCGCTGAAGTCTACTAAGTGGCTGGTGCGTATAGGTTTACACTGTTGGCTGGTGTTGGCTCGTGTTGCCTCGCATGGGACTTTTAATCCGCGGGTCCAGAGTTCGAGTCTCTGACGGCCCACCACCACGACATCTCGATGAATACGCGGCCGGAAGGAGCACCTCTCTCCACGGATCTCGACGATCCGGACGCCGTTCCCTACTTCTGCTGGGATGAGCCGATGACCGTCCGCGAGCTGCGCGAGAGGCTCCGGACGGCCTCGCATCCGGAGCGTATCCGCCTGCTGGCCAAGATCCTCCGCGAAGCGCGGGACACCGAGGTCTGGAAGTTCACGAACCCGCAGGAGGTGGTGCGGTCCTGGGAAGATCTCGCCCGTCACCTGGGCCGGCGGCGTCCCTTCTGGGAGTTCCTCCTCGAAGAGTGGCGAAGGCAGGGGCTGCTTGGAACCGAACCGCCTCGATAGTCTTCAGCGGGTGTTCTCTCGGCCTTTCGAGTCGATAGCCTTCTACGGCCGGAAGAGAAGGCCGGCCGTCTCAGGAACCAGCCCTCTCTATCAGCTCAGCACAAGTTCCAGCGGGAGCGGGCGCAGCGTTCAATGGCCGGGCTTACCGGGATCGGGGCCAGGCGAGCCTGGATCTCCAGGGCCGTGGGGTGGGTGTGCCGGACCCGAGGTGGGGTCGTGAGCGGTATCGTCGGCTAAACCTCCAGTTGCGAGGGTCAGATCTTCGTTCCTGAGTGTGCGCAGCGTCCGCTGAACTGGCGCTCTCTTCTTCATGTTGAAGTTCTCCTGTAGGGCCTTCTTTCCCATTAGCCTAAATCCCGGTCCCCTGGGAAGTCAAGGCTTTAAGCGTGCGCTATGAGACGAGGAGAAGGAACCACCACCTACATTTCTCCAACGTCGTGGAGGAGGGAGCCAGAGACTGTGGCGATCATAGTTTGGAAGCGAGCCATGGGAAAGCCGTGGGGAAGTCGTGCGGTGACCGCGGGCCTGTCTCGCTTTAAACCTCTGGTGTACTGATTATTTGTGTAAGCAGTTACTTGGGGCAAGTGTGCCCCAGGGCCTGAAAACACCAGGAGGAGGAGTCAATGACAACAGTGAGACAGGCCTCGTTCGTCGCCCCCGTCCTTGCCGCCGCGGTTCTGGGCATCACCCTGACCGCCGGATCGAGCGAAGACACCACCGCTCTGCTCGAAACGGAGAGGCACGCCGCCCAGCAGGTCTACGTGCAGCTCGGCAGTGACCGGCCCGAGCTCGGCAACGCGCTGATCTCCGCCCAGCTCACGTCAGACCAGGTGGAGCAGAAGCAGAGGGAAGGCACGGCCGACTTCATCACGCTCGGCAAGGACCAGGAGATCCTGCTGCGTGACGACGGACAGAAGCCCGACGAGATCGCCCACGACGGCCTCTACACCACCTACGCCTACATCGACCCGGACCTGCTGTTCGACCGCGCCAGGCAAGACGAGGATGTGGCCTCCAGGGAGGGCTTCAAGGATTTCCCGATCTTCGGCGGCCGGACCATCATCCGCTATGAGAAGCAGCAGCCGTTCGACTATGCCGGATTCTCCTCGGGCAAGCGGGTTCCCCTCGACCTCGCCATGGTGGAGCTGGAGCCCGAGGACAGCCAGCCGGTTCCGCAGCCGCAGGGGAACACCGGCGCAATCACCAGCACGTTCGCGGCCGCCATCCCGCCGCCTCCACCCATGACGCTGCCGAACCCCACCCCCTCGCCCGGCTTCACGAACCTGTTCCAGGAGCGGGTGCTCCTGATCCGCAACCCCGCGGTGGTCCAGGACCCGGGCCGCACCTACGACCCCTGCACGAACACCGGCGCCCCGGCCGGCGTCTGGACCTTCCACCACCTCATGGCGGAGATGGCGAACAAGAAAGCCAGCGGCATCGATCCCGCCCTGTTCGTCGAGCGCTGGCTCCAGACCTGGACCGTCGACCAGCCGGTCAACTCGTTCAACGTCCCGCCGCGCAACCAGATCAACCAGATCCTCAACCAGTGGCCGCGGACCACGAACGGCCGGCTGGACCTCAACCGCTCGCCGCTGCGCCTCCTCGCCATCCTGAACCGCACGGACCTGCGGCGCTCGACCGGAGGCGGCGGATACTCGGGCGGATCGAGCGGCAACTTCATCGACGCGGGCGAGCTGCGCTTCATCTTCGGCTTCGTCCTGCCCCCGGGCTGGAGCGATACCGGGTTCCTCGGCGTGGTGTCGATCGACGGCGCGAGCTGCCGGGCCATCCCGTTCACGGTCATCTTCGAGTACGAGGTCCCCGCCTGCGGCTGCAACGACGTCAAGGAGTGGGCGCAGGAGTGGGTCAAGCTGCGCCAGCTCAACCCCGTCAACGCGGACTACCGGAAGCACCTGCAACGCCTGACCCAGCAGGTCGTGCGCGCCAACGTCGATCCCAACAACCCCAACGGCAGCACCCTGCGCACGCTGCGCACCAACGAGGTCGCCCTCGCGTCACCCTGGGAGCTGCGCGAGTTCCAGCTCACCCAGAACAAGTTCTCGATGATCAACGAGACCACCGCGGACGACACCCCCCACGACAGCTTCTTCAACACCCAGGTCCTGCGGAGCTGGATCACCACCATCATCCAGCCCAAGCTGACCCAGGCCCAGCTCTTCGAGAACGCCGCGCCGCCGGTGCAGCTCTTCTTCAGCAACGTCAATTTCCTCGGCGCCAACCCGCGGATGCCGCATCCGCCGGCGATCCCGCCGACCATGGCGCCGTTCACCTTCTTCTGGACCGCCCCGAACCTCAACAACCTGAGCGCCAACGGCGGCATGAACACGCAGAACTGGGCGCGGCACCGCGTCTCGCGCGCCTCCTGCAGCGGCTGCCACCGCCGCGAGACCAACACCCCCTTCGTCCACGTGGACAACGCCAACGGCGCGCAGCCGGTCCCGCCGGTGCCCATCTCGGGGTTCCTGTCCGGCATCAACAACGTGCGCGACCCTGCCGAGGCGGGCGGCCTGCCTGTCCGGCATTTCGACGACCTGCTCCGCCGCGAGACCGACATCAAGCAGGTAGCCAGTGCGAACTGCTTCCCGGTCCATCCCATCAACAAGGATCACGTCCTGGAAGCCCTGGAGAAGACCGGAGCGCTGCCGGCCGACCTCTTCGCCGGGCTGGAGGTGCCGCTCAACAAGCGTCCCACCATCGCGGCCGAGGAGCTGCAGAACATGGCCCCGGCCGCCGAGGTCCACTGACCCCGCCTCACCGGCCCGGCCGTCGCGAGACGGCCGGGCCGGCTGTGCTTCAGCTCCTGAATCTCCCGCTTCCGGATCTCGACGGCTGCCGCACGCTCCGCGACTTCCACCCCGGTGATCGCGACATCTCCCCCCTCCATGCCGAAGCTCCGGGAGGGAAAGGCGACGTTCCCCGTGCCGAGGGCAGTGACTGCCCTCGCGAGGGCGACCGCCGCCCCCGGGAGGGCAGCCGTTGCCCTCGTTGGGGGGGCCGCAGCCCCGGCGAGGGCAACCGTTGCCCCCACGAGGGGAGCCGTCGCCCTCGTGAGGGCAGCCATTGCCCCCGTGGGGGCAGTCATCCCCCTCATGAGGGCAGTCATCGCCCTGACGGGGGCAACCGCTGCCCTCGCCAGGGGACTCGTTGCCCCCATGAGGGCAGCTGTTGCCCTCGCGAGGGGAATCGCTGCCCCCACGAGGGCGACCGTTGCCCTCATCGGGGCCGCCGCTGCCCTCGGCGGGGCAATCGCTGCCCTCCGTTCGGGGCCAGCTGGCTGAAGGATGGGAACCTACGCGGTCCGCTCGGGAACCCGCTCCCGGATTCCCTTGGCGTGTGAAGAGCTCGTCCACGCGCTCGGTGCGGCGCCCCGGTAGGCGAGCTGATCCAGGTCCACCTGGACCGGAGCGTCCGCGGCCACGGTGGCGAGGGCTTGCTAGTATGTGGTGATCGTGCAACAGAACCTGCCTGAGGCGGAGCGGCGGATCAAGGAGGCTCGGAGAACCCAGGCCGAGAGCCTGGACCTCGGGGATCTGGCCCTGAGCGAGCTCCCTGCAAGTCTGGGAGACCTGCCAAAACCTAAGGCTGCTCTCTCTGGGCAGGAACAGCTCACCGCGACAGGGGATTTTCAATGGGACTTCCGTCGAGAGCCCTCTGAGTTCACGGACCTGTCTCCACTGTTGGGCCTCGCCGGTCTTCAGAGCCTCGACCTCTATGGCTGCCGGATCAGCGACAAGTACCTGCGATCCCCCTACTGCATGTACCCCGGCAACAGGCCGCGGAAACAGCGTTCCTTGGGGGTTCACGCCCGCGGCACCCGTTGGGGTGGACCGGACGGTCGTGGGGAGACGCCCTGGCCCTGTACACCCGGCAGCGTCGTGGTAGAGGACTGGGGACGTCTTCACGCGTCTCTACGCGCTCCAGGCGGTCCATGATCCGGATGGGGGGCTGTAACATCCGCAAATCCTCTGCGTATTGCCTGATATGACTAATGACGAACCGGCTCTTCGGAAGCCGCTCCGGGTGTGGCCCGGCGTGGTCCTGGTGGTGCTGCTGTTTCTCTCCCGGTTCGGCGTGAAGATCGTCGTGCCCGGATTCAAGGGTTTTGCGCAGGGGATGCAGGGCGCGATGCTCTTCATGGGGCTTCTCGTCCTGTGGTGGATGTTCTTCAGCCGGGCGCGCTGGTCCGAGCGGTTGGGCGGCCTCGGCCTGATGGCCGGCGGGCTGGGCGCGGCCTGGCTCTTCAGACACGAATCCATGGGGCCGCTGTGGCTCATCGCCTACGCCGCCCCGTTTCTGTGCCTCGCCCTCGTCGTCTGGGCGGTGGCGAGCCGCCGCCTCGTCGGCGGACCTCGGCGCGCGACCATGGTCGCGACACTCCTGATCGCGTGCGGAGTGTGGATGCTCTTCCGGACGGAGGGCATCACCGGCGACCATGATTTGAGATTCTCTTGGCGTTGGGTGGCGTCTCCCGAGGAACGGCTCCTGGCCCTGGCCGGCGACGAGCCGGCGACGGTTCCTGGCGCTGCGTCCGCTCCGGCAGCCGCGGAGGCTCCCGGGGAGCAGCCCGCGGCTGTTCCCTCCGACGTGCCGGCTCCGGCAGTCGCGGAGGCTCCCGAGGAGCAGCTCCAGGCCGCCAGGGAGCCGGCGGCGCTCCCCGCGGGAGCCGAGACGGGAGCCGACTGGCCCGCCTTTCGGGGACCCGGGCGCAACGGCATCATTCGCGGTGTGCGGATCGAGACTGACTGGTCCGCGTCGCCGCCGGTAGAGCTGTGGCGCCGGCCGATCGGACCGGGCTGGTCGTCCTTCGCGGTCAACGGCAACCTTCTCTACACCCAGGAGCAGCGCGGAGACGACGAGGTCGTCACCTGCTACAACCTGACCACCGGCGCGCCGGTGTGGCAGCATCGCGACGCGGCCCGGTTCTTCGAGTCGAACGGCGGCGCCGGTCCGCGCTCGACGCCGACTCTCAGCAACGGTCGCGTGTACACCCTGGGTGCGACCGGAATCCTGAACGCGCTCGACGCCGGTGACGGCGCCGTCGTGTGGTCGCACAACGTGGCGACCGATACCGGTACGGCGGTCCCGGTCTGGGGCTTCTCGAGCTCGCCTTTGGTGGTCGACGATGTGGTCATCGTCGCCGCTTCCGGCACGCTGGCCGCCTACGACCTCGCGACCGGCGATGCGCGCTGGTCCTTCAAGGCCGGCGGCGAAAGCTACAGCTCGCCACAGCTCTTGACGATCGACGGGGTCACGCAGGTCCTGCAGTTGAGCGGAGCGGGCGCGACCGGCGTCGTCCCGGCCGACGGCAAGGTGCTGTGGGAGCATCCGTGGTCCGGATTCCCCATCGTGCAGCCGGCCCTGATCGCGGATGGCGAAGTCCTCATCACGGCCAGCGGACAGAGCGGCACGCGCCGCATCGCGGTTGCGCGCGGACCCGGTGGATGGACCGCCAAAGAGCGCTGGACCTCCATCGGGCTGAAGCCCTACTTCAACGACTTCGTCGTTCACGATGGCCATGCCTACGGCTTCGATGGCCGCATCCTCGCGTGTATCGATGTCGAAGACGGCAAGCGCAAGTGGAAGGGCGGACGCTATGGCTCCGGCCAGCTCGTCCTGTTGCCCGACCAGGACCTGCTGCTGGTGCTGTCGGACGAGGGCGAGCTGGCGCTGGTCAGGGCGGCCCCCGACCAGTTCACGGAGGTCGCGCGGTTCCCGGCGATCAAGGGCAAGACCTGGAACCACCCGGCGCTGGTCGGCGATGTCCTGCTGGTTCGCAACGGCGAGGAGATGGTCGCGTTCCGGCTGCGGCGGGAACCTACGCGGTCCGCTCAGGCACCCGTTCCCGGATCCCCTTGAAGCCCAGGCGGGTGAAGAGCTCGTCCACGCGCTCGGTGTGGGCTCCCCGGTAGGCGAGCTCATCCAGGTCCGCCTGGACCGGAGCGTCCGCGGCCACGGTGGCGAGGACCTTGGAGAGGAGGGCGTTGTCCTGGCCCTCGGCAAGGCGGAAGTAGAGGCTCTTGGCGGCCCGCAGCTTGGCGAAGCGGACGGCGTCCAACTGTTCGTAGAGGTCTTCCACGTGGTCGTAGAGCTCCAGGAGCTCGGCCGCGGACTTCCGTCCGATCCCCTGAACCCCTGGGATGTTGTCCACGGGATCGCCCGCGAGAGCGAGGAGATCCGTGATCTGGTCGGGCCGAACGCCGAACTTTTCCTTCACGGCCGCGGGGTCGTAGCGCTCTCCCTTGCCGAAGTCGAAGAGGGTCACCTGGTCGCTCACGAGCTGGGCGAGGTCCTTGTCGGAGGTCACGACGACGACCTTGTGACCCGCGGCGGTGAGCGGGCCGGTCAGAGTCGCAATCAGGTCGTCCGCCTCGTACTCTTCGTCGATGCAGGTGAAGGCGCCCAGCGCCGAGGCCACCTCCAGGCAGGGGTCGATCTGGGTCACGAGGTCGGCCGGGGGATCCTGGCGCTGCTGCTTGTAGGGAGGATAGAAGCGGTTCCGGAAGCTGCCGTTCAGGTTGCGGTCGAAGGCCACTCCCAGATGGGTGACCTTCTCGTCCGCGATCAGCTTGAGGAGGAAGCTCGCGAAGCCGTAGACCGCGCCCACCCGCTTGCCGTTCGGGTCGCGGATCGTGGCGGGCAGGGAGTAGTAGGCCCGGAAGATGTAGGGGCTGGCGTCGATCAGGTGGATGGTATGGGCAGCAGGGGAGGGCATGCCCTCCACATATAACATAGGATCAGCCTGTCCATGAGGATTGCATGAGGCTGATCCAGATCGCCGTCGCCAACGTCGACCCGACCATCGGGGCGGTGCGGTCCAACGTGGACCGGATGCTCGCCATGGCGCGCGAGATGGCAACGGCCGGCGTGACGCTCGGGTGTTTCTCGGAGCAGGTGGTGGGTGGGTACCCTCCGGAAGACCTGATCCAGTGGCGGTCCTATGTCGCGGCGCAGCGGGCAGAGCTGGAGCGCTTTGCCCGGGAGACGTCGGAGCTCCCGACCGTGTTCGCCGCCGGGATCGCGGTGGCCGTGGGGGGACAGATCTTCAACTGCGCGGCCGTGGTGCATGGCGGTGAGATCCTCGGCTTCGTCCCCAAGGAGAAGCTGCCTACCTACAACGTCTTCTATGAGGGCCGGACCTTCTCCCGGGGCCGGGCAGGACTGGCGCTGGATGCCGGGGGTATCCCCCTGGGCGACTATCTCTTCCGCTTCGACTTCGGGATCCTGGGCGTCGAGGTCTGCGAGGACGTCTGGACTCCGGACGGACCCCTGCGGCGCCGCTCCTACTCGGGCGCCGAGGTGGTGGTCAACGTCACGTCATCCCCCTACCGGGTCGGTGTGGTCTCCATCCGGCGGGAGATGCTTTCCACTCGCTCGGCGGACAACCAGGTCACGCTCGTCTACTCCAACATGGTCGGCGCCCAGGACGGCCTGGTCTTCGATGGCGGCGGCTATGTGTTCCAGAACGGCCGCCGGGCCCTGGACGCGCCGCGGTTCCGCGTTGGATGGGCCGCTTGCGTGGTCGATCTCGACCGCACCCTGCGCATGCGCCAGGAGAACACCACGTGGCGCAACGACCTGGAGGGATTCCAGGGGCGGTGTGCTCCCGTGCCGGTCCTGGCGGGAGGCAAGCCCACCGGGGACCGCTCCGGCCTCGGCTACCCTCCGCCTCTTGGGGACAGCTTCTTCCTTCCTCCACCCGGGGCAGGGCCGGATGCCCGCGAGGAGGTGCTGGACGACTTGATCGAGGCGCTGTCCCTGGGGATCGCGGACTATTACAGGAAGACCGGCGCGTTCCGCTCCATCGGCGTGGCGCTCTCCGGCGGGCGGGACTCCATGCTGACCCTGCTCCTCGCGTGGCGGGCGGCCCTGAGGCTGGAGCGCGAGGTGGGGGAGACGGTCCAGGCCTTCTACATGCCGACCCGCTTCTCGGGGGAGGGGACCCGGAACGCAGCGTCCACCCTGTGCGAGGAGCTGGGCATCCCTCTCACCGTCGTGCCCATCGAAGAGGCTTTCGACCGCGAGGTGGAGGCCACGCGGCAGATGCTGGGCGGCGGCGAGCCCACCCCGATTACGCTACAGAACGTCCAGGCGCGGGTGCGCGCCGCCCGCATGTGGAACTGGTCCAACAGCGCGGGCGCCCTGTTCCTCCAGACCGGGGACATGAGCGAGAAGGCGGTGGGGTACACCACCATTGGCGGCGACCTGGAGGGGGCGCTGTCGGTGATCGCCAACGTGCCCAAGACCGTGGTGGTCGCCCTGCTGGAGCGGTTCCACCAGAGGTGGGGGCTGAAGGGGATCGCCCAGACCCTCGCCACCGCGCCGGGTCCCGAGCTGGCCGAGGCCCAGGAAGCAGAGGACGAGCTGATGCCGTTCCCGGTGCTGGACGCCTGTCTCCACCTGTACGCGGGCGAGAAGCTCGCGCCGGACGAGGTGGCCGCCGCCCTCCGGTCGCTCTTCCCGCAGCTCGATCCCGAGCGTCTGGCCGGATGGGCGCGGCGCTTCGCCGTGCTCTTCTCCCGCTCGATCTACAAGTGGGTGCAGTCCCCCCTGGCCCTGCACGTGGGATCTCTCGACCTGGACCGCGAGCGGGCTCTCCAGCTTCCGGTGGTGCAGCGCAACGAGTGGAGCGGCTGAGATGCGCTGGCTCGCCCTCACCGCCGCGGCCATGGCCCTCCTGATTGCCGGGTTCTTCCTGCTCCGTGCCGGCATCCCGGACGGGGGGCCGCACTTCCACACGCTCCAGGAGACGATCTCGTCCCTGCTGGCGCTGGAGGTCGCCGCCATCGCGCTGGTCCGCTATTACAGCCGGCGAAGCAACCGCTTCCTCCTGCTGGGGACCGCCTTCCTGGGCGCGGCTTTCCTGGATACCTATCATGCCCTGGCCACGTCGACCTTCTTCGTCGAGCGGTTCCAGTCGCCGGAGCTGTCGGTCAGCCCCTGGAGCTTCCTCGCCTCGCGGATCTTCCTCGCCTCCCTCCTGATCCTGAGCAGCTTCGCCCCGAGGCGGAAGGACGAGAAGCCGTTCAACGAGCGCGTGGTCTACCTCTCCATCGCGGCGGTGTCCCTCGCCAGCTTCATCTTCTTCACGTTCACCCCCCTCCCGAGCGCCTACTTCCCGGACCTCCTCTTTCCCCGGCCGGCGGAGCTCATCCCGGCCGTCCTCTTCCTGCTCGCCGGGCTCGGCTTCCTGCGCAGCGGCGAGTGGCGCCGGAGCAGCTTCCATCGCTGGCTCCTGCTGTCCCTCTTCCTGAGCTTCGTGGGGCAGGCCGTGTTCATGCCTCTCTCGCAGCCGTTCGACCCCTTCTACAACACCGGCCACCTGGCCAAGAACCTCTCCTACCTGTGCGCGCTCATCGCCCTGCTCGGGAGCATGTACGACCTCTTCCGCCTCGCGGACAACAGCGCCGTGGAGCTGGCGCGGATCAATACCGCCCTCCAGGAGGAGGTCAACGAGCGCGAGCGCGCCGAGCAGGAGCGCGACCGCTTCTTCCTGCTGTCCCTGGACATGCTCTGCATCGCCGGGTTCGACGGCTATTTCAAGCAGCTCAACCCCGCCTGGGAGAAGACCCTCGGCCGTCCGCTCGCCGAGCTGATGTCACGCCCCTTTGTCGAATTCGTCCATCCGGACGACGTGGAGCCCACGACCCGGGAGGCCGCGGCGCTGAGCGTAGGAGGGAGGACCGTCGACTTCGAGAACCGCTACCGGACCGGGGACGGCTCCTACCGCTGGCTTTCGTGGCGGGCCACGTCGGTACCGGAGCAGGGGCTCATCTACGCCGTGGCCCGGGACGTGGACGAGCGCAAGAAGATCGAGCAGATGAAGAACGACTTCATCTCGGTGGTCAGCCACGAGCTGCGCACGCCTCTGACCTCGATCCGCGGCTCGCTCGGCCTGCTCGCCGGCGGGGTCGCGGGGGAGCTGCCCGAGAGGATGCGTCCGCTGGTCGAGATCGCCGCCAACAACAGTGAAAGGCTGGTGCGGCTGATCAACGACATCCTGGACATCGAGAAGATCGAGTCCGGCGAGATGGTCTTCCGCTTCGCCACGCTGGAGGTGATGCCGGTGGTGGAGCGGGCGATCGAGGCCAACCGCGCCTATGCCCACTCGCTCGACGTGGACTTCCGGATCGCCCGGGCCGAGCCCGGCGCGAGGGTCTGGGCGGACGCCGACCGCCTCCAGCAGGTGCTGACCAACCTGCTGTCGAACGCGGCGAAGTTCTCCCCCCATGGAGGGGTGGTCGAGGTCAGTGTCTCCCGCACGGAGGGCCGGATCTGCGTGTCGGTCTCGGACCGGGGACCGGGGGTGCCGCCGGAGTTCCAGGCGCGCATCTTCGAGAAGTTCGCGCAGGCCGACTCCTCGACTACGCGGCAGAAGGGGGGGACCGGCCTCGGTCTCAGCATCACCAAGGCGATCGTGGAGCGCCACGGCGGCCGGATCTGGTACGAGACCGGAGCGGAGACCGGCACGACCTTTTCCTTCGACATGGCGGAGTGGCAGTCGGCGGAGCTGCCGGCCCCGGAGCTGCCCGCCCTGGGAGCCCGCGTCCTGGTCTGCGAGGATGATCCCGACATCGCGAACCTGCTGAAGCTGATGCTGGAGGGAGATGGCTACCAGGCGGATGTGGCCCATGACGCCGCCGAGGCCAAGCGCCTGCTCAGGGAGCACGAGTACGCAGCCATGACCCTGGACCTGGTTCTGCCCGGCCAGGACGGCATCTCCCTGCTGCGCGAGCTGAGGCACGAGGGCGGCGCTCTGCCGGTGGTGGTGGTCTCGGTGCGGGCGGATCAGGGACGAACCGAGCTCAACGGCGGAGCCCTCGGGGTGATCGACTGGCTGTCGAAGCCGATTGACCAGATCCAGCTCCGGGATGCGGTGAGGAGGGCGGTGCGCGGAGCCTCGGGGAGGGGAGCGCGAATCCTGCACGTGGAGGACGATCCCGACCTGCGCCGCGTGGTCGCGGCCATCGTCGGGAAGGACGCCGCGGTCGAGAGCGCGGAGGATCTGGAAGAGGCCCGCGCCAAGCTGTCGAGCGACCGCTTCGACCTGGTCCTCCTCGATCTCGCCCTGCCCGACGGCTCCGGGCTCGACCTGCTGCCCCTCCTGAGCAAGGTGGAGCCATCTACGCCCGTGGTCATCTTCTCGGCCCACGAGGTGGACGAGGAGACCGCCGGCCGCGTCGCCTCGGTCCTGATCAAGTCGCAGACGTCGAACCCGCAGCTTCTGGAGAGGATCCGGTCGGTGCTGGGGGCGGGGGGGTGAGGTTCTACCCCCGCTCCACCCGGTTCCGCCCCCCGCGCTTGGCCGCGTAGAGGGCGGCGTCGGCCGCGTCGAGGAGGAGCTCCGAGGTGGGCTGGGTGGGGTAGGTGGCCACTCCGCAGCTCAGGGTGGCGCTGATCTCGGAGTCGCCCGCCCGGTGCCGGAGCTGCGCGAAGTTCTCCCGGATCCTCTCCAGCACCCGGACCGCGGTGGGACCGTCCGTGCGGGGGAGGATCACGGCCATCTCGTCTCCGCCATAGCGCCCCAGGATGTCCGAGCGCCGCAGCCTCTGCCTTAGGAACAGGGCCAGGCTGCGCAGCAGGCGGTCCCCAGCCGAGTGGCCGTACGTGTCGTTGATCGACTTGAAGAGGTCCAGGTCGATCATGGCGTAGGAGACCTCGGTCTCCTCGCGGGAGGCCCGCGACAGCTCGGCCTCCAGGTGCAGCTTCAGGTTGCTGTGGTTGAGCAGCCCGGTAAGTCCGTCGTGGGAGATGAGCGACTGGAGCATCCGGCCGCGGCGCGCCCGGGAGGCCGCGGCGGAGACCAGGTGCCGCGCCTCGATCGGCTTGGTCAGGAACTCGTCCCCGCCGAGGTCCATGGCCGCAAGCTGCTCGGCCAGTCCTTCCTCGGTCGAGAGGAAGACGATGGGCGTGCTCAGGTACCCCTCCTGCTGGCGGAGCACGGCGGCCAGCTCCGGCCCGGTGCACCCTCCCATGTTGACGCCCATGAGGATCAGGTCGGGCCGGAAGGCGTAGAGCGGCTCCATGACCTCCAGGGGATCGGCGACGACTTCGGTCTTCATGCCCGCGGCGTCGAGCGTGCCCGCGTATTGGATCGACAGGTCGGGATCATCCTCCACGATCAGGACCCGGTAGGGCGAGCCGGCCTGGCGCACGGTGAGGAGGTCGAGCTTCTCGACCACGGCGCCGATGTCCACCGGCTTGGTGAAGTAGGCGTCGCCCCCGGCCCGCACGGCCTCCAGCCGGGCCTCCAGGTCGGTCCTCTCCGACAGGAAGACGATTCGCGGCCCCGGCCCGGCAGGGGAGCGGAGGACTTCTGCGATGGCCGCGATGGCCGGAGAGCCCGCCACATCCACGACCAGCACGTCCGGCCGCTCCCGGTCCACCTCGCCCGCCAGACCGTTCAGACTGTGGAGGATGCGCACGCCATAGCCGAAGTGCCGGATCTGGGACGCCAGGACCGAGCCCAGCGCCACGTCATCCTCGATCAGGAAGACCAGGCGCTCCTCGGTAGGACCGGCGTCGGACGGCGATCGGGAAGGAGATGGGGACGGTGCCGGCGAGACCCCGGCGGCACGCCGGAGGCCCTCGATGAGCTCCTCGACCTGCCGCGAGGCCGGCTCGGGACTGTCGAGATTCCCCTTGAGGAAGCGCTCCAGAGCGCGGGCAGTCCGCGTCACCTCGGGGAAGCCGAAGGTGGCGCCCGCCCCGGTCAGCGAGTGGGCCAGCCGGTGGAGTTCGCGCAGCTTCTCGGCGGTCCAGCCCGAGGCCTGGACCGCCTCCCAGGCCTCCTCGACCTCGCGCATCCGGTCGGGCAGGCGGCCGGCGAAGTACTCCTGAAGCTCCTGCAGCTCGAGCACCGGATCGGTAGAAGAGGCCATGGCGTCAGCTCCGCAGGCGGCTCCAGATCGACCGCACCGTGGCTGGCAGGGTCATGGGATCGAACGGCTTGGCGATGACGTCCACGGCGCCGAGCTCCCGGTAGCGGGAGACCTCCTGGGCCTGGACCTTGGCGGTCATGAAGACCACCGGGACCTCCGCGGTCTCGGGCCGGCGGCGCAGCGCCTCCAGGGTGGCCGTGCCGTCCATGCCCGGCATCATCACGTCGAGGAGGATCAGGTCGGGAGCGAAGGCGGCGACCCGCTCCAGGGCCTCGGCCCCTGAGCTGCAACCGAGGACGGTGAAGCCCCCCACCGCCTCCAGGGCCATCCGGGCTACGATCTGGATGTCGGGGTCATCCTCCACGAAGAGGACTCTCTGCAGATCTGTATCAGGCATATCGAAGAATTCCTAGGAACGCATATTATCCCAGGGGGGATGTTACACGGGCTACCTTACGAAGTAGATTAAAGGGCAGCGGGGAGAGCATGAAAGACGTCAGCCGACTCCAAGACGAGGGCCAGCCCGCCGCCCGCCGCATCCTGGCGGTGGACGACGATCCGGACCTGTTGCGCCTGATCCGGCGGGAGCTGGACCGGGCCGGGTTCGAGGTCTGGACCGCGGCGACCGCCGAGGACGCCCTGACCCTGTTGTCGCAGAAGGGGCTGCCGCACCTGGCCCTGGTGGACATCCTGCTGCCGGGCATGGACGGCATGGCGCTGGCGCGCAAGCTCCACGAGTGGAGCGACCTGCCGATTGTCATGCTGACCTCGGTGGACGAGGAGGAGACCGTGGTGCGGGCCATCGAGGGGTTCGCCGAGGACTACATCCGCAAGCCGTTCCACGTGCGTGAGATGGTGGCCCGCGTGGAGCGGGTGTGCCGGCGCATCGGCGACTTCGGCTACACGCTCCAGCCGCTGATCCAGGTGGACGACCGTCTCGGGGTCGACTTCGCCCACCAGAAGGCCAAGGTGGACGACCGCCAGGTCCCCCTGACTGCGACCGAGACCAAGCTGCTCTACGTGCTGATGCGCAACGCCGGCCGGGTGGTGGCGACCGACTTCCTGCTGCGCCGCCTGTGGCCCGGGGACGAGGTCTTCGAGGACACGCTGCGCGTCCACGTCCACCGGCTGCGCTCGAAGATCGAGCCCACCCCCTCCCGTCCCCGCTACGTGGTCACCGAGCGCGGCTCCGGCTACCGCTTCCCGGTGCTCTCGTAATCCGGTCCATGGGAATCCGGATCCCGAGGCCTTCGCTGCTGGGCCGGGTCGCCCTCTCGCTGGCCGCCGTGGCCCTGCTGCCCCTGGCGATCTCTTCCTTTGGACTGGTGGATCTGAACCGCGATGCCCTGGTCGAGCAGGTGCTGCGCACCCACGGGGTGGCGGCGCAGACCGCGGCGGCCCGGGTGGCGTCCTTCCTCTCCACGCGGATCGCCCTGGCCCGCGGCACGGCGGCCAACCCGGTGCTGGCCGATCCCCAGTCCATGGAAGCCCGCAGGTTCCTGGCCGAGAACCTGGGCGCCTGGGCCGACCTCGGGGTGCTCGCCGTCCAGGTGGCCACCCCGGGTGGAGAAGAGGTCATCCGCGCCCAGCTCCGGGACCCCGCTGTCCGCGAGCGGATCACCGCTGCCCTCGGCGCCGATACCGCGGATCTGCTCATGCTCCCCGGCATGGTCCGGGTGACGGCGCCTCTCCCCGGAGGAGCGGGCCTCCTGCGGCTGGTCTGTGACGGCGAGCGGCTCCAGGACGTGGTGAGCTCGACCGCCCTCGGCGAGGAGGCGGAGCTCCTTGTGGCGGACAGCCAGGGGCGGGTCGTCCTGGGCTCGGTGCCGTCGCTCGCGGCTTTTCCGGAGGAGATGGTGAGGACCGCCCTACCGGGCCGGCTCTCCGGCGCGGGGCGGTTTCAGGGACAGGACGGCGAGGTCCTGGGAGCCTACGCCCCGATTCCGGACAGCGACTGGGTGGTGATGTCCCGCCAGCCCACCCGGGTGGCGGAGGCGGTGGCGGCAAGGCTGCGCCGCCGGTCGGCCATGGCCATCGGCGCGGCGCTGCTGCTCATCGGCGCTCTCTCCACCGTGGCTTATGGCAGTCTGGTCCGGCCCATCCGGGATCTGGTGGAGGCGCAGCGCCGTCTTGCCAACCTGCCCGAGAGGCCCCGTGGGGGCGACGAGATCGAGGAGCTGCGCCGCTCCTTCGAGGCGCTGGAGCGGAGCCTCTCGGACCGCCGCACCCTCGACAACGTCTTCCTCGGCCGCTACCAGGTGGTCAAACCCCTGGGCACCGGCGCCATGGGCAGCGTGTTCCGGGGATGGGACCCGAAGCTGCAGCGGCCCGTGGCCCTGAAGACCGTGCGCCTGGACTCCGCCATCCTTCCGGACAAGCGCCGGCAGCTCATGGGGACCCTGCTGCGGGAGGCGGTGACCCTGGCGCGCCTGAGCCATCCGCACGTGGTCCCGGTCTACGACGTGGAAGACTCGCCGGAAGGCGCTTTCATCGCCATGGAGCTGGTGGAGGGGGAGAACCTGGAGACCCTGCTCTGGAAGCGGGGGCGGCTGCCCGTGTCCCAGGCCGTGCCCCTGGGAGCGTCCATCGCCCGCGCCCTGGAGGCGGCGCACGCCAACGGGTTCGTCCACCGGGACGTCAAGCCCGCCAACGTCCTGCTCGGCCGGGACGGCTCCATCAAGGTCTCGGACTTCGGCATCTCCGAGCTGCTGGCCACCACCACCGACATGGGCAAGGCCGTCTTCGGCACGCCCGGCTACGTACCGCCCGAGACCCTCCAGCGCGGCGAGTACGGCACCTCCGGCGACCTCTTCGCCCTGGGAGCGGTCCTTTACCGGAGCCTGCGCGGCATCCACCCCTTCGCCGGGGGCAACATCCCCGAGATCGTCAAGGCCACGCTGATGCGCCCGGTCCAGCCGCTCTCCCGCACGGTCGCCGACATCCCCAAAAGGATCGAGGACCTCGTCCATCACCTGCTGGAGAAGGAACCCGGGATGCGCCCCGGGAGCGCCGGAGCCGTGGCCGCCGAGCTGGAGGCCTTCGCCGCCGCCTACGGCTACCGCTGGACCCCGGACCTCACGGACGACGCAGCTCCCGAGCTGGCGGCGGAGACCCGCTCGCAGTGGATCTCGACCGCGGGCAGGGCGATGCCATCATCGTGATTGGCCGGGCGCCCTCTCCAGCCGCCACTCCACTTTCCCCACGTTCCCCACCCCGTCCACGGCCTCGACCTCCAGCACGGGTCCCTCCTCGGTCGTGCGGGTCCTCAGGACCATGCGCTCGACGCGGGCTGCTCCGTCCTCGGCGCGGAGCTGGAGCACCTGACCGTCCCTCACCGGGGGGACCGTGCCGTCCTTCGTCACCAGCCTCACCCCCTCGATGCGGAGGAAGGCCTCGGGCAGATCGCTGACGACCTCGACGGTCTCGTGAACGGCTTCGATCGCTCCGGTCATGGCCCAGGCCGGGTTCCAGCGCAGGAACCCCTCGGGCAGGGTGCGCGGCCAGGTGAGGCCGGGGGCTTCGAGGTCCTCGCGCCGGGGACGGGGGGACCTGCCGAAGCGGCGGCCCTTGCCGCGCTCGCCCCGGGCGGCTTCGGCCACCTCCCAGCGGATCGCGGGCGGCTCGGCGTCCACGGTGAAGGAGACCGCCTCGATCGGTCCGCGGTTGCCGCAGAGGTCCAGGGCCGCGGCCTCGACCCGGTGCTCGCCGTTGGACCAGGGACCGGCCAGGATCTTGGGGTCCGCTTCGCGGCCGTCGACCGCGGGCGTCCAGCCTTCGAGACCGCTGGCGTCGTCCGCCGCCACTACCTCCAGGCGGGCGGCCGGACCGAAGTAGACCTTCTCGCCGATCCGCACCGAAGGACCCGAGACCTGGATCGATCCGGTGGGCGGCGCCTGGTCCAGCCCGTCTGGGCGGATCGTCATCCTGGAAGTTTCGCCAGGGTAGCCGTCGAGACCGGAACGGCTTCTGGCCGTGACCCGCCAGTGGAAGTCGCCGGCCGGCAGGACCGGAGACCTCCAGGGGGGAGCGGCGACCCCGGTGGCGCGCTCCGCCAGCTCCCGGCACTCGGGGTCGCGGCAGACCTCGACGACATAGGACTCCGCCTCGGGCTGAGGCTCCCAGGAGAGCAGCGGGTTCGCGCAGGGGGGCTCGGCGCCGGGTGCAGGAGCCGTGGGGCGCGGCGCGGGCAGGAGCTTCTCGGGCGGGGAGGGCGGACCCTGAGACTCCACGGACGTGCCCATGCCCTGGGCCACCTGGACCTTCACCCCTCCGGCTTCCACCTCCCCCTCGCCGCCGTAGACCATGACCTTGGCGGCACCCCCCTCGGCCTTGCGGGCGCGGGCCTGGGACTGGCCCGCGGGAGACGGGCGCGAGCGGGTCCGGGTGGGGCCGAGCACGATCTCCACTTCGGGTCCCGTTCCGGATGCGGCCGGTCCGGGCCTGACCTCGACGTCCGCCTGCCCCTCCACGATCTCCACGGAGTGGGCGGGCACCCCCTGCAGGCGTCCGCCGGCCCGGTGCAGGAAGACGAGCGAGTCCTCGGTGATCACCAGGTTCGTGCCGTCCCGGAACTTCATGACCGCGGAAGAGCGCGGGTAGGTTCGGACCGCGTCGCGCTCCGCCAGGAGGTCGCCCGGCCGCGCCTCGACCCAGGGGTTGGGCTGGGGCTGCTCCTCGACCTTGCGCGACACGCGCTCGACCTGGGCCACCGGGAGCGACGCCCGGCGCGGGATCATGACGCGGATGCGCTGCCCGGGCTCGATCCGGTTCGGGTCGGCGACGTCGGGATTGAGCTGCGCGAGCTGCTTCCAGAGCTGGGAGGAGCCGAGATAGCGCACGGCGAGCCCCTCCAGGGTCTCCCCCAGGCGGACGATGTGCCAGCCCGGCTCCAGATCCTCCTGCGCCTCCTGGGCATGCACGGGTGAAAAGGCGAGCAGCAGGCAGATCCCGGCGAGCGGGAGGAAGCGGCGAAACATGGCAAGGCCCTCCGGAAAACAGGGATGGGGAAAGCGCCTGTATCTTAACGCCGTTGACGCCCGGCGGTTCTCGCGGCATGCTTCCGGCGCCATGAAGAAGGTTCTCATCGTCGACGACGAGCCCGTCGTGCTCTTCGCACTCTCCGAAGCCCTGGCCGACCGCCGCCGCGGGGTGAAGGTGGCCACTGCGGCCAACGGCCACGAAGCCATCGCCATCCTGGAGTCCGAAAAGGTCGACCTCGTGGTGACCGACCTGCGGATGCCGGAGATGGACGGCTTCGAGCTGCTCGCCTGGCTCCGCCGAGGTCACCCGCACCTGCCCGTGGTGGTGATGACCGCCTTCGGGGCCGAGACCGCCTCGCGGCTGGACGGCGGGCTGGAGCTGCTCGAAAAGCCGTTCGACATCGCAGACCTCAAGCAGAAGGTGTCGGACCTGCTGCGCCAGAGCGTCAAGGGCAGGGTGGAGAACATCAGCCTGTCCTCCTTCCTTCAGCTCCTGGAGCTGGAGCGGAAGACCTGCACCCTGAACGTGACGAGCGCCGGCCACAGCGGCCATCTCTTCTTTCGGGGAGGCCGGCTGGTGGGAGCCGGCACCGGCGACCTCGAAGGCGTGGCCGCGGCCCTGGAGATCGTCACCTGGGAGCACGCGGACGTGGAGATCTCGAACGGCTGTCCGGTCGACGGCCCCGAGATCGAGAGGCTTCGTTTCCTGCTGCTGGAGGGGATGCGGCTCAAGGACGAGCGAGACCGCCACGCGCCGCATCCCCTGGGTATCGCGCAGGAGACGGACGCCGCGATCGAGGCCCTGCTCTCGTCCGATGCCGGCAGCGAGAACGCGGTCCGGGAGCCTGAGGATGTTCTCGCCGCGGCCGAGCACGCCGAGACGATCCGGGAAGCCCTGGAGCGGGGGAGAACGCTGGATGGCTTCCTCGCCACGCTGCTCGTGGAGACCGCGACCGGCACCCTGATCGCCGCCGCCATCGGTGCCAAGGGGGTGGATCTGGAAGTGGCCGCCGCGGCCACCGCGGAATTCGCCCGCCAGAAGCCGCGGGTCGAGGCGAGGATCGGACTCAAGGACGCGGTGGAGGAGGTCCTCCTCACCTCGAAGAAACGCTACTACCTCCTGCGTCCCGTGGGCCCGGGAGACCGCGTGTTCCTCCTCCTGATCCTGGACCGGAACCGGGCGGATCTCACCTCCGCGCAGGAAGAGCTCGCGGAGATCGGGCGGGCCTTGGCGGAGCAGGCGCTGGTCTAGCTGCTGAGACGCCCCACGGGGCGTCTCTACGGTGAGGACGCCTTCATTTCTTGTCTGTACATCCAAGCTGCGGAAATGCCCTCCCCCGCGCCGGGCGCGGGAGAGGGCGCCGTTCGTCCTCGCGTCTCCGGATCAGTCGGGGATGCCCGACGTGTCCGCCCGGCTGCCGAGGTTGCCGCTCGGGTTGAAGTAGGTTTTCGTGCTGCCGGTCTCGGTGTCGGTCACCGTGATCCGGTACTCGACGCTGGACAGCGCGCCGTAGAAGATCCACCAGTGGCCGGTGAGCGTCCGGCCGTCCAGGACCTTGATGATCAGCTCCACGTTGTCGTCGTCGAAGAACCAGAAGTAGCCCGTGTCGCTGGTCAAGGGCACGGCCTGGCCCACGCCCATGTTGCCCTGGAAGTCCTTCCACTCGACCTCGATCCGGAAGCGGCTGCCATTGAGGCAGAGGCTGGTCGGAGTCGGGTTGCAGGTCGCGGCCGTCGCGGCGCCAACCTCTGGGAACGCCAGCCGGTCGGTCCTGGAGACGATCTTGCTGCCGGCCCCTTCCAGGAGGCTCGCGAAAGCGGTGCCGTCGTTCTCGTCCGGCACCCCGCCGGTATCGCCCACGCTGGCCAACTGCCCGGAGGGATTGAAGTATGTCCTCGTGGCGCCGGTCAGCGTGTCGGTGACCGAGAGGGTGTACTCGACGGTGGACAGGGCGCCGTAGAACACCCACCAACTGTCGGTGAGGTCCCGGCCGTCGAGGACCTTCACCACCAGCTCGACGTTGGAGGAGTCGAAGAACCAGAAGTAGCCCGTGTCCCCCGTCAGCGGTATGGAGTTGCCGGCGCCCTCGTTCCCCTGGAAGTCCCGCCAGGCAACCGCCACCCGGAACCGCCCGGCATTGAGGCAGAGTTGGGTCGCGCCGGGCGTGCAGCCGGGCGCGAAGGCGCGGACGGACGCCGAGGTCAGCACGTCTCCCGTCGCGCTGTTGAGCAGGAGGACGTCCTGGAAGCTGAACGAATCGAGCTCGGAGACGCCCGCCCGCACCGGGATGTCGGCGCTCCCACCGGCAGGTATCGTGACCTGGCCCGTCACGCTGGCACCGGGCGGGAGGCCGTCGAGGGTGACGATCGTGTTCTCGGGGATCATGTCGGATGCCATCCCCTCGATCTCGTAGTTGAGCGTGCTCGCCGCGCCGGTCGTGTTCGCGACCCGGAAGACGATGTTGTCGGTGCCGTCTACCGGCACCTGGGTCGGGTCCGCGGGCCGCGGAGTGGCGCAGTAGTTGCGGATGTCCCAGACGGACCCCGCGGCCTGGATGGTCGCTCCGGACACGGTGTTCGTCGCCGTGATCCGGTAGCAGCCGATGCGGCCGTGGGAGGTCGCCCCGGCCGGGCGGCCGATCTTCACGGCAAAGGAGCGGCACGATCCCGGGGCGATGAGGAGCGGAAGGGTGTCCGGCGGCACGATGGAGAAGCTCGTCGGCCCGTCGATGTTGCACCGGGGGTCGCCCGCCGCAGGATATCCATGGAAGGAGACCGCGTAGCTCTGCTGCTGCGGCGACTGGTTGCAGATCATGGGGTTCGCCTCCGCCGTGGAGGCTCCGGCGCACAGCGGCCGGTCCCACGAGACGTGGATCGTCTCCTTGCACTTGCCGGTACCATCGGCCTCGTAGAGGGCCAGGATCTCGGCCGGTGTCAGGGCGCGGTTGAAGATCTCGACCTCGTCGAGGGCACCGTCGAAGAAGCTGCTGCCGGCGCCGATGAAGCCCGCGATGACCCGCCCCAGCACGAGAGGACCGCTGTTGGCGAGCGAGGCGCTCCGGATGGTGGGATCGAACCGCGTCCCCACCTCCACGCCGTCGACGTACCAGCGGCCGCCGTCCGCGGCGTCCCGGTCGACGGTCACCGCCACGAAGTGCCACTGCCCGTCGGCGACGAAGGCGTTGCTGCCGTAGTTGGTGCAGCCCGAGGTCTGAGGATTGCTCGAGCAGATGTTGGTCCCCGAGCCGGTCCCGAGCTGGAACCCGAGGTTGCCGTTCAGGAGGAAGAAGCTGTAGCCGCGCGGGGTCGCGGGGTCGGAGCGCTTTTCCACGAGCACGCCGACTCCCGACGCGTCCGTGGTGCGCACCCAGGCGTCGATGGTGAAATCACCGCCGGGCGCAGCGCCGAAGTCGAGGCCGTTCGCATCCGGGACTGTAACGAAGTCGTCCACGCCGTCGAACTGGAGAGCACCTCCGACCTTGCCAGCCGGCAGCGGCGTGGGGTTACCCTGGTGGGTGCCGTTGTGGCTGGCGATGATCTCGCTGGCCGTCGTTCCCGCGGCCTCGTCCAGGGACCACCAGCCCACCAGGCCCCGGGGAGGGGTGGCACAGACGGCGAGAGCCGCCAGGGGCAGCCGGAAGATCAGGTACTCCTTGTGGTTGCCACCCCGGAACGCATCCGAGGGCGGCCGGCTGTCGAACCACATCCACCGGGCCTGGGAGTCGATGCCCGTGGCAAGCTGATACGTGCCTCCGGGGAGGTCGTTGGGCTCGCCCACGGCGAGGCGGCCCAGGCTGGTGCCCGTGGTCCCGACCCAGCCGCCGCTGCTCTGGGATAAGCCGGCGTTCGAGTTGGCGAGAGCGATCTGCTGATCGATGGAGGCGGTCGACGGAGCGCCGGAGGCGCCGCCGCAACCCGGGTCGTGGTCCAGGCCCGTGGCGAAGACCTCCCAGGGCGCGTCACCCGTGTAGAGGGTCCGCGATCCCAGGGTGAGCTGCCCCAGCGCTCCCTGGCGGTCCGCATCGTCGCTGTAGGCAACGAGGTACAGGTATTCGGCTCCGGCGACGTCCGGGACGCTGATGGTCTCCGGTTGCAGGAAGATGTCGGCGGCGGTGCAGTTCTCGTCCTCGGCGATCTTGGTCGTGACCTGCGCCGAGGTGCCGAGCCAGAGCTGATAGGCATTGTCGGCGGTGAGGACTCCGCTCAAGGGTGCGGCTGCCGCGCTGCCGGCGAAACCGGTCAGCAGAAGGGCAAGACTCATCCACTGGACTGCTCGGGCAGATAACCGTTTCACGATGTCCACTCCTTTCACAGGCGTCAAAAAAGGGGGACAGGCGCGCCGCCTGTCCCCGGGCAGAGGCGCCGCCGTCGGCGGCACTCCTCCCAAGGGCAAGCGCGGTGCCCGGAGGCCCGGATTCCGGCTCCTCGATCCAACTCCCGTTTCTTCAGTGGCTTACGGGAAACCCTCGCGCAGACGGCAAGGGCTTCGGCGTGCTATATTGAGGTGTATTCACCATAGCCCCTGAGGTGGCGGAGCCATAACACCCATGCTCGAACGACTGCTGGAGCTCGGAAAGCGGGTCCTGGCCGAGAGCGATCTCGACCGGATGCTCATCGCTGCCATCGACGGCGTCATCGAGCTGTGCGGCGCCGAGCGGGGGATGATCCTGCTCTTTGACCCCGGCGATACCGATGAAGTCGTCGTCGAGACCGCCCGCAACCTGGAGCGCGAGGCGATCGAGCGGCCCGAGTTCGAGGTCAGCCGCACGATCCTGGAGAGGGTCCGAAGCACGGGCGAGCCCTTCTGGCACCCCAACGTCCTCGACGATCCCAAGCTCGGCCACAAGGCGAGCGTCCTGCGGCTCCTCATCCTCTCCGTGATCTGCCAGCCCATCCGCCACGGCGGACAGACCCTCGGCGTGGTCTACCTGGACAACCGCAGCGCCGAAGGGGTCTTCACCGCGGAGACCGCGCGCCTGGTCGAGACGTTCTCCGAGCTCGTCTCGCTCGCCGCCCGCAACGCCCTGGACCGCCGGCGGCTGACCCAGCGCATCTCCGACCTCTCCGCGGAGCTGCGCGAGCGGTACGACTTCGACGCCATCATCGGCCGCGACCCGAAGATGGTCGAGGTCCTGCGCCTGGTCGCCCAGGTCGCCGACTCCGAAGCCACCATCCTGATCCGCGGCGAGAGCGGCACGGGCAAGGAGCTGATCGCCCGGGCGCTCCACTTCAACAGCCGGCGCCGCGCCAAGCCTTTCGTCCCGGTGAACTGCGGCGCCCTGCCCGAGAACCTGCTGGAGTCCGAGCTGTTCGGCCACGTGCGCGGCTCCTTCACCGGAGCGGTGCGCGACCACGCGGGCTGGTTCGAGCGCGCCGAGGGCGGGACCCTCCTGCTCGACGAGGTCGCGGAGCTTACGCCACCGCTCCAGGTCAAGCTGCTGCGGGTGCTGGAGAACGGGGAGTACTCGCGGGTGGGCGGCACCCAGATCCGCAGCGCGAACGTGCGCGTGGTCGCGGCCACGAACCGCGACCTGGAGGCGCTGGTCAAGGAGGGGAGGATCCGCCAGGACTTCCTCTACCGCCTGAATGTGGTCGAGGTGCGCCTGCCGGCGCTGCGCGAGCGGCGCTCCGACCTGCCGGTGCTGATCCGCCACTTCCTCACCCGCTTCGGCGGCACGAAGCGCCTCACTCCGGACGTGGAAGCGCGGCTGCTCGCCTACGACTGGCCGGGCAACATCCGGGAGCTTCAGAACGTCCTGCAGAGGGCGGTGCTGCTCTCGGAAGGGCCGGAGATCGAGGCCCGTAACCTCCCGGAGGCCTTGCTCGGCGCGCATCAGGCGCTCTCCTCCGAAGGGGAGGGGGACCTCTCTCCCGGAGGATTCCGCGAGGCCAAGCAGCGGATGGTGGAGCGCTTCGAGCGGGAGTACCTGTCGCGCTGCCTGAGGGAAGCCGGGGGCAATATCAGCCAGGCGGCGCGGACGGCGGGGATCGACTACAAGAACTTCTATACCAAGATGCAGCAGCTCGGGATCGACCCGGCGGGGTTCAAAGGCTAGCCAGCGCCCGGACGTTCTCCTCTACCCCTAGCCTCTCACCGAGCCGTTTCCGGATCGCCCACGCCTGCTCGTGGTGGGAACGGGCTGCCTCGCGGTTCCCCTGGAGCGCGAGCACGGTCCCGAGGCCGGAGAGGGCGGTGGCCTCGCCGCTGGGGTTGCCCCGGGAGCGGTAGAGGGCGAGCGCCTCGCCGAGGAGCCGGCGGGCCTCTTCGAAAGCCTTCTGGTCGCTGCGCACCAGGGCGAGCGCGACCAGGGCCCTGGCGGTGGTCCGCGAGTCCCTTCCAGCGCGGCTGGTGGCGAGCGACGTCTCCAGGTCCCGCCGGGCGCCGTCCAGGTCGCTGAGCGCATGGAGCACTCGGCCGCGGTCGGCCAGCACCGCCGCCTCCTCGCGCTTCGCCTTCTTCTCGCGGCAGAAGGCCAGGGGCTCCTCCAAGAGGTCCAGGGCCTCCCGGGGACGCCCCTGGAGGAGGAGCGCCGCCGCGTCCTCGACCTTCACCCCGGCCGCGCTGTCGCGGAGGCCCAGCTCGCGGTAGATGGCGAGCGCTTCGCCGTAGCGGGTCCGGGCCGCGGCCAGGTTCCCCTGCTGGCGGTCGATGTCGCCCAGCCCCCACTGGCCCCGTGCGATCCCCTCCTTGTTGCCGATCCTTCGCGCGAAGCCGAGAGCCTCGTTGCGGGCCTCCCTGGCCGCAGCGTAGTCACCGAGCTCGAAGCGGATCACCGCCAGGTTGTGCAGGGCCATGGCGGTATTCCGTTGATCGCCGTTGCTGCGGAGGATGTCCACCGCCTGCTCGTAGTAACCCCGCGCAGCCGGCAGCTCTCCCGCCAGAGAGGCGAGGAAGGCGAAGCCCTGCAGGGTCTTGGCCTCCCCGTGCTCGTAGCCGGTTTCCCGTTGAAGGGCCAGGGCGCGCTCGAACAGGCTCCGCGCTCCGGCCGAATCCCCCCGGCGCACCGCCAGGGTTGCCTGGAGGTGCAGCACGTCCGCGGTGCCGCGCCGGTCGCGAAGCCGGTTCATGGCCGCGAGAGCCTCCTCGTAAAAGGCCGCGGCCTGATCGTTGTCGCGGGCTCCGTAGTAGAGGACACCGATCAGCTTGAGGGTCTCCGCCGCGCCTCCCGCGTCCCCGGTCTCGCGGTGGATGGCGAGCGCCTGGTCGTAGAGAGCCCGCGCGCCCTCGGCATCCGCCTGGTTCGCCCGCAGCTCGCCCTCGGCGCGGAGCGCCTCGGCAACCCCCCGCCGGTCGCCTGCGTCCGCGAACAGGCGCCTCGCCTCGCTGAACGCTCCGGTCGCCTCCGGCAGCTCTCCGAGCCGGTGCAGGGCACGGCCCTCTTCCAGGCGCGCCTCGGCAACCAGGAGACGGGCCCGCAGCTCGGACCCGCGGAGGATCGCCTGGCGGGCCGCATCCCGCTGCAGGGCGTACTCGGAGCGGAACCCCGCGGCCACGGCTTCGGCCAGATCGATGCGCGGGTCGTTAGAAAGTGGGGCGAAGAGCCGCCGCAGCCGCTCCAGGGTCGAGGCCGCTTCGGCGCTGCGGCCGGCGGCGGTCTGGGCGGCTGCCAGGCGCAGGCCGTGCTCCAGGTTGTCCGGGAAGGCCTTGGCGAGCCCGCGGTAGAGGCGGATGGCCGCCTCCCACTCGTGCGCGGCCTCCCGGTAGCGGGCCTCGATGGCCTGCCGCTCCTCGTCCCGCAGGCTCTCCGACAGCTCGAAGGCGCGCCGGGCCTCCTGCCGGGCCGCTCCGTCGTGACCGAGCGCGGCCCAGGCCTCGGCCAGGGCGGAATGGATCAGCGGGTTCGAAGGCTCGGCGGCGGCGGCCTGCATGAGCAGGTCCCGGGCGCGGGGCGCGTCGAACAGCCGCAGATGGCTCAGACCTTCAGCATAGAGGCGGGCGGTCTCCATGCTCCCGGGGAGGGAAGCGCGGACAGCCTCGGCAGCCGGGGCAGGCAGGTCGCCGGCGCCGAGACGGGAGCGCACGCGCGCCCCCACCGACTCCAGGGTGGCGAAGAGCCCGTCCTCGGTCCAGGACTCGCTGAAGTTGGCCACGGTCTCGCCGCTGCGGGTGTCCTGCACCACCACGTCGACCCGCGACCTGCGGGCGTCTCCACTCCCTCCAGTCACCAGATAGGCGCCGGTGACCACATAGTCGGCCCCCAGGCGGTCCCGCAGACGGCCGAGAGTCTCGCCCGACAGGCTGACCGATCCCTTCAGCCCCAGGTCCTGCCGTGCCCGGTCGATATCCTCCACCGGCACCAGCCGCAGCGACTCGGCGGCGGCCAGGTCGGTGGGCAGCATCTGGAAGAGCGTGGCCCCGACATAGTCCGATCGCGGGTCCCCCGACAGGTTTTGGAAGCCGAGCACGGCAACCGCGGGCCGGGGACCGGTCGTGGCGGGAGGCTCCTGCCGCTCCCTCTGGACACCGACCAGGACGAAGCCGGCCGTCGCCAGAGCCAGGGCAAGGGCTCCAGCCGCGATCCCGGCCGCCAGCCGCCAGGGTTTCCTCCGTGCCGGAGCCTTCGCCTTCTCTCCAGGCTCCAGGGCGCGGGCCACGTCCCCCACCCGGGCAAAGCGGTCCTCCGGGCTCCGTGCCAGGCAGCGGAGGATCGCGCGATCCCAGGCGGGGTCCAGGTCGGGCACCCTGCGGCGCGGCGAGGGGGGCGGCTCCTGCAGGCGCTTCAGGGCGGTGGAGAAGGCGCTCTCGCCCAGGAAGGGGAGCTCGCCGGTGAGCATCTCGTAGAGGACGACCCCGAGGGCGTAGATATCCGTGGCCGGTGAGCTGGCATCCCCGCGCACCTGCTCCGGGGCCATGTAGGCGGGGGAGCCCAGCAGCTCGCCGGCATGGGTCAGGCTGGGGCTTGCCGAGGGGTCGTCGCTCCAGGCCAGGCCGAAGTCGGTGACCACCGCTCGGTCTCCGGACGGAGAGGAGACGAGGAAGACGTTGGCGCTCTTCAGGTCGCGGTGGACGATCCCCGCCGCGTGGGCCGCGTCGAGCGCCGCGGCGATCTGGCGGACGATCGGCAGCGCCTCGGCGGTGGACAGCCGGCCGGTCCGCGCCAGGCGCTCCGCCAGGGTCTCGCCGTGGAGCAGCTCCATGGTGAGGAAGACGCGGCGCCCGAATCCCGGCGCATCGTGGTACACCAGGTCGAAGGTGCGGCAGACGTTCGGGTGAGTCACCCGGTGGGCGAGGAGGATCTCCTTCTTGAAGCGGAGGAGGAGGCGCTCGTCCCGGCCGATCTCGGGCCGGAGCATCTTGACGGCCACGTGCTCGCCCAGCTCCAGGTCCTCGGCCTCGTGGACCTCGCCCATGGTCCCCTGGCCCAGGAACCCCGCGATCCGGTAACGCCCGGCCAGCACTTCGCCCGGTTCCAGGCTGAGTCCGCCCGACGGCTCGTCCTTGAGCGACATGGAGAGTCTCATTGTACCCCCTGGAGAACAACGAAGGGACCCGCCGGTTCCCTCAGGGAACCTGAGGCAGGCTCCTCTGTATAAGGAGTGACTTCCTGACGAGGAGATTTCATGGCCGCGATCACCGCGAACGGCTACAAGCATGCCCCCGGCCCAAGGGCTACCCCGGCATCGGTGTGGTCCCCCGCCTGGCCCGGGATCCCATCGGCTACCGATCCGCTCGAAGAACGGCGTCCTGATGAACCTGGAGAAGGCATAAAAAGGGGGCGGGAGGCCGTCGCCGGGCCAAACCGCCCCGGGGTAGAGGCGCTTGCTATCTATTGAGACGAACGCGGACGGCGTTTTCCCTCATCTCAGCGGGCGTGACGACGCGGCACAGGGGTTGGCAGCGCTTGCGCCCTAAGGTCCGACAGTGTGGATCGCATCTCTTCCAGGAGCTCTCCCATCTCAGCTTGATAGGAGACGCCGCCGACGTGCTCCGCGAGAATCGTATTGATCAGGAGGTTGAGACTGAGACCGCGCCGATTGGCGAGCCTTCCGAGACTGGCGTGGAGGGACGGGGCCATGCGCAACGAGATCCGGCCGCTCGGCTCGTCCTCCAGCGGCTCGGGTACGGGGGCGCCACTGGCAAGCCGCGCTTCCAGCCAGAGCTCGCGCGAGTCGGCGAGGTTGGTAATGGCCTCTTCCGCGGTTCCCCCCTCAGCCATGCACCCCTCGAGATCGGGATGGAAGGCGAAGAAACCTCCGTGCTCGGGGTTCTGCCGCAGCTCGATGGGATAGCTCAGCGAGAGGTAATGACGGAGGTCCTTAGTCGGCATCTTCGGTTTCCTCTTGTTGGAGGACCTCCGCCCGTTCGATGCAGCGGATGACCATCGTGACAGCTCCAGGGTCCATATGCTTGCCGTGAGGTCGGTGCATCACCACCACGACACTCCTGAACGCCCACACCCGTGAGTGTCCCTTGGTGCGTCCGACCTTGAAGCCCCAGGCCTGGAGAGCGGCTTCAGCATCGGCCAGGGTGCAGGAGCGCTTCCGCTCCTTCAGACGGATCAGGAGGTCCCTCCTGCTCTCAGGCATGGTGAACGGCCCAAAGAGCAAGCTGACACCAAATACGGTAGCAGTCGAGTGACGCAAGGTCAATCATCACCATATCTCCTGACATGTCGGTCCGGCTCAAGCTGTCGAGTACGACGTGTCAGAAGATACCATGTTGCTCCCGAACGCGCCGCCCTCGGCAGCCGGGGGAGCTATTCGGCCGGGAAAGGGCTGAAAAAAAATTTTGGCGCGCCGAAACGAGCTCAGGTGGGTTGGAATGCATTCGGACGCACCCGAAGTGACGTTGAGCGCGTCTGGCTGGAGTTTAACGCGCCGAAACCGGCTTCAGCGCGCCTACGGGAGTTTCGACGCGTCCGAAAGATTCTGGAACGCGCCTGGCGGCGTTTTGGGGCGCTGAAATTCCTTTCAGCGGGCCGGCCTGCATTCTGGCGCGACCGAAACAGACTCCAACGCGCTGGAAAAAAATCTGGCGCTCCAAAATCGGGCTTCAACGCGTCTGCGGGGATTTCGGCGCGCCAAAAAAATCTGGAACGCGTCCTTCCCCAGTTTGGCGCGCCGGCACGGATTTCAGCCGCCCGCCCGGCGCAGAGGCTGGTTGTCCGGGGCTTTCCGGCGCCAACCCTGAAAAGAGCGGAGCGTCAGGTGCTCCAGCGGGTTGATGCCGGTTGCGGGGGGAACATGGACGCCCTCTTCGCGCTCCGCGTTCTTCCGCAGGTAATCTCCGAGCTGCAGATTCCAGGCGACGGTGTAGGGGCCGTCCCGCCAGCCGGAGGGCGCTCCCGGCGCCGGCCCCAGGACGGGAGGGCTCTCGCCCGGGGGCGGAGCGTCGAACGCGCCCACGACCCAGACGCGATGGCCAGCGCGCAGGGTCCGGCGCACGGCGAAGAAGAGATCCCCGAGCGGCTGGTGGGACATCATCCGGGTCTTGACCAGGTCGTAGCGGTGCATCCTGTGATCGTCCAGGCCCGGGACCGTGATCCAGCGCGCCTCCCCCTGGTAATAGCGGTGGAAGCTGACCCCGAAGTACCAGGGGTTCACCACGACCAGGTCGCGCCTCCCCACGTGCTCCTCCAGATGGCGGGCCACCAGGTCGACGTTGGTCATGCGCTTCTTCGTCTCCAGAGTCACGGATGGAAGCAGGAGGACCGGGAGGAGGACCGCGGCGGCGAGGCGCGCCACCCGGAGCCCTGCGGGGAGACGCGCGAGCAGGCCGTCCAGGGCGCTCGCGGCCACGGCCATCAGCGGCAGGCAGTACCAGATCCGCGGCAGATAGCCCAGGACCAGGAACAGGCCGCACTGGGCGGCGAACACCGCGGGCAGGGTCAGGAGCCGGAAGAGCCGCGCGTCATCCGCATCCGAGTCCGGACCGGCTCCCCGGGAGAGCGCCCACAGGGCTGCGGCCACGCCCGTGACCAGGAACAGGACCCAGGCCCAGAGCATGGCAGGAGACGGATAGATGATGATCGCGCCGAAGCTCGCCAGGATCTGCCGCAGACGGAGCTCCTCGACGAGCAGGATGTCCCAGTCCCGGGCGGCGCTCAGCGGCCGGAAGTAGGGGAGCAGCGACACGGCTGCCAGGAGCCCGACCCCGAGAGCCGCGGCAGCCATCCGCCAGCGGCGCACGACACCCACGGCCGCGGCAGCCATGCCCATCCCCAGCAGCAGGGCCGAGTTGTGGAGCAGGCAGTGGACGCTGAGCACTGCGGCCACGGCGGCAAAGATGATTGCGCGGCGGTCCGGCCGGGCCACCAGCCGGGCGAAGGCGCCGAACGTCAGCAGGATGAGCACGATCCCCAGGCCGTAGCCCCGGATCGAGTCGCCGTAGACCAGGAACCAGGGGTGGAGCCCCAGCAGGGCCACCGAAGCGAGCGGCACCGTCCCGGCGGCACGGGCGTTGAGCCAGAGCGCGGCCAGGATCGCCATTCCGACAGCCATTCCGAACAGGCGGAGGGCGAGGTCGGAGCCCCCGGATAGCGCCGTGTAGCCGCGCAAGATCGCGGGGAAGAGCATGGGGAAGGCCTCGTGCGGGAACCGCTGGTAGACTTCCTCCAGCGTGGGCAGCGTGGCGAGCTGCACGGCACCCGCCTCGTCCCGCCACAGGCCTCCGGCGTGCAGAACCCGCTGCACGTGGACCGCGAGGACCAGCAGGGTGAGAAGGACGGCGGCAATGCTCTCGACTCGCTTCAGCATCCCAGGAAGATCAAGGAGCAAAGAGATTCTAATGGATCAGCTCTTCCAGATGTTCGCTCGATATCTGCTCCCTGCTGTGGCCGTCCTGACGCTGGCCGCGACTCCCGCAATGCCGGCCGACGGGGTCCGCACCCCGCTCGGCGAGAAGCTGGATGCCCACATGTCCCGGCTGGAGGCCTACGGGTTCTCCGGCTCGCTCCTGGTCGCCAGGGGCGGGGAGGTGATCCTCCACAAGGGCTACGGCTTTGCCGACGCCCAGCGGAAGGTGCCGTTCACCTCGGATACCGCGTTTGACGTGGGATCGATCACCAAGCAGTTCACCGCCACCGCGATCCTCAAGCTGGAGATGCAGGGGAAGCTGAGCGTGACCGACCCGATCTCCAAGTGGTTCGAGGGTGTGCCCGAGGACAAGAAGGGCATCACCCTGCATCACCTCCTCACCCACAGCGCCGGCTTGGAGGACATCTTCGGTGATGACTACGAGGAGATGCCACGGAACCGGCTGGTCAAGACGGCCCTGGAGTCGAAGCTGCTCTGGGCTCCGGGCACCCGCTACCGCTATTCGAACGCGGGCTACAGCCTGCTCGCCACCGTCGTGGAGCTGGCCTCGGGAAAGCCCTACGAGGTCTATCTCCAGGAGAGCCTCTGGAAGCCGACAGGGATGACGCGCACGGGCTACCGTCTCCAAGAGAAGGGGCCGCTCGCTCACGGCGTCGTCGGGGACCGGGAGGATTGGGGGACACCCCTCGACAAGGCCTGGGCTCCGGACGGCCCCTGGTGGAACCTGCGCGGCAACGGCGGCGTCCTCTCGACCACCGGCGACCTCTATAAGTGGCATCAAGCCCTGGAGGGGGAGAAGATCCTCTCGAAAGAGGCCAAGGCGAAGATGTTCACGCCCCACGTGCCCGAGGATGAGGAGGGGCGCTCCCACTACGGCTACGGCTGGGCGATCATGAAGACCGCGCGCGGAACGCGCCTGGTCTCCCACAACGGCGGCAACGGCATCTTCAACGCCGACTTCCGCCGCTACACGGACGACGGCGTCGTGCTGATCATCGGCTCGAACCGCCAGGATTTCCGTTCCATCCCCGCGGTGGGGCCGATCACCCGGCTGATCTTCAACGCGGACTACAGCGCTCCGCCCGCGGTCGTGAAGGTGGAGCCGTCCGCGTCCATCCGCCACGCCGGCAACTATGCGCTGCCGTCGGGAGGGAAGATCCGGGTGACCGTGGTCGAAAGCTCCTCCGGCTGGCCCGGCGTGACCCTGACGCCCGAAGGCAAGGACGCTTTCCAGATTCTGGCCGGAGGCGCCGCCGCCGCTGATACTGCTGAGGGGGAGAAGCGGCTCCTCGCCGGCCTGGAGCAGAGCCGGAAAGGTGACTACGCTCTCCTCGCCGAGGTGTTCGGCGCCCCGGTCGCGGAAGTCGCTGGCCAGAGCAAGGAGACCTGGAGCCGGCTGGAGGGGATTCATGGCGCCTTCCAGAGCCTCGACCTCCTGGGCACCACCTCCACCGCCGGCCGGCCGACGACCTGGGTCGAGGCTCGCTTCGAGAGAGGGAAGTCCCTGATGCAGTTCGGCTGGGATGGATCGACCGTAGCTACCATCCAGGTGTTGGACCGGCCCCCGGGCGGCGTCCTCTACCTGCCGGAGTCGGGAACCTCCTTCGCATCCTACGACCCGCGCACCGGAGCGGTGACGAGGATCGGCTTCGAAGAGGGCGCGATGGTCCTGCGCAACGCGGCGGGCGAGGTGCGGGCGAAGAAGGAGGCCGGTTAGACGCCCCCTCGGGGCCTCACGGGCACTTCGTCGGGTCCTGTCCTTTGCAGGGATTGCTCACCATGCGGCCCACGGCTTTGTGGCGCTCGCAGCAGAGGGTCTTCAGGGCGGTCGCGTCGTAGCCGACCTCGACCTTGGTCCTGCCTTCGACCGAGTGGTAGTTGATCTGCTGGATCCGGTTCGTCGAAGCTACATGCACGCAGGCCAGCGAGCCCGTGGTCAGGGAGCCCTCGTGGATCGCCTGGTTGCCGCTGCTCTTGCCCTGGACGAAGAAGACCGCGAAGCTCATCGTGGCGTCGCCCTTGTTGGGCGAGGACTGGTCGAAGTACTTGAAGCCGCGCTTGTGGGCCTTGACCCGGTCCGCCGCCGGCACGGACGTGTGGTGGTAGCCGCAGCCCTCGATCCGCTTGACCTTGTGCTTACCCGAGTCCGTGAGGCCTTGCGACGCCTTGCCGCCGGTCACGTCGACGTCGAAGTCGGCGGACTGGTGGCCGTTCTTGTTGTAGGTGACGCTCAGCTTCCCCTTGGGGACGAGGTCGCCGTCCGAGTCGAGCGCCGTCGAGCTGAAATCGACCTTGATCTTCTCGATCCACGGGACCTTCGTTGCGTCCCCCTTCTTGAACGAGGCTTCTTTCAGAGAGGTGGTGTCGCAGACTTTGAAGTTGGCGCTGCCCGCCGGGCGGTAGGGCATGACGGTCTGCCGGGCCGAGCCCTGCTGCACCACGTGCGTGAGCTCGTGGGCGAGCAGCCTCCGGCCCGCGTCGGTGCCGGGCGCATACCGGCCGTCGTCGAAGGCGATGTTCTGTCCGAGCGTATACGCGAACGCCCCCAGGGAACGGGCGGACTCGGCTGCGCCGGGATCGGCGTGGATGCGGACGCGGCTGAAGTCGTGACCGAACCGCGGCTCGAAGAAGGCGCGCTCGGAATCCGGAAGAGGCTGGCCGCCTCCCCGCAGGGACTCGACCTGGGACTCCAGGGCGGGAGCGGCCTCGGAGCTGTGTCCGGGAGCTTCCTTCCGGCGGACCGTCTCCTCCTCCTCGGAGCACTCGGCACAGGACTCCGGACCGCCCGCGGCGCAGGCAGCGCACTTGCGCTGGACCTGGGCTGGAGCGGCCGTGGTCGGAAGCTCGGCGGGATCGGGCATCCGCATCACGCTCTCCGCCACGCAGTCAGCCTCTTGCTCCCACCGGTCTCCCGGCTGGCCCACGGCCAGCTTCGCCTGAAGAGCGCCGGACTGCAGAAGGCTCCGCATCCGAGGGGTCGGCGCTTGGGGCCGGTTCGTCAGTTCCCTTGCGTGCATCTCAGCCTCCTCTCCATTGCTTCCGAGATTCAGCTTAGATTTCCGGAGCCGCTCCGTCAATCCGGCAGGATGTAGAAGAAGGCCGCCAGAGCCAGGGCGCTGAGCACCAGCACGATGAGGTTCAGGAAGACGGCGACGCGGGCGACACCGCGGGTGGCGGGCCGGCGCAGGCCCACGAGCCCGAAGAGGAGCCCGACGGCCGCCAGGACCGGGACGGAGAAGGCGGTCAGGACGGGACGGAAGAAGAAGCCGCGGCCCTGGGGGAGGAACTGGACCAGGAAGCGCGCTCCCAGTGCGGCCACGAAGAAGGCCAGCGACAGCACGTGCCAGGCGTCGGGGACCTGGAGCACTGCGTACTCGCCCTCGTCGTACGGCGGCGGATCGTCGTGGATGGCGCTCATAGGGACCGTCAGGGTCCCCGGATTCTACTCCTCCGGCAGGTTCTTCTTCAGCTCCTCGGCCAGCACCTCCAGGTGGGTGCTCTGGCTGAGGCGCTCGATCTCCTCGTCCTTGGCCGTCTCCCGGATCTCCAGGTGGTCGGCGATCGTCTTGAGCCGCTGGAGGATCTTGGTCGTCTCCTGCTCGGCGAGCAGGCTGATCTGGAGGTTCAGGTGGGAGCGCTGGTTCGCCAGCCGGCTCATCCGGTTCTGGCTGATCAGCACGAAGATCGCGAGGATGACCCCCTCAGTCGAGACGATCAGGGTCAGGATGCCGAAGGGGAAGGGGTCGAAGGGCTTGAGCCCGAAGGCGCCCCACGCGCCAAGATTCCACGAGAACCAGACCGCCAGCCCGATCACGTGGATCCCGACGAAGGTCATGCTCCCCATGAACCGGGTGAAGAGATCGCTGACCTTCTCGTTGCGGGAGCGCCTCTCGATCTCCTCCTGCTCCAGCTTCGCGATCGTCTCGATGTTCTGCTGGGCCGACTCCGTGGTCGCCCGGGCGCTGAGCTCGCGGGGATCGCTCATGGCCGCGATTTAAAGTGCATCTTCAGTGCCATGGCCCGGGAGGGCCGCAGCCACCGGCCTGCGGGTGTACAATGCCGGACATGGGCGGGATCAAGGCGAAAGCCGACCTTTTCGCGATTGCTGCCGAGAACACCGACACCTTGGAGCGGAACGTAACAGCGCTTCTGGCCGGGATTCCACCAGCGCATCTCGACAGCCTGACGCGCTACTCGGATACGATCCAGCGAGATAGCCGTATCTCGGTCAACATGCTGCAGACGATGATAAGCAGCTTTCTGAGTCTCCAGCAGCATTGGAACATGTATGAATGGGCCCACTCGATGGCGAAGTTATCTTCCAGGGCTCCTGAAGAGATCCTCCGTGAGCGCCTCGGGGATTTCTATGAGCGGAGGATCGCGTTCGACGGTCGATTTGTGAACGGAGAGAGCTTCCGGTATGGAGCGCTCAACATTGGCGGGCTTGGGACTTGGTACTATGGAGAATACTGCGTGGTCCTCAAGGAGGAAGTTTCTCATCGCCCTGAGGTTGCCTATCTGCGGTCGGACAGCTTGAAGACGTACATGCGCCCCGGTCCTGCGGTCGATGAGGAAGCCATCCGGCGTGACGCGGCTCCCCACACCCATCGCCATTGTCTTGCGCTGCTCAAGCACGCGGAAAGGGCACCCTCAACCGAGGAGCCCCGTTGGCCGGCAATGCTGTGCTCTAATGACGACTACGTCGAAGCCATCTTTACGGGGCAGCTCACTCCAGACCAGGTCGAGGCGGTGCGCATGCCGAAGGCCGATTATGAGGTCCGGTTCCACTTCGCCATTCTCTCTTTTCGGGAGAAGCTCAGCGACCACGACAAGTTCCTCGTGGCAGAGTTCAGAACCACTCTGGTCCATTTGAAGCAGCGGAATATCCCAGTGGAGGCGATCTGATCGTGTTGAAGCTGCTCGCTTCGATGCCGCAAGACGGCTGGGCGTTCGTCGGGAAAGGGGAGGAGACCCTGCTCGTCCGTCCTCCCTATCAGCGACGGACCTTGAGGCCGGTCCCTGCAGAAGCCGTGGAGAAGGCAGTTCAGCACCATGGCTTCGTTGCACAGGAAGCGGTCTTCCCGGATTGGGCCTCGCTGGTGGCCCATCTGGAGGAACGGTATCTCGCCGCGCGCCGAGAAAAGGGCTCTGAAATTCCGGATGTCGAGGAGGTCCGAAGCCTGCTGCATCTGGCCCCCTCCTATATCCTTGCGGACTACTTGGACCGGGTGGAGTCGGAGCTTCTGCCTCGAGAGTGGAAGGCCGTACAGGAGCTGATGACCTATCTGCTCGGCGTGCAGACGGTGAAGGATGATCCCGGTCTGTATGAGAGGACTCTGTACCTCCTGAGCGAGGCACAGGCCGCCAGAGAGAGCGAGGAAGAGCGAGTCGCGGTGCTCGCCGTGCCCAGGACCGAGGAGGATCTTCTTCGCAAATTCCCGCATACCGCCAGAGCCTATGGTGCTGAGGAGGTGCGAAGGCTCGCCAGGGCGGTCTCACTGCGTCATCAGGTCTTCGCGGCGGCGTAAGAGGCCTCCTTGCGGACGATCACCTTCTACTCCTACAAAGGCGGTGTGGGCAGGACGCTGGTGGTGGCCAACGTCGCCCGGTATCTTGCCCGATTCGGCCAGAAGGTCTTCGTCGTTGATTTCGACCTGGAGGCTCCAGGGCTCCACTACAAGTTCGGGCTCGGCGGGCAGATCGAGAGCGGGCTGGTGGACTATCTCCACGGCTTCGTCACCCAAGGGGAGGTTGGCGAACGCATCGGCTCTCACGTGGTGAGTGTGGACACAGGCAGCGCGGCCGGATCGCTCCACCTCCTGCCGGCGGGGCCGGCGCCTTCCGGCGAATACTGGCGCAAGCTGGCCCGCATCAACTGGCACGAGCTCTTCTACTCCGACGAGCCTCATGGAATTCCGTTCTTCCTGGAGCTCAAAGAGAAGATCGCAGCCGAGTTCCAGCCCGACTTCCTGCTCATCGACTCACGGACCGGGATCACGGAGGTCGGGGGCGTCGCCACGTCCCTGCTTGCCGACCAGGTCGTCTGCCTCCTAATCTACAACCAGGAGAATCTGGAGGGAGCGCGCGAGGTTCTGCGCAGTGTGAGGGGGGCGCGCCGGCTGCCGAACCAGGCTCCGGTGGAGGTCTTGCCGGTGCTCACTCGGATACCGGAGCAGGACGGCCAGCAGGAGGAGAGAATCGTGCGGGAGGTTCGCGAGTTCCTCAACGAGGAAGCCGCGACTCTCTCCGCGACCCTGGATGTCCAGGAAGTGCTGGTAGTTCACTCCGACCCGGAGCTCCAACTGGGTGAATCCCTCCGCATCGGCGGCACGAAGGCCTTGGAGGAGTCGACGCTTCTCCGGGATTATCTCCACCTCTTTGCACGGCTGGTCCCGAGGAACGTCATCGAATCCTACATGGAACCACTGATCCGGGAGGTGGTGGAGAAGGAGACCGAGGATCCACGCGGAGCTCGGAAAGATTTCGAGGCGCTCGTGAGCTACTCCTACCATCCTGAGATCTGTCGAGAGCTTCTCGGATTCTATCGGGAACAGAAAATCCGACAAGTGCAGGCGTCGGTGCCACCCGTAAGACGAGAACTGTACCAGTTTCTTTTTGGAGTCGAAGCGGATTCAGGTCAGTCCGTTAGTGCTCCTGGACCACTTCAAGACTTGCTTTACGAAGCCAAGCTCTCTCGGGCGCCCTTCCGGAGAGTGCCCTTGAGGAGAGAGGTCCACTGGGGATTCGACCTCCGGGACCTATCGGAGAGCGGCTGGGGAATTGTTCTTGGCGAGGCAAACCCTCAGAGCGTCGCCATCTTGGAGGCTCTACGGCCGCTGCTCGAATGGCGAGCAACACAGGCCCACAGGAGGTGCGGGGAGTATCGTTACAAGTTCGGCGATTCGGCCTTGCATTTTATGCAACGGCATCGAGTTGGTCCTGGGCGGGTGGATCCTGATCTGCTTCCTTACTACCTTCTCATTGTGGGGAGCCCCAACGAGATCCCTCAAGAATTCCTAGACGGACTCGGATTGCATCATGGAGTCGGGCGTATTTGTTTTGACACGCTGGAGGAGTACCGCAACTATGCAAGCTCGGTGGTGAAAGCAGAGGCCGTGAGAGCACTGCGAGGCAGAAAGATCGCTCTCTTTGCACCACAGAACCCCGGAGATCCCGCCACAGAGAGGACCTGTGAATCTCTGGCGCGTCCGTTGGCGGAGGCTCTGACCGCGACGACTGCTCATGGCTGGGAGGTCGACGCCCTCCTGGGAGACGAAGCAACAAAGAAGAAACTGGCCGAGCTCTTCGAGAACAGCCCTTCCCTTCTTTTTACAGTCAGCCAGACCTTGGTCTTCCCCTGGGGAGATCCACGGCAGGTGCTCCGCCAAGGAGCTCTCGTATGCCAGGACTGGCCCGGCCCTGTGGGCGGCTCCGTAAACCCGGCTTTCTACTTCAGCGCAGAGGATCTTTCTGACGATGCCAGGATCCATGGTCTTATCAGCGTTCATGTTGGCAGCTACACCGCGGGCACAGCCGGAGAAGACGGTGTGGGGCATGCTCGCGGCTTTCTGTCCCGGCTCGCCCAGCGCCTGCTAGGGCATCCCAGCGGTGGCGCTCTGGCCCTTATTGGTCAGTTCGGGAGATCGTGGACAGCGTCTTTCGGGGAGCGGATGGTGGAAAGCGAGGTTCGAGCCTTCGAGGGCACCTTCCGCCTCTTGATGCAAGGCTACCCGGTCGGAGCCGCGATGGACTTCCTTAGACAGCGATATGCGGACTTAAGCGCAGGCCTGGTCGCTCTGCTGGACGAGAGCAATGTGGACCAGGGAGTGCTCGCAGATCTCTGGGGGGCTGCCAGGGAGATGCGGAGCTATACCCTCCTCGGTGACCCTGCTGTCCGGCTTCCCCTGGAGCTGGACACCCACGAGCCCAACCGCCGACGAAGGATGCGCGCTTAGCACGGCTCCCGCCACGACGGCAAAGTGAGGGGAGACGATGCTAAGATCCGTCTATCTCCTCCAGGAGGTGCCCCCATGCGCGCGGTCTACGTCGAGTTCGAGGCCGATCCGTTCGTGTTCGAGATCCGGAGCGCGGGTGAAAGCCGGAAGAAGGACGTGGTGTTCGACGTCTACGGGATCGAGGACGCGTCCAGCCTCCAGGTGCGCGTTCAACCGATTCCCCCGGCGGGCTCCTTTCGGTTCGAGGCCGGCCCGGCCATGGTGAGGCGGCCGTCGGACCATCCATCCAACCCGGTCCGGGTGAGGATCCCGGTCCTGTGCAGCGGTGGCGAGGATGGCAGGGAAGAGGAGACCACGCTCACACTAACCCTGGAGTACCCGGGCCAGGAGCCCGAGACCCGCTCCGTGCGCCTGGTCGGGAGCGCCAACTGCGTGCTGCCGCTCTGGAGGGTGCTCGCCGAGGAGTACGCGGAGCTCAGGGAGACGTGGCGCGACGAGATCCGCGGCAACAAGGTCCTCCAGGATCCTCAGGCCACGGACCGGCGCAAGCTCCAGGAGGTGCTCGGGATTGCCCACGCCCGCACGAAGCAGGGAGACGGCCTTGCGGCCCTCTGCTTCTCGGGAGGCGGCATCCGCAGCGCCACCTTCAACCTGGGCACGCTCCAGGCGCTCGCCGCGGCCGGGGTGCTCGACAAGTTCGACTATGTCTCTAGCGTCTCGGGCGGCGGCTACCTGTCGAGCTGGCTCGCCGGGTGGATCCACCGGGCGGGCGGGATCTCCGTGGTGGCGCCCCAGCTCGCCGGAGCGCAGGCCGACCCCGAGCGGCCGGAGCCCGGGCCGCTCCGCGCGCTCCGCCAGTACAGCAACTATCTGACGCCGCGTCTCGGCGCCCTCTCCGCCGACACCTGGTCGGTCGGCGCGATCGTGTTCCGCAACCTGCTGCTGAACCTGCTGGTGATGCTGCCGCTGCTGGCCGCGGTGCTGGCCGTGCCGCTGCTCGCCGTGGCCCGGATCCCGGAGTCCTGGTCGCCGGGGCCGGTCCCCCTGTTCTGGCTCTCGGTGGCGCTCGGAACGCTCGGCCTCTTCTTCATGAGCCTGCTGCGCGCCAGCGCCAAGCCGCGCCCGGGACGGGACCCGGGGGGCTGGGACCAGCAGTTCCTGGGGCTCGTCCTGGTTCCGCTCCTGCTCTCCACGGCCCTGATGGCCTGGGCGGTGGCCGAGTTCGCGGCGAGGTACGATCTCGAGTTCTGGGGGGCGTTGCGCTGGATCGTGATCTGGTCCCTGGTCTCGCCGGTCGTGGCCTTCGCCCTCGCGATCCTGCTCCAGGGCCGCATGATGCACCGGGAGCGCTCCTCCTTCCAGGGGGACCTCCTCGCACTGCTCCTGTCCGGGTCCATTGTCACCTTGATCTACGCGGCCATCCTGGGCAACTGGGCCGAGCCGCTCCTGGAATCCCCCTATCCCCTCTATCCGATGCTCGCGCCGATCCTGTACCTGGGGCCGGTGCTCCTGGGCAAGACCCTGTTCATCGCGTTCTCGAGCGTCGCGGAGGAGGCGGGCTACCCCTCGGACCTCGGCGAGGCCGACCGGGAGTGGTGGGCGCGGTGGTCCGGGTGCGTCCTGATCGCGGCCGTGCTCTGGATGGTCTTCTCCGCCACCGTGCTTTTCGGGCCTTTTCTGCTGGGGCTGGCGCGGAACGAGATCGGCAGCCGGATCACGACCGCGGGCATCACCGGTGTCCTGGGATGGATCATCAGCCGCCTCGGCCAGAGCCCCGGCACCTCCGCCAAGGAGGGCGGCAGCTCGGGCGGCTGGCGGAGCTGGGCACTCGCCCTCGCGGCGCCGCTCTTCTGCTTGGCCCTGCTGCTGCTGGTCTCGGCTGTGACCCAGGACCTGCTCCGCGCGATCTTCGCGCAGCCCACCAACTACGACGAGCGGTGGGTGCCGCCCTTCCAGGGGCACATCTGGCAGGTGCTGGCGGCCATCGCCGTCTTCGGCCTGCTCGGCCTCGCCATGGGCCGCTTCGTCAATGTGAACCGGTTCTCCTTGCAGGCCATGTACCGCAACCGCCTGGTGCGCGCCTATCTCGGCGCGAGCAACACGGACCGGCGGCCGAACCTCTTCACCGGGTTCGACCCCGAGGACAACCTGCGGATGCACGAGCTGAGGGCGAACCGGCCGTTCCCGGTGGTCAACATGGCCCTCAACCTGGTGGCGGGCAAGGATCTCGCCTGGCAGCAGCGCAAGTCGGAGTGCTTCACCTCGAGCCCTCTGCACTCCGGCGCCGCCCGGCTTGGATACCGCCGCTCCCAGGCGTACGGCGGCGAGCAGGGCATCTCCCTGGGGACGGCGGTCGCCACCTCCGGCGCCGCCGCCAACCCGAACATGGGCTATCACTCGTCGCCCGCCATCACGTTCATCATGACCCTGTTCAACGCCCGGCTCGGGGTCTGGCTCGGCAACCCCGGCCCTCTGGGCGTTGATACCTACACCCGCAGCGGCCCGCGGAGCTCGGCCCTGGTGCTCATGTCGGAGGCGCTGGGGCAGACCGACTCCGAGAACCCGTACGTGAACCTTTCGGACGGCGGCCACTTCGAGAACCTGGGGATCTACGAGATGGTGCGGCGGCGCTGCCGCTACATCGTCGCCTGCGACGCCGGGGGAGACCCCGAGTGCGCCTTCGAGGATCTGGGGAATGCCATCCGCAAGATCCGGATCGACTTCGGCATCCCGGTCGATTTCGAGAACCGGGTGCGGATCTACAGCAAGTCGGCAGTCAAGCCCGATGCCCGGTACTGCGCCATCGGCACGATCCGTTACTCCGCGGTCGACGGAGCCGGAGTCGAGGACGGCACGCTGATCTACCTCAAGCCGGCGATCTACGAGAGCCCGTACGAGCCCTACGACGTCTACAACTACTCCCGCTCCTCCTCGGACTTCCCGCACGAGAGCACCGCGGACCAGTGGTTCAGCGAGTCGCAGTTCGAGAGCTACCGCACCCTGGGCCAGGGGACGGTCGGCGCCATGATCGGCTGGAATGCGAGGGAGCGGATGCCCCAGCTCCGGTCCCTGGAGGACCTCGCGGAGCGGGTGCGGGAGTATCTCCAGACCCAGCCCTCCGCGCCCGCCGAGCGATTGCCGGGTCCCGGAGGCAACGGCCAGGAGACCGTGCCGCCGCCCGCCGCGCCGGACCCGCTCGCCGCGAGCTGAGGGTGCTGGTGCCGACTCAGCTCCGCGTTCTGGCCTTGCTCCTCGGTCTCTCCTGGGGGTGCGCCAACGCGGAGGAGCAGGCGGCGCGGATGACCGGCGGCGATCCGGGGCGGGGGAAGGTGGTCATCCTCAAGTATGGGTGCCATACCTGCCACTCGATCCCCGGCGTCCCGGGCGCGACCGGGCTGGTGGGTCCGCCGCTCGACCGCATCGGCAGCCGCGTCTACCTCGCCGGCCAGCTGTCCAACACCCCGGAGAACATAATGCGCTGGATCCGTGACCCCCAGGCGATCGCGCCGGGCACGGCCATGCCGGAGCTGGGCGTGACCGAGCAGGACGGCCGGGACATCGCAGCCTATCTCTACACCCTGAAATGATGACCGGAGAGGCTTCTCCCTGAAGCAGCACCTTCGACGTTGCCCGGAGGGCCAGGAGCCCCCCGGGCAGCGCCACCTACATCGGTCCTGAACCGCTGCTCGTTGGTACTTGCCGCCTGAAGATCACCTCCTGGCGAAAAGATTCGGGGGGCGACCGCCCCCTCTATCTATAACAGTGCGGCAGCCGGAAACCTTCGGGACAGATCTACACGCATACGTACAGGAGCCTCCCGGGTGTGCCGGGCAGCTTCACCACCATGGCCCGCTGCGGGGTGTGCAGCATCGCCAGCAGGGGACCGCGGCGCTCCCGGATTCGATGCGCCTCCTGCCGAGGATCGCGGACGTAGCGCAGGCGCATCGAGACGAGGTCGTCCTGGGCGGCGAGGCGCAGCTTGGGATCGCGGGACTCGCGCTCGACCGCCTCGGCGAACGCCCAGGCGTCGTCCACGTGGTGGAGCATGCCGGCCGGCGTGTAGCGCTCGACGTGCTCGCGGAAGCGAGGGAACCAGGAGATCCCCAGGGCATTGCGCAGGCGGGGGAGGAGATGGCCGGCGGCCCGGCGCCGCTTCGCCTCCAAGCTGTCCTGCGACCAGGCGAAGGCGCCGGAGTCGCACCCGGCCGGCGCAGGCTGATGGTTGACGAGACGGACGGCGAGATCACGCTGCAGATCACCCAGCTCCATCAAGGACCTCCCCGGCCCGCCGGACCTCGGCAAGGAGCTCGCCGAAAGGCGGCAGGTCGTCGTCACGCTCGATGATCACCGCCCGGACGGACGTCCGCGGCGCGAGCCATTCGAGCAGAGCCCAGGACTCTTCCGGCACCGGACGCGTGTGGGAGTCGGCGTACCGCCCGTCCCGCACCACGCCCCCCGCCAGATGGACCTCCACCACCCGATCGAGCGGCAGGCTCTCCAGGTACCCGATCGGGTCGTAGCCGTGATTCTGTGAATTGGCGTGAACGTTTTCCAGGTCGAGGAGAAGACCGGCGTCCGCAGCTTCGAGAACCGATCGTACGAACTCGGCCTCGGTCATCTCCGACCCGGGCAACTCGAAATTGTAAGCGATGTTCTCAAGAAGTAAAGGGACTCCCGGGATCGCCCTGCGCAGTTGCTGAGCATTGGCCGCGACCGTGTCCACGGCCTGGCGGTTGAAGGGGAGCGGCGCGAGGTGGCCGATCTCGACGCCGCCGGCCCGGCAGAAGGCGATGTGCTCGGAGAACCAGGGGGGGCGGACCGCCTCGACCACGCGGGCCAGGTGCTCCAGCCGCTCGGGATCGAGCCCCTCGGCGCTCCCGAGCGACAGGCCGATGCCGTGGAGGAGCACGGGCACGGCCTGGTTGATGAGCACCAGGTCGCGCAGCCCCGCCGGGCCGGCCACGTTGTCCGGGATGCACTCGACCGCGCCCAGCTCTCCGCGGTATCGGATCACCTCCCAGCGCCACTCGCTGCGGAAGCTGATCCCGGCGCCCCGGAAGGGCAGATGGGAGGGATCAACCACCGCAGCCCCCGCACCCTCCGCCCCCGCCACAGCTTCCTCCCCCTCCGCCCCCTCCGCCACAGCTTCCGCCGCCTCCGCCGTCGACATACCCGCCGCCATCCCCGCGCTCCTTTCTCTTGTCCATGTCAGCAGGCACCGGCTGAAGCGCGGTGTTCAAGGGCAGCATCGCCGGCAGCATCTGGAGGCCATAGATCCCGCTCACCAGCGCTATCTCGGAAAGACCGGCCCGGTAGCCGTGGCTCAGCTGGCTGGCCAGGCCCTTGTGGGACTCCCGCAACCAGGAGAGATATCTGTCGCCGGCCCGGGTACGGGCGGGTGGCCGGAGGAGGAAGAACGCGGCCACCATGAAGACGATCATCATCAGGACCAGATACCCGATGTTCGTGCGGCCCCGGCCGATCGCCACGACGATCTTGGCCATCCCGAGAGCCGGAAGGGCCATCAGGACCAGCAGCCGGAGGCGCTGGAACTTCTGGATCTGGACCTCGGACAAGACCAGGCCCTGGCGCCGCAGATCCTCTCCGATCTGCTTCAGGTAAGGCTCGACGGCGCGGCGCACGACCGATTCCCCTGCCGCGATCCCGATGCCGCTGTCCGCGGCCGCCAGGGCGGCGAGAGCGTCCGACTCGATGGGAGCCAGGGGCGGAGGCGGATCGTCATTCGGCCGGTGCAACGAGCGCCCTACCACAGTGATCAGCCCGGCCGAGACCAGGCTGCCGAGCACGGTGGGGACCACCTCCCGGGGACCGCCGCGCAGCAGGGCGATTCCATAGGCATCCCCCTCGCGGGGGTAGACGCTGGGGCTCCAGCGCAAAGCCCCCGGGGAGGGTTCGGCGGCGGTAAGCAGACGGCTCCGCATCGCCCAGCCGCCGACCAGGACAGTGACGCAGTAGAACAGGTAGAAGCGAAGGAAATCCGGGCCCATCATGTCCAGAGGGTTCATGGTGTCTCCCTTCTCACCTCATCCATCTGTACGTTGCCTTGGAGCATCCGGCTAGCACCCGGTTGTGACATTCCGGTGACGGCTCGCCTCCGGGGCCGGCGCGCACCTGGATAGAAGAACAGTGCATTCGAAAGGAGAATCCATGAGAGGTCGCCGTCCCGCGGTCGCGGCTGTCCTGGCCCTGGCGTTGTTCGCCATCGCCGGGCAGGCCGTCGCCCAACCCTGCCTGATCTTCGTCCACGGAAAGCAGACGAACACGAACACGTACACCAGCTACACCGCGGCCCGGAACTACTGGGTCAGCGGCTCCAGCGACTTCCTCCGCACGGCCACCAAGAACCTCGCCACGCCCTACTACGTGGTGGGCTACAACGGCACCCGGCCCTACTTCGAGGCGCAGTCGGCCGGCGAGGTGGCCAACGAGATCGTCAACGCCACCAACGGCGGCGCGGACGGCGGCGGACGGCGCTGCGCCAGAACCTACGCTCAGGGCGGCACTTTCTGGGTGATTGCCCACAGCATGGGCAACACGGTGATGGACTACATCCTGGGCAACAACGACGCCTCGGACCCGAACTTCAACTACAACGGCCCCTATGACCAGGTGGCCGCGCGCATCAGCATGGTCGTCTCGGTGGGAGGCGCCCACCGCGGTTCCCAGGGAGCGGACGCGGTCTGCGGCAACAACAACTTCTTCTGCAACTTCATCGCCTCCTTCATCCAGAGCTGCGACGACGCGACGTACTGGCTGCGCAGCTCGGACGACGTCCAGGTGCGAACCTACGCCAACGCGCCGGCCAAGACCGTCTGGCTGACCGGGGGCTACGAGGCCATCTTCGGCGCCAGCGCCTGCCTCTCGGGCGAGGACGACGGCGTGGTCCAGTACGCCTCGATCTTCGCCTGCAACGGCAGCGCGACCGCGAGCTACGACAACTCGAACGTCTGCAACAACTCGAACAAGCAGGAGGCCTCCGGCTTCAGGAACCTCGACGCCTGCCACGAGAACCACGACGACGAGAGGAACGCCGTGGACTCGGACGTGCGCAAGGCCATCCCGGACGGCAACTGGTTCTGCGGCAGCGTGCGCTGCGCGCCGAACACCACCGTCCAGACCTCGATGACCACCGCCCAGTACATCACGCTGCTTTATTGAGGCCAGGAGACAGCCATGAGAAAGAGCTTTGGAATCATGATGATGACCCTGGCGGTGGCATTGGCGGCATTACCGTCCATCGCCCAGGAGAGGAGCTGGATCGCCCGTGAGACCGCGCGCGAGTACCAGGAGCAGGCGCGCTACCCCGAGCACTCCCGCGCCCTCAAGGTGGGGGAGACGGACCCGGTCAAGGAGAAGCGCACCGCCACGAAGCAGACGCAGCGCGGTCCGGCGGGGAAGAACGACGCCCTGAGCGTCTGGGCCGGCGCCGTGAGCTACGAGGTCGGGAAGCCGGTCCGCCTCTTCGCCACGGTCGAGGGCGGAGTCGCTCTCGAGGTCACCGGCGAGATCGTGGGCGCGGCCGGGGACCTGGTCGCCATGGTCGTCTACGCGGACAACGGCAAGGGCGTGGATCAAAAGGCCGGCGACGGCATCTGGTCGGCCCGCCTGCGGATGCCCGAAGGGCTGGAGCCCGAGCTGGCCGCGAGCTACATGGTGAAGGTCCGCTCCCGCCTGCTGGACGGCGACGTCCGCGAGAGCGTGGGCGGCTTCCTCTACAGCAACCCCGCAGCGCACCTGACCGGCCGCTACCGCGACGAGCTGCGGGACGGCAACCTCGTGATCGCGGCCGAGGTGGACGTGACCCGGTCCGGTCGCTTCCACCTCGCCGGCACGCTCCACTCCCTGAAGGGCGAGCCCCTCGGCACGGCCCAGGCTTCGGCGGAGCTGCAGCCCGGCCGGCAGTGGATCGAGCTGAGCTTCTACGGCCTGATGTTCCACGACCGCAAGGTCGCCGGCCCCTACCGCCTGGGCACCGTCTCCCTCGCCACCACGGGAGGCATGCCCAACGCCCTGAACGACCTGGTCGAGAACGCCCACGTCACCCGGGCGTGGGGCATCGAGAAGATGACCTCGAAGCCGTTCGGGAACCCGCGGCTGTTGGAGGCGGCGAAGCGGCTGGAGAATTAGGCGCTCACCCCCCAGCCCGGGGCCGGGGGTGAGGGCTCGAAGTAGACCAGCCGCTCCTCGATCCACCGAATCCGGTCCGCCTCCCCGACCCCCTCCCCGGGAGAGGGGGAGACTTGCATTGAGTTACCCGAAGCAGGGGGAGGTGGCGTCCTCTCCCGCGGAGCGGGGGAGGATCGAGGAGGGGGTCTTCTGCCTGTGCTATCCTGTCGTCCAGGAAGAGCATCGAAGAGACGCTCTCCCTTCCCTGGTGACGCCGATGCGCGATAGAATCCCGTCAACGAGAGACTCCGGAGGGAACTTGCCATGAGCCAGCCAGCCTTTGCGGCGCTCACGCCTCTGCCCTTTGATCTCATTTTCAGTGACGGGGAGCCTTTGGAATCCGACTGGCACGTCGCACAGATGGAGCTTCTCAAGGGGCTGATCCGCCAAGTCATGGCGGAGAGCGGGCGGCGCGACTTCCACATCGGTGGCGACAACTTCGTCTACTACTCCCTGGAGCAGGCGCAGGACGTGATCCAGGGACGGCCCTATTTCCGCGGCCCGGATGTCTACTGGGTGGGAGGAGTCCAGCCCCGCCAGCGGCAGGGTTGGGTGTCCTGGGAGGAGGGCGGGCGCCTGCCCGACGTCATCGTCGAGCTGCTGTCCCCCTCGACCGCCCACATCGACCGCAACGAGAAAATGGACCTGTACGCCCGGGTGTTCCGGACCTCGGAGTACTACCTCTGCGAGCCACGGGGCCGGAAGCTCGAAGGCTTCCGCCTGTCGGGCGGCATGTACCGTCCGATGGAGCCCGACGATCAGGGAAGGTTCTGGAGCGAGCAGCTCGGCGTCTCCTTCGGCCTCTGGCACGGCATCCGGGAGGACGTGATCGAAGCCGACTGGATTCGCCTGTTCCACCGCGACGGGACCCTGGTCCCCACCGAGGTCGAGGCAGCGAAACGGCGGGCCGACGAGGCGGAAGCGGAGGTCCGGCGGTTGCGCTCTCTGCTCGGGGAGTAGTACCGGAGGCCCTCACCCCCGACCCCTCTCCCGGCCGCACGCCCGGACCCCCGGGAGAGGGGAGAGTGACTGCGCCAACTTCATCTCCAACAGTGCCCCGCCTCCTGAGCCCACCTCAGGGGCGGTGGCGTCCTCTCCCGCGTAGCGGGGGAGGATCGAGGAGGGGGTCTTCTCTCTGCGCAGCCGGCGAGGCTCTTCGTCCGCAGGGAAGGCAGATCTGGCGCCGAATCGCCTCTCAACGCCGTTTTTAGGCTCTCAGCCGCGTGGAGAGGCGCTCAGCGGGATTTAGAGACTATCCGCGTCGTTTTGAGCCTGTTTCCGCCGCTGAGAGTCTCTACGGGCCAAAATCAGGCTGTTCGCACCGCTAAAAGACTGTTCGCGCCGATTAGAGGCTATCTGGGCCGATTTGAGGCACCCAGAGCGATCTCCTCCGAGAGCGCGGAGAGATTCTCCTGGACGATCTTCGTATTCGGGTGATCCGGCCCGAGGCTCCGCTCGAAGATCTCCACCGCCCGCCGCATCAGCGGCTCGGCTTCGGAAAGGCGGTTCGTCGCCTGGAGCAACGTTGCCAGGTTGTTGAGGTGGATGGCGACTTCGGGGTGTTGGCTGCCGAAGGAAGCCTCGTCGATGTCCAGGGCACGGCGCATCAGCGGCTCGGCCTCGGAAATGCGGTTCGTGTCCTGGAGCAACTGAGACAGGTTGTTGAGGTCTCTGGCGACGTTGGGGTGCTCGCTGCCGAAGGACTCCTCGTCGATGGCTAGGGCGCGGCGCATCAGCGGTTCGGCCTCGGCGTACAGGCTCCGCTCATGTAGATACTGGCCCAACTCGTTCATCAACCGGCTAGTCGGGTCGGTCAAACCTACCTCGTCCGCCAGCAGAACTATCCTCGCCGCATGAGGCCTCAGCCCCGTCCAGACCGGCCAAGTGCGGACATCATTCGATGGAGAAGGCGAGTAGCCGTTAACGCTCCTCAGCGAGGCCTCGATCCAATCCTTCCGCCGTTCGGGAGGAATCCGGCCCTGAACAACCTCCTGCACGACCCGATGAACCGTGAACGTCTCCTCCTGGCGGGAGATCAACGAGTAGCTCTCCAATTCCCCCAGGGCCTCATGGATCGAGCCTGCATCGTCGGTTTGCCCGGTCTCGGAGAGCAGAAGCTCGCAGGCACCCTTCACGATCTCCTTCTCGGATTCGAACATCTTCTCGGGGATCGGGTCTGGAGCGAGGAAGGCGCACAGGCGCAGCAATGTCGCCGCAGTGGGCTTCAACTGGTCGAAGCTGGTCTTCCAGGTGGTCGCTACCGAGGCGGGGTAGCCCATTGCAGTCTCATCGTGCCATCCCACCACCCGCTCTCGCTCTTCTTCCCAGACTTCCAGATACTCCGAGAAGGATAGGCGGGTATGGACGATGTAGGCCCCGGCCTGCTCCAGAGCCAAGGGGAGCCCGTCGAGCTTTCTGGCGAGCTCACAGGCCCGGTCAACATCGTCAGTGGCAGAGCGACGAACTCCTTCAGTCCTCTTGAGGAGAAAGTCCCGGGCCTCTTCTGAGGAGATGGTATCGAGCGGCTGTGTTTGGACCCAAGGCGGCCAACCCCGCAGCCGTGAGGTAATGAGGACACGGCCTCCGGTGAAGCCCGGAAGCATCGCAAGGACCGCACCCTCTGCCTCCTTGGTATCCACGTTGTCCAGGATCAGCAGCCAGTCAGGGTGATCCTTCAGCCAGCGTAAGACAGCGGAGACCGTCTCCTCCTCAACTTGGGCTTTACGCTCATCCAGTTTCAGCAACTCGGCCCGAGCGAGGGCGGCCAGTCCGGTGCGGAGGCCCTCGGGGGAATCTGCTCGGACGAAGAACGCAGCGCGATACCGGGAACCAAAGACCCAGGCGTACTCCACTGCGAGGCGGGTCTTGCCGATCCCTCCCAGTCCATAGAGGGCTTTGTGCTGGACGATTGCCGTCTGGCCGCCGGTCTCCAGGCTTTCCGCCAGCTTCCGCAACTCGTCGTCCCGGCCTTTCAGAAGATCGCCGAGGGGTGGGAACGGAAGGTTGTGGAGACGAGGGGGACCGGGCGGGGGAGGGCCGGGTTGGATGTTCGCCTCCGGCTTTTCACCCGTAATCCCCCAGACCAGCCGGTCGAGCCCCTGGTCCGTAATCCCAGCCCGAAGGTCGACCCAGGTGAAAGCGCGGAGGAAGATGGGAAGAGTCGGCTTGCTCGGAGCATCCGGCAGGAGCACAGGAATGACGGGCAGTTCTCGACCGACGAACTCGCTCAGGCAGGCTCTCATCTCCCGATCCTCCCAAGGCCCCAAGCCGTCCCGGCCGACGAGGACCGCCGCCGCCTTGGTGGTCTCGATGATCTCTTCCAGGGCCTGTTGCCAGTCTCGGCCGGGAACAAGGTCGTCCTCGTCCACCCAGACGCGGAGATGCCGTTCGCGGAGAGCCCTCGCGATATCGCGTACCGCAGGCTTGTCCTTACTGTTGTGGCTCAGGAAGAGATCGTAATCGGGAGCCATGGGATGGCGATGAGTTTACCAGTGAACGAAGAGCTGCTTTTGCTGGGAGCGCCGGCGTCCTTTTCCCGCCTCGCCGCCTGGGTGTCGTCGGATCCTCATCCCACGTCCGGGCCGTAGAGATGCCCCCAGTCCTCTACCACGAACCTGCCGGGTGAACAGGGCCGGGGCGTCCCCCCACTGGTCCACCGCAGGCCCACGCCAGTGCCACAGGCGTGAAAACCGGCCGGGCAATCCACGATGCCTGGCATCGGTGGTGCCTGGGGCCATGAGACGCCCCGACCCTGTACACTCGGCAGCGGTCGTGGTAGAGGACTGGGGGCGTCTCTACCCAACAGCCGTTGTCTGTTCAGCCCCGGCGTGCCCCGGCAGCTCTGCAGCTACGAGCCCTGCTGGGAATTCAGCCAGTTGACGACCATCGCCACCTTCGCGGACGAGAGGTCCCGCGTCACCGGCATGAGGCCCGGGTCCAGGAAGAGGAGCGAGAGGCGCTGTGCGATGGCCGCGGCGTTCTGCTGGACGGTGGCCTCGTCGCCGATGTCGAGGATGCCCGTCATGCCCGGGTAGAGGCGGGCGTAGGCCTGGAGGATCGGACCCACGTCGTTCTGCCAGGTGGGGTTTGCCGGGGCGACGTAGGTCTGGAAACGCAGTGCCGTAAGGTTGGAGTTGGGCTGCGGCGGATCGGCATAGGCGTCGCCGATGAGCTGGTTGTCCGGGTCGAGGAAGAACACGAAGTAGATGTTGGTGTCGAGAAACCGGCGCACATCCGGCAGGGTGACGTCGCCGCCCGGGGTGGACACGGTCAGCGTGGCCAGGCCGTTGGCGTCGGTAGAGCCGTCCCAGGCGATGGCGATCTCGGTGGAGGGGTTGCCGGAGTCGTCGCTGATCTGCCAGGTTACGGGCTGCTGTCCCACGATCGGCTGTCCGAACTGGCGGGCCATGAGCTGGAAGGTGGCGGTGCCGTCCGGCTCGAGCCGCACGGAGAAGGGATTGGTCCCCATCAGGTAGCCGCTGGCCTGCTCCTGCAGGACCACGGCTCCCCCGGCCTGGACCGCCAGGGGGCTGCCGTTGATGGCGGTGGCCTCGGCCGGTTCCAGGGGGATGTCCACGAGGCCGGAGCTCTGGACCAGGAAGACCTGCTTGTTCTGCGAGTTGAGCTGCTGGTACTGGTTGGCGAAGCTCACCCCCTGGCCGTTCTGCAGAGGCTGGAAGGTGCCCTGGCTGTCGAGATACCCGATGTCGATGCCGGAGTCGACCAGGAACTGGCCGTTGGAAACCCCAATGCCCTGCGAATATCCGCCCTGGAGATAGATCGAGCCTCCCAGGTCCACGTGCAGCATGGAGCCGGTCCCCACCTGGCTCACCTGGGCGGGCGCCGGATTCCACGGCTGGGCGGGCGGGGCCGGGGCTGCTGCGGCCATTTGTGCGGGTGCCGCGGCCGGTGCCGGTCCGCCGCTGCCGCCGAAGCGGTCGTTGATCATCCGCTTGCCGGAGGGATGGCGGGGGGCTGCCTGCGGCGCTGGCGCCATGGCCGCCATCGGCCCCGCCGATGGAGGAGGCGGCGAGATCTGGCGCCCGGGCACGACCTGGGGCAGCTCGCCCGTGCCGATCGGACCCAGGCTCCCCAGGACCCGCCCGTAGCAGAACATGTTGCCCTGCGTGTTCGCCGTCGCCGGGTTGTTCTGATGGAGGTCCACGGTGAGCTTGACCGCGATGCCCTGGCCGCAGGCCGCCTGGAACTGGGTGAGGAACGGGGAGGACGAGAGGTCTCCGGACCATGTCACGTCGGTCATCTGGCCCATCCAGGTCCCCACGGCTCCCCAACTGCTCTGCGGGTTCGGCACCCTGTTGAGGAGGTACTGAAGCTCGGGTACCGTCACCAGCCCGGAGCAGCCGGCCCCGTTCGGCAGGGTGACGTAGATGCGCAGGCCGAAGAGGGCGGACCGGCCCTGCTGCTCGGGATCGAGGTCCACCATCTTGGCGAAGTCGTAGTTGCTCGTGCTGTTGGGCATCTGCTTCTGCGTCGACGGGCTGGGAGTTTCCACCGGCGCGCCGATCACCGGATCGGAGCCCGGCGCGGACGAGTAGGTGCCCGAAGCATCCACCACCGACAGCACGGAGCACTGGGCGAGCCAGGCCCTGGCCACCCCCGTGGGGTTCCAGACGGCATTGGGAAGGTACTGCCCCTGTGCGTTCTTGAGCGGGACCTTCGGGTTGTAGTTCTGGATGATGTTGTTGATCGTGGCCGGATTGGTGAAGAACAGGCCGCCGAACTGGATGCGCGGGACATCGAGGTAGCTCATCTCTCTCCTCCCTCAGATTGAAGGGCACAAACGGGACCGAAGCTGGCTGGCAGACGATTCGATGCTACGGAAACTCGCGAGTGCCGTCAACGCGGCCGCCGGGGAGCTGAAACGCCTTCAAGCCCACCGGAACGGCGTTCAACGCGCCGGATTTTTTTCGGCGCTCCAGATTCCCGGCAGACGCGCCAATCTGCCGGTAGACGCGCTGGAAAAAAATTTAGCGCGTCAATTTTAAATTCGGCGCGTTCCAAAAAAATCTGGCGCGATGGCTGGGAATCCAGCGCGCTGAAAATTTATTTGGCCGGGCTGTTTGTAAATTTGGCGCGCCAAATTTTTTTTCAGCGCGCCATCTGGCGAATTGGCGCGTTGGCTGGCGAATTGGCGCGTCGGAAAAAAATCTGGCGCGCTGAACGGCATTTTGGCACTTTGGCGGCTGTACGAGCCTGGACCTGGAGTTCTCTCCGTAGTGTTTGTCCCTGGGAGCGCCAAGCGGCGGAGGAGCGGCTCCGCTTGCTCGAAGAGGAGCTGAAACGCCTTCGGGACCGCCGTCCGTGAATCCCAGTCCTTCGTGTCCTTGCAGTCCCTTTCCCTGTCTGGTAGTTTGCCCGGCGGCATGCAGAACACGGACGCCTCCTTTGACTCGCAGCTCGTGGAGCTGCGCCGGCGGATCGAGGAGCTTGAAGGTTATCCGGCCGGGGGAGGTCATGAGCGCGAGCTCGAGCGCCTCCGCAACACCCTGCGGAAATCCACCGCCGACCTCTACGGCAATCTCACCCGCTGGCAGAAGACCCTGGTCGCCCGGCACCAGGACCGGCCTTACACCCTCGACTACGTCGGCAACCTCATGCAGGACTGGGTCGAGGTACACGGCGACCGCGCGTTTGGCGACGATCCGGCCATCGTCGCCGGCTTCGCCACCTTCCGCGGACGGAGCGTGGCCGTCGTCGGCCACGAAAAGGGGCGCGACACGAAGGAGCGGATCCTGCGCAACTTCGGCCAGCCGCGGCCCGAGGGCTACCGCAAGGCGTTGCGCGTCATGAAGCTGGCCGAGAAGTTCGGCCTTCCCGTGCTCACCTTCATCGATACGGCCGGCGCCTACCCGGGCCTCGACGCCGAGGAGCGCGGACAGGCCGAAGCCATCGCCCGCAACCTCCTGGAGATGGCCGTGCTCCGGGTGCCGATCGTGGTCACCATCACCGGCGAAGGAGGGAGCGGCGGCGCGCTCGCCCTGGGCATCGGCGACCGCGTGTTCATCCTGGAGTACGCGACCTATTCGGTCATCTCGCCCGAGGGGTGCGCGGCCATCCTCTGGAAGGATCAGGACAAGAAGGCGGAGGCTGCCGAGGCTATGAAGATGACCGCTCCCGACCTCCTGGAGCTGGGCGTGGTGGACCACATCATCCCCGAGCCGCCGGGCGGCGCCCACACCGATCCGGAGACGACGTGCAAGCGGGTCGGCGACACGGTCGAAGCCGCTCTCGCCGAGCTGCAACGCCTCAGCTCCAACGATCTCATCGCCCGCCGTTACGCCCGGTTCCGGACCCTCGGGGTCTACGACGAACCCTGACACGCCACTCCGCATGGAGTGCTGATGGAGTGGATACTCGCGCAGGTCCCTGCAGCAGCCGAGGAGCTGGAGCGCGCCGGCTTTCCGCCCTGGCTCGCGGCGCCTCTCGCCCGCCGCGGCGTGGCTGACGCCGCGGACGCCGAACGCTTCCTGAACCCGACCCTGGAGCAGCTCCACGACCCGTTCCTCCTCGCCGGCATGGAGGAGGGGGTCGAGCGCCTGCTCCGCGCCCGGGCCGACCATGAGCGGATCGCGATCGTCGGCGATTATGACGTCGACGGCGTGACCTCGACCGCGCTCCTCCTCGCCGTGCTCGGGGCCTGCGGCATCGAGGCGGTGGCCGTCCTGCCGCACCGTCTGCGCGAGGGGTATGGCTTCCAGCCGGTCCACGTGGAGCGCGCCCGGGAGCTGGGCTGCGGGCTCATCGTCACCGCCGACTGCGGCAGCTCGTCAGCCGCGGCCGTGGAGTCGGCGTTCGCGGCCGGAATCGGCGTCCTGATCACGGACCATCACCTGCCCGGGTGCGAGCTGCCTGCGGGGACGCTCCACATCAACCCGCGCCAGGCGCGCTGCACCTATCCCTTCCGCGACCTGGCTGCGGTCGGCCTGGCCTTCAAGCTCTGCCAGGCGCTCGCCGGCCGGTGCGGCCGGGTTGTCGATCCCGCCCGCCTGCTGCGCATCGCCTGCCTGGGCACGATCGCCGACCTGGTGCCGCTCCAGGGAGAGAACCGGGTGATCGCCGCGCTCGGGCTGCGCGCCCTGGCCGAGCCGCGGTCCGAGGGGCTCAAGGCGCTGATCCGGCAGTCCGGGGTAAAGCCGCCGTTCACGGCCGCGGACGTGGGTTACCGCCTGGGGCCCCGCATCAATGCCGCCGGCCGGCTCGACAACGCGGAGAAGGCCCTGGAGCTGCTCATGAGCCGGGACCCCCGCCGCGCCACGGAGCTGGCCGCGGAGCTCGACGGCTGGAACCGGGAGCGCCAGTCGGAGGAGGCGAGGGTGGTGGAGGAGGCCCGCGACCGTTTCTTGAAGAGACCGCTTCCTCCCATCCTCGTGGCCTGGAGCCCGGAGTGGCACAAGGGGGTCGTGGGCGTCGCGGCAGGCCGTATCGCCAAGGAGCTGTGCCGTCCGACGCTGCTCCTCGCGGTCGAAGGGGAGCTGGCCACGGGCTCGGGACGCAGCGTGCCCGGTTTGGAGCTGCACGGCTTCCTCTCCCGCTGGAAGGACCGGATGGAGCGCTTCGGAGGCCATGCCCAGGCCGTGGGCCTGACCGCGCGGCTGGACCGTCTCGACGAGCTGCGTCAGGAGTGGGAGGAGGCCGGCCGCGAGTGGCCCGAGTCGCTCCTGGCCGGCCGGCACGAGTACGAGCTGCACCTGGAGCCCGGGCAGATCTCGCTCCAGCTCCTGGCCGACCTCGCGAAGCTCGAGCCCTACGGCCAGGGCAACCCGCGCCCCCTGGTGCGAACCGGTCCGCTGCGGCTCGACGGCGCGCCGCGGGCGTTCGGAGGCGGGCACCTCTCCGCCCGAACCCGCGGCGCGAACGGCGCCATCGTGGAGGTTGTGGGCTGGGGCTGGCAGGGGAGGGCGCAGGACCTCGACGGGGAGTTTGAGGTGCTCGGCCACGTCGAGGCGGATTCGTACCGGGGCGGGACGGTGATGCGGTTGGTGGATGCCCGGGGGGTGTGAGGCCTGCCTGAGCCTGCCTGAGAATGCCGCAATCCCGAATCCTGTTGTCCTTCTGACCATAGAATGGTCCTCCTTATGGCGCGTCGCATCCCCATCCGCGGTCTGCGGAACCTGCTCCTGCTCGTCATGGTGCTCCTCGTGGCCGGCCTCTCGGGCCTCTTCCTGTTCGGCCGGGCCGGCCGGGAGGGGCTCCGCAGGCCGGCAGAGGAGGGGGAGGCGACGCAGGCAGGGCAGGGCACGGCCCTCATCGGCGAGGACTTCGACTACACCTTCACCGAGCGCGAGCGCCCGATCTTCCGCATCCGGGGCGACAGCATCCGCGCCGACCAGGGGGGCACGATCTTTCTCGACGGCGTGGGCCTTACGCTCTACGACGAGGAGGGGCGCGCCTACCACGTGGAGAGCCGCCAGGCGAGCTTCAACCGCGAGAGCAACGAGGGCCGGCTCCTGGGCAACGTGATCCTCAAGGGTCCGGCCGGCCTGATGCTGCGCACGGCCCAGCTCAACATCAACGAGAAGGGCAGGGTGCTGGTCAGCCCCAAGCCCGTGGCCCTGCGCTATGCCGACATGTACACGGCCAACGCCCAGAGGATGAGGGTGAACCTCGACGACGAGATGTTCGTCCTCGCGGGCCAGACGCGGGTGCAGAGCCTCCCCGGCGCCGAGATCCCCATGGCCCTCACGGCCGAGCGCACCGTCTACGACCGCAAGCAGAAGCTTCTCCGGGCAGAGGGCAACGCCACGCTGAGGCGCGGCTCCGAGCAGGTCCGCTCCCAGCGGCTCAGCGCCCACCTCACCCCCGACGAGAGCGGCCTGCAGTTCGTCCGCGCGCAGTTCAACGTGAGCGGCCGTCTGACCGGCGACAGCCCCACGGCGTCCGTCGTCCGCTTCACCGGCCGCGACCTGGCGGTCCAGATGCAGCCTGACGCGGAAAACCAGCCGCGCAAGGTCGTGCTGGAAGGGGGCGAGAAGAACCGCGCCATGATCGAGACGACCGGCGCCGGTCCCGGGGGAGGCATGATCCGCACCCTGACGGCCCTCCAGATCGAGGGGATGCTGGCCCTGGGCGCGCTCACCGAAGCCGAGGCGTTCGGCGGCGTCGACCTGCGCGAGACCACGCGCGGAGGCGGCCAGAAAGAGGTCCGCCGGGCGACCGGCATGCGCGCCAAGGCCGGATTCCGCGGCGGCGAGCTCGCCACGGTCGAGCTGATCAACAAGGTCGTGTTCCGCGATCCGCAGACCCGGGCCACGGGCAACCGGGCCTCGCTCGACCTCGACTCGGGCCGCGGCGAGTTCTTCGGCGAGCCGGTCGAAGCCGTGAGCGAGCGCGGCCGGATGACCGCGCCGCGGATCCTCTACAACGTCGAGAACCAGGTCCTGAACGCCGTGGGCGGCGTGCGCGCCGTGATGGAGCAGGAGTCGGACTCGGAGCTCGCGGGCACGCCGCTGGGCGAGGGCGAGGGGCCCGTCCATGTGGAGTCGCGGGAGGCATTCTGGCGCAAGGAGCCGCAGTCGTTCCTGTTCCGCGGCGACGTCCGCGCCTGGCGCGGCGAGAACCTGATGCTCACGACCGAGCTGCAAGGAAACCAGGTCGAAGACACGCTGACCGCGACCGGCGGGGTCAAGACGCTGTGGATCCCGGCCGACAGGGCCGTGGCCCGGGCGCAGGGCAAGCCGCAGCCGGCATCTTCAGGAGCAAGCCGCGCTCCGGTCGAGGTGGTGGCGCAGGAGATGGTCTACCGCGAGGGGGGAGGGATGCTCACCTACACCGGGTCCGTGCGCGTGGTGCAGGAGGGCAAGACCCTCACCTGCGACCGGCTGGACGTGGACCTCGCCGAGGACAACAAGGCGGAGAAGATGACCTGCACCGGCGACACGAAGCTGAACGATCCCAAGGAGGGACGCCAGATCGCCGGGCAGAAGGCGGTGTACGATCTGGCCGCGAAGAGGATGGAGATCACGGGCGACAAGGTCACGATGCGCGACAGGGAGGGCAACCAGGTGCAGGGGAAGCGCGTCATCTACTTCGTCGACGACGGCAAGGTGGAGGTCAAGGGCAAGGACGACACGCCGGCAACGCCGGCAGCATCGGCACCATCGGCTGCGGGGACGGGAAGCGGGGAATGACGACGGCGCGCCGGCAGAAGCTCTCCACCCTGAACCTCCGGAAGGTCTACCGCGGCCGGGCCGTGGTGAAGGACGTGTCCATCGAGGTCGGCCCGGGCGAGATCGTCGGCCTCCTGGGTCCGAACGGCGCGGGCAAGACCACGACCTTCTACATGGTCGTGGGGCTCACCCCGCCGGACTCGGGCGAGGTCTTCCTGGGCAGCGAGGACATCACGGAGCTGCCCATGTACCTGCGCGCCCAGCGCGGCATCAGCTACCTGCCGCAGGAGCCGTCGGTGTTCCGGCGCATGAGCGTGGAGGACAACCTGCGCTCCATCTTCGAGACCCTGGACCTGTCCCACGCCGAGCAGGAGCGGCGCATCGACCAGCTCATCGCCGACTTCGGCCTGGCCAAGGTGCGCAAGAGCAAGGGCTACTCCCTGTCGGGCGGCGAGCGGCGGCGGGTCGAGATCGCGAGGGCCCTGGTGATCAGCCCTTGGTATATCCTTCTGGACGAGCCGTTCGCCGGCATCGACCCGATCGCGGTGCTGGACATCCAGGGTATCATCCGGCACCTGAAGTCGATGGGGATCGGCATCCTCATCACCGACCATAACGTGCGGGAAACATTGAAAATAACCGATCGGGCCTATATCATCAACAACGGCGAGATCCTGCGAGCCGGATCACCCGCCGAGCTGTCGGCGGACCCCCAGGTCCGAAAGATCTATCTCGGAGAAGAGTTCACTCTTTGATTGTCAGGTCGTCTGAATGGCGTTAGAGCAAAAACTTTCCCTGAAGCTGGCGCAGAAGCTGGTGATGACGCCGTCACTCCAGCAGGCGATCAAGCTTCTGCAAATGACTCGCATGGAGCTGGATACGCTCCTCACCCAGGAGCTGGTGGAGAACCCGATCCTGGAAGAGGCCGGTGACGTCATCGAAGAGAAGGACGCCACGCCCGAGGAGCGCCAGGAGGCGGCGGCGGAGACTCCCGAGCAGCCGATCGACCAGACCGATTCGATGGAGAACATCGACCTCGACGCCTACTTCGGCGACTACTGGGAAGGCTCGGGCCAGTCCTCCATGATGGAGGAGCGCGACGAGCCGCCCATCGAGAACAGTCTCACCCGCGAGCCCGACCTCTACGACCACCTCCTCTGGCAGCTCCACATGGCCGACGTCACGCCGCGCCAGAGGGAGATCGCCGAGCTGATCATCGGCAATCTCAACCCGGACGGCTTCCTGGTCGCCACCCCGGAAGAGATCCGGGAGATGGGGGAGCACGAGGGTCATCAGGAGGGGAATGGCGAGTGCCGCAACTACTCGCTGGAGGAGGTCTACGACGCGCTCCGCCTCGTGCGCAGCCTCGACCCGCCGGGCATCGCCTGCCGTGACCTCCAGGAGAGCCTGCTCCTCCAGATGGACATCCGGGAGGTCCCCCAGGACGCCCTCGCCCGCCGCATGATCTTCGAGGCCTGGGACCTCTTCCTGCGCCGCCAGTTCCCCGCCGTCGCCAAGAAGCTCGGCGTGGAGCTCGCCGAGCTCGAAGAGGCGGTCGAGCTGATCCGCACCCTCGAGACCCACCCCGGCCGCAAGTTCAGCACCGACCGGCCGCACTACATCGAGCCCGACGTGTTCGTGCGCAAGGTCGGCGACGAGTACGTCATCCAGCTCAACGACGACGGCCTGCCGCGCCTCCGGGTGAGCCGTGCCTACCGGCGCATGCTGCAGACTATGCGCAGCGAGAACCGGCAGTCCGAAGCCCAGCAGTTCATCAAGGACAAGATCCGCTCCGCGGTCTGGCTGATCAAGAGCCTCGACCAGCGGCAGCGCACCATCTACAAGGTGGCGTCGTCGATCATCCGCCAGCAGCGGGAGTTCTTGGACAAGGGGATCGAGCACCTGCGGCCGATGGTGCTCCGGGACGTGGCCGAGGACATCGGCATGCACGAGTCCACGGTCAGCCGGGTGGTGTCGAATAAATACATGCACACCCACCGCGGGCTGTTCCCGATGAAGTTCTTCTTCCATAGCGGCATCGACCGTGAGTATGGCGACAACATCTCGTCGCTTACGGTCAAGCGGAAGATCGAGCAGCTCATCCAGTCCGAGGATCCAAAGCGCCCCCTGTCCGACAGCGAGCTCATGCGGATCCTGAACCGCGAGGGGATCCAGATCGCCCGCCGGACCGTGGCCAAGTACCGCGACGAGCTGAGCATCCCCTCCTCCACGGACCGGAAACAGATCTTTTAGGACGGGTGTGGTGCGTCTGGGGTCGCTCACTCGTCCGGAGCTGATCTTCCCCGAGCTTCCTGCCGCGGACCGCACGGGTGTCCTGCGCTTCCTCGCCGAGCGCATCGCCGCCCTGGGGGTGGTGCCGGACGGGGCGGAGCTTTTCCGGCTGATGAAGGAGCGCGAGCAGCTCGGCTCCACCGGCATCGGCTCGGGCATCGCCATCCCGCACTGCAAGGTCCCGGGCCTGAAGCAGGGGATCGTGGCCGTGGGCATGGCGCCTGCCGGCGTGGACTTCGGGGCCGCGGACGGCGAGCCCGTGCGGCTGCTCTTCGTGGTGCTGTCGCCGAGCGCCTCCCCGGCCGAGCACCTGCAGGCGCTCGCCGCGATCTCGCGCTGGATCAAGGTGGACCGCCATGCCGAGCGGCTCCTGGAGCTGCGCGATCCCGAGGCGGTGTACCAGCTTCTTCAGGAGGAGAGCCGTTGATGCACGGCAGTCTTCCCACCCTTCCGCAGGTTCAGGTCTCAGAGCTGCTCGCCGAGGAGCTGGGATATCTCCATCTGAAGGTGCTCTCGGGCGAGTCGCACCTCGACAACCTGATCACCCATCCGCGGGTGCAGAAGCCGGGGCTCGCGTTCGCCGGCTACTACGCCTACATCAAGCCGGGGCGGGTCCAGATCGTGGGCGAGAGCGAGACCGAGTACCTGAAGACCCTGGACGAGGAGGAGCGCCAGCTCCGGCTCGAAACCATCGCCAGCCTGCCGGTGCCGGTCTTCATCATCACCAAGGGGATCGAGCCGCTGCCCGGGTTCCTGGCGAGCTGCCAGGTACGCGAGGTGCCGGTCCTCTCCTCGCCCGAGCTCTCCTCCACGGTGATCAAGGGGGTCAGCTACTTCCTCGAAGACCATCTCGTGCCGTCGACCTCGATGCACGGCGTGCTCCTGGAGATCTACGGCATCGGGGTGCTGCTGATCGGTGCGAGCGGGGTGGGGAAGAGCGAGTCGGCCCTGGACCTGATCACCCGCGGGCACAGCCTGGTCGCGGACGACAAGGTCACGATCAAGCGCTACCCGAACGGCGAGCTGATCGGCTACAGCGAAGGCCCGCTGCGTCACCACATGGAGCTGCGCGGGATCGGGATCATCAACGTCCAGGACCTCTTCGGCCTGGCCTCTGTGCGCGAGCGCACGGCGGTCGACCTGGTCATCGAGCTGGAGCACTGGCAGGCCGGCCAGCAGTACGACCGTCTCGGCCTGGATGAGACCCTGTTCAACATCCTCGAGACCCCCTGTCCGTACATCCGCATGCCCGTGGCGCTCGGGCGCAATGTGAGCATCCTCGTCGAGATCGCGGCGCGGAACCACGTCCTCAAGCTCCAGGGTCATCACTCGGCCCGGGAGTTCGCCCGCAAGCTTGAGGCCCAGCTTGAGCGCAACCGACGCTAAGGCTCCCGCCAAGCCGCGCCTCGTCCTGATCACCGGCCTCTCCGGCTCGGGCAAGAGCGTGGTGGCCAAGTGCTTCGAGGACCTCGGCTACTACACGGTCGACAACCTGCCGCTGCCGCTGCTCCGCCTGTTCCTGGAGAACCCGCTGGAGCTGGCGCGCGGCTACGACCGCATCGCGGTGGTGACCGACGTGCGCGCGCCCGGATTCGCGGACGAGCTGCCGCGGCTCATCCTGGAGATCGACCGGACGAAGGTGGACGTCACGCTCCTCTTCCTGGAAGCGTCGGACGAAGTGCTGGTGCGCCGCTTCTCGGAGACCCGGCGCCCCCACCCGCTGGCCCCGGACAAGGCGGTCATCGAAGGCATCCTGAAGGAGCGCGAGCTGCTCGCCGAGCTGCGCGCCCGGGCGGACATGGCCCTCGACACCAGCACCTGTTCGGTGCACGAGATCCGCAGCCAGGTGTACCGCGAGTTCGCGAGCAGCCCGGGTGAGGAGCCCGGGATGGTCGTCTCCCTGGTAAGCTTCGGCTTCAAGCACGGCATCCCGTACGGAACGGACCTGCTCTTCGACGTGCGCTTCCTGTCGAACCCGCACTTCGTGCCCGGCCTGCGGGAGCAGACGGGGCAGGACGCGGCCGTGCAGGAGTACCTTCTGCGGGAGCCGGATTACCTGGACGTGGTGCAGCGCTTCGCCGACCTGATCCTGTACCTGCTCCCCCGGTACCGGCGGGAGAACCGGAGCTACGTGTCGGTGGCGGTGGGATGCACGGGCGGCAGGCACCGCTCGGTCGCGGTCTGCGAGCGGCTCAAGGCGGAGCTGGACGCGGGCGGGTGGCCGGCGCGGGTCATCCACCGCGATATCACGAAGTAAGGCAGACGAAGCAAGGCAGAATGAAACGCCCGGCCTGGCACGTTATGTAAGAGTGAGATGATCGGAAAGCTGATTCTGACCCACGGCGGCATGGCGAGGGAGCTGCTGGCCGCGGCCCAGGTGATCTCGGGCCGCCTGTCCAATTTCGAGGCGCTCTCGCTGGACTGGAACGACGGGCTGGAAGAGTCCAAGGCCCAGATCTCGGCCGCGATCACGCGGCTCGACCAGGGGCAGGGTGTGCTCATCCTCACGGACATGTACGGAGGCACCCCGTGCAACATGGCCACCTCGTTCTTTGCGCCGGGCAAGGTCGAGATCCTCACCGGGGTGAACCTCCCCATGGTCCTGCGCCTGGCCTGCCAGTCCACCGAGGACGGAAACCTTGCCGAGGTCGCGCGCTGGCTGCAGGCCAAGGCGCAGCGGAGCCTCTGCCTGGTGAGTGATATGGTCCAGCCCCCCAAGTGCGAGGAGGAAGCCGTCGCGGCGGAGAAGAAGAAGCGTGATTGAGCGCGAGACCGAGATCGTCAACAAGCTGGGTCTGCACGCTCGCGCCGCGGCCAAGCTGGTCCATACCGCGGGCCGCTTCCAGAGCCGCGTCACGGTTGCCAAGGACGGCGAGGAGGTGGATGCCAAGAGCATCCTCGGGATCATGATGATGGCTGCGGCGAAAGGCAGCAAGGTGACCATACGCTGCGACGGTCAGGACGAGGAGGCGGCCATGCAGGCGGTCACCGGCCTGATCTCCAACCGGTTCGACGAGGAGTGCTGACCATGCCTTCCGAGATGCAGGTCCTGCGCGGGATGGGCGTCTCCGGAGGGATCGCCATCGGGAGGGCCGTCTGCATCGAGACCCGCGGCCCGGACGTGTTCCGCATCCCCATCGCCGAAGATCAGGTCGAGGAAGAGGTCGCCCGCCTGTACGAGGGGGCCCGCCGCGCCCGCCACGAGCTGATGCGCACCCGCGAGAAGGCCGACGAGGACCTCGGCAACGATCTCGCCGCCATCTTCGACGCCCACGTCCTGCTGCTCTCCGATCCCCACTTCCTGGGCAAGGTGGAGGAGCGTATCCGCAAGAACCAGGTCAACGCGGAGTGGGCCGTCAAGAAGACCGCGGAGGAGCTCGACGAGCTTTTCGCGCACATCGACGACAGCTACATCCGCGAGCGCAGCGAGGACCTCACCGACGTCAGCCGCCACCTCCTGCGCAGCCTGCAGGGGACCTCCCACCACGATCTCTCCGACCTGCCGCCCGACGTGGTGATCGTGGCGGACGACCTCACGCCCTCGGATGCCATCCGGCTGGGCCGGGCGCGGGTCATCGGCTTTGCCATCGAGACGGGCGGCCGGACCTCGCACACCACGATCATCGCGCGCTCCCTGAACCTGCCGGCGGTCGCCGGTCTGACCGGCGTGATCGGCCGCGTCGGCGACCAGGCCTCCATCATCGTGGACGGCGAGAGCGGCACGATCGTCCTCCATCCGACCGCGGAGGTGCTCGCGGAGTACCGGGTCCGCCAGGCCGAGCTGGAGCGGCGGGACAACGCCTGGCTGGCTTCCCGCGAGCTCGGCTCGGTGACGACCGACGGGGTCGAGATCAAGCTGATGGCCAACATCGACCTGCCCGAGGAGGTGGACGAGGTGGGGCCGTTCGGGGCCTGCGGCATCGGCCTCTACCGCAGCGAGTTCCTCTACATCGAGAAGAGCCCGCACCTGCCGACCGAGGAGGAGCACCTGGAGGCCTACCGCCACATGGTCGAGGCCGCGGCTCCGCACCCGGCGATCGTCCGCACCTACGACCTGGGCGGCCGCAAGCTGGCGCGGGAGATGATGGCGACCGAGGAGGAGAACCCGGTCCTCGGCCTGCGCGGCATCCGCCTGACCCTGGCGCGGCCGGACATCTTCCGTACCCAGATCCGGGCCCTCTACCGGGCGGGCATCTATGGCGATCTCTGGGTCATGCTGCCGCTGGTGACCACGGTGGAGGAGGTGCGAAGCTTCCGCGCTTTCGCCGAGGACGTCATCCAGGAGCTGGAGCGGGAAGGGGTGCCCTTCCGCCGGGACATCCGGCTGGGGGTGATGATCGAGGTGCCGGGCGCGGCGATGATCTCCGACGCGCTGGCCCGCGAGGTGGATTTCTTCTCCATCGGCACCAACGACCTGATCCAGTACGCGCTCGCCGTGGACCGCAACAACGAGCACGTGGCCAGCCTGTACCAGCCCCTTCATCCCGGAATTCTCCGCATGCTACGCTTCGTCATCGACAGCGCGCGTGCCGCGGGGATCGAGGTCAGCCTGTGCGGGGAGATGGCGTCGGACCCCCGTTACGCCCTCCTCCTGGTCGGCATGGGGCTGCGGCGACTCTCCCTGGCTCCCCGGGGGATCCCGGAGGTCAAGAGCTGGCTCCGGGACGTCTCCGCAGCCGAGCTGGCCGAGCTGGCCGAAAGCTGTCTCGCTCACTCCACCGCGGCCGACGTCCAGCGTCACCTGGAAGATTTCTTCGAGTGCGCCATGGCTTCGCGAAGATGACTTCGCGCCGTTGAGCAACCGTTGAGCAAGAGGGACTTGAATGCGTTTTCCAATCCGCCGAGTCGAGAAGCCGTGGGGGTATGAGCTGATCTTCGCCCACACCGACCGTTACGTGGGCAAGGTTCTGCACGTCAACCCGGGCCAGGCCCTGTCGCTCCAGTACCACGAGGTCAAGGACGAGACCCTGTATATGGCCGACGGGGAGGTGGAGCTGCTGGTGGAGGAGGACGGGAACCTGGTCACCACGGTCCTGCGCGGCGGCGAGTCCTACCGGATCCGCCCTTTCACCAAACACCGGATGATCGCCGGCGGCAACGGCTGCGACATCATCGAGGTGTCGACCCCGGAGCTCGAAGATGTGGTTCGTCTCGAAGACCGCTATGGCCGTGCCTGACCTGCGCCCGGCAGGCACCCTCCTCCCCTCCAAGACTCTCTGCGCAGGGCTTCTTCTGGTGGTGCTGGCCGGGTGCGCGGTGCCGCCGCCGCCCAAGGCTGAAGAGCCCCAGGCGCCGGCTCCTACGCAGGTAATCGATCCGGCACCCGCGCCGACTCCGGCACCCAAGCCCATGGAGCCGCCCCAGGACAACGTCGTCGTCCTGGACTCCGGAGGTCAGAAGGCAGCTTCCTCCACCACGAGCCTGGCGGACGCTGCCCGGGCCGCGCGCGAGCAGCGCGCCCATGCCGACCCTCCGGCGCACGTGATCACCAACCAGAACCTGAAGCAGTACGCCGCCAAGGGGCAGATCACGGTGGCCTCGCCCGCGAAGAAGCCCGAGCTCGAGGAGGAGGGGACGCCGCAGGAAGAGCCTCTCGTCCGCGACGAGCAGTACTGGCGCGGCCGGGCTCTCGAGGTCCGTCTGCGCTGGCGCAAGGCCGCGGACGACGTCAAGGAGCTGGAGCAGAGCGCCGCGGGCTGGCGCCGGCGCTTCTACGCCGAGAACGACATCTATGTACGGAACGGCCAGGTCAAGCCGGAGTGGGACCGGGTCCTGGACCGGCTGGAAGAGGCCCGGGCCGAGGCGGAGACGGCCAAGACCGAGCTCGCCGAGCTTCTGGAGGAGGGCCGGACCGCGGGAGCCCTTCCAGGCTGGCTCCGCGAGGGAGTTGACCAGGAGCCCAAGGAAGAGCCCGAGCCCTCGAATGAGCACAAGGCGATCGACCCGCCCATCGTGGAAAAGAAACAGGAAGAAGACGGAAGATGACACGTCCACGCCGCGTCTACATCGAGACCTGGGGCTGCCAGATGAACGAGCTGGACAGCCAGCGCATGCTCGGCCAGCTCATGCAGCAGGGAGTTCTGCCGACGCTCAAGCCCGAGGAGGCGGACGTCATCCTCCTCAACTCCTGCAGCGTGCGGGACAAGGCGGAGCAGAAGGTCTACTCGCGGCTGGGGGAGTACCGGCTCTTCAAGCGCAACCGGCAGGACCTCCTGATCGGCCTCTGCGGCTGCGTGGCCCAGCAGGAAGGAGAGCGGGCCCTCCGCCGCGTCCCGGACCTCGATTTCGTTCTGGGCCCGGGCCGGGTGGGCGAGCTCAACGACGTGGTGGCGAAGCGCCGCGCCGGCGAGCGGGTAGTGGCCACCGGCTTCCCCGAGAACCGCCAGTACGACATCGATGCGGTCACCCGCCAGGGCGAGTACAAGGGGATGGTGACCATCATCGAGGGGTGCAACAAGAACTGCACCTTCTGCATCGTCCCCCAGACCCGGGGTCCCGAGCAGAGCCGTCCCATGGCCGAGGTCCTGCGCGAGGTCGAGCACCTCCTGGAGTACGGCTTCCTGGAGATCGAGCTCCTCGGCCAGACCGTGAACCACTGGCGCGACCCGGCGAACACCGGCATCGACTTCGCGGACCTGCTGGACGCAACGGCCTCGCTGCCGGGCTTGCGCCGGCTGCGCTTCGTCACCTCCTACCCCCGCGACTTCACGCCGCGCATGGTGGAGCAGGTGGGCCGGCACGAGAACATCTGCTCCTACATTCACCTGCCCGTGCAGTCCGGCTCGGACCCGGCGCTGCGCCGCATGGGCCGCGGCTACACCCGGGCCGAGTACCTCGATCTCGTTCATCAGCTCCGCGTGGCCCGGGCCGACCTAGCGCTCTCCACCGACATCATTGTCGGCTTCCCAGGAGAGACCGAGGATGACTTCGAGCAGACGCTCGACCTGCTCCGCGAGGTCCGCTTCGCATCCCTTTACGCCTTCAAGTACTCCCCGAGGCCGGGCACGGCGGCGCCGCGCCTGGGAGGCGCCGTGGACCCGGACACCGCTTCGGAGCGGCTCCAGCGGCTCTTCCACCTACAGGAAGGGATTCAGAAGGAGATCAACGAGGAGATGGTGGGGGAGGAGCTGGAGCTGATCGTGACCGGCTGGGGGAAGCAGCCGGGGACGCAGGTGGGCCGGACCTCCTGCCATCGCATCGTGCACTTCCGGACCGGTGCCGAGCCCGCGGCCCTCGGCCAGATGACCCGCGTCCGGATCCAGTCGGCCCTCACCCACAGCCTGTTCGGCGAGCGCCTCTCCCTGTCCTGAGCCGGCCTCACCTGCCGGTTGACCTTCCGCGGGGCGGCGCTCAAAATAAGCTCATGAGCGACCCCAACCAGGAACTTCGAGTCGAGATCCGTGGTCTGATGTTGGATCCCTCGTCCAACGTTCCGATCGTCATACTCCGCGACACCCAGAGCCAGCTCTTCCTGCCGATCTGGATCGGCGTCTTCGAGGCCAACGCCATCGCCCTCAAGATCGAGGGAGTCGAGCCTCCTCGTCCCATGACCCACGACCTCCTTCGCCTGATGCTCGAGCAGCTCGGCGCCACGGTGGAGAAGATCGTCATCTCCGACCTGAAGGAGAGCACCTTCTTCGCCGTCATCCACGTGCAGCAGGACGGGCGCTCCCTCGGCATCGACGCCCGGCCGAGCGACGCGATCGCCCTGGCCCTGCGGGTGGAAGCGCCGATCTTCGTCCTCCGCGGCGTGCTCGACAAGGCCCAGGCGGCCGAGCTGGCCGGCCAGGTGACCGACGAGGAGCGGCTCAAGAAATGGCTGGAGGAGATCAGCCCCGAAGAGCTCGGCAAATGGACGATGTAGCGCCTAAGTGACAGATTTCCAAGCAGTTACCCTCAATGTCGGCGCGCCGACATCCCCTGCCCCGGAGCTTGACCCGCTCCGGGGCTTCTTCTAGACTGCCGACCTCTCATGATCATCGCCATCACCAACCAGAAGGGTGGAGTCGGCAAGACCACGACCGCGATCAATCTGGCCGCGGCCCTCGCCAGCAAGGGTGTCCGGACCCTGGTGGTCGACATGGACCCCCAGGCGAACAGCTCGATGTCCTTCCTGGACATCCACGAGCTGAAGCTCTCCGTCTATGATGCCCTGACCGAATCGCATGTCCAACTGACCGACGTCATCCGGCCCGCCGAGAAGGTTGAGAACCTGGACATTGCCCCGACGACCATTGCCCTGGCGAAGATCGAGGCCAAGCTCATCGGTGAGTTGGACAGCCACTTCCGCCTCAAGGACAAGCTCCAGGCCATCCAGGACGGCTACGACTACGTCATCATCGACACGCCCCCAACCCTGGGGATCATCACGGTGAACGCCCTGGTGGCGGCCACCCATGTGCTGATCCCGATCCAGGCCAGCTACTTCGCCCTGGAAGGGACGGACGACCTCCTGGAGACCATCGACAAGATCAAGGTGCGGGCCAACCCCCAACTCCAGATCCTGGGAGCGCTGATCACCATGTATGACAAGAGGACGCTGCTCGCCAAGGACATCTACGAGCAGATCCAGAACGTGTTCGGAACCAAGGTCTTCGAGACCGTGATCACGAAGAGCGTCCGTCTCGAAGAGAGCCCGGCCTACCGGGAGTCGATCTTCACCTTCGCGCCCAGGTCGACGGGAGCCTATGAGTATTACCGGCTTTCCGAGGAGGTGCTGAGCCGTGTCTGAGCCGTCTCGCAAGCGGGGCCTGCCGATGCGCGTCAAGATGCGTCACGACACGCACTTCGTGGAGGAGCTGACCGCCCGCCACGAGACGCCGGTGGGGAAGATGGTCCCCCTTTCAACGATCGAGCCGGACCCGCACCAGCCCCGGTCCACCATGGGGGACCTGGCCGAGCTGGTGGCCTCCATCCGCGAGAAGGGGGTCCTGGAGCCGATCCTGGTCCGGCCGCGGCCCGAGCCCGAGGATCAGGATCCGGCCCCTCCTGCCGGCATTTTGTACCGGATTATTTCCGGCGAACGGCGCTACCGGGCCTCCCAGGAGGCGGGGCTCTACGAGGTGCCGGTCATCGAGATGGACGTCTCGGAGCAGGAAGCTCTTGAGATCGCCCTGATCGAGAACCTGCAGCGCAAGGACCTCACCCCCTTTGAAGAGGCCGAGGGTTACCGCCTTCTGGCCGAGCGGCACGAGTACACGCACGAGGAGATCGCCACGGCCGTGGGCAAGTCCCGGACGGTCGTCACGGAGAGCCTGTCCCTCCTGCAGATGCCACCCCGGGTCCGGGACACGGTCCAAGCCCTGGCCCTGACTTCCAAGTCGCTCCTGCTGGAGGTGCTGAAGGCCGGTGAGGAGCAGGAGATGATCGAGCTCCTCGAAGAGGTCGCCCGCCGCGGTCTGAACCGCGACGATCTCAGGCAGCGCCTCCGCCGGAGCACCGGTGGCGGCAAAAGCGGCGGACGGCGCCGGCCCTACGTGTTCCGCTTCAAGTCCCCGGACCGGAGCTACAACCTTTCGATGACGTTTCGCCAGAGCGAAGTGGACAAGGAAGACCTGATCCGCGCGCTCGAGCAGATCCTCCTGGACCTCCGCCAAGAGACGGCCTGAGATCCTCGGAAGAGGCTCGCCGGCCGGCTTTTCCGCGCGCCTGCAGTCATTCTGGTAAGGCACATTATGTAAACCCATCTCGTCGGCGGTTAGCCGGCGAGCCATTCCGCAGCCAGATCCTCGTCCTCCTCCAAGCGGAGCTTGACGACCTCGACGGGAAGGACTTCCTGGAGCTGCCCGTGAATCCAACGGATGAGGTTCTCGCTCGACGGGATGTCTCTTCCGTCCTGGAACTCCGGGAAGGCTGAGTTGAGGTGCTGGTGGTCCAGGCGGTCGATGACCCGCGTAGTGACCAGGCTGTCGAGGATGCCGAGGTCGACGATGAAACCGGTCGACGGATCGACCTCTCCCTGAACCGTGACGAAGAGCCGGTAGTTATGGCCGTGTCCCGGCAGGTTCGCGCACTTGCCGAAACGGGCCCGGTTCTCGTCCTCGCTCCAGTCCGGACGGCGGTACAGATGGCTGGCGCTGAACCGGAAGCGGCGCTCAAGTCGAACTTTCATGCGAGTTTCCTCATAGAATAGGGCCGTGCGCGTAAGCCGGTTCCGCCTCGACCGCTACATCGTATCCGAGATCCTCGGCCCCCTCGGCCTGGGGTTCCTGGTCTATACCTTCATCCTCCTGCTCCGGTTCCTGTTCGACTCCGCCGAGATGATCATCCGGCGAGGCCTGCCGGTCTCCATCGTCGGCGAGCTGTTGATGCTGACCCTGCCGAACATCGTGGTGCTCACGCTCCCGATGTCACTGCTGTTCGGCATCCTCATCGCCGTGGGCCGCCTGTCTTCCGACAGCGAGCTCATCGCCATGCGCTCGTCCGGCATCAGCCTGCTGACGCTCTACCGGCCGATCCTCCTCCTCTCGGCGGTCCTCACTCTCCTCAACACTTGGCTCATGGTCTACGCCCTCCCTTGGGGCAACCACGCTCTGCAGCAGCTCCGGTTGGAGATCACGACTCAGAGCATCTCGCAGCAGGTCCAGCCCCGGGTCTTCTACGAGGAATGGGAGGGCAAGGTCCTCTACGTCTTCGAGACGCCCGAGGGCGAGGATCGCTGGAAGGGGGTGTTCCTGGCCGAGTCGGTCCCGGCCAGCCAGGACAACGAGATCACGATTGCGGACTGGGGCGAGGTCCGGGTGGAGCCGGACGGCGAGCGCGTCGTGCTCCGGCTCTACAACGCGATCCGGCACAAGGTGGACCTGAACGCTCCCGACCGCTACGAGATCAGCCGCCACCGGCGGCTCGACCTCATTCTCGAAGAGCAGTTCACCAGCGAGCAGAAGGCCAAGATCTCGGTCTCCAAGGGGATCCGGGAGCTGACCCTCGAAGAGCTGCAGAGGCTCAGGCAGGACCCGACTGCCTCCGCCGAGCAGAGGAACCTGGCGCGCGTCGAGATCCACAAGAAGTTCTCGATCCCGGCCGCCTGCCTGGTCTTCGGCCTGTTCGCGCTCCCTCTCGGGATCAACAACCGCCGAGGGGGCAAAGCCTCGGGGTTCGCGCTCTCGATCGGGGTCATCGTCCTCTACTACGTGCTGCTGAGCAACGGCGAGGAGGCGGCGCGCTACGGACGCATCCCGGGGTGGGTGGCCATGTGGGCGCCGAACGTCCTCATGGCCGCGGGGGGCCTGTTCCTCCTCGTGCGGCGGAACAAGGACAAGAGCCTCCTCCTGAGCCGCATCGACCGCTGGGTCCGGCAGGACGTCTGGCGCGGCCTTCTCTTCCTGAAGAGGCGCCGCCAGGCGCGCAAACAGGAGAGGCAGGTCGAGCAGGTCGAGCGCACAGAGCAGGTCGAGCGCCGGCGCAGGTCGCGGCCGGAGCTGGTGCTCCTGCTCCCCCGCCTTCGGCTTGCCTTTCCGAACCTGCTCGACCGGTACGTGGTGCGGATCTTCACCATGGTGTTCGCCCTGGTGGTCCTGTCGGGGGTGTCGCTCTTCGTCATCTTCGACCTGAGCGAGACCATCGACGAGATCCTCAAGAACAAGGTCCCCTCCGGCCTGGTCCTGAACTACTACAAGTACTCGTCGCTCCAGATGTTCTACGACATCGCCCCGGTGGTCGTGCTGGTGACCACGCTGATGACCTTCAGCCTGCTCGGCCGCACGAACGAGATCACCGCCTGCAAGGCGCTCGGCATGAGCCTCTACCGCCTAGCTCTGCCGGCCCTCGCGGCGTCCCTGCTCGTGACCCTGTTCTGCGGTTACCTGGAGTCGGCCGTGCTCCCGGCCTCGAACGCGAAAGTCGCGCAGCTCAAGGACCGGATCCGGGGCAGCGAGACCGTGAGGACCTATCGCCGTGCCGACCGGCAGTGGCTGTTCGGACAGGGGCGCTACATCTACAACTACCTGCATTACGACCCGCAGCGTCCGGCCCTGCAGCGGCTGCAGGTCTTCGACTTCGACGAGAGCCACCGGCTCTCCAGGCGCCTGGTCGCGGACTCCGCCGTGTTCCTCGGCGAGGTCTGGCGGTTCTCGAACGGCTGGTCGCGCTCCTTCCGGAGCGTGGAGGTCACGGACTACCGTCGCTTCACCGGGGACAAGATCGTCCGCTACCCGGAGACGCCTGATTACTTCGAGTCGGAGATCCGTCCTCCCGAGCAGATGCGCTACAGCGAGCTCAAGGACTACATTCAGGAGCTGAAGGACAGCGGCCAGCCCGTCCCCGAGCTCCAGGTGCAGTTGCAGAACAAGATTGCTTTCCCGGTGGTGTCGCTGGTCATGGCGCTGGTCGCCCTCCCCTTCGCCTTCCGCCTCGGACGGCAGGGGGCGCTCTACGGCCTGGGCGTATCCGTGGTCCTGGGCATGGTCTTCCTGGGGATCTTCGCGTTCTTCACCACCCTCGGCGAGGCCGGAGCGCTGCCGCCGGCCGTGGCGGTCTGGAGCCCAAGCGCGGTGTTCGCCGTACTCTCGGTCTACCTGTTCCTCGGAGTGAAGACCTAGAAGCGGCTCAGGTCGCGGCCGAACAGCCGGGCCTTGACCCAGTCGAAGAGGACCTTGATCTTGTTGGCCGGGCTCACCAGCTTGGTCAGGTAGACCGAGCGCCAGAAGAGCCAGGCCCCCCGGCCGCTCCACTTGACCTTGGGCAGGTCCGCCAGCGCCTCTCCCCCGCCGATGTAGGCGAGCATTCCAGAGGCCTTGAAGCGGAACGGCTCGACGGTCGCGCCGTCCCGGAGGTCGGCGAAGGCGCCGGCGAGATACTTGCCCTGCTGCTGCGCGACCTGGGCGGTGGCGGGCAGCGGCGGCTCCCCCACCGCGGCGCAGTCGCCGATCGCGTAGACCCCTTCCCTCCCCGGGAGACGAAGGTAGCCGTCGACCACCAGGCGCCCCCGCCGGTCGAGGGGCTCGCCCAGGGAGGCGATCAAGGGGACGGGCGCGTTGCCGCCCGCCCACAGGACGAGGCCGCAGTGGAGGACCTCCCCGCCCTGGAGCACGACGCGGTCCCGCTCGACGGCCTGCACCTTGGCTTGCATGCGCACCTCGATGCCCGTGCGGAGGAAGTGCCGCCGCGTGTAGTCGCCCAGGGCCTCGTCGAAGCTGGTGAGCAGCCTCTCCAGGGCCTCGACCAGGACCACCCTTGCCATCGGCGCGAGCTTGGGATAGCTGTGGCGCAGCTCCTCGTCGATCAGGTCGTCGATCTCCGCCGCCACCTCGACCCCGGTGGGACCGCCGCCGCAGACCACGAACGTGAGGCGCTGGCGCACCTCGTCCGGGGTGAGCCCCGGGATCTCCGCGCGGGCGAACTGCTCCAGCACCCCCCGCCGGACAGCGCGGGCGTCCTCCACGCTGGCGAGCTTGAGAGCGTGCTCGCGGACCCCGGGAATGCCATAGTCCCCCACCGCCGCGCCGACGGCGATCACCAGGAAGTCGTACGGGAGCGTGAACCGCTCTCCCCCCACCGCGCCGGTGCAGTGGACCTGGCGGGAGCCCCAGTCGACCGACTCCGCGAAACCCTCGACCACGTGGACCCCCTGCAGCCGGCGCCGGGAGGGCTCCAGGATGCTCCGGAACTCGACGCTCCCGCTGGCGGCGGAGGGGAGCAGCGGGGTGAAGAGGAAGTAGTTGCGGGGGCTGAGGAGGGTCGCGTCCCATTCGCGCGTCCGGATCCGGGAGAGGAGGGAGAATCCTCCGAACCCGCTCCCCAGCACCAGCAGCTTGGGACGTTCGGTCATGGGCTGGGGCGCCTGCAATCCTGTAGCCAGTCTTTAAGCGGAGTACTCGAAACGGAGCTTGGGGTCGGTGCGGGCCCGCCGCAGGAAGGAGCGGATCTCGTCGAGCAGGCCGGAGCTCAGCTTCTCCACCCGGACCGCCTGCTGGAAGACGATCAGGGCGGCGACCGCCTCGCGGTGGATGTCCCGGGACTGAAAGATCGGGAGCATCTCTTCCGCGAGGCGCCGCATCTCCCCGGCCCGAGCCTGGCCGGCATAGAGGCCGGCCAAGTCGAGGCAGACCAGGGCCGCGCTGAAGCCGGCGCCCTGGCCGAGAAAGCCGGCGAGGGCCTCGGCGAGGGCCTGCTCCGCCTCATGGAGGTGGCCCAGGGCCTGCTGGATCTTGCCCTCCAGCCAGCGCAGCCGCAGGTTCAACAGCTCGCCGCCGTGCTCCAGGAACTCGGCCCGGGACGCCTTCAGGAGGAACCAGGCCTCCTGGTTCCGGCCGCTCTCGTGGAGGTACAGCATCAGGTTGTGACGGGCCGAGAGGTCGAGGCGCCGCTCGCGCATGGGGTCGATCAGGCCGAGCCCCTTGCGCAGCCAGCGGACCGCGGGCTCGAGCTCGCCCGCCGCGCCGTGGACGCTCCCCTTCTGGACGAAGGCGCGGCCGACCAGGTGGAAATCCCGGAACTGGCGGTAAACAGCGATTACCTCGTCGAGCAGGCCGTGCGCCTCGCCGAGCCGGCGCTGGTCCCGCCGCAGGAGTGCCTCGAGCTCGAGCAGGCGCGCCTCCTCGAAGATGTCGCCGGTCCCTACCCCCAGAAGGGTCTCGGCCACCTCGAACGCCTGGTCCGCGCCGCGGAGATCGGCCCGGTTCCGCAGCACCTCCCCCAGGCATGCCCAGGCCCGGGCCTTGAAATCATTGACAATCTCGGCCCCGTAGCGCCGGACGTCGAGCTCCTGGGAGACGGCGACCGCCAGCTCGGCGAGCTCCTCGGCGCGGGCCGTGTCAGCATGCACGACGTCGTGGCAGCTCTCGATCAGGCGCTGGCAGAGGGGGCAGGATTGGAGCTCCCGGTCGGTCCGGATGCGGACCAGCTTCGCGGCCGGCGAGAGGCCCTCGAGGCGCTGGAGCAGCTCGGGGACGCGGGAGTGCTCGCGGAGCAGGGTGAGCGCCCGCTCGCTCAGGCCGATCTCTCCGATCTCCTGAAGGATCTCCGCTTCCGCCGGGCCGGGGTCAGCCGATTTCTCCGGCTCCCGAAGCCGCAGGCCGTCGGCGTGCGCGAGGAGGCGGCGGATCCTCCTCCGCCTCTCGACAGGGCTCAGCTCTCCTTGCAGGAGATTAACGATCTCGTCATCGAAAACCATGCACGGCTCCTTGCGCGGAACGGTTCGTCCGAAGAGGCAGGAGCCTTCAACCGAAAAACGACGACAAGCAAGAGATGTCCCATCACAGTGCCGCAAGCTCGGAAAAGCGTGACACCTGTCGGAGGGATCGTTCAGAAAGACGGCGGCTCGGTGAACTGCAGGTCGGGATGGTGCCTCGCCTTCCGGAGGAAGCTTCCAACCTCCTGGACGAGGACGAGCCCTGCCCGCTCCATCTGCGCGGCCTGCTGGAGGACGGAGAGGGCGCCCAGGGCCTCGCGGTGGATGCGCCGCGAGCGGAAGACCTCGAGCATCTCGTCGGCGAGGCGGCGCACGTCCGAGGTCCGGCCCTGCGCCGCATAGACCTCGGCGAGGTCGAGCGAGGCGAGGGCGGCGTCGTAGTCGAGGCCGAGCTCGAGGAAGGCCTCCCGGACCTCGCGGAAGGCTACGGCCGCCTGCTCGTGGCGCTGGAGGCCAAGGGCCACGGTGCCTTCCAGCCAGCGGAGGCGCAGGAGGTTCAAGCGGTCCCCCTGCTTCAGGTAGAGCGGGCGCGTATGAAAGAGGAGAGCGAAGGCCTCCCGGGGGCGCCCGCTGTCGCACAGAGCGGAGATCAGGTTGTGCCGCGCAGCGAGGAAGATGCGCGGCTCCTCGTCCGGGCTGAGCAGCTCGAGCGCGCGCCGCAGGAGAGAGATCTCGACCTCCACGTCGCCGGTCTCGCCGCAGATCAGGGACTTCTGCTGCAGCGACCGCCCGAGAAGGCTGCGTTGGCCGAGCTTCCGGTAAATGGAGATGACGCGGTCCATCAGGCGGGTGGCCTCGTCGAAACGACGCTGATCTCTGCGGAGGGAGGCTTCGAAGTCCAGCACGCGGGCGGTCTCGAGGGAGGTGATCCGCTGCATGTCGAGCAGCGATGTCGCGGTTTCGAAGGCCTGTTCAGCCCCGTCGTAGTCCAAGTTGATGCGGAGCGCGTTGCCGAGCTGGGCCCAGGCGCGCGCGCGCAGCCCGGCGACACCCTCTTCCTCTCGGTCTTCCTTGGCCAGCTCCGCCATGCGTTCGGCAATGGCCACGCCGAGGCGCGCCAGCACGGTCGCCCGCGACGGCTCGCGGAAGCCGGCTTCGTGCGCCTGCTCCAGGAGGATCTCGCACAGCATGCGGCTCCGGAAGCGGCCGCTGTTGGAGACGAGCAGATGCTGCCGCGCCGGAGGATGGCGCATCAGCTCCTCGAACAGCTCGCGACCCTGGGCACGCTCCCTCGCGGTCTCGGCCTCGCGGACCAGGATGACCCGGAAGATCCGGTCGATGACCTCGTCATGGACGCTCCGGCCTCCGCTGGGCTCCCTCTCCCCTACCCCGCCGCGCTCCCAGAGGCTGGCGGTGGCCCGCCGGCACTCAGAGCAGCCGGACAGCAGATGCTGCGACACCTGCTTCATCTCGGCTGTCTGCAGGTCGCCGAGGACGAAGCGCTCCAGCACCGGGCGGGGCGGATGGGTCTCTGTCATCCGCCGCTCCGCAGGAGGCCCCTGGCCACGAGCCGCCGGGTCAGGGCGGCGAGGCACCGGTTGGTGAGCTTGCTGATGCTGCCCTGCCTGTACCCCAGGAACAGCGCCATCTCGGACGGATCGTAGCCGTGCCGGTAGCGCAGCGCGAGCAGATTGCGGCAGCGCAACGGGAGTTGGTCGATCGCGCTCGTCAGGTCCCGCCGCAGGTCCTCCCCCTCCTGGTCGGGGGCGAGGGGCTGCGCTATCAGATCCAGGACCGTCTCGTCCACGGCGTCGTAGAGCCTGCGGCGCTGTTCCCGCCAATAGATCAGGCACTTGTTCCGCAGGGTCCCCATCAGCCATGCCTCCGGGTCGCGGATCCCGTCGCGGTGGTAGAGCAGCGCCAGGAGGGCCTGCTGCAGGATGTCCTCCATGTCCTGGGCGGGGATCCGGTAGCGGACGAACAGCGCCTTCACGCGCGGCCGGACCCTCTCGAGAAAGTTCTCCAGGGAATCTTCGATCCGGGATTGGTCCAAGGCGCTCATTTCGGCAAGAAGACGCTTGAATGTTGGATACACTAACACTGCCCGGAGGCACTTGTCCAGCACCATCCGTCATTCAAGCGCCCGCTGCCTCTCTTCTTCGAACCGGCTAGCCGTTGCCGTCGATTCGCAAGCCGACCCTCTCGAAGAGGCTTACCACCGTATTCCAGAAAGAGAAGCTCTGGCTGAAGGGGGTGCGCTGGGGACCGTTCCACCTTGACTCGGACCGGGGGGCGGCGCTCAGGTCGGACAGCGGGAACATCACGGAGGCGGCAGTCAGGGCGAGGATGGCGAGGGCGCGGCGGATTCGATGGGAAATCATGAGACGTCTCCTTTCTTGGACGGCGGCCGGGGCCGCAGAGCTGCCGAAGGGGCGGCTATAGATTAAGTTTCCGCAGAAGCCTTTTTGAAGACACCGATCTGAATCTGACTATGAGATTGTGCACCGGAATGCCCTGGAACGGGAAACGAGTGATGCCCGGGAGTGCCGGGCCGGGGGCGAAACGCCAGGCGGTCAGGCGTCGTTGTCCAGCGCTTCCGGAGCGGGATGGAACCCGGCCCCGAGGAGCTGCTGGGTGAGCGCGGACAGGCAGCGGCGGGTGACCTTGCGGATGCTGGACTTGCAGTAGCCGGTGCGCTCCGCCGCCTCGGCCGTGCTGCAGCCGAGGCCATAGCGGAGCCGGAGGACGGAGCGGCAGCGGTCGGGGAGCTGCGCGAGCATGACGTCGAGGTCGTGGCGCAGCTCGGAGCGCTCCTGGGCCGGGGCCTCGGCGTCGGCCAGGAGCTCGAGGATGGCGGAGTCCACCACGTCCCAGAGCCGGCTGCGCTGCTTGCGCCAGTAGATGACACAGCGGTTCGACAGCGTGGCCAGGACCCAGGCTTCAGGATTGCGGATGCTCCCCGCCTTCGAGACCATGATGAGAAAGGTCTCTTGCAGCAGGTCGTCCGCGTCCTGCGCGGGGATCTTGTAGCGGAAGAGGATGCGCTTGAGCTTTGGCTCGACCCTCTCCAGCAGCTCCTCTAGCGAGGACTCTTCCGCCCGAGGTGAACCCGAAGATTCCATGCCATTCATTCTAAGTGACTGGTAGGTCACCGTATCAGCAATCCCCCGCTTTGTCCACCGCCTCCAGCGCGTGCCTCAGCTCCTGGATCAGCCCGAGGGTGATCCCCTCCATCTCCGCGGCCCTGCGGAAGAGGATCACCGCGGACAGGACCTCGCCCGGCACCTGCCGCGAGCGGAAGATGGCGAGCATCTCCGCCGCGATCCGCCGCAGGTCGGCGGCGCGCCCCTGCTGAGTGTAAACCCTCGCCAGGTCGACCAGGAGGAGCCCCGCGTCATGGCCGAGCTCGTGGCGGGCCAGCTCCTCCCGCACCCGGAGGAAGAGAGCCTCGGCGCGGTCCAGGTTGCCGAGCGCGAGCTCGATCTTCCCTTCCAGCCACTCCAGGCGGATCAGGCTCATCCGGTCCCCGAGCTGGAGGTAGAGCGGCCGCGTCCGTTCCAGGACCTCCAGGCCCTCCCGGTGCCGGCCGCTCTCGGTGAGGACCAGGGCCAGATTGTGGTGGGCGGAGACCCGGAGGCGCGGCTCGGCGTCGGCTCCCATGCGGCCCATGAGGGAGATCCCCTCGCGCAGGAGCCCGACGGCCCGGTCCCACTCGCCCTCCGACCCGGCGAGGAGGCCCTGGACGACCCGGGCCTTGGCGCAGAGGGCGGAGTCCTCCAGGCGGCGGCCGATCGCCTCCACCCGGTCGAGCAGCCGGAAGGCTTCCGGAAGGCGCCTCTGCCGGCCCCGGAGAGAGGCCTCCAGCAGCAGCACTCGCGCTTTTTCCAGCGGGTCGCCGGTGCCGGCCCGCAGCCGCTTGCGCGCCTTGGCGAAGCTCCCCTCCGCGGCCCGGAAGTCGGTCCGCACGCGCTCGGCATTGCCGAGCACCGCCCAGGCCCGGGCGGCGAGATCGTTCACCCGCTCCTCGCCGTAGCGGCCGGCGTCGAGCCTGGACGCCATCTCGACACCCAGGCGCGCCATGTCCAGGGCGCGGGCGGGGTCCTGGAAGGCCCACTCCTGGGCCGCGTCCAGCACCAGCTCGCAGAGCGCCCAGGTGCGCCAGGCCGGGTCGGCCGAGACGGCGGCGATCCGCCGCTCCCAGGGCTGCGCGGCGAGGGCGCGCAACAGCTCGGGGGCCTCGGAGCGCTCCCGGGCCAGGCTCAGCCGGAACGGCTCGACCGCGCGCCGGGCGCGCTCGAAGGCGGCCGTGTAGTCGCCGTGGAGCAGGCGGGCGGCGAAGGCCTGGCAGGTGCGGCAGCCGGCGAGGAGGTGGCGGACGATGCTGCGGCTCTGGTGGCGGGGCGCGAGCCCCTGTCCGAACCGGGCGAGAACGCTTTGCCGGGGGTGCTTATCCATCTTCCTGCGGCTCGCCGCTCTCCACGAACTCCCGCTGGAAGCCGACGGCCAGGAGCTGGCGCGTGAGGGCGGCCAGGCAGCGGTTGGTGACCTTGCGGATGCTCGACGTCTGGTAGCCCATCTGCTCCGCGACCTCCGTGGGGCCGTAGCCGAGGCCGTAGCGCAGGCGCAGCAGCGACCGGCAGCGCTGGGACAGACGCCCGAGCACGCGGCTCAGGTCGGTGCTCAGGTCGGTCTTCTCCTGGTCGGGGGCCTGCGGCACGGCCAGCAGGTCCAGGATCGCGGTGTCCACGGACTCGCAGAGGCTGCCGCGGCGCTTGCGCCAGTACATGATGCACTTTTTCTTGACCGTGCCGATGAGCCAGCTCTCGGGGCTCCGGACCTTGTCCCACTTGTAGAGCAGGGTGAGCTGGGCATCCTGCAGGATGTCCTCGGCATCCTCCGGCGGGATCTCGAAGTTCCGCAGGACCCGCTCCAGCCGCGGCCTGGAGTTCTTCAGGAGATTGTTGAGCGATTCCCGCAGTTCAGGATGATCCAGAGTTGCCATATCCACCAGAATGTCGTTTATCGACTTGGGTTAGGCTAACACCGCCATGGTCCCAAGTCCAGATGAGGTTCCGATCGTGCCTTGGACACCGGACGGGGCTGGTAAGATGCGCGTCCCATGGGCGTTTTCCTGCTGTTCCTCCTGGCGGTGAGCTTCGGCTCCCTCACTACCCTTTACTGGATCCCCGAGGACGACCTCGGGCGCGGCTATTTTCAGATGAACGCGCTCGTGGTGCTCGGCCTCCTGGGCCTGGCCATGGCGGTCGTCCTCCTCCATCCGTTCCGGCCGTTCGGGGACGACCCGGCGCCCGGCGTCGCCGCCCTGGGCGCCGCTCTCGCCGGCGGCTTCCTCTACTATGCCGCGATCTGGCGCGAGCGCTGGGCCGTGGGCCGCTGGCCCCTGGCGCTGTCCACGCTCGGCTGTCTCGCGGCCCTGCTCCTGGCCGGCCCCCACCTGGTGGCGCCGCTCACCCCCCTGCCCCACCGCGGCGCGCTGCTGGCGGCGAGCCTGATCGCCTCGTCGCTCCTCCTCGGCTGGTCGCTGATCACCATGCTCCTCGGGCACTGGTACCTGGTCGCGCCGAAGCTGACCTTCCGCCACCTGACCGTGTTCTCCTGGGTGCTCCTCGGCACCGTGCTCCTGCGGGTGCTGTCCGTGGCCGCGAGCCTGATGGCCGCGGCCAGCGTGAACGAGCTGGTCGAGCCGCACCCCCTCCGCGTCCTCGCCGGCTTCCAGGGGCAGGGCATCTTCTTCTGGTTCCGCCTGCTCTGGGGCCTGGCCATCGTGCTGCCCCTCGTGGCCATGGCCCTCCATTGCGCGCGGCAGCGCTCGAACCAGTCCGCGACCGGCATCCTGTACGTGGCGGTGGTCGGAGCCTTCATCGGCGAGATCACCGCCTATTACCTGAGCATTACCACGGGTGTGCCCGTCTAGCGGATGCGTGTCCGTAGTCAGTGCCGCGAGTGCGGTTTCCCTTTCACCGCCGTCCTGGCGCAGGAGACGGCGGAGCTCCCCTGCCCCAACTGCGCGGCGGCGCGGCCGGTGGCCCGGGAGGGCTGGACCGAGACGTCCGTCGACGTCTGCCCCCTCTGCGGCTGCCGCCACCTCTACCGCCAGCGCGACTTCAACCGCGCTCTCGGCTGCCTGCTCGTGGTGGCCGGCGCGGCGCTGGTGCCGTGGACGTTCGGCCTCTCGCTGCCCGCGTTCGGGCTGGTCGACCTCTGGCTCTACCGGAAGCTCAAGGACGCGGTGGTCTGCTACCGCTGCGACACGGTCTACCGGGACGCGGTGCCCGGCCCCCGCCACGGCGACTTCGACCTCCTCAAGCACGACGTCCTTAAGTACGGCAAGACCTGGAACGAGGAGGCGAACCAGGAGAAATGAGCTTCCCCTCTCCCGCCGCGGGAGAGGGGATAGGGATCGGCTCAGGCGGGAATCGCCATGGAAGCCACGTCCTCGAGCCCGGCCGCGGAGCGCAGCTCGTCGGCGCGGTGGGTGCGCTCCCAGGTGAAGCCCTCCTCCGAGCGGCCGAAGTGGCCGTAAGCCGCCGTCGCCCGGTAGATCGGGCGGCGCAGATCGAGGTACTCGATGATGCCGCGCGGGGAGAGCGGGAAGTGCTCGCGGACCAGCCGCTCCATCTCGCGGTCGCCGATGCGGCCGGTGCCGAAGCTGTCGACGCGCACGGACACGGGCTCGACCACGCCGATCGCATAGGCGACCTGCACCTCCACGCGCTCCGCGACCCCGGCCGCGACCAGGTTTTTGGCCACGTGGCGCGCCATGTAGCAGGCCGAGCGGTCCACCTTCGTCGGGTCCTTGCCCGAGAAGGCGCCGCCGCCGTGCCGCCCATAGCCGCCGTAGGTGTCGACGATGATCTTGCGGCCGGTCAGGCCGCAGTCGCCGTGCGGGCCGCCGGTCACGAAGCGGCCGGTCGGGTTGATGTGGTAGACCGTGCTGTCGTCCAGGAGGTCCGCGGGGACCGTCGGCTTGATGATCTGCTCGATCACCGTGGCGGTGATCTCGTCCTGGGAGACGTCGGGGTCGTGCTGCGTGGAGATGACCACGTTCCGCACGCCGACCGGCTGCTTGCCCTCGTACTCCACCGTCACCTGCGACTTGCCGTCGGGCCGCAGCCAGGGGATCTCGCTGGCGCGGCGCGCCGCGGCCAGGCGGCGGGTCAGGCGGTGGGAGAGGAGGATCGGCAGCGGCATCAGCTCCGGGGTCTCGCGGCAGGCGAAGCCGAACATCAGCCCCTGGTCGCCGGCGCCGCCCGTGTCCACGCCCTGCGCGATATCCGCCGACTGCCGGTTGATGGTCAGCAGGACCTTGCAGCAATGGCCGTCGAAGCCCAGGGCCGGACGGTCGTACCCGATATCCTGGACGACCTGGCGGGCCACGCCGACGAAGTCGACGTGGGCGTTGGTCGTGATCTCGCCCGAGAGGACGATCAGGTCCGTGGTCACCAGGGTCTCGCAGGCCACGCGCCCGGTGGCGTCCTGGCGCAGCACCTCGTCCAGGATCGCGTCGGAGATCTGGTCCGCCACCTTGTCGGGGTGGCCCTCCGTCACGGACTCCGACGTAAACAGGTGGGCCTCATGTTTGCTCATCGTCGCACCTCAAGCTGTCTCCTTCGGGTAAGCCCCCGCATGCTAGCAACAGTGGCTGGAACGGTCAAACGAACCGGCCCGATTCTAAAGGTGCTCGATCCCCTCCGGAACGGGACTCAGCGGATGGGACGGCTCTCCAGGACGCCGTAGAAAAGGGTCGAGATGGCGTGCAGCGTGGAGGTCGAGACGGCCCTGCGCCGGGACTCGAGGCCGCCGGTGAGCGACCGGATCATGCCGCCGTTGCGCCGGGTGCCCGGAATCGCGAACGGGATCTGGGCGCTGTCGAGGCCGGCGATCAGGCGCTCGGGGAGCTGCACCGAGCCGCTCGACCCCCAGGCCTCGCCGAGAGGGCTCCGCACCACGGCCCAGTTGCGCACGAAGTAGAGGACCCTGCCCTCCACTTCCAGGGAGTGGATGCCCCCCTCGGCGGCCATGTAGAACTGGTAGGTGTCGCCGAGCCTCTCCTCCATTGCCTTCACGTAGCCGCGCGCCAGGCCGAGGGTCTCCTCGTCCGACACCGGCAGGCCGATGGACGGTGGCTCCACGACCTGGGGCACGACCGCGACCGACACGATCTTGTCAAGGCCGTCGTGGAAGTAGCGGAGGAACGCGTCGCGGATGCCGAGCAGGGTTTCCGAGTTGTTCCCGGCCACCGCGATCTCGACACCCGATTGGAGCTTTTGCCAGAAATTCCTAAGATCCGTTCCCATGATCACCAGTCGTCACAACCAACGGTTGAAGGATATTCGCCGGCTCCGGCGAAGTAAAGGCGACCACGCCCTGCTGGAGGGCCCCCATCTCGTGGGGGAGGCGGTCGCCGCGGGATATGAGCTGGAGACGGTGCTCGCCACCCCGGCCTGGCTGGAGACGCCCGAAGGGCAGCGCCTCGTCCGCCATCTCCCGGTAGTGCCCCTGGAGATCGAGCCCCGGCTGCTGGAGGAGGTCACCGACTCCGACTCCCCCCGCGGCGTCCTCGCCGTGGCCCGCCTCCCCCGCTCCGGCGCCGGGTCGCTGCCCGTCCGCGACGGCGCAGTCTATCTCTATCTGGACGGATTGCAGGACCCCGGCAACGTCGGAGCTCTCGCCCGGGTGGCGGAGGCCACGGGATCCGCCGGGCTCATCCTGTCCCCGGGCACGGTCCACCCGAACCATCCGCGGGCTTTGCGTGCCTCGGCCGGCAGCCTGCTGCGGCTGCCCGTAGCCCTGGCGGAACCCGCGGAGGTGGACCGCCGCCTCGCCGCGGTGCATCCGCGCTGGATGGCCCTGGTCCCCCGCGAGGGGGAGGACCTCTGGAAGGCATCCCTGGAGGGCACCCTGGTCCTCGCCGTGGGAGCCGAAGGCCCCGGCCTCTCTCCCCTCCTCCAGGAGCGGGCCGACCTCCGCCTGACCATCCCGGTCGAGCCGCCGGTCGAGTCGCTGAACGCCACGGTGGCCGCGGCCCTGGTGCTCTTCGAGCTCCGGCGGCGGTCCATGGTTTAATACCGCCGCATGAAGATCGGGATCGGATCGGACCACGCCGGCTACCGCTACAAGGAAGAGATCCGGCTGTATCTCGCCGGAGAGGGCCATGAAGTCACCGACTTCGGCACGGGCTCGGAGGAGTCGGTCGACTATCCCGTCTTCATCCGTCCCGTGGCCGAGGCCGTGGCCCGCGGCGAGCTCGAGCGCGGGATCGTGCTCGGCGGCTCGGGCAATGGCGAGGCCATGGCGGCCAACCGGGTGCGGGGCGTCCGCTGCGCCCTCTGCTGGAACGCCGAGTCCGCCCGCCTCGGCCGCCAGCACAACGACGCCAACATGATCTCCCTCGGCCAGCGCATGATACCGCTGGAGACCGCCCTCGACATCGTCCGGATCTGGCTGGAGACCCCCTTCGAGGGCGGTCGCCACGTCCGCCGGATCCAGTTGCTCGACGCGTGACCAGCCTTCTTCTCGAAGCGCTGGGCGCGGAGAGGGTGCGGCGGGGGGAGATCCTCGCTCCCTACACCACGTTCAGGATCGGCGGGCCGGCCGACCTCTTCTATGAGCCGGAGACCGCGGAGGAGCTGGCGCGGGCGATCCTCGCGGCGCGGGAGCATGGAGTCCCCTACTTCCTCCTGGGGATGGGCGCGAACATCCTGTTCGGGGACCGGGGCTTCCGGGGGCTGGTGATCCGCAACACGGCCCGGCACATGGAGGTCCGCCCGGGCGGCCAGGTGTGGGCCGAGAGCGGCGCCGTGGTCTATCCGGAGCTGATCGAGCTGGCGGTGTCGCATGGCCTGTCCGGGCTGGAGCACTACGTGGGCATCCCCTCGACCGTGGGCGGCGCGCTCTGGCAGAACCTCCACTTCCTCGCCCCGGCCCCGGCACGCGAGCGGACCATGTTCATCGAGGAGGTGACCCGATCGGCGGAGATCCTCACTGAGGAGGGGGAGAGAAAGACCGTGGGCGTCGAGTACTTCGAGTTCGGCTACGACGACTCCATCCTCCACCACCGGAAGGACGTGGTCCTCGCCGCCACCTTCCAGCTCCAGCCGGACGACCCCGCCCGCCTGCGCCGGATCATGGAGGAGAACCTCGAATGGCGGCGCGAGCGCCACCCGCCGCTCGACACCGAGCCGAGCGCCGGCTCCATCTTCAAGAAGATCAAGGGGATCGGCGCCGGCCGCCTGATCGACGAGTGCAGCCTCAAGGGGACACGTATGGGCGGCGCCATGGTCACCCACCGCCACGCCAACATCCTCATCAATACTGGGAACGCAACGGCCGCCGATGTCCGCGTCCTGATCGCCCACATCCAGGAGGTGGTCGAACAGCGCACCGGCCACCGCCTGGAGCCCGAGATCGGGTTCGTGGGCGAGTTCTGATCACACAACAAAAGTTGTTGACTTCCGCTCCGCCTTCCTTTACGCTTGCAGGCGTAAGTTGAGCGTAACAAACCAGCGGGAGGAGGCAGCCGTGAGGAAGACCCTGAGGAAAACGAATCCAGCAGGTCAACCGGCCGGCATCGTGTCGGCCTTACACCAAAACGGCCCGAGCGAGGGTACAACTCGCCCGAGCCAAGCCACGCAAGGAGGTAACATCCATGCGCAGCCGTAATGATGGTAACACCCTGCCGAACAATGCTTTCGCCGAAGAGTACCTCGCCCTGCTCAACGAGCGGGACGAGCCCATCACCGCCCCGGAGGCCGACTACGCCGGACCCTGGAGCGTCGAGGCCCGGCGCCAGGGCGGTCACGCCGTGCTGCGGGTCGGGGAAAACCTGGACCGCGGGGATGAGCCGTACGCCGTGTTCGAGGCCCTGGAGATCTCCCAGATGGCCGCCGCGGTCCTGCCCGGCACGGGTCGGGAGAAGCGCTACCGGCTGGGCAAGGACGAGGAGGCCGGCCGGGGCTACCCGGTGTTCCGGGCCGGCGAGATCGTTGGCCACGTCAAGCTGTTCGATGAAGATTTCGTCGCGGCCTTGAATGTCCTCGACGCGCTTCTCGCTACGCCTTACGACTTCGCCTGGCTCCTGGAGGCGGCCGGAGGGCTCGCCCTCCAGCACGTCGGGAGGATCTCCATGGCCCGGGCTACGGGAACGCTGCGGTAACGCGAGCACGCCGGATCGGGACGCCCGCATCAGCGTTCCGGTGTCCCGATCCGGCATTTCAGTCGATTCAGCCCACCCCTTCGGTCCCCGCTCCGCAGATCAGAGCGCAGACGCTCTCCCCCTCCCCCACTCGCACCTTGCCGCTCAGCCAGGCCGCGGCCGAGGCGGCTCCGGACAGCTCGGCGGCCACTCCCAGCTCCAGCCAGAGCCAGCGGGCGGCCTCTTTCATCTCCTCGTCGGTCACGAGGACGATCTCGTCGACCTTTTCCTGGATGATCCGCAGGTTCAGCTCGGCGCTCTTGCGGGGCGCCAGGGTGTTGGCGGCCGTGGTGATGCGCTCCAGCTCGACCAGCGAGCCCGCCTTGACGCTCTCGTACAGGGTCGGCGCTCCCACGGGCTCGACTCCCACCACCCGAATCCCGGGCCGAATCCCCGGCGCCAGGGCCTTGACCGCGGTGGCGACGCCGGAGATCAGCCCTCCCCCGCCGATGGCCACCAGGACCGTGCGCGTCTCCGGTGCGTCCTCCAGGATCTCCAGCCCGATCGTGCCCTGGCCCGCCACGACCGCGGGGTCCGAGAAGGCGTGGACGTAGACGAGCCCCTCCTGTCCGGCCCGCTCCCGCGCGGCCCGGTCGGCCTCATCCCAGACCGAGCCCTCGCGCACGACTTTCGCCCCCCAGCTCTCGAAACGGGCGACCTTGGCCGGCGGGACGTTCGAGGGGAGGAAGATCGTCACCGGGAGCTTCGCCAGCCAGCCGGCGTACGCCACTCCCAGCCCGTGATTGCCTCCCGAGGCGGTCACCAGCCCCTTTTCCGCTTCTTCCGGAGCCAGCGAAAGGACCTTGTTCGTGGCACCCCGGGCCTTGAACGAGCCCGTGACCTGGAGGGATTCCAGCTTCAGCGTCAAGTCGCCGGAAGGGATGTTGCGAAGCGCGGCCCCGCGCATCAGCGGCGTCCGGCGCACGTGCGGCGCGATCCGGCGCCGGGCGTCCTGGATTTCGGGCAGACCTACCATGCGCGGCATCGTATCCGAGGGCGAAAGTTACGCCCCCTGCACGCTTGACTTACGCCCTTGTTACGCCTATGCTTCCTTCCATGTTGGAGAGAACAGGATTCACCCCATTCAGGAGAAACAAGCCGTGGCCAACCCCGTACTGAAGGGCCTCGGCCAGGCGCTGCGCTGGCTGAGAGACCGACTCGGCAGAAAGCAGTACCAGGTGGCGCAAGCCGCCGGCATCACCAAAGGAATGCTCTCGGCGTACGAGACGGGTCGGCAACGGCCATCGCTGGAGACTCTGGCGAAGCTGCTGGACACGCTCGGATGCGACCTGCACGACCTGCACAACGCCATCCAGGTCGTGAACGGCCGGCCGGCGACGATGCGGCCGCCCGGCGCCGCCGCCAACGCCGCTAGCAACGCGGGTGCCGCTGGCGGGGACTTCGGAGGCGGAGGGCGGTTCCCCGACCTCTACAGCGTACTCGGGCAGAGCGATCCGCTCCCGCCCGAATTGGAGCGCGCCTTCGGGCAGCTCCTCGACGGCTTCCACAAGCTGATCCGTTACATGCACCGTTCCTTCGGGCCACGTTCCGACCGTGCCGACCGTGCCGACCGTGCCGAGGGAGCCGAGGGATCTCAGGGTACCGACAGGCCTCCGGGCGACAGCTCGTAGGCCTCTCGGCCACTCCTTCCGCAGACGGGCCGGCTCCGTCGGCTGCCTTCCCCCCTCCGAGGCGGCCGGCGGGCCGGCCCATTCCTGACGGAGCCTACCGGGACCTACCGGGGCAAGCTGCTCTGGATCGCCCGCGCCAGCCGGTGGACGGCCTCCTCGATCCGGTGCGGCGGGTTGTTCCCGAAGCTGAGGCGCAGGCCCCGGGCGGCGTGGGTCCTTCCCTGGACCGCGAACACGCTGCCGGGGGCGAAGGACACGCTCTCGGTCTCCACCGCCGTGTGCAGCAGCGCAGTCGAATCCATCCCCGGAGGCAGCTCGACCCAGACGAAGAGGCCGCTCGACGGCCGGTGCCAGCGGACCTCCTTGGGGAGGTGCTCCTCCAGGGCGCGCACCAGGATGTCCCGGCGGCGGCGGTACGCGGCCCTTACCGTCTCCAGGTGCTCCGGCAGGTAGCCGGCCTCCAGCCAGGCAGAGATGGTCCGGTGGCTGAAGGAGGCCACGTCCAGCTCGGCCGCGCCCGGCAGCATGGAGAGCCGCGGCGCGAGCTCGTCGGGAAGGACCATCCAGCCGGCGCGCAGGGCCGGAGCGAGGATCATCGAGAAGGAGCCGAGGTAGACGACCCAGCTCTCGTCGAGGGCGCGCAGGGGCGGCTCCGGGTGTCCGTCGTAGGAGAGGAAGCCGTAGGCGTCGTCTTCGAGGATCGGCACGCCGAACTTCCGGGCCAGGTCCACGAGCCGCAGCCGCTTCTCCAGGCTCAGGCTCACGCCCAACGGGTTGTGCCCCTCCGGGATGGAGTAGAGGAAGGCGGGCCGGGCACCCTGGGCCAGCAGGGACTCCACCTGGTCCACGTCGATGCCGGTCTCCGCGTCCGTGGAGACGGTGAGGATGTGAGGCTCCTGGTGCCGGACCGCCGTGAGGACCCCGTCGTAGACCGTCTCCTCGACCACGATCTGGCTGCCCGGGTCGAGGAGGAGGCGTCCGAGCAGGTCGAGCGCCGCCTGGGTGCCGGTCGTGAGCACGACCTGCTCCTGCCGGCAGCGGATGCCCCGCACCGCCATCAGCTCGACGATCCGCGCCTTGAGCGGTAAATAGGGAACTCCGTACTCCGCAAGGTCGAACTCGTCGCCGATCAGGCGCTCCGCGGCCTGGGCCACGTCGTTCATCGGGAACAGCTCGGGGGCCGGCAGGTCCGCGGCCAGCGAGAGCAGGCCCGGCCGCTCCAGCAGGTCCTGCACACCGGCCAGCCCCGGGTTCTTCCCGGCGGCCAGGCGGTGGAGCTCTTCGATCAGATCGTCTTTCGGATCCGGCATTGCCTCGGACATTCCTCCCTTAGAGATAGTGTAACCGGTTGCAGGAAGTGCGCCGCACCCAGGTACTTTGCATCGCAAAGTGCTCTCCGATTAGAATACCCCGGACGCCGCGCCCCGGGAACTTCGCCCCGGGGATTTCGGTTAAACTTTGCGGGCCACTAACCGGCCGTTTGAACGCGAGGCGAAAGAGAGCGAAATCAAAGGCATGGGACTGTCCACGGCCTCCTCCTCCATGGCGCGGCATCACGAGATTCCGGACGGCTTTCCGGCGCTCCTCGAAGCGTTCCGGGAGGAGCTCGACCGCGAGCTGCAGGCTTGGCTGGAATCCAGGCGGCGCGCGGCGGTCGAGGCCGGCTCGCCCGAGATGCTCGAGCTGATCGACGGCGTCGGCCAGCTCGTGGTCCAGGGCGGCAAGCGGGTGCGGCCGGCCCTGGTCTATCACGCCTACCGCGCCTGCGGCGGCCCGGCCGGCGGCCCGGCTGGCGGCGAGGCCCTCTCCCTCGCGCTGGCCACCGAGCTCCTCCACACCTACCTCCTGATCCACGACGACATCATGGACCACGCCGAGGTGCGGCGCGGCCAGCCCGCGGCGCACGTGCGCTTCCGCAACGCCCACCGGGCGCGGGGCTTCCACGGCGACGCCCAGGACTTCGGCCTGTCCGTGGCCATCCTGCTGGGCGACCTTTCCCACACCTGGGCGGTGGAGCTGGCCTCCCGCGCCGCCGCGGGCCGGCCCGAGCTCGCCCGCTGCTTCGCGGCCATGAGCGAGGAGGTCGTGGGCGGCCAGTACCTGGAGCTGCTCCTGGCCCAGCGCCGCGGCGCCAAGGAAGAGGAGCTGACCCGCGTGCTCCGCCTCAAGTCCGGACGCTACACGGCCGAGCGGCCGGTGCAGCTCGGCGCCATCCTGGCCGGCGCCGGTTCTGCCGTCGTGGAGGGATTGTCGCGCTACGGCGCCGCGGCCGGCGAGGCCTTCCAGCTCCAGGACGACCTGCTCGGCATGTTCGGCAAGGCCGAGACCGTGGGCAAGCCCGTGGGCGACGACCTGCGGGAGGGGAAGTTCACCTTCCTGATCCATCACGCCCTGTCCGCGGCCACCCCGGAGCAGCGCGAGGCCCTGGAGGACGCCCTGGGCGATCCGGACGTCACGGCCGGCGAGGTCGCCCGGGTGCAGAGCATCCTCGAAGAGACCGGCGCCCGCGCCCGGGTCGAGGCCATGATCGAGGAGCGGCTCCGCGCAGCGCGCCAGGCTCTCGAAGGCCTGGGCGATCTGGAGCGGGAGGGGCGGCTCTTTCTGGAAGGGCTCCTCGACTACCTGCGGGAGCGCGAGCTGTGAGCGCGCCCGAGATGACGGCTGGCGATCCGTCGCTCCTGCCGTCGCCCGAAGAGTCCGTTCCGAGCCTACCCGGCGGGCCCGACCTGCGCGACCGGAAAGCCGAGCACATCCGCCTGGCCCTGGACTCGCGCATGCAGCTCGGCACGAGCTGGTGGGACGACTACCACTTCGGCCACGCGGCCCTGCCGGAGATCGACATGGCCGAGGTCGACACCTCGGTCGAGTTCCTGGGCCGGCGCCTGTCCGCTCCGCTGCTGATCTCCTGCATGACCGGCGGCACCGAGATCGCCGGCCGGATCAACCGCAACCTGGCCGCGGCGGCCGAAGCCACCGGGGTCGCGGTGGGCGTCGGCTCCCAGCGCAAGGCTTTGGAAGATCCGGCGAAAGCTGATACTTTCCGCGTCCGCGAGGTCGCTCCTTCCGTCCCGCTCCTGGCCAACCTCGGCGCCGTGCAGCTCAACTACGGCATGGGCGTCCGGGAGTGCCGCCAGGCGGTCGAGATGATCGGGGCCGACGCGCTCGTGCTCCACCTGAACCCGTTGCAGGAGGCCCTCCAGCCCGAGGGCCAGTGCGATTTCTCCGGGCTCCTCCCGAAGATCGCCGAGGTGGTGCGCGAGGTGGGCGTGCCGGTCGCGGCCAAGGAGGTCGGCAGCGGCCTTTCGGAGCGGGTGGCCCGCGCCCTGGCCGGAGCCGGGGTCCGCATCCTGGACACCGCGGGGACGGGCGGCACGAGCTGGGCGCGGATCGAGGCCCAGCGCTCGGGCGATCTCGACCTGGGCGAGCTGTTCGCGGGCTGGGGCCTCCCCACCCCGCTGTCGATCCAGGAGGTCCGCAGGGTCGAGGGCGTGACGGTGATCGCCAGCGGCGGCCTGCGCAACGGCTTGGACCTCGCCAAGGCCCTGGCGCTGGGAGCGGACCTGGGAGGCATGGCTTGGCCGTTCCTCGCCGCAGCCACGGAATCGCCCGACCGGGTGGCCGACAAGGTGCGGCGCATCGTGCGGGAGCTCAAGATCTGTATGTTCTGTCTGGGAATCAAAACGGTCGCGGAGCTGCGCAACGCCGAGCTTCGAAAAGGGTCCTTCTGATGAGCAACCCGATCCATCCGCTTGCCTCCGTCCCGGCCACTCCCTCTCCGGTATCTCCGATATCGCGGCGCGAAGAGCTGGTCCGCGCCCTGGTCCGCCGGGATATGCGCTTCCACGAGCTGCCCAAGGACCTCCCCGCCGAGGAGGCGGCGGAGATCCGGCGGCGCGCCCTGGAGCGCATGACCCAGACGCCGCTCGACAACATCGCGCACCACTCGCTCGACGTCCAGCGCGCCTCCAAGCGCAACTGCGAGAACTTCATCGGCGTGGCCCAGGTGCCCATGGGCGTGGTCGGTCCGTTGCGCGTGCGCGGCCGTTGCGCCGACGGCGACTTCTGGGTGCCGCTGGCCACGACCGAAGCGGCCCTGGTGGCGAGCACCAACCGCGGCTGCTCGGCTATCACGCAAGCCGGGGGCGCGGTGGTGCGCGTCGAAGACGTGGGCATGACCCGGGCGCCCGTGTTCCGCACCTCGGGCATCGTGCAGACGCAGTGGTTCCTGCAGTGGATCAAGGACCACGAGGATAAGATCCGCGCCATCACCGAGGCCACCAGCCGCCACCTGAAGCTCATCGAGGTCCGCCCCTACACCTTCGGCACCACCGTCTTCCTCCGCTTCCGCTTCGACTCGGGCGATGCCATGGGCATGAACATGGCCACGATCGCCTGCGACCGGGCCGTGAACGACCTGATCGAGCCCGAGACCGGAGTGCCCTGCGTGGCCCTGTCGGGCAACTATTGCGTGGACAAGAAGCCGGCCGCGATCAACTTCCAGGAGGGCCGCGGCAAGCGGATCTATGCCGAAGCCCTGCTGGAGGCCCCGATCCTCCACCACCAGCTCAAGACCAACGCCCGCGACTTGGTGGAGGTCCAATATCGCAAGAACCTGCTCGGGTCGATCGCGGCCGGGTCCATGGGCTTCAACGCCCACTACGCCAACGTGCTCGCGGCCTTCTTCATCGCCACGGGCCAGGACCCCGCGCACGTGGTCGAGGGCTCCATGGGCGTCACCTGCATCGAGGCGCGGGGGCCGGACTCGGTCTTCGCCTCGGTCTATATGCCCGACGTGCCGCTCGGAGCCGTGGGCGGCGGCACCGCCCTCGATACGCAGCGCGAGGCGCTCGCCATGCTGGGGGTCTCCCCCGACGTGGACCGCCGCGGCGAAGCGGTGACGCGGCTCGCCGAGATCCTCGGCGCGGTCGTCCTCGCCGGCGAGCTGTCGCTGATGGCGGCCTTCACTTCCCAGGACCTGGCGCGCGCCCACGAGAAGCTCGGCCGCGGCGAGATCCCCGGCCACACGCCGAACCCGTGAGGGGCCCTCACCCCCCGGCCCCCTCTCCCGTCTCCCCAGCCCCCTCCCCGGGAGAGGGGGAGACTTCCGTGTCTGTGCTTTTTTTGTTTTGGGTGAGCGGGGGCGCCCCTCTCCCGGGGAGGGAGGTGGGGAGGCGGGAGAGGGGACGGGGGTGAGGGCTCTTTCCGTCTCGGCCCCCGGCAAGCTGATCCTGATGGGGGAGCACGCGGTGGTCTACGGCCGCCCCGCCCTGGTGGCAGCCATCGACCTCCGTCTTACTGCAAGGCTCTCCCGTGGCTCTCCCGGCGGTGTGGAGCTGGACCTGCCCGGTCTGCGCCACGAGGAGCACCTTTCCTGGGGGGAGGTCCGCGCCTATGCCTGCGCCGCCCGCGAGCGCTGGGAGTGCTTCCGGTCCTCCGGAGACTTCCAGGAAATGCGCGGCGAGGACCCCGCGCACGTGGCAAAAGCTGCCCTGGGCGAAGCCGTGGAGGAGCTTGGGGAGCCAGCGCTGGTACCAGAAACCGGGCTCCACCTGCGGATCGATTCCGGCCTCCCCATCGGCTCGGGCTTCGGCAGCTCGGCGGCCACGGCCGTGGCGGTGATCGCCGGAGTCCTCGCCTGGCACCGAACGCCGATAGACTTCGCGCAGATAGAGCGCTTGGCCCTGGAGGTCGAGCGCAGGCAGCACGGCCATCCTTCCGGGGTTGACGGCGCCACGATCCTGCGCGGCGGCGTGCTCTGGGCGCGCAAATCGGGGAGAGAGCTGGCGATCGAGCCCGTGAACGTCCGCTCCCCCCTCCTCTCCCGGCTTCGGGTCTACCATACCGGGATGCCGCCCGAGGCCACAGGCGCCGTGGTCGCGGCCGTGCGCGGACGGAAGGAGCAGGATCCCGGCCGGATCGAGGAGGTCCTGGACCGGATCGAGGCCGCGACCATGGCTTTCCGGGCCGAGCTGGAGCGCGAGGAAGAGGACCGGGACCGCGCTTTGCATCTGATTCGCAGCGCTCAAGCGGGCCTGGAGGAGCTGGGGGTCGTTCCCGGGGAGGTCCGGGCCGCAGTGCGCGAGATCGAGGCCGCGGGCGGAGCCGCCAAGATCTCGGGGGCGGGCTCCCTGGCCGGACCGGGTGCCGGATCGCTTCTGGTTTATCATCCCGACCCCGGGGGGTTGCTCGACTGCGCCATGCTGAAGACATTTCCTTTTTACGCCGTTCACCTCGGAGCCCCCGGGTTCCGCCAGGAGGCTGCTGGATGAGCAAGACGACCGTCGCCGCTCCGGCCAACATCGCGTTCATCAAATACTGGGGGGCCCGGGACCTCGAGCGGGCCCTGCCGATGAACCCGTCCATCTCCATGACCCTCGACCATTGCGTGACCCGCTGCACCGTGGAGATCCTGGACGGCGGGCACGACGAGGTCTGGCTGAGCGAGCCCGACGGCGGCTTCGGCTCGCCGGAGGCGGAGTTCACGCGCAGGGTGGTGGAGCAGCTCGACCGCGTGCGCCAGTGGGCGGGCCGGGACGAGCCCTTCCGGGTGGCCACGCGCAACACCTTCCCGAGCGCAGCGGGGCTGGCCTCGTCGGCGTCGGGCTTCGCGGCCCTGACGCTCGCCGCGGCCGGCGCCCTCGGCCGCAAGGATGCGCCCCTCAAGGACCTCTCGCAGCTCGCCCGCCGCAGCGGCTCGGGCTCGGCCGCCCGCTCGGTCCTGGGCGGCTACGTCGAGTGGCCCGACCCCGGGGCCGGCGGGGTGGGCAGCGGCATCGACGACGAGCCGAGCTACGCCGTCCAGCTCGCCGAGGCCGGGCACTGGGACCTGCGCGACGTCATCGCGGTCGTGGAGATCGGCCCCAAGGTGGTCTCCTCCCGGGACGGGCACCGCCTCGCCCACTCCAGCCCCTACTTCACCAAGCGCCTGGAGCTCCTCCCCGAGCGCCTGCAGAAGGTCCGCGCCGCCATCGAGAGCAAGGACCTCGACATCCTCGGACCGCTCCTGGAGGAAGAAGCCGTCGACCTCCACGTCATCGGCATGACCTCGCAGCCGCCGATCTTCTACTGGAGCCCGGGCACGGTGGCGGTCCTGCGCGCCGTCCGCGAGCTGCGCCAGGAGGGGCTCTCCGCCTATGCGACCCTCGACGCCGGCGCCAACGTCCACGTGATCTGCGACACCGATTCCGAGGACGAGGTGGCCGAGCGCCTGGAAGACCTCCCCGCCGTCGGCTTCGTGATCCGCGACGGCGTGGGCGACGGCCCCGAGCACGAGACGATGCACCTCTTCTGACCTTTTCTGACCTCTTCTGAATGGCAACCGAGGTCGTTCTCCTCAAGCTGGGCGGCAGCCTGATCACCGAGAAGTCGCGGCGGGAGACGGCCCGGCCCGAAGTGATCGCCCGCCTCGCGGAGGAGATCGCCCGCGCCGCTGGAAAGATGCCGGGGCGCCTCGTCCTCGGCCACGGCAGCGGCTCCTTCGGCCACGTCGCCGCCCAGGAGCACGGCATTGCCCAGGGGCTGCGCTCCCGCGACCAGCTCCCCGGCATCTCCCGCACCCAGGAACGGGCCGCCGCGCTCCACCATCAAGTCGTCGGGCAGCTGATCGAGGCCGGCCTCGCCCCCTTCTCCATCGCGCCGTCCGGCTGCCTCGTCTTCGAGGGAGGGCAGCCGGCAGAGCTCTCCCTGGAGCCGCTCCTCCTGGCCCTGGGCAACGGCTTGCTGCCGGTCGTCTACGGCGACGTGGTCCTGGACCGCGAGCAGGGCGTGGCCATCTGCTCCACCGAGCGGATGCTGGAGACCCTGGCCCGCCGGCTCCCGGAGCAGGGCTTCCCCATCCGCCGGGTCCTCTGGCTGGGAGAGACGGACGGCGTCTATGACGCGGACGGCCAGACCATCCCGCATCTCTCCGCGAACCGCTTCGAAAAGGCCCTGAAGGCCATCGGCTCCCCCATCGGCACCGACGTGACCGGCGGCATGCGCCACCGGGTCGAGACCGCCCTCTCCCTGGCGCGGATGGGCATCCGCTCCCTGCTCTGCAACGGGCTCACCCCGGGGCTGCTCGAAAAGGCCTTGCTGGGGGAGGCGGTGCCGGGCACGGCGATCGAGTAGCGGTACAATCCGCGGAGCCATGGAGCCGCAACCGCAGCACACCCCGGAAGAGCTGGAGCGGCTCCTCGTCGCCTCCAGCCGGACCTTCGCCCTGGCGATCCCGCTCCTGCCCGAGCCCACGCGGCAGGAAGTGACCATCGCGTACCTCCTCTTCCGCATCGCCGACACCTTCGAGGACGCCGCGGCCTGGCCGAGCGCCCGGCGCATCGAGGCCCTGGAGCGCTTCGCCCGCCTGCTCGAGTCTCCGGACCGCGATGGGGTGCGGCGCTGGGCCGAGCGCTGGTCGGAAGACGTCCCGTGCGAGCAGCCCGGCTACCAGGAGCTGCTGGCCGAGATGCCCTACGTCTTCGACGAGCTGGGCACCCTCTCCCCGAAGGCGGTCGAGCTGATCACCTTCCACACCCTGCGCACCACCCGCGGCATGGCCGGCTTCGTCGGCCGCGTCACCCAGGAAGGCGAGCTGCGGCTGGAGAGCCTGGCCGACCTCCGGCAGTACTGCTATGTCGTTGCCGGGATCGTCGGCGAGCTGCTCACCGAGCTGTTCCTGCTCGAGCGCCCCGGCCTCGACCCCGTGGCCGCGCCCCTGCGCGAGCGCTCCCGGCCGTTTGGAGAAGCCCTGCAGCTCGTCAACATCCTCAAGGACTCGGCCTCGGACGCCACAGCGGGGCGGCGCTACCTGCCCGAAGGAGTCGAGCGCGCCGAAGTCCTGACCCTGGCGCGGGGCGACCTGCGCACCGCGACCGATTACGTCCTCACTCTCCAGAAGGCCGGGGCCGAGCGCGGGCTCGTCGCCTTCAGCGCCCTCCCCGTCCAGCTCGCCCACGCCACCCTGGACCGGGTGGAGACCGCCGGCCCCGGCGCCAAGCTGAGCCGGCCCGAGGTCTACGCCATCCTCCACCGCCTCCAGCGCGCACTCGACCGCAACGAGCCCGCGGTCACCGACCCATCCGAGCCCATCCCCGCGGTGTGGGGATAGAACCCTTTCGAGGTGAATTCACGATGAAGCTCCTTGCCCTGCTGCTCCTCTTTGGTGTCCTGCCCTGGCTCATGGCCTGCGCGGACCAGCCGCGCCCGGTCACCGGGACTCAGGCAACGCCTCCGGCCGCCGCCCCCCAGCTCACGGCGGACACCCGCGACCCCCACTCCTTCTCGCATCCAGACGAAGTCGCGGTCGACCACCTGAAGCTCGACCTCAACGTCGACTTCGCCCAGAAGCAGCTCGCCGGCCGCGCCAGCCTGCGCCTCGACAACCGGTCCGGCGCCGACCGCCTCTGGCTCGACACCCGCGACCTGACCATCAACAAGGTCACCCTGGATGACGGCGCTGAAACCCAATTCAAGTTGGGCGAGCCCGTGGAGTTCCTCGGCCGGCCGCTGGAGATCCAGATCCAGCCAACCACCAAGTGGGTCCACGTGGACTACACCACCAGCCCCGAAGCCGCGGCGCTGCAATGGCTCGAGCCCGAGCAGACCGCCTCGGGAGCGCGCCCGTTCCTCCTCACCCAGTCCCAGGCCATCCTCGCCCGCACCTGGGTGCCGATCCAAGATACCCCCGGCGTGCGCATGACCTACGAAGCCACCGTGCGGGTGCCCAAGGACCTGCTCGCGGTCATGAGCGCCGAGAACCCGACGAAGAAGAATGCGGACGGCGTCTACCAGTTCAAGATGCCGCAGCGCATCCCCTCCTACCTCCTGGCCCTTGCGGTCGGCGAGCTGGAGTTCCGTCCCCTGGGCAACCGCGCCGGGGTCTACGCCGAGCCCACCGTGGTCGAGGCCGCCGCGTGGGAGCTGGCGGACACGCCGAAGATGATCGACGCGGCCGAGAAGCTCTACGGCCCCTACCGCTGGGGCCGCTACGACATCCTGATCCTCCCCCCGAGCTTCCCCTTCGGCGGCATGGAGAACCCGCGCCTGACCTTCGCGACGCCGACCATCCTGGCCCGCGACCGCTCGCTCGTCTCGCTCGTCGCCCACGAGCTGGCCCACTCCTGGTCCGGCAACCAGGTCACCAACGCCACCTGGAACGACTTCTGGCTCAACGAAGGCTTTACCACCTACGTCGAGAGCCGGATCATGGAGTCCCTTTTTGGAAAGGAATACGCGGACATGCTGACCGTGCTCGGCCGGCAGGAGCTCGGCGGCACCATTGAGGAGCTGGGGGCCGAGAGCGCCGACACCCACCTCTTCCTCACCCTGGCCGGCCGCGATCCCGACGCGGGGATGAACGATATAGCCTACGAAAAGGGCAAGCTCTTCCTGCGCACTCTGGAGCAGGCGGTCGGCCGCGAGAAGTTCGACCGCTTCCTCCGCACCTACTTCGACACCTTCGCCTTCCAGTCCATGGACACCCGCCGCTTCCTCGACTACCTGAAGCAGAACCTCTTCGGCGGCAGCGAGGAGAAGATGAAGGAGCTGCAAGTCGAGCAGTGGGTCTTCGGACCGGGCGTGCCCGCGAACGCGCCGCAGCTCCGCTCGGCCGCCTTCGACAAGGTGGACCAGGCCGTCGCAGCCGTCCAGCAGGGGACGCCCGCGTCCCAGCTCGACACCAAGGATTGGACCACGCACCACTGGCTGCACTTCCTGCGCAACCTGCCGAAGCCCCTGGACACCCAGAAGATGGCGGACCTCGACGCCGCCTTCAAGTTCACCAACTCGGGGAACTCGGAGATTCTGCACGCCTGGCTGATGCTCGCGATCCCGAACCGCTACGAGCCGGCGTACCCGGCCCTGGACCGGTTCCTGACCAGCATGGGCCGCCGCAAGTTCCTCAAGCCGCTGTATGAGGAGCTGGCGAAGACCCCGGAGGGGACCGAGATGGCGCTGCGGATTTATAAGAAGGCGCGGACCGGCTACCACTCGGTCTCGCGCAACACGGTGGACGAGATCCTCGACTGGAGGGGCTGATGGAAGACCGGCACGCCGGCAAGATGCAGCGGCTCGTCGAGCGGTGCTGAACGCCCCCGGAGAGCTGGACCCCGGCGCGCGGCGGGTGATCCTCGAAGAGCGGACCGAGGGGGTTCCGCCGGCCCTGCTCCCCTACCTCGACAAACATCATCGACCGGATCGCGGACTCCTTCGGCTTCGAGGTGCTCTCTCCGGAAGAGTTCCGCAATGCGGCCCGCTTCCTTCTGAAGATGGGCTACGGAGGGTGAAGGGCGGCCACAAGGGCCGCCCCGACTAGCCATCGACTCCGCCCGATGCCGGATCATCCTGCACGCGCAGGGCGCTCCAGGGGGATGCCTTCTGAGCGCCGTTGACCGCGCGCACCCGCCACTGGACCTTGAGGTAAAGCAACAGACCGTCCCGCAGATGGGTCCGCGCCGGCGGCAACGGCTGGCCCAGCGGAAGGCCGAAGACCGCGCGCCGCGGATCGCCGGGCTTGAGATCCTCGGTGGCTTTGAAGAGGATCGTCAGGTGCCGCACGACGTGCGGAGCCTGCCTCTCGAGGCGGAACTCCATCTCATAGAAGAGCTCACACTCCGGCGTCTGGTTGGTCACCTTGGTGACCGCCAGATTGAAGCCCGTGGTGTGGGCGGGGGTCTGGTCCCCCCGGCCCCACTCCAGAGGCTCCGGCGTCTGCGGCACGGGCGAGTCGTCGCAGCCCGGGTCGAACAGGAGGGTCGCCTCGTCGAGAAGGTTGCGGGTCTTGCGGTCCCGCTCCGGGGTCGGACCCGCGCAGCCCGGGGTCCCCGGAGCGCAGTCCGGCGGCATCGGGCAGCCGCGCTCGTCTGTCGGCTGAAGGAGCGGAGTGCGGCAGTCGTCACGGCTGTCGGGGACCCGGTCGCCGTCCCGATCCTTCAGCGCCGCCACCTCGGTTCGCCAGGCCGCGTCGTCGAGGAACCGGCGCACCTTCCCGGAGCGGTCCCTCACCAGAGCCAGATACTGCTGGCCGGTCAGCCGTCCGTCGATGAAACGTCGCGCCGCCTCCCTCAGATCCTCGTCGATCCATTGCGGATAGGGCCTCCGGTCGGGAGGGGACGGCCGGGTCCCGCCGCCGGCACAGCCAGCCAGGAACATCAGGATCAAACCCAGAGTGCCGATCGTCTTTGCGTTCATGGCAGCACCTCCCCCGCCGAGACGAGGAAGGCGATCTCGGCCGCGATCCCCTCCTCCAGAAGAGTCTTGTTGGTCGCCGCCGATCCGGGAATGGTCTCGTAGAAGGTGATGGTGCCCTCGCGAGTCGGACCGGGGACCACGTAGCTCGGGGACATGAGGGGATTGAAAGGCCACACCAGCATGCTGGGACCCTGGACCCGGGCGAGGGTCTGGGTCGCCAACTGGGTGATGAGGTCGCGGACCGGAATGTCCGTCGCCTGCCCGGGATGCTGGGCCCGCCAGTCGAGGATGAGCTTGCGCCAGACGAGCGCCCGCTTGGCGATCGCCAGGGCCTCGCGCTTCGCCGCCTCCACGTCGCCCGTCGAGAGCAAGATGGACAACCGGCGCTCGAAGGCGTCCTCGTAAGGACGGTGCCCCCAGCCGAACGTGCCGGCCACGTGCATCGGGACGATCGCGTCCCCGATGGCATGGAGGGGCCAGCCCAGCTCGCGCACGCCGACCTGGGGATTGGCGCGGAACGCCTGCCATCCGAAGTGGGCGAGGTTGTCGAGCGGGGTGAAAGGAGTATGCGGGAAGCTGAGGAACTGCCAATCGTCCTCGTCGCGGTCCACGGAATTGGGGTGGAAGTCCTGCGCGCCGAGGATCTCATAGCGCTTGGGGCCCAGGCTGGGATCGTGGTGCACGGTCATGCCCAAGGTGTCGGCGGCCAACATGGTGAGGATCTCGAGAGGATCGGGAACCCCGTTCGGCCCGGCGCTCTCCACCAGCAGGCCCGACCGGTCGTCGAACTCCCCTGAGGAAGAGACGACGTTGAGGTGGTGGCCCATCCCGGTGTATGCATCCACGTTGGTGTGGTCACCGAATCCCGGGAACAGGCCGTCCACCGTCGTCAATCCTTCGTGGACGGCATTCTTCGAGTCCTGGATCGCCTCGTCGATACAGTCCTTGCAGTCGCCGACGATGCCGAGGGTCAGGACCGATCCGGCGCATTCGAGGGCGCAGCGGAGCGTCACCCAGATCGCCCCCGCGGGGAGGGCCAGGGCGTCCTCCATGTACTCCTTCATCAGGCTGAAGCCGACCATGTTCGTCGGGCGGAAGTAGATGTGCCAGTCGTCCACCTCATCGTCCGGCTGGTGCGCCCAGAAGCCGAGGACCACGCCCGTGTGGTCCGCGCTGCCCGGCCCCGGAGGGTTGACGGTGGTGAAGAAGGCCCCCGGGCTCCAGCTCGGATCGATTCCGCAATCGACGCCCGTGATGTAGGCCGTGGAGATGGGAAAGGGGACCGCCCCGAGAGTCATGTCCTCGAACGGGCTGGGAGCCCCCCAATTGGGCGTGTTGGTCCCCAGCATCTTGACCGTCGCGGGATCCACGCACACGCTTTGTTGTGGAGAGGGCAGGCGCGCGGGCAGGTTGCGAAGCTTCTGGATGGCGGTCGTGGCGTCCTGGGCCAGTTGAGCCAGTGCCGGGTCTTCGCTGGTGTCGATCGCGCCGGCGGAGAGGGCGAGCATGATCTCGTAGGCCCGGTCGGTCATGTCGCGGTGGACCTTGGCGTTGTGCGCTTGCGCAGGGGCCGCAGCCACGAGCCAGCCGCCGAGGAGGGCGCCCAAGGCGAGTCGGGCCGAGGCGAGTGAAGGTCGCATCGTTGCATCTCCTTTCGCTGGGCGAGGTCTATTCCTCGCCTCAACCCGAAGCTGCCGGGAGGAGGCCGGTTATCTCACCGTGGGATAGCATTCCGGCATGATTCGGGCCACAGCCCTTGGCATCGTCGCCGTCCTCCTTCTCGGCTGTGGCGGCGAGCAGGACTTGGAGGAGATACCCCGCGCCACGCGCGGCTACATCGTCATCTCAATCGACACACTCCGGGCTGACCACCTGGGCTGCTACGGGTACAGCAAGCCCACGAGCCCCTTCCTCGACTCCCTCGCGAAGCGGGGCACGCTCTTCGAGGAGGCCTACGCCCAGTTCCCGAGCACGCTCGTCTCCCACATGTCGATGCTCACGGGCCTCCATCCGCGGGAGCACGGCGTCTTCCCGCCGAACGCGGTCCTCTCCCCCGAGGTCGAGCTGCTCCCCGAGGTCTTCCAGCGCCACGGCTTCCGCACCGCCGGCTTCACCGAAGGCGGCTTCATGAGCGGGCGCTTCGGCTTCCGCCGGGGATTCGACGTGTTCCACGCCCGGGACCGGAACCGCAACCGTCCGCTGGAAGGGACCTTCCGCCGCGGCATCGACTTCCTCGAAGGGCTCAAGAAGGAAGACCGCTTCCTCCTCTTCCTTCACACCTACGCGGTCCACGCGCCCTACGACGCGCCGGAGCCGTACCAGCAGCAGTTCTGGCAGGGACCTCCGCCGCCCGGCTCGATCCCGGCGACCGGCCCCGCGCTCACCCGGCAGAACGCCCTGGGCGAGCCCCTTCCCCAACCCGCCGTGGACTGGCTCACCGCGAGCTACGACGCGGGCATCCGGCAGACCGATGAGGTCATCCAGCGCTTCTTCAAGGATCTGGAAAGGCTCGGCCTCGCCGAAGACGTGACCGTCGTGGTGACCTCCGACCACGGAGAAGAGCTCCAGGATCATGGCCGCTTCAACCATACCCAGCTCTACCGCGAGGTCCTGCGCGTCCCCCTGCTGGTGATCCACCCGGACCACCGGACTGCAATCCGCCACGAGGGAGTCGTGCAGCTCGTGGATCTAGCCCCGACCCTCTACGAGCTGGCAAGGCTGAATCCCAAGGGCAAGCCCACCGGAGCCAGCCTCGCGCGCCTCCTCGGCCGCCCTTCCCCACCGCGCCCCGGAACCGCCTGGGCCGACAACACCGGAGGGGAAAGGGCTCTCTACCGCGGCCAGCGGGAGGATCTGGAAAGCCTCCTCGTCTTCGACCCGCCCGCCGAAGAATGGATCTCCCGCCGCGTCGCCCTCGACGCCACCGGAAACGAGCTGGCCTTCGAAGCCCGCTCCTTCGAGGAGCCGCGGCGCCTCGCCATCCGTCAGGGAGACGAAGTGCTTTCCGAGATTTCCTTGACGCCCGACTGGACCTCCGTCCATCTCCCCGGGACCGGCCGTCTCCTGTTGGAGGCCGACGGCTGCAAGGTCGCCCCACCCAGAGAGCGATGGGACTTCCGCTGCCAAGCCTTCCAGTTGAGAGGTTTGCGCCTGGCCCGGGTCGAGCTTTACGACGTCTCCGAAGACCCCGCGCAACGCCACGACCTCTCCCGGAACGAGACGAGGACGACCCGAGCCCTGTTGAAAGACCTCAGCGCCTTCAACCCCCGCCCCGTAGCCGCCGCCTCGGCTCCGCCACTCGATCCGGAGCTCGAAAAGCAGCTTCGGGCACTCGGATACCTCCAATAACGTCGCAATCCCTCGCGTTGACCAACAAGCAACGCGCAAAATGTAGCAACTCAACTCATATCCGCGACATCATCTCCGTAAATCTCTGCACCAAGCTGCCTCACCCAACCCCACAACGGATCGATGTAGCAACAAGTCCGCCCGCCCTGCTACGAACGGAGCTTCATGTAGCGGAATCTGATTTTGCGCAACAACAATGACGCATAATATAGCCAAACTAACGCAACATGTAGCGATAAGAAGTTTCGAAGAAGCGACAAATTCGCATTGCGCCTCTAAATTGGCGCGCGATGCCGCTTCTCATCCACTCGGTGCAATCTTGTCGCTCCTTCTTGGCGCAGAATTGCTCCTTCATGTCGCTGCAAGATTGCGCGATGAAGCGATCAGAAGCATCATGGCGCAATGTGTCTGCATGATGTCGCAACTTGACTGGGCCGTGGATGGCGTGGTTTGATTTCTGCGCGTCTCTTCAGAATGGCCGCAGGTAAAACGTCCGTGACTGCGACACCAATAAGAATTGCTGCGCCATTTCGCGACATCGAATCCAGGCACAACGGCGGGGTGTCGCAGATTTGCCTCGATTTGCGACAAAAAGGCGAGAGAGATTGGCTCTAATCCCAATGCTCCGGCCTGATTCTTCTTTGCTGGCTTCATGAACACGTGCGTCCCCGGCTCCAACGGCCTGCGAGCCTCCTCCATCGATGAGCTGCACGGAAATGTTGGACCGTTACGGCCCCGCAGACGAGGCCGAGAGCATCGCCACGATCCACGCCGGCCTCAATACCGGACTCAGTCTGTTCGATACTGCTTGCCCAACAAATCTGTTGCGCCGCAGTCTTGTTGTGCAACGAGAGAAGGGAGGGCCTATGGATTGCTTCGACCGGGACAGGGAAGCGGAAAACTCTGGCACCACTTCAAGGGGCTTCCTTCAGCAGATCTCAAAGAGGAACGAGGTGTCATGACCGAGGCTGCGGGCTCGACCATCTGCGAGCGGCTCGGTTGGAGGATCCTGCAATTCGCCGCTGAGCGCGGAAGGCGCCGTAGGCCGGCCGTTCACAACACTGGTTGATGCTCGCGGCTCGCATGCCACAACGCGAGCACATGGAGAGTGCCGGCCTCAGCCTTGTAGTAGATGAAGTATCCAACTCGGCCGAGGAAGAGGCGCCTGACGCCTGGAGCTCGCGCTCCTTCGTACTTTGCTCCTATACCCGGCTGCTCGGCCAGCAAGGCGATGGCTTCGCCAAAGTCGGCGCCGACCGCTCCTGGAGCGGCAGGGCGATTCTGCGCCCACCACTCGGCCGCCTTCTGTACTTGACTTGCTGCTCCGAAGGAAATCTTGACCCGAAGCGCCATGCTCAGCCGTGTTTCGGCAACGACTGCAGCAACTCTTCAAGAGTGACGTACTCGCCACGTTCGATCTCGGCCATGGCAGCAAGAAGCTCATTCTCCTGCGCTTCCGTGAGCACGAAGCTTTCGTCGGCGCCGCGTGTGACCACGGCTACGACCGCTCCCTCTGTGAGGGAGACGCCCTCTACGACGATCTTCCCGTTGACGACGGTTCCGGTTGCAACTTGCATGGCGCAATGGTACTCCGAAAGCCGGGAAGTGGAGTCTGTTGACGACACCCATTCTGTACAGGAAGACGCCCCGGCCGACGCTCCATCCTGACTCTTCTATACTTGCTCCATGAACACGCGCGCCCTGGGCTCCAACGGCCCGCGAGTCTCCGCCATCGGATTGGGCTGCATGGGCATGTCGGACCTCTACGGCCCCGCGGACGAAGTCGAGAGCATCGCCACGATCCACGCCGCCCTCGACGCGGGGATCAACCTGCTCGACACAGGCGACTTCTATGGCATGGGCCACAACGAGATGCTGATCCGCGAGGCCCTGAAGGGCCGCTCCCGCGAGCAGGTCCTGATCAGCGTCAAGTTCGGGGCCATGCGCGATGCGGCCGGCGGATGGGTGGGCTACGATGGCCGTCCCGCCGCGGTCAAGAACTTCCTCGCCTACACGCTACGCCGGCTAAGGACGGATTACGTGGACATCTACCGCCCCGCCCGGGTCGATCCCGCCGTGCCGATCGAGGACACGGTCGGGGCGATCGCGGAGATGGCGCAGGCCGGCTACGTCCGCCACATCGGCCTCTCGGAGGCCGGGGTAGACACGATCCGCCGGGCGCACGCGGTCCACCCGATCGTCGACCTCCAGATCGAGTACTCGCTGTTCTCGCGGGGCATCGAGTCCGCGATCCTGCCAGCCTGCCGCGAGCTGGGCATCGGCATCACGGCCTATGGCGTCCTGTCCCGCGGTCTCCTCAGCGGCCACTGGTCCAGGGAGCGCACCGGGGGCGCCCGGGATTTCCGCAACTACAGCCCCCGCTTCCAGGGAGAGAACCTCGACCGCAACCTCGCGCTCGTCGATGCGCTGCGAGAGGTTGCGGAATCCAATGGAGTCACCGTGGCGCAGGCCGCGATCGCCTGGGTCCTCTCCCGCGGCTCGGACATCGTGCCGCTGATCGGAGCGCGTCGGCGCGACCGCCTCGCCGAGTCCCTCTCCGCGCTCGACCTCGACCTCACCGCAGACGACCTGAAGCGGATCGAGGAAGCCGTGCCGTCCGCGGCCGTCGCGGGCGAGCGCTACAACGCGCAGGCCATGGTCCACCTCGACAGCGAGCGAGACTGACGGTGATCTGCAGGGCAGACAAGCAAGGTGTCGGCGATGGCACGTGACGAGGCTTATGGGCGCGTGGAAGCGAGAATTCGCGAGGCAAGGAAACGAGGCGCGACGACGCTCGATCTTTCCTCAATGGGCTTCTCTGAGCTACCGGAGTCGGCCGGCCAGCTCGCGGGCATACAGTCTCTTTACCTCTTCGGCAACCAACTGACGTCACTGCCAGAGTGGCTCGGCCAACTCACGACGTTACAGGAGCTGTACCTCGCCTTCAACCAACTGACCTCTCTACCGGAGTCGCTTGGCCAGCTCACGGGGTTAAAGAACCTGCACCTCTCCTCCAACCAACTGACATCTCTGCCGGAGTCGCTTGGCCAGCTCACGGGGTTAAAGAAGCTGCACCTCTCCTCCAACCAACTGACATCTCTACCGGAGTCGTTCGGCCAGCTCACGGGCTTAGAGGGTGTCTCAGAAGTCCCCTTCCGCCATGCTAAAATGCCGTGCATGGGATACCCCAGTGATGTCTCAGATGCGGAATGGGAGGTCATCGCTCCTTTGCTGGCTGCTGCCAAGCCTGGGGGGCGCCCCCGAACCACTTCCCTACGAGATGTGGTCAACGCGATCTTCTACGTGAATCGAGGCGGCGTTGCTTGGCGCATGCTGCCGAGGGACTTTCCAGCTTACCAAACGACCTACCGCTACTTCCGGGCTTGGAGCAAGGACGGAACGTGGGAGAAGGTTCACGAGGCCTTGCGAGACCGAGTCCGGCAGAAGGAGGGTCGAGAGGTTAGCCCAAGTGCAGCCATTATCGATAGCCAGAGCGCCAAGACGACGGAAAAGGGGGCTCCAGAGGGTACGACGCGGGCAAGAAAATCAAAGGGCGCAAGCGGCATATCATCGTCGACACGCTAGGCTTGATCCTGGAGTGCGAAGTTCACCCTGCAGATATCCAGGATCGGGACGGAGGCAAACTACTTCTAGAAAAGCTGGGTGACCGTTTTCCCCGCCTGCAGAGAATTTGGGCCGACGGTGCTTACGCGGGGAAGTTAGTAGATTGGGCAAAAGACCTTGGACAATGGGTTCTGGAGATCGTAAAGAGAACGGACGATATGGTGGGCTTCGAAGTTTTACCCCATCGCTGGATCGTCGAGAGAACCTTCGCTTGGCTTGGCCGGTTTCGGCGGCTGAGTAAAGATTATGAGGTTCTCATCGAAACCAGCAAGGCGATGATCTAT
>DATMER010000146.1:0-48476 GCA_035556715.1 Thermoanaerobaculia bacterium
CGTGCGCCGCGCCGTGCTGGCCCAGCGCCAGAACCGGGACGGCGGCACGATCGATGAGATGAAGCAGCGCAACCGCCAGTCGGCGCAGCCGCCGCAGCTCAACCCGCGCTCGAACCAGCCGATCGACATCGACTTCCCCGAGCCCGCCTCGATCTTTCAGATCTATCGCGCTCTGGGCAAGGCGTTCGGCATCAACGTCCTGTTCGATCCGAACCTCAAGGACCAGGAGATCTCGATCAACCTCAAGGAAGTGACGGCCCAGACCGCGCTCGAGACCCTGATGCGCGCGGCCAACCACTTCTACAAGGTGATCGACGAGCACACCATCCTGATCGCCGCCGACACGCCGCAGAACCGGCGCATCTACGAGGATCTCGTCATCCAGACCTTCTTCCTCTCGAACTCCGAGGTGAAGGACATGATGACCATCCTCCGCTCCCTGGTCGACGCCAAGAAGATCGCCACCAACGAGCAGCTCAACGCCATCATCCTGCGCGACACCGCGGACAAGGTGAAGGTCGCCGAGCGCATCATCGAGGCCAACGACAAGTCCAAGGCCGAGGTGGTCATCGACGTCGAGCTGCTGCAGATCAACACGCTGCGGCTGCGCGACCTCGGCGTGAGCCTGTCCTCCTACCAGGTCACGCAGCAGCTCGACACCGGCGGCACCAGCGGCGGCGGCACTGGCGGCTCCGGCGGAACGGCCACCCCCGGGCGCGTGCGCGTCTCCGACCTCGAGTTCCTGAACCAGAGCAACTGGTTCCTGACGCTGCCCAACTTCCTCTACAACTTCATCAAGCAGAACTCCGACGCCCAGCTCCTGGCCAAGCCGCAGCTCCGCATCACCGATGGCGAAAAGGCCAGCCTGGTCATCGGCGACAAGGTGCCGATCCCGCTGACCACCTTCAACACCTCGAACACGGTGGGCGGCAGCATCGTGCCCATCACCTCCTTCCAGTACCAGGACGTGGGCATCCGCATCGACCTCGAGCCGCGGGTGCACCACAACCAGGAGGTGACGCTCAAGATCAAGGTGGCGGTGGACCAGATCAACTCCTTCCGCGGTGACCAGCCGATCATCGGCACGCGCACCATCGAGTCGGTCATCCGCCTGCAGGACGGCGAGACCAACTTCCTGGCCGGCCTGATCCGCACCGACGAGGCCAACTCCGAGAGCGGCATGCCGGGGCTCTCCGAGATCCCGATCCTCGGCCGGCTGTTCTCCAACAAGCGGACCGACGCGCAGCGCACCGACGTCATCCTGACCCTGACGCCGCACATCATCCGCAACGCCGAGATCACCGAGGAGGACCTGCTGCCGATCTGGGTCGGCACCGAGGCCAACATCACCTTCCGCGGCGGCAGCCCGCGCGTCGAGTCCGACGTGGACGGGCCGTTCGAGGCCGGTGAAGAGACCCCGGAGGAGATCCAGGACGCCATCCGCCGCCGGCTCCAGCGCCTGCCGCGGGGTCTGCGGCCCGAGGACGGCGGCGCGATGATCGACGAGGGGGAGGCCGAGGTCCCGGAGGAGCAGCAGCCCCCGCCCGGCATCGACCTCGCCCCTTCGGCGCCGCCGAGCGACATCTTCCGGCCCCAGATCAACCCGCTCGACAGCCCGCCGCCGGATCCGCCGGATTCCGAGGACGAAGGCCTGGAGGAGGAGCCGCCGGGCCGCCAGGCGAGCGCTCCCCGCAGTTTTTTCCCCCGAGCCATGCTTGGCAACTGGCGCACGGAGCGCTCGGCCGAGAATGCGGGAGTCACCCTGAGCGCGGCGAAGTCGCCCGCGCCGGTCCAGGTCTGGCTGATGCCCCGGAAGCTGAAGGTGGTCCCGGGCGAGCGCTTCGTGGTCAAGGTGCAGGCGTCGGCCGACCGGCCGGTCTCCCACCTGCCCCTGTCGCTCTCCTATGACCCGGCGGTGCTCGCGGTCGAGCAGGTGGAGCGCGGGGGCTTCCCGGTCGAGGCGCAGATGCTGGCCGACGCCTCGCGTCCCGGCGAGGTGGTGCTGGGCGCGAGCCGGATGGGCGAGGTGCCGGGGGTGACCGGGCAGGGCACGGTCGCCCGGATCACCTTCCGGGCCCTGCCGGGGATCCGGCCGGGCTCGACCCGGATCGATTTCTCCCGCTCCAAGGCCCTGGATGCCGCGTTGAAGCCGGTGCTGCCGGTGCGGGCGCGCTCCGTCGAGGTCTCGGTGGGGGCGCGCAAGGAAGGCTGAGGCACCGGAGATTGTTGGAGAAGATATGAAGAGACGGCTTGCACCTCGTCCGCTTCGGCGCCCGTTCGGCAGTACCCGCTGGCAGGCGGGCTACACCCTGGGCGAGCTGGTGATGGTCGCTGCGGTGATGGTGATCCTGGCCGGGGCGGCGCTGCCGGCGGTCAAGTTCACCGCCCGGCGGACCAAGGAGATGGAGCTGCGGCACCACCTGCGGTCCATGCGCGAGGCCATCGACACGTACAAGCGGTACAGCGACATGGGCATGCTCCCGGTGGACCTGGGGACCGACGGCTACCCGGAGGATCTCGAGGTGCTGGTGGAAGGGGTCGAGCTGGCGGGCCAGGTGGACCGCAAGCTCAAGCTCCTGCGCCGCATCCCGGTGGACCCCATGACCGGCGAAGCCGAGTGGGGTCTGCGCAGCTACCAGGACGAGCCCGACTCCGACTCCTGGGGTGGCGAGAACGTATTCGACGTCTACTCCAACTCCGGCGGGGTCGGTCTGAACGGCGTCCCCTACCGCAATTGGTGATGGAAGGAAGGTGCGCGATGCAGGAACGCAGTATTGACCGCAACCGTGAAAGCGGCTTCACCCTGCTGGAGCTGATCGTCGTCATCGCCATCATCGGCATCCTGGCGGCGGTCGCCATGCCCAAGCTCAAGGACGTGCCGCGCAAGGCGAACGAGGCGGTGCTCAAGACCAACCTGCACACCATGCGGGACGTGATCGACCAGCACTTCGGCGACAAGGGCCGCTACCCCGCGAGCCTCGAGGCCCTGGTGGACGCGGGCTACCTGCGCAAGCTTCCGATCGATCCGATCACCAAGAGCAGCGAGACCTGGGTGGTTGTCTACGAAGAGACCGACCCGGACAACCCGCCGGTGGAGACCGAGGAGGGCGAAGGCCCCGGCGTCGTGGACGTCCACTCCGGCTCCCCGGCGATCGCGCTCGACGGGACGGCTTACGCGGAATGGTGATGAGAGCCCTCTCCCCTACCCTCTCCCGCAAGCGGGAGAGGGGGAACAGCACCCCGGTGTTGGATTCCGGGGCGGGTGGGGGCTCCCTCTCCTGCGCAGCAGGGGAGGGCAGGGGAGGGGTCTTCTTCCGCCGCTCCGAGGCCGGGTACAACCTGGTCATCCTGATGGTCTCGCTCACCCTGCTCAACATCGCGCTGGCGATGGCGCTGCCGAAGTGGAGCAACCTGATCCGGCGCGAGCGGGAGGAGGAGCTGATCTCCCGCGGTTTCCAGTACGCGGAGGCTATCCGCATCTTCCAGAACCGTTTCCAGCGCCTGCCCGTGCGGCTCCAGGAGCTGGTCGAGGTCGAGCCGCGCTCGATCCGCCGGCTCTGGAAGGACCCGATGACCGAGGACGGCAAGTGGGTGCTCATCCCGCCCGGAGGCCAGGGCCAGCCGCTCACGCCCCAGCCGACCGATCCCAACCAGCCGCCGGAGCAGCAGCCCCCCGATGGCCGCGACGAGCCCGACGACGATGAGGAGATCGATCCCGACACCGGCATCGGCGAGAAGAAGGGGACGGTCCAGGTGGGTCCCTTCTCAGGTGTCCACAGCCGGAGCTCGAAGGAGTCGATCCTGGTCTTCAACGGCCGTACCCGATACGACGAGTGGCACTTCACGGTGGAGATGATCATGATGCTCATCGGCGGCGGCGGGCAGGGCCCTCCGGGCGCGCCGCCCCAGAACGTGGTCGGGGTGGACTACATGCGGATCCCGAACCTGAGCACGCGCTGGCTTGGCCGTCCCGTGCCGGCCTTCCTGAGCCCGACCCAGGACGGCCAGATGCCGGACGGCAGCCTGCCGGGCCAGGTGCCGGGGCAGATGCCGGATCCTCCCGGCGGCCGGAGGAACAGGCCGAATCCTCGCGGCGGCCTCCGCTGATCCCCATGAAAGTGCGGATCAAGCGGCTCCCCGCCGCCCGCGACCTCCCTCTCCCCTCCCCCGCTTCCCCGGGAAGCTCCGGCTTCGACCTCCGCGCCGCGATCGACGACGAAGTGGTGCTCCGTCCGGGCGAGCGCCTGCTCGTGCCCACGGGTCTGGTGCTGGAGATCCCTTCCGGCTGGGAAGGACAGGTCCGTCCCCGAAGCGGCCTCGCCCTCCGCCACGGCATCGGCATCCTCAACGCCCCGGGCACCATCGACAGCGACTACCGCGGCGAGGTCGGAGTGATCCTGGTCAATCTCGGAGAGGCCCCCTTCCCCCTGAAGCGGGGAGACCGCATCGCCCAGCTCGTCTTCGCCCGGGTCGACCCGGTGGAGGTGGAAGAGGTGGAGATGCTCGAAGAGACCGGGAGGGGGACGGGGGGGTTCGGGTCTACCGGAGTTGGGTAGACGTCCTTAGAGTCTCTAACAAAACCCGGCCCAACGGGCCGACAGAGTTCAGCCCAGGGCTGAGGCCGAAGGCCGATGCCCTGGGTAACCAAGCCAAATCTCTATGCGGCCTGAAAGGCCGCGAGAACTTCGCTGGATATAGCCGAGCGCCGAGCGCAACTCTCGCGGCCTTTCAGGCCGCAACCTTGCTTTGCCTTTCCCCAGGGCATCGGCCTGCGGCCTCAGCCCTGGGCTCTGCTCTGCCGGCCCGTTGGGCCGGGGTTTTGTTAGAGGCTCTTAGCCCTGCTCCTCGCAACGGTCCAGATCCAGAAAGATCTGATCGGCCGCTAGAACCAGTTCGGCCTCATCCAGGAATGGATGATCTTCTGCCAAGGTCATGGGCAAAGAGTCGCAAAAGCCGTCGCGCCAGTCAAGAGGAACGGGTGCCCGGGGTCGGGTAGCTCCGATTGACAGCCTCCGGGGCGGGGGCGTACGCTGAGTCCAGCCTATGAGATACAGCCTGCAGGTATCTTCGATCGTGCTTCGCTGGCCCGAACGTTGCGCCTGTTGCGGGGCGGCGCCGGAAACCCATCTTCGGGCAAGCGCCTCCAGGGCTGCGGGCAGGCTCAGACCGACGACGACCTGGTGGGAGGTCCCCTACTGCCTGCGTTGCGCCCAGCACATTACGAAACATCGGAAGGCGAAGCAGGCTGCCGAAGTTGGGCTCTGGGGAGGCGGGGCCGCCCTGATGCTGATCACGGCCAAAGCGGGCTTGGCCGTGATGCTTGCGCTCGCCGGAGCTGCCGTAGGCGTCCTGACCGTGAGCTTCATTGTCGGGCGGGTACTTGAGAGCCGGGCAAGGAAGGTCATGGCGCCATCGTGTTCCGCGCCCGGTCTGGCGGTGGAGTACGGAGGCTGGTCCGGCACGTCGCACGAGCTCGTCTTCACAAGCAAGGCCTACATGGAGGCTTTCAAGGAAGCCAACCCAACCACGAGGATGTCTAACGCGCGGATCGTGGAAAGGTTCCAGGAGGCGGGCAGCTAGGCCTGCCAAGACCCGGTCGCTTGATACCAGATAAGACCTTCAACGAACCTCCCTCCAACGGGAGGTTACCTCGCCTCCCGACTCCATGCCCAAGCGAAAGACCCCTCAGGAAGTCATCTCAGGATTCCGCAAGGTCCATGGGGAGTATTACGATTACTCGTCAGTCAAATATCTGAGTTCTCAGGTGATGGTGAAGGTTGGCTGTCCCGTACATGGTGAGTTCGAAATTACACCGGAGCACCATAGGAGGGGCGTTGGATGCCGGCTTTGCTACTTCGAATCACAGAGAACCTCCAAGGCAGAGTTCGTCTCACGGTCACGCCAACACTTCGGGGATCTCTACGGATATGATTTGTTTGAGGATCTGCCAAGAGTCGGAGAGAAAGTAGCGATCCTATGCCGCAAGCACGACAAGATCTTCTGGCAAGAGCCGCGAAGTCATATGCGCGGACACACGGGATGCACTAAGTGCAAATCGGCCAAGCTGGCCGGCCCTCGTGATAAGAGGGGGACGATCAAGTCCGAGGAGGAGCTGAGACAAGATTTCCGCGGGCGAGCAGAGCTTGTTCACGGCTCTGAATATGACTACAGCCAGTTCGAATACACGGGCTCGAGTGTCAGCGGTAAGATTATCTGTGCCCGCCATGGCGAATTCTGGCAAACTCCAAGCAATCACCTAAGAGGCACCAAGTGCCCAGATTGTTCGCGTGAACGACGGCGCGCAACTACCTTCAAGGGGAAGTGCAAAGAATTGGGTATTGACTATTGGCGAACTCTCAAGCGACGCGAGGCAGGGATGCCCGAGGTTAAAATATTTGATGAGGATTACATTCGCCACTTGCGAGAGATCAACGAAGTCACCGTTGCAGGGGTCAGTTACCCGAACTTGGAGGAAGCGGTAAGGCATCTGAAGCCACCCGCCAGCAGCCATACGATTGGGCGCTGGCTGGCAGAGGGCTTGACGCCGGAGGAAGCTTTTGGGCGAATTCCCAACCCCGGATATGCGAACGGCATCATCTACGTGGTCTCACACAAGGCTACCGGAAAACGATATGTCGGCTTGACGATCCAGACCTTGGATCGTCGATGGAAAATGCATGTAGAGCAAGCTTCTTCAGGATGTATCAAGGGAGCCGAATCCCTGCATGCCGCCATCCGGGAGTTCGGGCCTGATGCTTTCGAGATCGTTCAAGTCGACCAAGGCACAACGAAGAGAGATCTCGAAGCCAAGGAGCGGTTCTGGATCAAGAATCTTGCCACTCTGGTACCCGAAGGGTACAACATATCCCGGGGCGGGGTCAGCGGTGGTTCTACCAGGAAACCTACTGTGGTGGATGAAGTCCTCTTTGAGAGTGTGGGGAGTGCCGCCGAGTACGTTTCGAAGACCCGCCGTATAAGCGTGGAAGCCGCGAAGAGAAGGCTTCTGCATAAACGAGTTGATGTCAAGACGCCTGCGAGGCCAGGCACGAGTCTGGTTAAGACCAAAGCTTACAAAGCTTGGAGCCGGATCGTCCATGGAGCTCTCAATCCCAAGTCCAGAGAGTACATCCCCGGGGTGCGAATCCATGAACCTTGGCGCGACTTCGTTACGTTCTACCGGGATGTAGGGAATCCGCCAGAACAAGGTATGGCCTTTACGAGACTGGAAAAGTCCGGAGGCTTCTTTCCAGGGAATTGTATTTGGCTCAGCAAAAGCGAGGCCAGCAAGATCAATGCCGAGCACATGAAGCAAACGGGAACCTTGGTCGGGAGGAGGGGGCTGCCAGTGCCCCGGAAGAAGCACCGAAAGAGTACCACGTAGTTTGATTCATGAGCCGTGCGTTGGCTCGAACACGCAAAACACTCAAGGACTCCAGGACCAAGCGTCTCCAACTGGTCGGCGAGTTCTCCAGAATGCTTTCCAGGCGTATATCCAGCTTCGCGACTGAGCGTCCGGTCGCCGTCGTGCTGCTGGTCTTCAGCGGGGCGACGTCAGAGGCCCCGGCGCGACCGGGAGCCCGCTGGTCGGCGTTGACGGCTTGATCCGGGAACTGGAGCGGGCGGAGTTGGGAAGAGCCGGATAGTGGCGATGCCGCGGGCTGTTGCCGTCTCGGCTCAGATCTTTCCCGTGATGCCGAAAGGCTTTGCCGGCTCCCTGCAAGCCTTCGCCGGCTCGCCTCAACCTGTCGCCGCCTCGTCGAAAGGCTTCGCCGACTCCCCGTAAGGCTTTGCCCTCTCGCCGCAAGGCTTCGCCGCCTCGCCTCAACCTATCGCAGTCTTCCCGTAAGGCTTCGCCGCCTTGCCTCAACCTATCGCCGTCTGCCCGTAAGGCTTCGCCCTCTCGCTGCAAGCCCTCGCCATCTCGCCGCAATATATCGGCCTCTCCGCGAAAGACTTTGCCGACTATCCGAAGTCCATTGGCGTCTCCCCGAAAGCCATTGGCGTGTTCCCACAAGCTATCGGCGCCTCACTGAAAGCTATCGGCGCTTCCCTGTAACCCATCGGCCTCTTGCCGATATATATAGGCGGCTCGCCTCTACATAGAGCGAAGGCGCCGATAGCTTGTGGACAGGCGCCGACGGCTTTCGGGGAGACGCCGATACGTTATGGACAAGCGCCAACGGCTTACGGGGAGACGCCGATACGTTATGGACAAGCGCCAACGGCTTACGGGGAGACGCCGATGAGTTTTGGACAGGCGCCGACGGCTTTCGGGGAGACGCCGATGAGTTATGGACAAGCGCCAACGGCTTACGGGGAGACGCCGATGAGTTATGGACAGGCGCCAACGGCTTACGGGGAGACGCCGATGAGTTATGGACAGGCGCCGACGGCTTTCGGGGAGACGCCGATGAGTTATGGACAAGCGCCGACGGCTTTCGGGGAGACGCCGATGAGCTATGGACAGGCGCCGACGGCTTTCGGGGAGACGCCGATGAGCTATGGACAGGCGCCGACGGCTTTCTGGGAGACGCCGATACGTTGAGGAAAGCCGCCGATACGTTTTGGTGAGCGGCCAAAACAGTTCGCTGGTTCGCCGATGCGCTACTCGACGACAAGATCCCGCACCGCGCGGCGGTCGACCTTGCCGCTCGGCAGGTGCGGCAGAGCGTCGACGATCCTCACCTCGTCGGGCACGGCGTAGCGCGGCAGGAGGTCGAAGCACTTGTGGCGCACGGCTTCGGGGTCGAGGGTCTCCCCGGGCCGCGGCAGGCAGACGGCGACCAGGCGTGGACCGCGGCGGGTCTCTCCCGCGGTGACCACCACAGCGCGCTGGATGCCTCCGGTCTTCTCCACCGCGGACTCGACGTCCGCGAAGACCACCAGGAGACCGTCGCGCTTCACGCTGAGGCCGGAGCGGCCGAGGATCTGGACGTAGCCGTCGGCGCGGATCTTCGCCAGGTCCCCCGTCGAGAACCAGTCGTCCTCCCCCCGGGGCTCGAAACGCCAGCGCTCTTCTTCCAGGATCAGGTAGCCGGCGAAGCCGTTCTTCTGCCGGCAGTGCAGCAGGCCGACCTCCTCGCCCTCGGCCACCTCGATGTCCGAGCCCGCCTCCTCGACGCGCAGCTCGATCCCGGCGAGCGGATGACCGGCCGTGCCGAGCCGCGTCTCGGGTGGGTCTTCCGGCGAGGCCGAGGAGACCGCGCCCATCTCGGCGCTGCCGTAGAGGTTCAGCAGCGGTCCGAAGCGCGGCTCGAAGCCCTCCATCGTCTCGGGCTTGATCTTGTCGCCCGCGGTCACCGCCAGGCGGTAGAAGCGCGGCCTCTTGCGCACGCTCAGGAACATGTCGCAGAGCGCCGGGGTCAGGAAGGCGACGTTCGGATTGAACAGGTCCTCCCGGTCGAGGTAGCGGAGGATGTTGCCTCCCGATCCGACGTCCATCGCCGCTCCGGCCAGAAGCCCGGGGAGGAAGGCGGCGCCGAAGCCATAGCTGTGGAAGATCGGCACCGGCACCGTGAGCCGGTCCGCGGATGTCAGCTTCCAGCGCTCGACGCAGGCCATGGCGTTGTTCAGCCACTTCTGGTGCGACATCCTGGAAAGCTTGGGCACCCCCGTGCTGCCCGATGTCCTCAGATAGAGGTCCGGACCCGGGAAATCCGCGATCACAGGCTCCTCGGCAAAGGATTCGTTGGCCGCGGTCTCCACGGCCTCCTCCGGCGAACCGGCCGTCCGCGTCCTCGCCGCCGCCACGGTGATCACGTGGGAGCAGAAGCTCGGGATGAAGCGTGGCATGCCCGCCTCCTTGGACGCTTCCCCGAGCTCGGGCAGGAGCACCACGTCATACTGCCGGCTCAGCAGGTGGAGGAGCGCCAGGGCTCCGGCCACGGTCTGCGAGCACTCCAGGGCCACCGGGTGGCGCAGGGTCACGCCGGAGCGGGCGAAGAGGTCGTCGAGCCGTTCCAGGAGAACGGTGGTGCCGGAGTACGGTACGGTGTGGCGGCCGTCCGTCAGGGACCGGTCGCGGACCCCGGGGTCGGCAGCCAGCCAGCGGACCAGATCGGGTCCGGAAGGGGCCTCCAGCGGAGGCCGATCAGATAGACTCTGCCTTGCCATGTCCATAGACGCGCTCCCTGCCGGTTTGACTCACGAGGCGACCTACGAGGTCACCCCGGACATGAGACCTCCCCACATCGACGGCATCCTCGCGACCTCCCGCATGATCGGGCTCATGGAGGATACCTGCCTCGCGGCCGTCCAGCCATTCCTCGAAGAGGGGCAGACGACCGTAGGCACCCGGGTGGACGTGACCCACGTCGGCACCGCCATGACGGGCGAGGAGGTGACGGTCAGCATCCGGCTGACGAAGGTCACGCAGCGCCGGCTGCTCAGCTTCGAGGTCCAGGTCGAAGCTCCCGGCGGCACGATCAGCACCGGCACCCACCAGCGTCTCATCGTCCACCGGGCGCAGTTCGCGCCGTCCTAGTCCTCAAAGGCGATCCCCTCGAGGTCTTCGAGCTTCGCCTGGACGCCCCAGCCGCCCAGGTCTTCCGAGACGGCCATCACGAGCTCGTTCCTCCCCTCCTGGAGAGGGAGGTAGAGCGAATCGAACCAGCCGATGCTCCCCAGGAACCGGTAGTCCCGGGAGCGGTAGGTGTCGTCGCCGCGGAAGAGCGGCCGGCCGTTGAGAGACACCCGGACCCGGTCGCTGAACCCGAAGTCGAGCCTCTTGACCTGCTCCCGGTCCGAGAGCAGGACCTTCTTCGCAAGGACGGTGTTCCTGAGGAAACGGATCCCGTTCACCCTCGCGAGGTTGGCGAGGCCCGAGCGCTCCGTCTCGAGCCGGGTCCAGCTCCGGGCCGCCAGGTCGAGAGGCTTGCTCTCCTGGAAGGCGTCCGAGACCCACCAGGAGGAGATGACCCCCTCCGGCACGGGCTCGGGCTCACCCGGCCGCCCCTGGATGGGAGGAGTATCCGTGGCCGTGAACGAGAAGCCGGAGAAGTGGGCGGCCGCGAAGTTGCCGGCGCTGAGGCCCACGCTTCCGGGAGCGGCGCTCCGCTTGAGGCCGTCGACGAAGAGGGCGGGCTTTTCCAGGTCGTGGATGTAGATCTCCGCCACGCTGCCGGAGAAGAGGATCCGGACTCGGGTCCATTCGTCGAAGCGATGGACGGCGGGGACCGTGTAGCGCTCGCCGTGGTAGAGCTGCCAGCCCGAGACGCCATTGAAGACGGGTGTGTACTGGGTCGCGTCCGGGTTCCCGGACTGGTGCGGCCTCAGGTAGAACTCTTCGTAGTTCCTCGCGTCCTGGACGCGCCAGATCCCGCCCAGGAAGCCGCGCTCGCCGGTGAACGCGACGTCGAACTCGATCCATCCGTTGGTGAAGGAGGCGTCGGCGACGGTGGCGATGCCGCGCTCCAGGTAGAGGCTCGGACGGCCCAGGTGGTCCTCCACCCGGCTCGCCGCCGCGTTCCATTGCCAGCGCCCGGAGTCGAACGGAACCATTTTCAATCGACGGAGAGGAGGTCGTCGAGGACCTCCCGGAAATCGTGGAAGCCGGGTCGTCCGGCGATCCATCCCGCGGCGAGGAGGGCGCCTTCGGCGAAACCCTGGCGGTTCCGCGCCCGGTGCTCCAGAAAGAGGGTGTCGGCCGCCGAGTCGAAGCCGACGGAGTGCACCGAGGGCACGTAGCCGGCGCGCTGGCTGGTGATCGGGACCTCGCGGTCGCCGTAGTGTTGCGCCATCCGCCGGCGGATTTCGAGCGCCGTTCCGGACGGGCTGTCCTTCTTGAACCGGTGGTGCCAGTCGTGGATGAAGGGGTCGTAGCCGTCGAAGGCGGAAAGGATCTTCGCGGCCCTCTCGGCGAGGTGGTAGAAGACGTTGACGCCCAGGGAGAAGTTCGAGGCGCGGACGACGCCGATACCCTTGGCCAACTCGCGGACCTCTTCCAGCCGGTCGTCCCAGCCGGTGGTCCCGATCACCACAGGGAGCGACAGCTCCGCCGCAAGCCGGACGGTTTCGGGAACGGCTTCCGGAGCGGAGAAGTCGACGAGCGTCGCTCCGGAAAGGGATGCGTCTGCGCAAAGGGGTTGTTGACGGGTAAAGCGGGCGACCACGTCGAAACCCTTGGCGGCGGCCACCTCGTCGACGACCCTCCCCATGTTGCCGTAGCCGACCAGGGCCAGCTTCATCGGATGCCCATCTTCCGGGCGAGCTCGCTTTCGATCATCGGCGGCCCGCCGAGGAAAGCGATCAGGTTTCCCGAGAGCGGGCTGTCGATCTCCAGGCCTGTCAGGCCGCGCAGCTCCGTGGTCTTCGCGATGACGGCGGCCAGAATCCTGGCGGCCGCGGCGGCCGTTTCGAGCCCGCTGTTCGCGGAACGCGCCGCGATCAGGACAAGCTCCGCCTCGATCTCCAGCTCGGTGATATCCATGGCCACGAGCTGGGATGCATTGAAAGTGGAAGTCCTGGCGAAGCGGCGCAGCGCCCGGACTCCGTCGCTCGCGCAGATCGCCGCGGCCAGGGCCCAGATGCCGGCATAGGTTTCGAGACATCGGAAGAGGTCGGCGAGCGGCACCGGTCTCGAAACGAGATCGGAAGCGGCCACAACGTCGAGCGAGCTCCCGTCGCCGTCCACCCACGCCAGCCGGTGCTCCGGACCCGCCAGCCTGGCCAGCACGATCGTGCCGTCGGCGGCCGAGCTCGCGACCCGGACCCTGCCGCGCAGGAGCAGCCCCGCGTCGATGAGCTCCCCTTCGACCGCCGCGGCCTCCCAGCCAGGATCGGGCGTGGGTGTGAAAAGGCCGAGCGAGCCGAGCTTCAGACGAGCGATCTCCTCGATCGCCGGGCGCGGCTCGAAGAAGGCTTCGAGCAGGGGCAGGACGCCGAAGAGGTGCTCGACCATGCCGAGCGCCTCCGCGGCGGGGAGGCGCGCCAGCAGGCTCTCAACCTCTGTCCTTGCGTCGGCCCGGGTCCGTCTTTCCATCGTATCGATCAAGCGGCCTTGCCCCGCCGCTCCACGAGGTAGCGCACGATGTTGTCGATGGTGTGCAGGAAGCTATGGTCCGGCTCCTGGTCGAGGTCGATGGCGACGCCGAAGGTCCTTTCCAGGCCCTCCAGGAGGTTCAGGTATCCGAGCGAGTCGAGCCCGATGTGGCGCAGGTCGGCGTCATGCCGCTCCAGCTCCTGCTCGCTGATCCGGCCTCCCCCGGCCAGGTAGACCAGGCGTTGGACCCGCTTCTTCATCGAGAGGACGTCTTCATTGCTCATCCCGCGTGTTTCCTTTCATTCAGTTGCTCGCGGAGCACGGCGATCCGCGGTTTCCCGATCCCGGTACGCGGGATCTCCTGGACGAAGCTGATGCGGCCCGGGACCTTGTAGGGAGCGAGGCGCGAGCGGCAGGCGTTCGCGATCGCCTCCGCGGTGGCCTCCCCCACGACAACGAGGTGCACGAGCGCCTCCCGGTTGAGGTCCTCGTCGGGAAAGGCGATGGCGTCCTCCACCCCCTCGACCTCGCGGACGACGGCGACGACTTCCGTGGGATCGATCTTGCGCCCGGCCACGTTGATGTGGTCCTGGGTGCGGCCCACGAGGTGCAGCCGCCCGTCCACGATCCGCCCCCGGTCTCCGGAATGATAGAAGCCTTCGGCGTCCACGCGCTGCTCGAACAGCTCCGGATGGTTGAGATACCCGCTGGCCATCGACGATGTACGCACCAGCACCTCGCCGACTCCATCCTGATCGGCGGCGATCCGGATCTCCGCTCCGGGCAGCGGCTCGCCCAATCCCGTGTGATGGCTCTGGTTGCGCTCGAACGTCACCGGCCCGGTCTCGGCAATCCCATAGTAGTCGGAGATGTCGAGGCCGTACCGATGGCGGAACTCCTCGCGGACGTCGGGCCAGAGCGGAGCGCCGGCCGAGATCGCGTGCTTCAGGCTCGCCATGGCCGAGCGGTCCGGTCCGCCGGGGGCCGCGAAGTTGCGGTAGAGCGTGGGGAAGGCGACCAGCCTCGTGATCCCGGACTCCTCGATCCGGCGCGCCACGGGCCGGGTCAGCGGCACCCCCTTGAGGAAGTGGAGCTCGCCTCCCGCGAGGAAGGTCGAGAGCAGGGAGGTGTTGAAGGCCAGGCCATTGGAGAGGGCGGCGAGGCAGAGCGTCCTGTCCTCGCCGGTCATGCCCGTGCCCAGCACCCAGTTGCGCGCCGCCGAAACCACGGCGTCGCCGCTGAACTCCAGGCACTTGGGCCGGCCCGTGGTGCCCGAGGTGAAGCGGCAGACCTGGGTCGCGGGCCGCGGCGTGAAGGTCGGCTCTCCGTTCCGGGCGAGCGGCAGGAGGACCACCTCGCCCCCGAACGCGACCGGTTCGCCCTTGCCGGGGATGTCGAGCCCCTGCGCCTTGGCTGGCTCGATCACCAGGGCGTCGAGGCCGCAGTCGCTCCGGATCGCCTCGATCTCGCCGGTGTTGAAGTTGGCGTCGAGCAGGAGCGGGAGATGGCCGGCGTACAGCGTGGCGAAGTAGAGGACGACATACTCGGGACGGTTGCCGAGGCAGAAGCCGACGTGTGGTGAACCGCCCAGCAAGTGGACGGCATCCTCGATCCTGTCCCGCAGCTCGTCATAGGAAAACCTTTCCGTACCCACTACCGCCGTGCGGCCGGCATGGCGGGCGAGGCTTTCCCTCATCGCGTCCTGGATGGGGCCGCTCATGCCAGGGCGTCCAGCTCTTCCCGGTACGCCAGCGCCTGCCCGGCGATGGCCTTCATCGTCGTGGAGCTCCCCCCGGCCATCTTGAGGCCGAGGATCTGCGCGTGGGCGATCAGGAACTCGCTGTCCCACATGTAGCCGGCTCCGCCTTGCATCTCGGCGCAGAGGGCGGCGAAGCGGGTCGTGCGGTCGACGCAGAACCACTTGAGCCCGGCGACCTCGGCGACCGCGTTCTGATTCTTCTCCAGGCGCTCGAAGCGATCGATCAGGCCGGCCCGCATCAGCTCCTGGTCGGCGGCGGCGCGGGCGAGGGCGTGACGGTTGATCGGCCAGCTCGCGAGGGAGCGGCCGTCGACGATCCTCTGGCCGCCGTACTCCAGCATCCGTTCCAGCAGGCGGCCGTGGAGGAAGCAGGCGTCGGCGCACATCAGGAAGCGCGCCACGGTCATCACCTTGTTCCATTGCATCAACTGCCGCACGCCCCGCTTGGTGGACAGGTGCGCGGCCGGCACCCGGACGTCCTGGAAATCGATCATCGCGGAATCGACCGACCGGGTGCCGAGCTTGTCGAAGACCTTGAGCACCTGGACGCCGGGGCGCTCCTTCTCCACCAGGACGGTCGCCATCTCGCCGTCGAGCTTCAGCGTGACGAAGCAGAGGCCGGCGTTGAAGCCGTTGACCACGTAGAGCTTGCGGGCATGGATCACCAGATCCTCGCCGTCGTGCTTCGCCGTCGACTCCATCTGCCTGCCGGGCTCGGTGTCGCAGGCGCAGCCCACGAGCCGGCCCGCGATCATTTCGGGGAGATAGCGGTCGCGCACCTCGTTTTCGTGAGCGGTCGCCAGCCACTGGCCGGTGATGTCGGTCTGGCAGTGCACGCCGAGGGAGACGCCGAGGTCCCCGAGCTGCGAGGCCGCTTCGCTCAGGATGAGCGCGCCGAGCAGGCCGAGCCCCTGGCCGCCCAGCTCGCGGGGCAGCGAGACTCCCAGGAACCCCAGCCGCCCCAGCTCCTCCCAGTGCGGCTTGCCGAGATGGCCGCCCCACTCCTGAAGCCGCGGGGCTTCGAAGTAGCGCAATGCGCGCTCGCGCAGATCCCGGTGCTCCGCCGTGAAAAACCTTTCCAGGGCGGGATGATCGAGAAGAGGCCGGTCCATCATTCTTCCAGGGTGGTCTGCCCGTGGCTGTACGCCACCTTCAACCGGTCGTGCTTGAAGGCGGCATCGTTGGGAATACCGAGCAGGATCACGTAGGCGACCTCCTCCTCGCCGGCGAGCCGGGCGAGGGCGGCGCTCTCCTCGCCGTCGAACCCGCCGACGCAGGTCATTCCCAGGGCTCCGAGCCGCGCGGCCGCCAGGTGGAGGCGCTGGCCCAGCTCCGCGGCGCGGAAGAGCAGCTCGGTGAACCCCGAGTACCCCCGCTCCTCGAACAGGCGGCGGACCGGAGCGTGGAAGATCAGCAGGGCCGCCGCGTTGGCGGCGATCGGCTGCTGCATGCAGGCGGGCCGGAAGTCGTCCGCCCGGCCGTCGATCCGGTGGAGGGCGTGGCTTCGCGGGGCATAGGCGAAGACGCCGGCGAGGTCCTCGACGTTGCGCGCGATCAGGCGCGCGCCGAGCCGGGCGGAGCCGTCCGGCGGGCAGTCGGCCGGAAGGCCCTCGTCCCGCAGCACGCAGAGCAGCGCGCCGATCTGCTCGATGGTCAGCGGCTTGTCGTAGAAGCCCTTGGCCGAGCGCCGGCCGAGGACCGCCGAGTGCCACTCCCCTGCCGCCGCAGGCTGGGGCCGGCCGGCCGGGAGCGGCACGAGGAGCTCTTCGTCGACCCCCTCCGGCTCCCGCAGGAGCGTGGTTGCGGCGGGAACGCTCGGAGGCTCGAGGGGGGAGTCGAGCGAGAGCAGGCCCTGGAGCGACATCCAGTTCAGGATCTCCGGCTCTTCGGGCGGCTCCAGGCCCCCGATTTCGACGTCCATCCCGGATTCCGGCTCGGCGGCGATACCCGCGCCGGCGAAAGAGAGGATCGCGAGCGGCTCCCGGCAGAGGCCGTCGAGCCGCAGGTGGGAGGACACCGGGGAGCGCGAGAAGCGCAGGTGGAGCGTGGGGGTGTAGCCCAGGGCTTTCGTGTAGATCGCCAGGTTGGTGGCCGCGTGCCCCACGTCGAGATGACAGTAGGCGTAGCCCCGCAGGCTGTACTTCTTCATGCTCAGCCAGGGGCGGGCGACGAGGACGAGCAGGGCCTCCAGCCGGTTTCCGGGCGCGGTGGCGAGTCCGGCCGAGGCCAGGTCCTCGCCCCTCATCGGCTCCAGGCCGCAGCGCAGGAGGCGGCCCCGGTCGATGTCCCACAGGTAGCACCCCTCGCCGACCACGCACGCCATCACGTCATAGGGATAGAGGGCTCCGGCCGAGGGCGTGGTGCGCCAGCGGATGCGCTCCCAGGAGCCGTCCACGAAGCGGGACTGGCCCTGGATCCCGTACCCGACCTTCAGGATGTCTTCGAGGGCGGCACGCCAGGGGATGGCCCCCGGGGCCTGGCGGACGGACGCGGACTTGGCCTGGGCGACGCGCAGGCGCGCCTCGTCCCAGTAGCTGACCAGCCTCCTCGCGGCAGCCTTCAAACGTGTCACCGGTGTGGTCGAGACCTCGAGCTCATCATTGACCATGGGTTGCATCTCTCTGGCTTAGGCGAAGAAGTTCTCGTGCAAGCCGCTCAGGGCCGGGGCCAGATCGTCCGGATGCACGGCGCAGCTCAGGCCGGAGCGGCCGGACGGTTGGGGGACCAGGTCGCCGCGGGCTCCCGCCTCAGCCAGGCAGGAGAGCATGCGCGACCGGATGGCCGGGTCGCCGGCGACGCCGTCGCCGACCGCGCCGACGAGCGCCGGCGTGCCGTTGTTGCCTCGCCGGGAGGCGAGGGCCACCACCCGGGTGGCGTCGCGTTGCAGCCTCTCCAGCAGCAGGGTGCCGGAGTCGGAGCCGTGCCCGGGGACGGAGGAGACGAGCACCTGGATGGCGCGCCCCCGCAGGGGCTCCAGGCAGCCGTGGTTGACGATGCGCGAGCCGTAGGCTCCCAACTGATCCGCCTCGTCGAACGAGATCTCCTGGACCACCCGCGCGCCGCGGACCTCCCGCGGATCGGCGGACATGAACCCGGGGACGTCCTTCCACAGCTCCAGGCGGTCAGCGTCGAGACCCGCGGCCACGGCGCAGGCGGTGTTGTCGCTCCCCCCGCGTCCGAAGAGCACCACGCTGCCATCGCCCCCGATCCCGTAGAAACCGGTCAGCACCAGGACGCGGTCCTGCAGCCGGGGGCGCATCCTCTGGAGGCTCGGAGCGCTCGCCGGGATGTCGCAGGACCCCGAGCGGGGGGAACCCGCGGCCCGCAGCCCCGCCTCTTCCGCGGCGACAGGCTGCGCCTCGTGCCCGGCCGCCCGGATGGCAGCCGCCAGCAGGATGACGCTCAGCCTTTCGCCCGAGGACAGGAGACGGGCGTAGACCGGGTCGGGGAGCTCTCCGCGGGCACGGATGGAGGCGACGAGCGTCTCCACCTCGTCGAGCGCTTCCCGGATCCGGTCAAGGGCATCGTCATCGCGTGTGATCTCGATGTGGCGCTGGCGCAGATCCCCAAAGATCTTGCCCAGATGACCGTTCTGCGGATTCAGGGCCTCGTCCGCAGCCTGGTCCAGCAGGTCGGTAACCCCCTTGAGAGCCGAAGCGACCACCAGGATCGGACCCCCATGGCGGCGCCTCTCCACGATGGCGGCGGCGGCACGATGGAGATCGGCCGCGCTCCCGAGGAGGCTTCCTCCTATCTTGACGACGGTAAGGCGCGATGGCCAGCTCGTTGATGTCACTATGCAAATTCCCTTGGAGCATGTACGTCCGGAGCGGTTGAAACGTTGCAGTCATCCGTTTGTCACCCGGCCGTCACAAAGCCTACAATCCATAAGTGCATCAACGGATGGAAAGTGAGTCGATGGTTTTCGGGCTCGTTTCCCGCCCCGCGCGGCACCCTTTTGTTTTGTCGAGGCACTAGGCCGGGAGAGGTTTGGCATGATCCTGACTCCGGATTTCGTCTATATCCACTACCCGAAGACGGGTGGTACCTTCGTGACCCACGTGCTCTCGCGCATCTACGAGGGCCGCGGGTTCGCCGACGTCGACAAGCACGCCGCCTGCGAGCAGATCCCCGAGGAGCACCGGGGCAAGCCGATCGTGTCGACGCTGCGCAACCCGTTCGAGCGCTACGTGTCGCAGTACCGCTTCGCCTGGTGGAAGCTGCACCCCGACCTCTACTGCGGGGTCGACGAGATGAAGGCCCTCTACCCGCACTACCCGGACCTCACGTTCGCCGAGTTCGTGCACATGGCCAACACGAAGTTCCTCAACTGCTACGAGCGGCGCCCCACCGGCTTCGTCAACCGGAGGTTCCCGCCGGGCCGGGAGCTCGGGTGGCATACCGAGCAGTTCGTGCGCTTCTTCTTCCGCGATCCGCGGGAGGTCTACGCCCGCCTGGACGAAGAGTCCCTCGACCGGGAGGACTTCCGGAAGGACATGTACCCCGTCCGCTTCCTGCCCGTCGAGAGCCTGAACGACGCCCTGCACGAGCTGCTGCTCGGCTTCGGGCACCGGCCCGAAGAGATCGGCTTCGTCCGCTCGGCGGACAAGGTCTTCCCCGTGGAAGGCGGCCGGGAGCCGGGGGACCGCTGGCAGAGCTACTACACGCCGGAGATCCGGGAGTACATCCGCACCCGGGAGAGGCTCCTCTTCAAGCTCTTCCCGCAGTTCGACACGGTCGAAGAGGGCGTGCATGCCTGAGCCGAGGACAGTTCTGGTGACGGGCGCCAACCAGGGGGTCGGCTTCGAGATCTGCCGCCAGCTCGCGGCCCTGGGCTGGAAGGTCGTCCTGACGGCGCGCAGGGAGGAGGCGGGGAGGGCCGCCTGCGCGAAGATCCGGGACGAGGGCGGGGACGTCCTCTTCCACCCGCTGGACGTGACCGACCCGGAGGCGATCGAGCGCGTCCGGGACTTCGTCGAGCGGGAGGTCGGCCGCCTGGACGTCCTGGTCAACAACGCCGCGGTCTCGGTCGAGAGGGGGAAGACCGCGACCCAGGTGGAGATGTCCGTCGTCCGCGGAGTCATGGAAGCCAACCTCTTCGGCCCGTGGGCGGTCGCCCTCGCCTTCATCCCCCTGATGAAGAAGAACGGCGGCGGGCGGATCATCATGGTGTCGAGCGGCAAGGGCTCGTTCACGAAGCTCGGCGCCGACTACCCGTCCTACCGGATCTCGAAGACCGCCCTCAACGCGCTGACGGTGGTCCTCGCCGACGAGCTGCGCGACGCCAACATCCAGGTCAACGCCATGACCCCGGGCTGGGTGCGGACCCACCTGGGAGGCATCAACGCGCCGCGTTCCCCTGCCGAAGGGGCGGACACGGCGGTCTGGCTGGCCACCCTGGAGGAGCCGGGCCCCACGGGCAAGTTCTTCCGGGACCGGGAGGAGTTCCCCTGGTAGGCCGCGTCCTCGCCGCGCTGCTGGCGGCAGGGGTCACCGCGGGAGCCGGGTTTCAAGAGGTCTACAAGGCAGGGACCCGGGATGCCGCCGGCAACTTCATGGGCGGCACCTCGCTGTTCCTGATGGTGAGCCACGCCGGCAGGCTCTGGGCCTCGACCGGTTATTACTGGGACGTGCCGGGCAACGACCCCGCGACCGGAGCCCAGGTGCTGGTGCTCGACCGGCCCGGCGGCGCCTGGCGCGTGGACCACCAGTTCCCCGCGAAGCAGTGGCGGGCCAGCCTCGATGCGATCACGTTCACCACCGACGGCCAGGGCAAAAGGCTCGCGCAACCTGTCTCCATGCTGGTGTCGGCCCCGACCGACCCGGACGGCAAGATCGTGATGCACAGCCGCGACGACGCCACGGGCGGCTGGACCGCGATGCCGCTGGCCACGAGCCCGGAGATCGTGAGCGTGCGCGGCGTGGTCGTGCACCGCGACAGGGTCACCGGGGTGGACCGCGTCTTCGCCGGCGCCCATCCGAACGGGGTGCTCACCGGCGTCTACGATCCCGGAGCCCCGGGCCGGATCCGCTGGGACCCGAAGCCCGAGCTGACGGGTTTCCCGATGCCGGCGGGCTTCGCCGAATGCGCAGGCGCCCTGTACCTGGCCGCCAAGCCCCATCTCTACCGGCGGGTGGACGGCAGGAGCCCGCGATGGGAGAAGGTCTACACGATCGAGGGGCCGATCCCGAGGGGGAGCGTCGGGCTGCGGGGCCTCACCACCATCCCCGATCCGGACGGCCAGGGAGAGATCCTCCTCGCCGCGCTCGACGGCAACCCCTCCCGGATCGTCCGGATCGATCCCGCGCGCGGGCACAGAGTGACCGAGGAGCTGGACGTCCTCGGCTTCCTCGAACGGCAATCGGGTGGACGGCGGCCGGGCTTCGTCATCCCGGCCTTCAACGGCATGGAGCCGGTGAAAGACCCCGCGACCGGAGAGACGCTCCACCTCATGGGGCTGTCCATCAATTTCGCTCCGCTCGGGGAGCGCTATCCCAAGGAAGGGTGGGACCCCGGCGGCTGGTACCTGATCCGGTATCCCGGCGGGCGTTACGAGATCCGGCAGATCCTCGCGCCCGATCCCGCGCAGAAGCTGGTCGCGACCCGGCAGATCCTGGCCTCCCCCTTCGGCGACCGGACGCTGTACTTCGCGGGCTACGATCCCAACATGAACCCTTCGCACAACACGGCCTGGATCTTCTCCGCGCCGGTGGAGACCGCCCTCGCCCCGCAGCCCTCCCGCCCCTCATGGTAGAGTGCGCGCCGTGCGCCGCAGCGCCCTCCTGCCCCTGATCCTCATCCTCCTCTCCTGCCGGACGTTCCCGGCTTCCCCGCCGCGCAAGGTCGTCATGATGAGCCTCGACGGCGCCGATGCCGCGACGCTCCACCGGTTCTACCGCGAGGGCAAGCTGAACGCGGGAGGGTTCGCGCGCTTCTTCCGGGAAGGCCAGGTCGCGGACGCCCTGGTGCCGGTCAACCCGTCGATCACCGCGCCGAATCACATCAGCCTCGCGACCGGGCATCTCACCGAAGAGACCGGCATCGTGGGCAACGACATCCGCCTGCCGGGGATGCCTCTCGACAAGATGGCGAGCGGGTTCGCGGCGGAGATCCACACCGACACCCTGTGGGAGGCGGCGCGGAGGCAGGGCAAGCGGGTGGGCTCCACCGGCTGGCCCGGCACCAACGGCGGCGAGGACAGGCGGAGCGCCGACTGGGGGGTCCGGTACGCCGGCTCCCCCGAGCGCGGCTCGGAGCTGAGGACCGTTCCCCGCGCCGATTGGCCCGGACCGGTCAAGAAAGGCGAGTGGGCGCTCGTCCCCTGCGGCTCGCCCGCGGACCGCTGCTGGGCCAAGGTCCTGGAGGTGGAGCCGGATTCCGTCCGCGTCTACTTCGGCGAGGTCTACCGGCTCCGCGCCTACCCGGAGGAGTTCGACAAGGTGCTCCGCGACGCCGGCCTGGTCTGGTCCGGGCCGGCGGACAGCGAGAGCTTCGAGGAGACCTGGGCCGGACGGCCGGGCATCGACCTCGACACCTGGGTCGAGCAGACGGAGCGCTACTCGGCCTTCTTCATGGACCTCCTGCTCGCCGCGGCCCGTTTCTCCGATTGGGACCTCCTGATGGGCTACACCCCGGTGATCGACGACGCCGGCCACGAGCTGCTCCTCGTCGATCCGCGGCAGCCCGGCTTCTCCCCCGAGCGGCGGGACGCTTTCGCCGCGGCCCGCCTGCGGGTCTGGCAGTCGGTCGACCGCGAGCTGGCGCGCCTGCTCGGTGCCATCGACCTGCGCAGCACGACCGTCCTGATTGTGAGCGATCACGGCATGACTCCGGCGCACACCCAGATCGATGTCGACACCCTGCTCCGCGAATGGGGCCTGGAGAGCAAGGCCGACGCCCTCGGCGGGGGAGGCGTCGGCCACGTCTATGTCCAGTCAGGTCTTGCGGACCGCGAGCAGATCCTGGAGAGGATCCGCACCGATCTCGCCACCTGGTCCGAGCGCGAGGGCCGCCCCATCGCCCGCGTGCTCACCCGGGCCGAAGCCGCGGAAGTCGGCATGAACCACCCCAACAGCGGCGACCTGGTCCTGTTCGCCGAGCCCGGCTACAACTTCCGCGACGAGGACGATCCGGTTTCCGCCACCCCCCTCTCCCCGACCACCGTCTACGGCAAGCACGGCTACCTCAACACCCACCCCTCCATGCATGCCATCTACATGGCATTGGGCGCCGGAATTGAAAGAGGAAACGCCGGCACCGTCAGGAACACCGAGGTGGCCGGCCGGGTGGCGGGCTGGCTCGGAATCGAGCCCCCTGGGAAAGCCCCTCAGAGCTCTTCAAAATAAATCTTTCGCGCAAATCTTGTCCCGATTCACGGGCGCGGCGCACCTTCCGTCTTTAGGGAGGTTGTTAAGATGTCCCGTGAAGGCTTGCAGATCGTGACCGAGTTGAAGCGGATCATCGCCGATGATCTGGACGTAAACCTCAAGTTCGACGAGATCGACGACAAGGTCCCTCTCCTGGGCGCTGGCCTGCACCTCGACTCGGTCGTCATCGTCGAGCTCATCAGCCTGATCGAAGACCGCTTCGGCTTCGAGTTCGATGACTCGGACCTGAACCTGGAATCGTTCCGCAATCTGACCACTCTCGCCGGCGTGATCGAACGGCGTGCCGCCTGAGCGGCTCGAAGGAGATGTTCGTGAGAATCGAGCCGACCCGAAAAGGATTTCTTTCCAGCTATCCGCTGCACCGGCACTGGCGCCCGGAGAGCATCGGTGGAGTTCTTGAGCCGAAGCCGCTCAACGTCTATCTGCACTCGCCCTACTGCATCCAGCGGTGCGCCTACTGCTATTTCAAGACCGCGACGATCGGCGAGACCCGCCGCGACGAGGTCGACCGCTACGTCGGCGCGCTCTGCCGCGAGGTGGAGCTCGCCGCGCGCCATTTCAACCTGGGCTCGCGGCCGGTGCGCACCGTCTACTTCGGCGGCGGCACCCCGACCCTCCTCTCGGAGGCGAACCTCAAGCGCCTGATGCGGACGCTGCGCGAGAACCTCGCCTTCGACGATCCCGAGATCGTCATGGAGGCGGAGCCGGTCACCCTCACCCCGGCCAAGGCCGAGACCCTGAAAGAGCTCGGCGTGAACCGGATCAGCCTCGGAATCCAGTCGTTCCGGGACGAGATCGTGCTCAGGACGGGGCGGCACGACAAGGAGGTCCAGGCCCTCGCGGCCATCGAGATCGCCAAGAGCACCGGGGCGGTGGTGAACGTCGACCTGCTGAGCGGCCTGGCCGGGGAGACCCACGAGACCTGGGCCTACTCGGTGGAGCGCGCCATCGAGGCCGGCCTCCACGCCGTCACGGTCTACAAGATGGAGCTCTACGCCAACACCGAGTACTACAGCGGCGTGCGCCAGCACACCCTCGACCTCCCGTCGGACGAAATGGAAGTCGAGCTCATGAGCTACGCCATGGACCGGCTGGAAGGGGCCGGCTACCTGCCGGTCAACTTCTTCACCCACACCCGGGAGGGGAAGTACGCGCAGCAGCACATCACCAACCGCTGGCGCGGGGAGGACCTCTTCTCGCTCGGCGTCTCCGCGTTCGGCTCCTTCGGCAGCTGGTCCTACCAGAACACGAGCGACCTGGGCGAGTACCAGTCCCAGCTTGAAGGCGGGGCGCTGCCGGTGCTGCGCGGCTACACCCTGAGCGGTCTGGACCTGATGGTGCGCGACATCGTGCTCGGCATGAAGCTGCTCAGCCTCGACCTCAAGGAGCTCCGCAGGCGGCACGGCGTCGACCTGAAGCGCCTGTGCGCTCCGGCGCTGGAGGAGCTCGAGCGCCAGGAGCTCATCCGGATCGAGGATGCCACGCTCCTGCTCACACGCAAGGGCCGCCTCTATGGCGACACCGTGGGCAAGGCCCTCGGCGCCAGCCTGCAGCAACTGATGACCGGCGAAGCACCGGCCTAGGCGGGAGCCGTGCGCCGCCCGAACTTCTTTCTCGTCGGGGCTCCCCGGAGCGGAACCACCGCGATGTACGCCCTGCTCAAGCAGCATCCGGAGGTGTATCTCGCCATCCTCAAGGAGCCGCACTTCTTCGGCACCGACCTGACGGTGCAGCCGCACACGATCCGCGACCCCGATCTCTACTTCGGCTTGTTTGCCGATGCCGGGGACCGCAAGTGCGTGGGGGAGGGATCGGTCTGGTATCTCTCCTCCACGCGTGCCGCCCGGGAGATCCGGGAGCTCTCGCCCGAGGCCAGGATCCTGGTCCTGCTGCGCGAGCCCGCCGAAATGGCCTGGTCGCTCTACCACCTCTATTGCCGCACGGGCAACGAGGAGCTGCCGGGCTTCAAGGAGGCCCTGGCGGCCCAGGAGGAGCGGCTGGAAGGACGGCGCATCCCCGCCTCCTCCTACTTCCCCGAGGGCTTGCAGTACCTCGAGGCCGCGCGCGCCGCGGACAAGGTCGGGCGCTTCTTCTCGGCGTTCGGCCGCGAGCGGGTCCGCGTGGTTCTTTTTGAAGACTTCCGCCGCGACAACGCGAAGGTCTACCGGGAAGTCCTGGAGTTTCTTGAAATCGATCCCGGTTTCGAGCCCGAGCTCGATCCGCTCCGGGCGGCGGAGCGAATCCAGGAGATGGCGATCCGCCAGCTCCGGCGGACCGACCCGCGGGTCCGCAAGCGGATCAATCCGGCAGGAGTCCGCCAGCAGGCAGTCAGGGCCCCCGGGCCGATCCCTCCGGATCTGCGGGCCCGGCTGAGAGACCTTTTCCATCCGGACGTCGAACGGCTGGCCGGGCTGATCGATCGCGATCTGTCGCACTGGAGCGCCTGATGGAACCTGGGCTGGACCTCCGGCGGCTGGTGCGGACGGCGCGTGCGATCAAAAGGCTGCGCTCGCGCATTGAGGTCTACGGCGTCGAGACCGTGGAGGAGACGTTCCGGCGCTGGCAGGCTTTGCGTTTGCCCGGGCTCGCCCTGAGCGTGCGGGAGCACGACCCGGAGTGGGCGGACCGCTTCGCCCGGGAACGGGACCGCATCCTCCCGGCCCTCGGCGCGGTCGAGATCCAGCACTTCGGCAGCACGTCGATCCCCCCGCTCCCCGCGAAAGACATCATCGACTTTTTCGTCGCGGTCGACGGGCCACCGGTCACGCCGGAGCGGGTGGAGACCCTGGCCGGGCTCGGGTACGAGCTCTACGGCAACAGCCCGGTCGATCCCGAGACCGTCTGGTTCTGGAGTACCCGCGCCGGCCCCTGCGCCTTCGCGGCCCACGTCTGCCAGCGCGGCCTCCCCTGGCTGAGCACCGTGGTCAACTTCCGCGACTTCCTGCGCATTCACCCGGAAGAGCGGCGGCGCTACGAAGACGCCAAGCGGCGGCTCGCCCGGGAAGAGGGCCAGGACTTCCTCGGCTACAGCGTCGGCAAGATGGCCCTCTTCAGCGAGCTGAACGCGAAGGCCGACGCCTGGCACGCATCGGGCCGGGGTCGTCTCGGGCCGAGCCATATGAAACAAGGAGTCTGAAATGAAATCCCTCGCGCTGCTTCTCCCCCTTCTCCTCGCCTGCCAGGCCCTGAGGGCCTCGCAGGTCCCCCTGCAAGCGACCATCATGCAGATCCAGGGGACGGGCCAGCTCTCTCCCTTGAAAGGAAAGACCGTGGAGACCTCGGGCGTCGTGACCCTGGTGACCGTCAAGAAGGACGGGTTCTGGATCCAGGACCCGGCGGGCGACGGCGATCCCGCGACCTCGGACGGCATCTTCGTCTTCGGGTACCCCAGCCTGGTCGTCCCGACCCCCGGGGATCAGATCCGCATCCTCGGCCGGGTGGAAGAAGAGCAGAAGGGCAACGAGCTGCCGCGGACGCGCCTGGCCGCCGTGGAGAGCCCCAGGGTGCTCTCCCGGCAGGTGCCCCTGCCGGAGCCCGTCGCCATGACGAAGCTCCCCGACGTCTCGATGGCCGAAGGGATCGCCTTCTGGGAGGCGCTGGAAGGGATGCGGGTCCGCGTCGACGGCGCGCCGGTGATCTCGCCCACGAACCGCTTCCGCGAGTTCGACGTTCTGGCGCCGGGCAATGCCATCCCCGGCTCCGGCTACCACCCGAGGAGCGGATACCTGCTGGTCCGGAGCCTCGGCGGCGACCAGGTGGACTACGCGCCCGAGCGGATCATGGTGGGCGACGCCACGCAGGAGAAGCCGGCCGTTGTCAGCGCCGGCGACCGGGTGGAGTCCCTGGTCGGCGTGGTGGACTACACCTTCGGCTACTACAAGGTTCAGCCCGAGACCCTGAACGTGGCCGCCCGGGAGATCCCCAAGGCGCCGGTCAGCGTCCGCACCGGTCCGGCGGGGAACTTCGTGATTACTACGTACAACCTCTGGGACTTCTTCGACCCGGTCCCCCGGCCGATCGACGAGCGCTTCACCCTGAAGCCCGACGAGTTCGACAAGCGGGTCACCAAGATCGCGCAGTCCATCGTGACCGAGCTCGAGCTGCCGCAGATCGTCGCGGTGCAGGAAGCCGAGGGCACCGCCATCGATGCCCTGGCCGAAAAGCTCAACGGTCTTGCCAACATGCGCTACCAGGCGGCCTGGCTCCCGACGAGCGATTGGAGAGGGCTCTCCATGGGCTTCCTCTACGATTCGGCGCGCGTCAAGCTGCGGAGCCTCACCCAGCTCTCCGGCCCCGAGGTGGAAGAGGCTTTCGGCCGCAAGGCCGCCGTCGGCAACCGGGAGCCGCTCGTCGGAGTCTTCGAGGCCGGCCCCGGGATTCCGCCGATCACCGTCATCTGCAACAAGATCAAGACCAAGCGCGCCGAGGAGTCCCCCTTCAGCATCGAGCCGCCGTTCCGGTTCACCGAGCTCCAGCGCAAGCCGCAGATGCGCGCGATCCGGAAGTACCTCGACTCGATCTTCGAGAAAGACCCGAACGCCTACGTGGTGGTCACCGGCGACCTCGGGGACTACGATTTCGCCGAGCCCGGCGAGGGCGAGGACCATCCGCTGGCCATCCTCAAGGGCCTCAAGGGGACGGACGGCGAAGTGCCGATGACCAACCTGGTGAGCCGGGTGGACGAGGCCGGACGCTTCGACTACCTCTTCCAGGGCGCGGGGGTCGTGGTATCCCACACCCTGGTCAGCCCCGCCCTGCTCGAGGCGTTCGCCGGGGCCGACATCCTGCACTTCAACACTCCCTTCCCCGAGGCGGTCAAGTGGGACCCGAGCACCCCGGTCCGGGCGTCGGACCGCGACCCCCTGGAGGTCCGCTTTCAACTCGGGGGAGAGCGGATCTCCCAGGGTTTCCGGCAGGTCTTCCAGGCCGGCACGCGGGACCCGGAAGGCAGGTTCATGGGAGGCACAGAGGTGTTCAACCTCGTCCGGCACGGAGGGAAGCTCTGGGCTCTGACCGGCTACCCCTACGACCAGCCCGGCGGCGATCCGACTCCCGGAGCGCAGATCCTGGTCCTCGACCGTCCGGACGGCGAGTGGCGGGTGGACTACGAGTTCGGGCAGAAGAAGTGGCGCGCGAACCTCGACTCGTTCACCTTCACCACCGACGGCCGGGGACGGAAGCTCGACAAGCCGGTCTCGATCCTGGTGGGAGCCCCCGCCGACTTCGGAGGCGAGATCGTCCTCTACAGCCGCGACGACGCCACGGGCACCTGGACGCCGATGCCCCTCGCCAAGAGCGAGAAGATCGCCAGCGTGCGCAGCCTCGCCCTGCACCGCGACCGGGTCACAGGAGTCGACCGCATCTTCGCCGGGGTCCTGCCCAACGGGCTCTACAGCGGCGTTTACGATCCCGAGGCCCCGGGGCGCATCCGCTGGGACGCCGAGCCCGAGCTCACGGGCTACGATCAGAGGCCCCTCTCCTTCGCCGAGTGCAACGGCGTCCTCTACATGGCCGCCAAGCCGCACCTGTTCCGGCGGATCGACGGCGAGCAGCCGCGGTGGGAGACGGCCTACACCATCCCCGGCCCGGTCCACAAGTTCAGCTTCGGACTGCGCGGCCTGACCCCGATCCCGAACCCCTCGGGTCCCGGCGAGGTCCTGCTCGCGGCGCTCGAAGGTTATCCCGCCTGGATCATCCGCCTCGATCCTGCAAAGGGTTTCGAATCTACCCTGGAAGTGGACCTGGTCGACTTCGTGGAGCGGCACTTCGGGCGCAAGCCGAGCTGGGTCACCGCGCCGCACAACGACCTCACCCCGGTGATCGATCCCGCGACCGGCCGCACGATCCACCTGATCGGCTCCGCGTTCAGCTTCGCCCCGATCAGTGGCGAGTACCCGAAGACCGAATGGGACCGGGGCGCCTGGTACCTGGTCCGCCATGAAGGCGGGCGCTACGAGATCAGGAAGATCGTGACGGGAACGGATGACCCCGAGCTGATCGCGACCCGCTCCATCGTGGTGTCCCCCTTCGGCGACGGCACCCTCTACTTCGCGGGCTACAATCCCAACGGCGCCCCGGCGCACAACACCGGCTGGATCTTCGCGGCGCCCCTGGAGACCGCTCTCGCTCCACGCGAGCAGAAGGCGGCCGGAGGCCGATGACGGAATGCTAGCTGTCGACCGGGACCTCGTGGAGGCGACCCTGGACCGGCCGGTCCTGCGGGGACCCGAGGGGGAACCCAGGGGAGAGGTCCGCGTCCGGGACGTGATCGGACGCCTCCAGGACGCGGGCATCCGGATCTGGATGACGGGGGGCACCCCCCGCGACTGGCTCTACGGCCAGGTCTCCAATGACGTCGACCTCTCCCTCGACCGCGATCTCGCGTCCGCCCATGCCCTGCTGAGGGAGGCGTTCCCCGGCGAGGACCCGGTCGCCTTCCAGTTGGAGCGCTTCGGCATGCTGCGCTGGGGAGACCCGGAGCTGGGCGAGCTCGACCTCAACATCCTGCGCAGCCACGAAGATATCCAGAACGGGAACATGTGGACGACCGCCTTCGTACCGCGGAGCGATCTCGAAGCCGACTGCCGGATGCGCGACTTCTCGGTCAACGCGTTCTATTACGACTGTCAATCGGGAGAGCTGCTCGACCCCCTCGGCGTCGGCCTCGACGACCTGCGGACGCGCACCCTCCGTCTGATCGCCCATCCGAGCGTGCTCGCGGGCAGCTACCGCATGTCCTTCCGCATCCTCCAGTTCCTGGCCCGGGGCTACCATCCGGCGCCGGAGACCCTGGACTACCTCGACCAGCGGCTCGACCGCGACGTCCAGGGCATGGGACCGCGGCTCTACTTCTGGATCAAACAGCACGTGATCGCCCGGGGCGGAGACCTGAGCCAGTTCCGGGCGAGCCTGGAAGAGAGGGTGCGGGAGCCGGCCTCGCGCGAGGTCCTGGGACTCGTCTTCGCGGAGCTCTCGCCGGGAGTTGGACGCGAGGCGTAGGATAGGCATCGACTTCGATTCAGGGTCAACCCAAGAACCGGAACGTCTACGACAGGGCTCCGGCGCGGCACGGCTCCGCCGGGCTCACCACCGCATCTGGTAGAGCATCCAGTACACGATCACGCCCGTCACCGAGACGTAGAGCCAGATGGGGAGCGTCCAGCGGGCAATGCCGGCGTGCTTCGACCAGCGCTTGCGCCAGGCGTGGATGACCGTGATGGCGGCGAGGAACGGAACCGCCGCGGCCAGGATCGTGTGGGTGATCAGCACCGAAAAGTAGAGCGTGCGCGCGGAGCCGGTCCCCTGGAACCGCACCGAGCCGACCTGGTAGTGGTAGAACAGGTAGGAGGTCAGGAACAACCCCGAGCAGACCAGGGCGGCGATCATCACGTTGCGGTGGGCGTCCCTCCGTCCCTGGCGGATCAGGGCGTAGCCCACGAGCAGCAGCACGGTGGAGAGGGTGTTCAGGACCGCGTTCAGAGCGGGGAGGTCGCGGACGTCGAGCATGGGAGGAGGCTCCCTCCCCCGCCGAGGGGGGAGGGAGGAAGAAGCCTAGTGGTTGTGGCCTTCGTGCTCGTCCGGAGTCCCGTCCTGATCCCCGGGCTGGGGACCGCCGGCGCCGACGGGGTTCTGGCCGGGCAGAGCCTGTCCCGTCGGGGTTACGGCCTCACCGGTGGGAGCCGGAGGCGCCGGCAGGGCCGCGATCTTCGGAGCGTTCTCGGACAGCCACTTCTCGTAGCCGGCGGCGTCGTGGATCTGGTAGATGCCGCGCATCCGGTAGTGGGTGATGCCGCAGAGCTGCGCGCAGGCGATCTCCCAGCAGCTCTTCGTGGCAACGCAGGCCGGCTGCGCGTTCTCAGGCGGCGTCACCTTGGTGGCCTCGAACCAGACCGGGATGCTCTGGCCCGGGATCGCGTCCTGCTTCACCCGCATCTGGGGCAGGAAAAGGCTGTGGATCACGTCCTTGCTGCTCAGATGGATGAGGATCTTCCGGTTCACCGGCAGGTGGAGCTGGTTGATCGTGACGAAGTCGTCCTTGCCGGCAGGATCGTTGGGATCGAGGTTCAGGGGATTGGACGAGGAGATCCGTTCGCCCACCTTCAACGGGAGGGCTCTGCCGAAGATCCCGTCCGCACCCGGGTAGTGCGCGTTCCAGGCGAACTGCTCGGCCACGACCCGGACCGTGACCGCCTCCCGCTCCGACGGCACGGCATTGACCCGCGTGGCCCAGATGGGCACCGCGAAGGCGACAAGCAGGATCACCTCGATCAGCACCACGCCCGCCTCGCCGTAGGTCGAGAAGTGCCCCTTGGCGCCCTCGTAGCTCGCCACCGGGTTGCGCCGCTTGCGGAAGCGGAACAGGGTGTAGACGAAGAAGATGCCCCAGCCGACGAACAGCACGGCCATGAACCAGTGGACCAGCGCCGTCAGGTTGTCGAGCTGCAGCGCGTGAGCCGACGCGCCCTCCGGAAGACCGAGAGGGATACCGTAGTGTGTTTCCATCACTCTTTCTCTCCGCGAATGAGACGCAGCTGCGGCTTCGACCGCTCCTTCTCCGCCAGCCGCCTCGAGCGCTTCCTGAAGTCCAGAGCCACCTTCCCGATGCCGACGTAAACGAGGCCCACGACGCCGATGAGCATGAGGATGGCGTTGTTCATCCCCTTGGTCATCGGGGAGTCCGCCGCGCCGAAGCAGGTGGCGCAAGCGGATGCGATCTCCGGCAGTGCCAGGGCCATGACGCCCGCCGCGAGCACGACGATCGTCTTGATACTTCTCATGACGACCTCCAATATCTCCTCAATCGTCTTCCGGCTCCAAGTCGCGGAGCTTCTTCCGCACCTTGAGACCGTACAGCGCAAGCAAGATACCCACCACGAAGAAGAACGCGCCGAGGGCGAGGTCGCCCGTTGCCCCCGTGTCCCGCCAGCTCTGGAAGCCCCACACACCCACCGCGACCGACAGCAGGAACGAGGCCGCGATGAAGAACAGGTGGAACGACCGGAGCGACAGGCTCATAGCTTCCGCTGGTCCCACTCGCTCAGTGTGGGGTAGAAGAGCAGCACCAAGAAGAAGAGCACCGTCAGGGCCAGCACCCAGTAGATCAGCTTGCGCTCGTCGAACAGGTGCATGAAGACCCCGGCCACGAGCGTCCCCTTGAACAGCGCGATCACCAGCGCGACCCCGACCGCCAGCGCCACGGGCATGTGGATGTACGCCACTCCCACCGTAACCACGGTCAGGACCATGAGGGCCACGAAAACCTTGATATAGGCCCCGGTCTGCTTCTTGATCGAGTCGGCGTCGTCGTGCGAGCTCATCGTGTTCGTCTCCTCCTGAGCCTACAGCAGGTACAGGGTCGGGAACAGGAAGATCCAGACCAGGTCCACAAAGTGCCAGTACAGGCCGGCGACCTCGATGCGGTTCGTGAACCGCTCCGGCTCGGTCTTCCACATCTTCGCGCCAGGGCCCCATAAGTAGCCGTTGACGATCATCCCGCCGATCACGTGCAGGCCGTGCAGCCCGGTCAGCGTGAAGTAGATGGCCAGGAACGTGTTGGTCGAGGGGTAGAGATGGTGCCCGAACTTGGCGCCGTACTCGAACCCCTTGACCACCAGGAAGCCGAGCGCCAGCAGCATCGTCAACCCCATGTACAGGCGGTACTTCTTGAAGTCCTTGAGCTTGAGCGACGCCCAGGACATGACCATGGTGACCGACGAGCCGATCAGGATGACCGTGTTCAGGGTCGCGAGCGGCACGTTCAGAATCTCGCGCCCCATCGGCCAGGTCGGGGCGCCGGTGCGCAGCAGGATGTAGGACGAGAACAGCGCGCCGAAGAGCATCACCTCGGAGGCGAGGAACAGCCAGATGCCCAGCTTGGCGTTGTACAGCCCGGTATCGGGGCGGGGCTCTACGTTGTAGGGAATCTCCATCGTCCTCTCCTCTAGCCCTCGTGCTGCGGCGTGAAGTCCTTGGGCGCGCCGGGCAGGCTGTAGTCGTAGGGCCCGCGGACCACGGTCGGGACCGTGACGAAGTTGCCATGGGCGAGCGGCGGCGACGTGGTGGCCGCCCACTCGAGCGTCGTGGCGTCCCAGTAGTTGTGGCCCACCCTCTTCCCCTTCGCCATGCTCCAGAAGAGGTTGATGATGAACGGGATCTGGGCGATCGCCAGGCCCCAGGCCGAGTACGACATCATCTTGTTCAGCCCGAGCACGCCCTGGGCGTGGGCGTACGCCTCGCCGCCGTCATACAGGCGGCGCGACACGCCGGCCATGCCCTGCCAGAACATCGGCATGAAGATGCCGTTGATGAAGATGAGCGAGAGCCAGAAGTGGATCTTCCCCAGGGCATCGCTCATCTTCTTGCCGGTGATCTTGGGGAACCAGTAGTAGATGCCGGCGAACATGGCGAAGATCGTGCCCGGGGCCACCACGTAATGGAAGTGCCCGATCACGTAGTAGGTGTCGTGCAGGTGGATGTCCGTGGGGGCCAGGCCGAGCGGCAGGCCCGTGAGGCCGCCGATGGCGAACATGGGCAGGAACGCCAGGGCGAACAGCATCGGCACGGTGAAGCGGATCGAGGCGCCCCAGAGCGAGATGATGAACGCCGTCAGCACGATCACGGACGGGATCGAGATGATCATCGTCGTGATCTGGAAGAAGGTGCTCATCACCGTGCCCATGCCGGTCATGAACATGTGGTGCGCCCACACGATGAACGACATGAAGCCGAGGAAGACCACGGCGTAGACCAGGGACTTGTAGCCCCACAGCGGCTTGCGGGTGTTGTTCGCGATCACCTCGGCGATGATGCCGAAGGCCGGGAGGATCAGGACGTAGACCTCCGGGTGGGCCAGGAACCAGAACAGGTGCTGCCAGAGCAGCGGGCTGCCGCCGCCGGCCACCGCCTGCGCTTGGCCCGAGACCACGAGGCCGCTCGGCATGAAGAAGCTGGTGCCGGCGAGCCGGTCCATGCCCTGCAGGACCGCCGCGGCCTGGAGTGCCGGGAAGGCGAGCAGCAGCAGGAACGAGGTCACGAACTGGGCCCAGACGAAGAACGGCAGCCGCATCCAGGTCAGGCCCGGAGCGCGGAGCTGGATGATCGTGACCAGGAAGTTCGTCGAGCCGAGCAGCGACGAGATGATGAGGCAGAGCATGCCGAACAGCCACATGGTCTGTCCGTTTAAGAGGACATGCATTTCAGGCGCGATGTTGGAGAGCGGCGGATAGGAGGTCCAGCCCGACGACGCCGCGCCGCCCTGCACGAAGAAGCTCGACAGCATGATCACGCCGCCGATGAAGTACACCCAGTAGCTGGCCATGTTCAGCTTGGGGAAGGCCATGTCGGGCGCCCCGATCTGGAGCGGCACCAGGTAGTTGCCGAACGCGCCGACGGCGAGCGGCACGATCCCCAGGAACACCATGATGGTGCCGTGCATGGCCCCGAGCTGGTTGTAGAACTCGGGCAGCATGATGCCGCCGGGCGCGTTCAGGTCCCCGAACAGCCCCCCGACAACCGGGATCGGCTTGCCCGGGAAGGCGAGCTGCCAGCGCATCAGCATCATCAGGGTGAACCCGAACAACAGGAACAGGAGGGAGGTGAAACCGTACTGAAGGCCGATGACCTTGTGGTCCTGGGAAAAGACGTACTTCCCGAGGAACCCCGGCTCGTGGTGAGCATCGGCATGGCCGGGTGTATGAGCTGCGTGATCGTCGACTAGTGCCATCGTCTACAGTCCTCCGACTCACGATCCGGACCGGCGAGGCCCGGCCAGGCGCAGCACGCGCCCGACCCTGCTCGCCCGGCTTTCTCTGCATCCAAAAACGTCATGCGGAAGCGGCTATCCGTTGAAGACGCCAGAGTCTACGACAGCCGCTCTTCAGCCCGCAAGGGCGAGCAGGTCCCGCCGCAGCTTCTCCATCGATCCTTCGTCGAACGCCTCGTAGTATCCACGGATCTGCCCCTCGCCGTCCACGAGCACGAAGCGGGTGCTGTGCAAGATCGGCTCGGGCCCCATCCCCGGCGGCGGGTCCATTTCGAGCCCGAGCTTGAACCCCTCGACCGACAGGCGGCGGACATCCTCTCTCCCGCCCGTGAGGAAGAGCCAGCGGTCCGGGGCCTGGAAGCCCGCGGCATAACGGCTCAGGACCTCCGGGGTGTCATGGACCGGGTCCACGCTGATAGAGACCAGGTGCACGTCCAGGTCCGCGGGAATCTCGCGGTTCAGTCGCGCCATGCGCGCGGTCATCATCGGGCACGAGGCCGGGCAGCGGGTGAAGACGAAGTCCGCCACCCAGGGCGCGCCCGCGAGATCCTCCAGGCGAATCGTCCGGCCGTCCCGATTGACCAAGGGCAACTCCAGCGAGAACCCGGGAAGCGTTCCCAGGACCGGCAAAGGCTCCGGCCTCCTCAGCCACTGGACGGCCGTGGCCGCCGCGACCGCCACCAGGGCCACAACCAGGAATCCCCAGAGGAGCCTCCGCCGGAGGGGGACCGTCATTCCGAGGACCCCCGCATGACGAGGAGATCGAAGCCAAAGGCAACGACTGCGGCCACGATCGTCACCGCAATCGCCGCGGCCGGACCGGGCAATCCGGTCCCGGCCTCGGCCGGGCCGTAGAGAGCCCAGCGTAGCGCGGCCACTCCATAGGTGAGAGGGTTGACCTTCATCACCGCCGCCAGCCAGCCGGGTGCCCCCGATGGCGGGAAGAAGGCCCCCGACAGGAGCCACATCGGCACCAGGAGGAGGTTCATCACCGCGTGGAAGCCCTGGACCGAGTCGACCTTCCAGGCGAAGGCGAACCCGACCGCAGTGAGAGCAACCCCGAGGATGGCCAGCACCCCGGCCGCAGCCAGGGCGGACGAGAGCGTCAGCCGGATTCCCGCCAGCGGAGCCAGGGCCAGGAAGATCACGGACTGGAGCCAGGCGAGCGTGGCCCCGCCCAGGACCTTGCCCGCGGCGATCGCCGCCCGCGGCACCGGAGCCACCAGCACCCCCTGCAGAAAGCCCTGGTTGCGGTCCTCGATCACCGAGATCGTGGAGAAGATCGCGGCGAACAGCAGGGTCAGCACCATCGTCCCGGGGAAGAAGTACTCCAGGTAGTCGAGGTCCGCGCGTCCGCCCGGCAGGCGGAATGAGCCGGAGAGACCGCTGCCGATCAGCACCCAGAAGATCAGCGGCGAGCCGGCCGCCCCCGCGATCCGGCTGGGCTGGCGGAAGAACCGCACCAGCTCCCGCTTCCAAAGAGTGTAGACAGCCATCACGACTCACCCCCGTACAGCCGCCGGCCCGTGCGGTGGAGGAAGACGTCCTCCAGCGTGGGACGGGCCACGGTCACGGCATCCACCCGGCCGGGCAGCGCTTCGATCAGCCGCGCGACAAGCTCGTGCCCCCGCTCCCGCTCGAGGCGGACCGCGCCGTCGCGCAACTCGGGAGCGAAGTCGGGAAACCGGGCCGAGAGGTCGCGCAACAATCCCTCCGGGTCGGGACCGGTGAGCGTGACCACGTCGCCGCCGATCTCCTCCTTGAGCGCGGCCGGGCTCCCTTCGGCCACCAGGGCGCCGCGGTCGATCAGCGCCAACCGGTCGCAGCGGTCCCCCTCCTCCATGAAGTGCGTGGTGAGGAGGACGGTGACCCCATCCCCCCGGAGCCCTTCGAGGGTGCTCCAGAGGTCGCGCCGGGCACCCGGGTCGAGCCCGGTGCTCGGCTCGTCGAGGAGGAGCAGCCGCGGACTGTGGAGGAGGGCCTTGGCGATCTCCACCCTGCGGCGCAACCCGCCCGAGAGCTCCAGCGCCCGTTGATCCCGCCGCTCGGTCAGTCCGAACCGCTCCAGGGCTGTCCCGATCCGCGTCTCCAGATCCCTGCCGCTCAATCCGTAGAGATGCCCCTGGTGGAGGAGGTTCTCCCGCACGGTGAGATGGATGTCGAGGCTCGGGTTCTGGAACACCACTCCGAGCTGGCGGCGCACCGCGGAAGGCATCTTCAGGTCCGTCCCGAACACGCGGACCGAGCCTCCCTGGGGAGAGGCCAGGGTGGCGAGGATGCGGAACAGGGTGGTCTTGCCGCCGCCGTTGGGTCCGAGGAAGCCGAAGACCTCCCCGGACGCCACCCGGAAGCTCAGCCCCGCCAGCGCCTTGTGCACGCCGCCCTTGCGGCTGCGGTAGGAGTACTCGACTCCTTGCGCCTCGACGGCGGAGGAGGAAAGGGGATCAGGAGACAACGCGGTCCAGGAGCATCACCAGCAGGACGGCCGGAAAGTAGAGGATCGAGGCCAGCATCAGCCAGCGGGCCCCCGGCGTGGTGCGGCTCCTGGCGAACCCGAGCCCGAACCCGAAGTAGACGAGGCCGAGCGCCAGGGCGCCGACGAAGTAGACGCCCCCCATCAGCCCGAGCAGCGAGGGCATGAGGCTCACCGGCACCAGGACCGCGCCGTAGAGCAGCACCTGGCGCGCGGTGCGGAGCCCCTCCGGGTCGGTCACGGTCAGCATGGGGAAGCCGGCGTCCCGGTAGTCGTCGCGGCAGAGCCAGGCGATGGCCAGGAAGTGGGGCATCTGCCAGAAGAAGAGGATGCCGAAGAGCACCCACGCCGGGAGGTCGATCTCGTTGCGCACGGCGCTCCACCCCATCATGGGAGGGATGGCGCCCGGGACCGCACCGATGATCGTGGCCAGAGAGCTCACCCGCTTGAGGGGCGTGTACACGAACACGTAGCCGGCGAGGGCGACCGCGCCGAGGAGGGCGGTCAGCAGGTTGACCGCCAGGGCGAGCTGCGCGAGCCCCGCGACCCCCAATCCCACGCCAAAGAGGAGAGCCGCGTCCGGGTCCATCCTCCCCGCGGGCAAAGGCCGCTGGGATGTCCGGCGCATCAGGGCGTCGGTCTCGCGCTCGATCACCTGGTTCAGGACCGAGGCGCCGGCCGAGACCAGACCGGTCCCGATCAGGGTGTGGACCAGAAGGAGGAACGAGATCCCCTCCTGCTCCGCGAGCAGAAAGCCGAGCCCGGCCGTGAGGACCACCATCAAGGTGATCCCCGGCTTGGTCAGCTCGGACAGGTCGGACAGCCGAATGGAAACCGGCAGCGCCGGGTCGGGAGTGAGGGAGGATGCGTCTTTCGTGATGCTCATGTCGTGTCAGGACCTGCCCGGGCAGATCCGGGGGAGTTTAGCAGGAGTCGTACCCCGCCGCCGAGATCCTCTCCAGCAGGGGACGGGCGCCCAGGGCTTCATAGGAAGTAACCGTCCCCCGCTCCTGCACGCTTCCGTCATGAAGCCCCCGGGCCACGAAAGCGGCGGGCAGGGCGGCCATGCGCTGACCTTCCCGAGCCCCGCCGATCCAGGCATCGGACCGGTCGCCGTCCGGACCCCACAGCTCCACCTTCACGCAGCCGCCGGAGTGTCCGAACCGGGAGGCGAGCCGCGCCATCGGGGTGATCGCCCGGGAGAGCGGCACCCCCAGATCCGGTCCCAGATAGGCCATGGCTGCCAGGCTTGCCGTGGCCATCCGGGACTCGAACCCCACCTTGACCCGGATCTCGTGGGCGCCGATGAGATTGGGAAAGAGGTCGAGCTCCGGGCTGTCGAAGTCGTAGACCCCGCGGCGGCCGAACGGCGGAGGGAGGTCCACGACCTCTCGTCCACGGAGGCCGATCAGCGTCCCCTGGGGAGCCTCGAACCTGCGGCCGAGCTGCATCGCGGCCGACTCCACCGCGGCCGTTCCCTTGGGATTGGCGTTGCCGATGAAGAGCGTCACCCGCGCCTTCCGGATCTCGTCCAGGCGCTCGGCCGCGACCAGGGCCAGGGCGCCGGAGATCCCGGGTAGCGTCGAGCACCCGCAGGCGGCAGCCAATCCCCGGGACCGGAATCTGTCGCTCATACCCCGGAGACGGGCGAACCAGCCGCGGTCGTCCGCAATGTCCACGTAGTGCACCCCCGCGGCAAGACAGGCCTCGGGGAGAGCCAAAGCCAGTTCTCCGAACGGACCGACGCAAGAGACCGCGACGTCAACACCATCCATAGCCCGGGCGCAGGAAGCTGGATCGGAGGCGTCAGCGGCAATCCCCTCATGCCCGAGGGACTTGGCGAATCGACCAGCCCGGTCGCCGTCCCGGCCCGCGATCCGGAGGGGCAGCCCCGCCGCAGCCAGCTCCTTGGCCACAAGGGAGCCGAACACTCCATAGCCGCCGAAGACGGCGATCATCGGAGATCCCGGGCCACAAGGATCGTCCAGAGGCTGTAGAACCCGATCGTCGGCCCCGTGGCCACCTCCAGGAGATTCGGCGAAGGGATGAGCCCGGCCACGGCCATGGCCGAGCCGAAGACCGCCGTGGCCAGACCGGCGAATTGTGCCGCGGTACCGATCCTGCCTCTCAATTCCAAAGTGAGGATCAGGACGGCGGCCGTATAGAGACCGTTGGCGACCGTGGCTCCGCCGGTGAAGGCGAGGCTTTCCAGAGAGAGAAAGAGAGGCTCCGAGCCCGACCCGGCGGCCAGGGGCAGCCCGCGGATCTGGAGCACGTCGCAGAGCAGGTCCACCCCCATCCCCGCCGCGGTCAGGACGAAGGCGAGGTCGGCGGCGATCGACCGGTCCGGGAGGTGGCGGCGCAGCGCGGCCACGTAGCCCAGGAGCAGGAGCGAGCAGAGCATCCAGACGCCCCAGCCCCAGGTCCAGCCCGCGGGCCGGCCAGCCAGGTAGGCCATGCGCTCGGGAAGAGGGACGAGAGAGCTGCCCGGCCGCATCCCCACCAGGGCCAGAACCAGCCCCACCCCATGGAGGGCGGCGTTCCCCCAGGCAAGCCCCGTCAGGAGCCGGGTCGATGGCAAGCTCATTTGTGATCGCATCATATCCCTTGCTACAGTGAGCTGCCCATGGATCGCATCCCCATCCCGGGGGCAGGCTCCCATCTGGCCGTCCTCTTCGATGCCCCTGCCCGGCAGAACGGCCTCTGCATCCTCTATCTCCACGGCTTCGGTTCCATGCAGACCGGCGAGAAGGCGGATTTCTTCCGGCAGCGCGCCCTGGAGAGCGGCTTCGCCTTCTGCTCGTTCGACTTTCAGGGGCACGGCCAATCCGGGGGCACCATGCGTGACCTCACCCTGACCCGGAACCTGGAGGACGTCGCCTGGGTCCATGACTACGTGCGGGAGAGGGGCTGCGAGAGCGTCTGCCTGCTCGGCTCCTCGATGGGGGGAGGGACAGCCCTCTGGTACTCGGCCCTGCATCCGGACGAGGTCGTGGCCGGCCTCCACATCGCCCCGGCGCTCCAGTTGGAGAAGGGGCTCACCGCCTGGGCCGGACCGGAGCGGTGCCGCGCCTGGCAGGAGACCGGGTCGATCCACTTCGAGAACGACCTCGTCTCCTGCGAGCTCGGCTGGGAGCTGATCGAGGACCTCCGGAGCCGCCCCTACGAAGAGCTGCTCCAGAGCTATCGGACTCCCGCCCTTCTCCTCCAGGGCAAGCTCGACACGTCGGTCTCCTGGAAAGACGTGGCCGACTTCGCCACCCGCTGCGCCTACCCCGGGATCGATTTCCACCTCTTCGCCGACGGCGATCACCGCCTGACCGACCGCAAAGATCGCCTCTGGGCATTGATGCTGGAATTCTTACAAGGAAAAGGACTGATCTAAACTACTATTCCCGCTTTCCGCTAAAAGTGCCACTCTTTCCAATAGAGGGCTAGCCCGGTGGCCATGGTGGCCGCATTTTGGGTCCCTCAAGGGGAGGATTTTCATGCTTCGAAAGGTTCGTCTGCTCGCTGTCCTCTTGACCCTGGTCCTTCTGGTCTCCGGCGTCGCTCAGGCGATGCCACTGCAGAAGGGGCTGGCACGACCTTCGGAGTCGGGAGGGGTTCTGGTCCGTGTCTGGGACTGGATTGCCACCCTGTTTCGATTCGAGCGCTCGGCCCCCAAGGGGGATCTCAAGTCGGTCTGGGAAGGGGAAGGAAGCCACGCCGACCCCAACGGCGGTCACTGAAGTCCGCCTTGGCGCCGGATCTCCCGCATCCGGCGCCCTTTTTCCTGCCTTTTTGTCCCGTTTTTCAGCCGGCAAGCATCTTTTCTTGTAGATGGCATTCTCGTGCAAATCTTTTGGACCGTCCGGGCAGCACTTCCGCCGTGATTACGGCCATAAGCGGGAGACATCTGCGTCCTGGACTCGCCTCAAGCCTTTTGGAGGGCATGAAGATGAAGATCCACCCCCCCGACCAGCTCCTCCGGAGATACCTCCGCTCCTCCGGCGACAGAATGCCTCCCGTGCGAGAGCACGTGGCGGGGTGCTCGAAGTGCTCCCAAAAGCTGGAAGCCTTGCGGGTGAAGCGCTCGACCTCTGCGGCTTATGATGACGCGCTGACGTCAAGCGCACGTCGCCTGCAAGACCTTCAGGCAACCTATGAAAGGGAGCGAGTTGAGGCGAAGGGCCTGACTGTCGAGCTGCTGAGGCATCCCACCGAGCGGCAACGAATCCTCGTCCACAACCATCCCCGGTTCCACACCTGGGGAGTCTTCGAGCGCCTGCTCGAGCTGAGCCGCGATGAGAGTGCCGAGAACCCCTCGCTGGGAGAGGAGCTGGCCTGCCTTGCGCTGGATCTTTCAGAACACCTCGATGTTGCGAGATATGGGAGTGAGGCCATCGAGGACCTGAGAGGACGAGCCTGGGCCTACATCGGGAACGCACGCCGGGTGCAGTCCGACCTCCTGGGCTCGCACGAGGCACTGGAGCGCGCGCTAGTGCACCTTCGCCAAGGCACTCGGGAACCCTGGGAGCGCGCCGTGTGGCTGGACCTCAAAGCTTCGCTCTTCCGAGCCCAACGGCGCTTCGAGGATGCCACGCGGCTGCTGAGCCGGGCGCTGGTGCTCTTTCTGGCGGTTGGGGATCGACACAGGGCCGGCCGAACCCTGGTCAACATGGACACCGTGCTCCACCAGATAGGAGAGGCCGAAAGGGGGATCCCCCTTCTCTACCGCGCTCTCGATCTCATCGACCCCGCCCAGGAACCGCGCCTCCTGCTCATCGCCAACCACAACCTGATCGATGACCTGGCCGACACAGGCCGGTATATGGAGGCCCAGCGGCTCCTCCTCAAAGTCCACGGCCTGTACCAGCGCGTCGACGAGCAATGGCTCCTTTACCGTCGTGATTGGGTCGAAGGCAAGATCGCGCGCGGACTCGGGCAGCCGGACAAGGCCGAGGAGCTCTTCAAGGCAGCGCGGGCCGGATTCCTGGAGATCAGCGCCGCCTACGACGTTGCCCTGATCTCCCTGGACCTCGCCGTCCTCTTCACGGAACAGGGGAGAACCGTAGAGCTGAAACGGCTTGCCGGCGAGATGGTGCCCATTTTTTCCTCTCTTCACGTCCACCGCGAAGCCTTGGCCGCCTTCACACTCTGGCGACAGGCCGTCCAGGCCGAGACGGCAGGACTCGAGCTGGCGGCCCAAGTCGCGTCCTCTCTCAAGCGCGCCCGTTACGATCAGACCGCCCCCCGTCAGGATACGCACTGATCCCCTGAAAACACCGAGCCCCCCGTCCTCTTCCGAGGATCGGGGGGCTCGAAGGGTGAATGGAGATAGCGGGTTAGCCGCCGGTCCGCGGCTGGAAGTCGAAGTTCACGTCGACCGTCTGGTTGGCCGCCACCGTGACCTGCTGGGTGGCCGTGCCGAGCTCCTCGTGCCAGGCCTCCAGCGTGTAGGTGCCCGCCGGCAGCTTGTCGATCGAGAACGAGCCGTCCTCGCCGCTCACCGCGTAGTAGGGGTGGTCCAGCACGCCGACGTAGGCGTTCATCCAGGGATGGACGTCGCACTTGAACGGCACCATCACCTCGGCCTTTTCGAACGTCTTGTCGAACGACATGTCCTTGATCGGCTGGCCCTGGTTGAACTCAGGGTTCGACTTCGGCATGGCGTGAATGTTGTGCAGCGTGGCGTCGCTGTTCTTGACCGTCAGCGGCTGACCCACCTGGATGCCCATGACGTGCGGGTGATACTGGCAGCCCTGCTGGTCGAGGGTCTTCTTCTCGGTCGGTGTCGGGAAGCTCTTCCCCTCGAGGCCGGTCTTCACGTACACGAACACGTTGCCCAGCTTGCCTTCCTTGACCTGGTACTTGCCGGTGTCCACCGGGGTCGAGTGCAGGCTGGCGCAGGTCGGGTCGGCATTCATCGCGATCGGGGTATCGGTGTCCGGGCCGCTGTAGTTGACAGCGCCCTTGACGCCGCCCGCATTGGCCGTATCCACCTCGGCGGCCGGCGCCTCCGACGACGCCTCGGGAACGTCATCCCCCTCCCCGTCTCCCTCGCCACCACCGCCGCAGGCGACCAGCAGGGCCAGCGAGCAACAGAGTGCGAGAAGTATCCAGAATCGATTCCTGCTCATTCAAAACCTCCTTGAAGGATTCTCTTGGGATTTGCCGGAGTCGTACAGCCGGCCGCTGGATTATGTCACAGCGGCCGGCCTGTCAGATCTGAAGCGCTAACGTCCGCCGCCCGCGGCCCCCGCCGACACACTCGCGGCCGGTGCTCCGCCCCCGTCCACCGTCCCGGCGGTGACCGTGGGCGGTGCCGCGAACGTGGCGCCCGCGAGCCGCCAGATGTGGTCGCGGATCGCAGCCGTCACCTTGTCCGTGTCGGCCAGGTAGGCATTCATCTCCGCCTCGGACGCGAAGTACGGCAGGATCTGCTGCTTCTGCGCGGCATAAGTGGGGGAGGACAGCGCCTGGGCCACTGCCGACACGAACTCGCCCGGCTTGCTCCCCAGGAAGAAGTCCGGCATCCGGGTGCCGGGGATCCAACCCTGCGGGTTCTTGATCCAGGACGGCACCCAATCGTGCCGCAGACGGTCGGGCGCCAGCATGAGCGACGGCGCCAGCTCCGCCGTGGAAGCTCCAGCCCCGCTCACCACCGGGCCCGACGGATGGCACCTCGCGCACTGGTACAGGTCGAACACCATCTTCCCCACCGCCAGGTCGCGCGGGTGGGCCGCCACCGGACGCGAGACGAACGGCTTCTGCTTCTCCCGCGAGGCGAAATAGCCCACTAGCGTGTTGGCCTGCTCGTCCGTGAACTGGAAGGTCGGCATGCGCGCCGTGAGCCATGGCCGCATCGTCACCCGGCTGGGATCGTGGAGATAGGCGAACAGCCAGTCGGCCTGCACGCGCGCCCCCTCGGCCGCCAGGTTCGGCGGCAGCATGGCCGGATCCTGGATGATCTGCTGGATCGCGTGCCCCTGGCCCTCGATCAGGTGGCACCCCTGGCAGTTGAAGCGGGTGATCAGCTTGCGGCCCTCGGCCAGCGAGGCCATGCGGCTGCCGTCCGCCGCTCCCGCCTTGCGGGTCGCCGCCGCAGTCTCCTTGGTGAAGCCGATCACGTTGGCCGTGATCGCCTGCGCCTCGCGCTCGGAGACGCCGAAGTCGGGCATCTTGAGCAGCTCGTTGTAGTCCTTGACCCGCTCCTTGCCCTCGTCCCAGATGCGCGGGTGCATGACCTTCGTCTTCACCCAGTCGTGACGGGTGTGGGCGACGCTGTGCACGTGGCCGAAGTCGAACTGGTGCAGCGGCTTCGAGCCTTCCTGCGTCAGCTCGGTGCCGATCGGCTTGGCGTTCTCGAAGCCCTGGATGTCGTGGCAGCTATAGCAGCCGTACTTGGTGATCGTCTGCTCGCCCAGATAGACGTTGCGCTCGGTCTGGGACATCGCGTCCAGCCTGGCGCGGCTGGTCTCCAGGGTGTACAGGTTCCGGAGGTATCCCAGCGCCAGCTCGTCGCGGACGTTGGCGTCGACTTGCGGCAGAGCCACGTTCTCGAACTTCGCGTCGCGGCTGGACGACAGGTAGGCGACGACGTCCGCCGCCTCCTGGTCCGTCAGCCGCAGGTCGGGCATGTTGGTATCGGGGAAGTACTGCTTCGGGTTCTTCACCCAGGCATAGAGCCAGCCGCGGCTCACCTTGCTGCCCGTGCGCACCAGGTTGGGGCCGTGCAGGCGGTTCATCTTGGGGAAGAAGTCGTCCCGCTTGGCCTTGGGGTCCAGGATGTGACAGCCGGCGCAGCCCACGGTCTCGAAAATCCTCTTGCCGTTGGCCGGATTGCCCGCCGGGGCCGGTCCGTACTGCGGCCGGTCCGACTTCGCCCACAGGTAGTCGACGATGGCACGGATCTCCGCGGCCTGCCGCTTCCGGTTCTCCGGCGTCTGCGTGTTCTCCTGGTAGAAGAAGTGCGGCATGAAGGTCGTGGGATGGAAGTCGCGCGGCGCCTCGATCCACTTGTAAGCCCAGGCGGGATTGGTCTTGCCGGCGATGCGCGTCAGGTCCGGGCCCGCCTTGCGCAGGTTCGTGTAGGACGGATAGTTGATCGGATGGCAGCCGTTGCACCCCATGTGGGTGATCAGCTCCCGGCCGACGTCCTGGGTTTCCGCCTTGGGCGTCCAGACGCCGCCCGCGTGACAGGTCGCGCAGCCCGCCTCGGTCATGCCGGCGGGGAGGATCGGGTACTCCAGGTACGCCTGCCGCTTCCAGTTGTATTTCTTCTCCCACTCCTTGCGCTGCTCGTCCGACTGCGGGCTGTGGCCGGCGCGGGAGAACTCGGTCGCCCGGTCGAGGCCGCCGTGGCAGACGGTGCAGCCGAACTGGGTATAGGGGTGCGGCGAGGCGTCGCCGACGAACTCCGCGAGCCGCGGGTGCGAGCGGTAGGGCTCCTTCCACTCCTCGCCGTCGAAGCCCGGGCGGTTCGCGGCCACGTGACAGGTCACGCAGCGGTCCACCCGGTTGATCTCGGTGAAGTTGATGTTGTGGGTAAGCCCCGGCAGGATCACCTGCTGCACGGACAGGGTGGGCTTGACGAAGTCCATCAGCGGAGCATTCAGGAGGAAGTAGCCGAGATCCTTGTCCAGGACGGCGGCTCGGGTCTCCAGGCTCTCCACGCCACTCTGCAGGGCGGCCAGCTTCTCCTCGGCGGCAGTGACGGCCTTGCGGCGCTCGGCGATCTGGGCCTGGATCTGCTCGCGCTCCTTCCCGTACCCCTCCCTTTCCCTCTGTGCGTCGAGCAGCGCCTTCCTCTCCTCCTCGACCCGCTCCGCCTTCTCCGGGTCGGCCCCGCCGGCCTGGATCGACGAGTCGTAGATGAAACGGGCCTCGTCGAGGCGCGCCTTGGCGCCGCGCCAGTCCGCGTCGGCCTGGTTCCACTTGGACGACAGCTCCCGGATCCGCTCTTCGAGCTTCTCGATCTCGTCCCGGTCCTTGCCCAGAGCCTTCTCGGCCGCCCGGATCTCGGCCTGGAGCTGCTTGCGCTGGCCCTCGATCTTGCCGCTCTCAGCCTCCAGCTCCTTCCGCAGTTGCTCCTTCTCCAGGTCGCGGAACTCGGCCTGGTACCTCTTCCAGGGCTGCGCGTAGTCGGCGACGACCATCCACAGGGTGGTCGCCAGCAGCGCCAGGGCGCTGATGGCGAACCACATGTTCATCCGGCCGAAGTTGTAGTGCCGGTCCGGTCGCTTTTCAGGCGGTGTGATCGGTGGCAACTCAAGCTCCTTGCGCTAGATATTGAAAAAGTACTCCTGGATGTACACGAAGTACTTCAGGTTGAACAGCCAGCGGCAATACATCTTGATCGGCAGCAGCATCATGAACAGGAACAGGGTGATGCCGGTGTAATAGCGCGCCGGCCCCATCTTCTCGAAATAGGTCCGCACCCACTTCGTCCGGCGCAGGAGCACCGGCAGGCCGAAGAAGTAGAAGCCCATGAGCAGGATGCCGGGGAGCTCCCGGATGAGCCAGTTGCCCGGCAAGCCGATCCGCAGGAGCTTGATCCAGAAGTACTCCGACAGATTGACGTTGACCAGGGCCTCGACCTTGCCGGGATCCCAGTACTCGTAGGGGCCGAAGAAGTTCCAGTTGGGCCCGCGCAGGAAAGTGCCGATGACGATCATCTGGGTCCACAGGATCAGGAAGCCGAACAGGAAGAGGGCGATCTCGACCCTGCGCTCGCGGAACGTGTAGTAGCCGTTCCCCTTGGGGTTGGTGTCGATGTAGGGGATCGCCATCAGCCCGACGATGATGAGGCCGGGCAGCACCACGCCGGCCAGCCAGGGGTCGAAGTAGACCAGCATCTCCTGCAGCCCCAGGAAGTACCAGGGCGCTTTCGACGGGTTCGGCGCGAGCGCCGGGTTGGCCGGCTCTTCGAGCGGCGCCTTGAGCACGATCGACCAGATCACCATGCCGACCGTCAGGAGCACCATGCAGATGAACTCGGAGAACACCAGGTCGGGCCAGGTGAAGATGCGGTCCTCGACCTCGGTGGCCTCGAAGGTGGGCTGGCCCGCGGCAAGCCGGGCGTCGTTCTCGACCGCCTTGTGCATGGCGAACCAGACGAAGAAGCCGACCAGGAAGGCCATCATGACGATCGGCACGTTGTCCGGCTTGGCCACGATCGACTTGAAGTCGGGATCGAACAGCGAGAGCACGAAGAACACCACGCCCACCGCGAGCAGGATCCATCCCGCGCGCTTGGTCCACAGGGACCGGGCGCGCAGCATGAAGTAGAAGGCGATCAGCGACAGCGTGAACGAGAAATGCGGATAGGCCAGGATGTCGACGAAGTGCTTGATGCCCTCCATCGGTCCTCCTCCCCCTTCCGCAAACGCCAGCACTGGCAGTATTGGCAGCATGGCCTCGATCATGTCATCCCCCCTAGCTGGGACCCGAGATGCCGCCGTCCTTGCGGACGCGCCAGAAGTGGACCGCCATGAGGAAGGCGGCGACGAGCGGGATGCCGACGCAGTGCAGCACGTAGAAGCGGATCAGAGTGGCGTTGCCGATCGTCCGGCCGCCGATGAGAGCGAAGCGGGCGTCGCTGCCCACGTGGATCAACTGTTCGCCTCCCAGCTTGAGGAAGGCGGCACCCGGTCCCTCGGTGCCCAACAGGGGTGTCGCCCGGGCCATGTTCGAGCCGACCGTGATGGCCCAGATCGCGAGCTGGTCCCACGGCAGGAGATAGCCGGTGAACGAGAGGAGCAGCGTCAGCACCAGGAGGATCACGCCGACGTTCCAGTTGAACTCGCGTGGCGGCTTGTACGAGCCGGTCATGAACACGCGGAACATGTGGAGCCAGACCGCGATGACCATGGCGTGGGCACCCCATCGGTGCAGCTCGCGCATGATGCCGAAGGCCGCGGCCTCGCGCAGGTCGACGATGTCGACGAAGGCGTACTCGACGCTCGGCCGGTAGTAGAACATCAGCAGGAGGCCGGTGATCGTCTCCACCAGGAACAGGAAGAAGGCCGTCCCGCCCATGCACCACGTGTAGCTCATGCGGATGCCGGACTTCTTGACCTTGATCGGGTGCAGGTGGAGCACCACGTTGCCCAGCATGGCGAGCGCGCGCTTG
>DATMER010000147.1:0-4323 GCA_035556715.1 Thermoanaerobaculia bacterium
CAGGACCAACTCGGGCTGTGGCGATAAACTGCCACCGGAACGGTGGCTCAAACCATGAGGGGTCGCGTTAGCGACCCCTTCCAGCCGCTTTGAGCGGCTCACATACTCTAAAGCCCCCGGCTCTGCCGGGGGATACTTACCCCTCGGGAGCATCGCTGAAGGGCAGGGGGGAGGCGCGCGCCTCCCCCCTGCCCTTACCTCCACGGATTGACCGCGAAGATCAGATCGTCGTGGTCCTCAAAGCCGCCCGCCCGTCGGGCGGGTCAGCGTGCTGTTAGCGCTGCCGTTGGCGGGCGGCGTCATGGAAAGCGGGGGAGAAGCTGCAGGTCGAGCCCGAGGGCATTCCACGCGATATAGAGTGGCCTGGAATGAATGCTGTCTCTCCCCTGGGGCCCGAGGTCCGGACGCTCGACGAGGTGCTCGCCACCCGGGCTGCCCATTCTCCTGACGCACTGGCCTTCACCTTCGGCGCGGAGAGCCTCAGCTATGGACGGCTCCGGTCCGAGGCGGAATCGCTGGCCTCGGGGCTGGCCGGCCTGGGCGTCCGGCGCGGCGACCGCGTCGCCCTCCTCGTGCCGGCCGGGCTGGACTTCATCCGCGCCTTCTTCGCCCTCCAGCGCCTCGCGGCGATCCCCTGCGCCTTCGATCCCGGCGGCGTGCCGGCCACGGTCATCCGCCGGATTGCGCGGGTCCGTCCTGCCCTCGTGCTCGCCTCCGGGCCGGCGGCGGATGGGGTGACGGAGATGCGCGCGGTGAAGCTGGACGAGGTGCCGCGGACCATGTCCGCCTTGGACACAGGGCCCGGGGAGGACGATGTCGCGTTCCTGCAGCCCACCTCGGGCACCTCGGGAGAGCCGCGGGCCGCGGTCATCCTGCACCGCAATGCGATCGCGTCACTCCGGACATCCCGCGACCTGATCGGCCTCGGGCCTCGGGACGTTTTCGTCGGCTGGGTGCCGCCCTGGCATGACCTCGGCCTGCTCCGGTTCGTCCTCGGTCCCGTCTACTTCGGAGCGCCCTGCCATCTGGTGCCACCCGCGATCCGGACCCTCCCGCTCTGGCTGCGGACGGCGTCGGAGGTCCGCGCCACCGTCATGGGCGCGCCGGACTTCGCCTATCGCCTGGCAACGCGCCTGGTGGACCCGGACGGGCTCGACCTCTCGTCGCTCCGCTACGCCACGAACGGCGGCGAGCCGGTGCGGCAGAGCACCATCCTCTCCTTCGAGCAGCGCTTCGGCGTGCCGGGCGTCGTCCGGCCCGGCTATGGTCTGGCGGAAGCGACGCTCGGAGTGACCGGCCTGCGCCCCGGCGAGCCGCTGCGCGTTGACTCGCGGGGCAACGTCTCCTGCGGCCGGCCGCTCCCGGGGGTGGAGGTGCGCATCGACGGCGATCCCGGAGAGACAGGGGAGATCCTGGTCCGCAGCCCCGCTGTCTTCAAAGGGTACTTCGAGGCCGAGGAGGAGACCCGCGAAACCCTGCGCGGCGGCTGGCTCCATACGGGGGACATGGGCAGGCTCGACGCCGACGGGCACCTCTACGTCCTCGGCCGCAAGCGGTCGCTGCTCAAGAGAGGGGGAGCTCCGTTGGCTCCCCGCGAGTTGGAGGAGGCGGCGGAGCACGTGCCCGGCGTGCGGGTGGCCGCCGCCGTCGGACTACCTCCGGGTCCGGATGCAGCCACCGAGGAGATCGTGCTCGCGGTCGAGGCTGACCCGGCCGCGTCATCTCCGCAACTCGCCTCGGCAACGGCCGCCGCCGTCGAGGAGGTGCTCGGCTTCGCTCCCGACGCGGTGCTGATCCTCGCGCCGCGGACCATCCCGCGCACTCCCAACGGCAAGATCCGCCACGCGACGCTGCTCAGGGCGATCGTCGACGGGGAGCTCGAGCGGGGAGGCGCCGTCCTGTTTCAACTCGGCCGGCTGAGCAGAGACCGAAGGAGCCCCAGCCCGGTCTCCGCGGGCGACGCCAGGAGATAGCTCTCGAGCCAGCGCGCCGAGGCAGCGGCCATCTCCATCTCTCCGGCCGGAGCCAGCGCTTCCCCCGTCTCGACCTCAACCTCTACCTCGACATTGCCGTTCCGCCAGCGGGCCACGAGCGGCACGATCCGGACTCCCGCGAGCCGCGCCAGGGCAAAGGGGCCTCGCGCCAGCTCGATCGTATGTCCGAGGCAGGGAACGGCGAGACCGGGACCCGGGGCCACGTCGAGCGCCGTCACCACGAAGCCGCCGGACTGCAGATGGCCGAGCGCGCGGAGGAAGACCGCCGCCCGGCTCTGCTCGTCCCCCTCCGTCGTCACCACCTCCACCGGCGGACCGGCCGGGTACAGCCGGCCCTGCCGCAGCGCCAGCACCGGACCGGGCAGCCGTTCGAGCGCCGGGCCGAGCGCGTGGATGGCCCCGACGTGGAAGGTCCCCAAGAGGAGGGGAGGGCGGAGCGCGGCGAAGGTCTCGCTTGAAACGCGCACGAGCGGCCGCGCCGGCCCGGCCCCCGCCCGCCGGATGCACTGGACGAGGAGACGGTTGCGGGCTTCGAGCGCCGCGATCCGCCAGGCGGCCCGGGCGGCCTCGGAGCGCGTGAGAGAGGGGAAGAGAAGCCGGACCTGCTCCGGATCGGGCCAGCGGCGGGAGAGACGGTTGCGGAGAGATCCTAGCCCGGCGGCGAGAGAGAGGACGGGACGCGGATGCCGGAGCGCGAGCCCGGCAAGGCGGCTCTCCAATTCGTCGAACAGGATCACGATCCGAGCGCGGCCCGCACGTGGGCGACGAGCCGCCCGACGGTGAGCGGCGGGCCTTGGAGCAGATCGGCCGGTTTCCATCCTCCGGAGCAACTGCCGGAGCGCATGCCGAACCGCTGCTCGCAGTCGAGCAGCACCTCGACCAGCGCGATCGAGTCCATGCCCAGGCCGCCGGCCCCGAGCGGGAGATCGTCCGCCAGCTCGGCGCGGGACCGGGCGAGGGGAGCCCGCGAGCGCACGAGGCTTCGCACCGCTTCTTCGACCGGTTCATCCATGGTCTGCCAGTCTACCTCTACCGCCGCCGGTCCAAGTCCGCTAGAATCAGACGCACGAAAGGTCTACAAACCGCTGCGGTACGCCAGGGTGGCAGGCCCACCTGACGAGCGGTGCTCGTGCCTATGAGACATATACATCCGATCCAGCTGATCCTCGTCGCCGTCCTCGTCTTCGTCCTCTGGTACATGAAGCGGAAGCCTGGCCAGAAAGGCCCCGCCATGGCGGGCCTCGGGAGGGAGTCGCGCCCGGCAGCGACCCGTCCGGCCAAGGTCGAGCAGCCTCCCGAAGAGATCTACATGAACCTGCGCCAGGAGGCGCTCCAAAAGAACCCCCATTCGCTGGGCCTGCCCGGCGAGCTCAAGGCCGAAGAGCCCTACGGCGTGCTGATGGAGATGGGCATCCCGAGCTCCGTCGTGACGCTGGCCTGCTTCGCGGACGGCGACGCCGGCATCTACTACAAGACGGGCGGGGGGATGAAGGGCGGGGTCGCCCACGAAAACGTCCGCAAGGCCGCGAAAGAGTTCATCTCCCTCTCCCAGAAGGTCCTCCCGCGGATGATCAAGACGAGCGCCCACCCTCTCCCCGACGTGGAGAAGGTGCGGTTCTACGTCCTGACCCTGAAAGGGACCTTCACGACCGAGGCGCACCGGCAGGCTCTTGGAGGGACGCAGAGCGACCTCTCGGCCCTGTTCTACAGCGGCCAGGAGGTCGTGGCCCAGATGCGCCAGGCGCAGGAGCAGAAGGCGGGCTGAAAGGATAGACGTCAGGAGCCTCGCTCCCGTAAACCGGAAGAGCCCGGAGGAACAGGGCCGAGGAGGCTTCGATGTCCGAACAGCAGCTCAGCCGTCGTCACTTCGTCATGGCAGCCGGGGCCGCGGCGGCCTGGCACGCCGCGGAACCCGCCAGCGCCGACGATCCGGTCGGAAAGTGGAAGGTGAAGATCCAGTGGCCCGAGCGGACGGTCTCGGAGGTGATCTGGACGTTGAACAGCAACGGCGGGTTCACGAGCAGCGACGGCTTCAACGGGGTCTGGGCTCGGAGAGGCTCGCTGCTGATCTTCGCCGTCCACGGAGGCAACGAGCCCTCCTACGCGGGCAACCTGTCCGACCTGACCATCCAGGGGATCGCGCTCCAGCCGAACGGGCGCAAGGGCTTCTGGGGCGCGGAGCGGCAACCCTAAACCCCAAGGGAGTTCCCCCGGCTCTGCCGGGGTGGCAGTAGAAGTTTGACATTTCAGGGAGTGTCCATCGTGGAGACTTCCCCTCGTGAGCCGCCAAGCACACGAGAGGAGAGGAAACCACGATGGACAAGTTCGA
>DATMER010000148.1:0-38180 GCA_035556715.1 Thermoanaerobaculia bacterium
GCCTATGCCATGCCCGACGCCCACGAGGGCTACGGCTTCCCGGTCGGAGGAGTAGCTGCGTTCCGCGCCGAGGACGGCGTGATCTCGCCGGGCGGCGTGGGCTACGACATCAACTGCGGCGTGCGGCTGCTGGCCTCGGACCTCAATTTCGGCGAGATGCGCCACCGCCTGGAGCCGCTGATGACCGATCTCGCGCGGGCGGTCCCCTCGGGCGCGGGCAAGGGCGGCCGGCTGCGCTTCGGAGGCGAGGACATGAACCGCGTCCTGGCTGACGGGTGCCGCTATCTCGCGGAGATCGGCATGGCGTCGCCTGAGGATCTGGAGAGGACGGAGGCCGAGGGCTCCTTCCGGCGCGCCGATCCCGGGAAGGTCTCGGACAAGGCGCGGGACCGGGGCAGGGGGCAGCTCGGCACGATCGGCTCGGGCAACCACTTCCTGGAGATCCAGAGGGTGGAGCGGATCCTCGATCCGGCGGCGGCCGAGGCCCTGGGCCTGTACAAGGGGCAGATCGTGATCCTCATCCATACCGGCTCCCGCGGCCTGGGCCATCAGGTGTGCACGGACTACGTCCGCGCCATGGACGAGGTCATGGCCCGCCACGGCATCAAGCTGCCGGACCGGGAGCTGGCCTGCGCGCCGTTCCAATCGAAGGAGGGGCAGGCCTACTTCGGCGCCATGTGCGCCGCGGCCAACTACGCCTTCGCGAACCGCCAGGCCATCACCCACGCGACCCGCGAGGTTTTCAAGGAAACCTTTGGGGACGAAGGCGGGCTTCGCCTGGTCTACGACGTAGCGCACAACATGGCCAAGCTGGAGGATCACGGTAATGGTGGCCAAATTGTGGTTCACCGCAAGGGCGCGACCCGCGCCTTCGGGCCCACGAACCCGGAGACGCCGGAGGCCTACCGCGACTTCGGGCAGCCGGTGCTGATCCCCGGCAGCATGGGCACGGCCTCCTACGTGCTGGTGGGAACGGACGACGCTCTGCAGCGCTCCTTCGGCAGCACCTGCCACGGCGCCGGCCGGGCCATGAGCCGCACCGCGGCCAAGAAGGTCAAGCACGGCAGCGAGGTGCGCAAGGAGCTGGAGGACCAGGGCATCGTGGTGCGCTGCGCCGGCCTGGGAGAGCTGGCCGAAGAGGCCCCCCACGCCTACAAGGACGTCGATCGGGTGGTGGACGTGGTCCACAACGCCGGCCTCGCCCGCAAGGTGGCCAGGCTGGTGCCTCTGGGTGTGATCAAGGGGTGAGGGAGCCTAGTGCCCTGTCACGTCGGAAAAGATAGATCGTCCCTCTGTAGGGGCGCCCCTTGTGGGTGCCCTTCCGGAGGGCGGCCACAAGGGCCGCCCCTACATGAAACGCTATCCGTCACTCGGACTGTGACGAGGTACTAGCTCTTATCCAGGATTCGGGCTTCGAGTGACCGGAAGACCTCCGCGCCATCGAGCAACTCTCCTCTCTTCGCCTGTTCCAAGCCGACGCCGACTGCGAGCCGGAGAGCTTCAAGCTTGCTCTTTGGCTTGGGGGGGAGCGGAGCGCGACGAGCCATGTGTCCAAGATACAATGCCCAGCCCGGAGGTTCAACTAGGATGCCGAAGCCGCGGTGAAGGTCGCCGAACCCATCAGGTCCGCCGGAACCGAGGAGCTCCTCGGCCTCATCCGCACGCTCGCGCGTGAGCTGCATCCCGGGCGGCGGGGTCTCGACGGCACCACCCTCGATTCTTCCCTGGAGCGCGACTTCGGGCTCGACAGCCTGGCACGGGCCGAGCTGCTCCTCCGGTTGGAGCGGTCCTTCGGGATCCGCCTCTCGGAATCGCTGCTGACCTCGGCGGAAACTCCTCGGGACCTGCTGCGTGCCCTGCTGGCCGGCCCTTCGGGCATGGTGGGCCTCAGCTCTACCGTCCTGGACGAGCCTTTGGCGCCGGCCGAGCCCGCTCCCGAGCGCACGCGGACGCTTCTGGAGGTGCTCGACTGGCATGTCCAGCGCCATCCGGAACGGCGGCACATCCTCTACTACCCTGGGGATGGCGAGCCCGAGGAGCTGAGCTTCGGCGAGCTGGCGCGGCGCGCCGGGGCCGTGGCCGCGGGTCTGAAGGACCTGGGCGTCGGCTCCGGGCAGGCCGTGGGACTCATGCTCCCCACATCGCTCGACTACTTCGCTGCCTTCTTCGGCACGCAGATGGCGGGCGCCATCCCGGTCCCCCTCTATCCACCGGCCCGTTTGAGCCAGATCGAGGACCACCTCCGCCGCCAGGCGGGCATCCTGGAGACCGCGCAGGCCACGGTGCTCGTCACCTTCCCGGAAGTCCTCCCTCTGGCCCGGCTGCTGCGCGCTCAGCTCCCGGGGTTGAAGCGGGTGGTGACCGTCTCCGAGGTTTCGGCTCCGGGTGAAGTTTCGGCTGCCGTCCGGGAGGAGGACATCGCCTTCCTCCAGTTCACCTCGGGCAGCACCGGCAATCCCAAAGGGGTGACGCTCACCCATGCGAACCTGCTCGCCAACCTGCGGTCGATCGGCAAGGCGGTCGATATCGGCGGGGAGGACGTGGTGGTGAGCTGGCTGCCGCTCTACCACGACATGGGCCTGATCGGCTCGTGGATGGGGAGCCTCTACTTCGGGATGCCGCTGATCCTGATGTCGCCGCTCACGTTCCTGGCCCGGCCGTCGCGGTGGCTCTGGGCCATCCACCGCCACCGGGGGACGCTGTCCCCGGCCCCCAACTTCGCCTACGAGCTGTGCGTGGCCAAGGTGGAGGACGCGGAGATCGACGGGCTCGATCTGTCTTCCTGGCGCTATGCCCTGAACGGGGCCGAGCCCGTGAGCCCCGAGGCCATGCGGCGGTTCACGGAGCGCTACGTGCCCTACGGCTTCTCTCCGCGGGCCCTGGCCCCGGTCTACGGCCTCGCCGAGTGCTCGCTGGCCCTGGCCTTCACACCCGTCGGCAGGGGGCCGGTCGTCGACACCGTCGACCGCGAGGTCTTCCAGAAGACCGGGGAGGCCGTTCCGGCGGCGGAGGGGCTGCGTTTCGCCTCGTGCGGCTTCCCGGTTCCGGACCACGAGATCCGGATCGTCGACGAGTCCGGCAAGGAGCTGGGCGAGCGGCGGGAGGGACGGCTGGAGTTCCGCGGGCCTTCAGCCACGAGCGGCTACTACCGCAACCCCGAGGCCACGCGGCTCCTGATCCGCGGCGACTGGCTCGACTCGGGAGACCGCGCCTACATCGCGGGCGGCGAGGTCTATCTCACCGGCCGGGTCAAGGACATCATCATCCGCGCCGGGCGGAACCTCTACCCCCACGAGCTGGAGGAGGCGGTGGGGGAGATCCCCGGCGTCCGCAAGGGGTGCGTGGCCGTATTCGGCAGCGCGGATCCGGAGTCGGGGACCGAGCGGGTCGTGGTCCTGGCCGAGACCCGCGAGCGGGGAGATGCGGAGCTCGAGCGGCTGCGGCGGGAGATCCAGGACATGGCCGTGGACCTGCTCGGCACTCCCGCGGATGACGTGGTCCTCGCTCCGCCCCACACCGTGCCCAAGACCTCCAGCGGCAAGGTGCGGCGGGCGGCGAGCCGGGAGCTCTACGAGCGGGGCAGGCTTGGACGGAGCAGGCTCGGCCGGGATGGGACCGTAGCGGTCTGGTGGCAACTCGTCCGCCTGGCGGGATCGGGGGCCCGGGCTTGGCTGGTGCGGTGGACACGGGCGGCGGGGGACCTCCTCTACGCGGGCTGGTTCTGGCTGCTCTTCGCCCTGGCGGTGCCCCCGGTCTGGATAGCCCTGGCGGTCACGCCCGGGCTTCCGCGGCGGCGCCGGCTGGCCCGCTTCGTGGCCCGGTCGCTGGCCGCCCTAACCGGGACCTCTCTCGGGATCGAAGGGCTGGAGCACCTGGAGGGGGCCGGTCCGCGGATCGTGGCCGCCAACCACGCGAGCTACCTGGATGCCTTCGTGCTGACCGCGGTCCTCCCCCCGGACGTGGGGTTCGTGGCCAAGAACGAGCTGGAGGGGAGCGCCTTCTCGCGCATCCCTCTGGAGCGCCTGGGCACGGTCTTCGTGGAGCGCTTCGACGCGGGCCAGGGGGCGGAGGAGAGCCGCAAGGTGGCCGAATCCGTGCGCTCCGGCGCGTCGCTGGCCATCTTTCCGGAGGGGACCTTCACCCGGGTTCCGGGCCTTCGCCCCTTCCGCATGGGCACCTTCGTCGTGGCCGCCCAGACCGGGGCGCCGGTGGTCCCGGTGGCGATCCGCGGCACCCGCTCCAAGCTGCGGAGCGGGGAGTGGCTCCCGCGCCGTGGCGGGGTGGAGGTCGAGGTCGGCCACCCGGTCCTTCCCGGCGGCCCCGACTGGGCCGCGGCCGTCCGTCTGCGCGATGCCGCGCGGTCCCGGGTCCTGGCGGGCTGCGGTGAGCCCGATCTCTCCTGCTGATCTCTCTTGATTACCTCCTGATTACCGAGGTTGCGCCCCGGGCACAGGTCTGGGATACTGGACGCTACCCGAGAGGTTGTTTTCCATGCGTGACGAGATGTGTGCTGCACTGCGGGTGTGGTTGGGGTGTCTGGCCGCGGCCGTTGCGGTCATCGCGGTCGTTGCGAGCGCAGGCGTCGCTCACGCCCAGACCGGGGCCCGCGGCACCTGGACCTTCAGCACGGACAGCGCCAACAATCTGGTCATCCAGGACCTCGAGGCCTTCACCACGGCCACGGGCCGGGTCGGCGCGCCGGTCTGCCTCCAGTACCATCCGTCCTGCCCCTCCAGCTCCGACCGCAGGGCCAACGACCTGCGGCTCGCCAAGCCGCGCTATGCGCTGCGCGGGAGCGGCGGCAAGGAGCCCGAGTGGCGGGTCGAGGTCGGCCAGCCCACGGTGCGGGACGCGGGGACCACCCTGCCGTTCCAGGTGAGTGTGATGGAGCAGGGGATGGTCCAGGTCGTCAGCTCGCCGGGACCCTGGGCGGTCAACCTGCAGAGGATCCCCGCAGCCGAGCTCCGGGTGGCGGACGGCAAGCGCTGGAACGTCTTCCTGACGCTGTCGGAAGCTCCACCGGACCCCGAAGCCGCCGCCTGCTGGATCGAGGTCGCCTGTCCCGCGGGCTGAGCACGGCATCGTCAATCGAAGCGAAGGAGACCGCACATGGAGCTTCCGCTGACCATCACCGCTCAAGGGATCTCGTTGCCCGAATCGATCGAGGCCATCATCCGCGAAAAGGCCGTGAAGCTGGAGCGTTTCTACGACCGGCTCATCGGCTGCCATGTCCGGGTCGCGGGACCCGGCAGGCACCATCGCCATGGCGGCCTCTTCGACGTGCGCATCGATCTGAGCGTCCCTGGCAGCGAGCTGATCGTGAACCACCAGGCCCACGAGGATCTGGCTGTTGCCATCCGCGAAGCGTTCGCCGCCGCGCGGCGGCGCCTGGACGAGCGCGCCCGCCTCCAGCGCGAGGAGCGCCGCGTGGCCGAGGCTGGTCCTTTGTCACAGCTCGAGTGACAGAGCACCGGCACCCTGGTACGTTTATTGAACAGGACCCTCTCAAGCGGACTGGGATCACCTCCAGTCCGCTCCCGAGGAGGGTCCGAAGATGTCCAGAGTGAAGTGGGTGCTGGTGGTGATGGCTCTGGTCCTCAGCAGCGCGCCGGCGTGGGCTGGCGAGTGTGTCGCCGAAGCGCCGAGCCCGTTCTCCACACAGATCGTCTCTGCCGTCCTGCACCTGCCGGGTCCCGGCGAAGAGCCGTTCTACAGCTCGATCCAGTTTGCCAAGGCTCCGCCGATCCTTCCGCGCAACCGCTGTGAAGCGCAGTGTCTCGGCGATTTCCGCCAGCGCCAGGCGGAGTGCCGGCTCGCGTTCTGCCCCGTTCCGAGCGAGCTCTTGCTGAACCTTTGCGCGGCGGACTGCACGGACAGGATCTAGCGCTCCGATGGATCGGCGGAAGATCAGCCGGATCTTCCGCTTGCCTTGAGGTAGGTGCCGTTCGCGCGGCCTGCCCCTTCTTCCATCCTTCGGTTATCTGAGAGTCTTCACTTTCACGATCTCCCCGTCCCGTTTCCCGTCCGATCAACAACTTTTCTAACGGGGGACTGGCACGGCCGGCCACTGACGGCTGCCGCGAGCCGGCCCTCCAAGGAGGGCTCAATGATCGGTAAGACCTTTTTTCAGGGCGTGGGGGTTGTCGTTCTTGCCTGGCTGCTCGTCTCTCCAATGGCGGAGGACCGGAAGCTGTCGGCGCTGTGGGGCAAGCTCACCCAGATCTTCGCGACAGCGGAGACGGACAACCGGGGCAGCCTCGATCCGAACGGCTGACTCGGAGGACCGGCACGGTCCTGAACGGGGGTGCCCGGAGGGGCGCCCCCTTTTTTCCCCTCCTCGTTGTCAAAATTCCGGGCTCTGCGGCAACTACTTGTATAGGAATGGCCGCATGGCCTCAGAACCCCGAGGGGAGGCCTCCACGGATGAACAGGCTCTATGGTGCCGCGATCGAGCAGGCTGCAGCGAGGATCGGAGAGCACGCCGGCCGTGTGCTCCGCGAGACGGAGGAGGCGCCGGTCCTTCTGGCGGAGCTCCTGGGACAGCCCCGGGACCGCCGCCGCGCGCTCGCCGGGAGCGAGCCCCGCTTCCGGCTCCTGAAGCTTTGCGACCAATTAGAGACCGCGAGCCGGCAGGCGTGGGCGGACGATCCGGCGGCCGCGCTCGAGTTGGCCGGGCTCGCCGTCGAGATTGCCGAGCGGCTGGATGCGGATCGGTATGGCGAGGCCCTGGTGGAGGACGCGCGCGCCCTGGCCTGGGCCTATCTCGGCAACGCCCGGCGGATTGCAGGCGATCTCGATCGATCCGAGGAGGCCCTCGCCCGGGCCGAGGCTCACTACCGGAAGTTCGAGACCGACCTCCTGACCGAGGCGGAGATCCTCGGCTTCGAGGCCTCTCTGCGCAACACGCAGGGGCGCTTCGCGGAGGCCGCCACTCTCCTGGACCGCGTCCTGCGGCTCTACCGGGAGACCGGGGACCGCCATCAGGAGGGCCGCGCCCTGATCCTGAAAGGCATGATCCTCGGGGATGGAGGGGATTTCCGGGAGGCGGTCCGCCATCTCGGCGCGGGCCTCCATCTCGTCGACGGCGCGGCGGAGCCCCGCCTGCTCCTCGTGGCGCGCCACAACCTCGCCTGGTATCTCAGCGACGACGGCAGGCACCGGGAGGCCCTGGCGGCACTGGAGCCGCACCGGCAACTCTACCTGGAGCTGGGCAACCGGATGGATCTGCTGCGCCTGCGGTGGCTGGAGGGGCGGATTGCGCTCGGCCTGGGCCGGCTCGATGAAGGCGAGGAGGCCCTTGGTCTCGCCCGGGAGGCGTTTCTGGAGCAGGGGATCTGTTTCGACGCCGCCCTGGTGTCCCTCGACCTCGCCATGGTCCACGCCCGGCGGGGGGACACGGCCGGGGTGCAGCGGATCGCCTCGGAGATCGTGCCCGTGTTCCAGGCCTGCGGCGTCCACCCCGAGGCCATCGCGGCCCTGCTGCTGGTCTGCCAGACGGAGCGGATCACCGCCGAATTCCTCGACCGCGTGGCCGATTACCTGCGGCGCTCCCGGCGTGATCCCGAGCTGCGCTTCGAGGGTTGAGGTGGACGTAGGGGAGGGGCTTGCCCCCTCCCGGGTGGGCGGAAGCTCCCAATGCGATTCCTGTCTTGGCGGGGTCTTCCCCCGCCCGGGAGGGGGCAAGCCCCTCCCCTACAGAAAAGGCTGCCCGTCGATCGGAGTTTGACAAGGTCCCGCAAGGGGCAACTGGGCGTAGCCCGGGGTCAGAGCGCCGCTGCCGGCGACTCTGGCGGAGCCCTGAGATGATGCCGCCGGGGACCGGAAATGAGCCTCTCGCCCTTGGGGACTTGCCTCTCGCCCTCGGGGACTTGCGGCTCGCCCTCGGGGGCTTGCGGCTCGCCCTCGGGGGCGAGAGGCAAGTCCCCGAAGGCGAGAGACAAAATTCCGCGGGCGAGACGCTCCTATTCGCGGGCGGGACGCGCCAAGTGGGAACGCCGACGTCCGCGCCGGCATCTTTCCTCTGCAAAGGCGGGCCTGGTACAGAGCGTCCCCGGCCCGTACGGCACACCACGCTTACCCAATTTGCGTAGGGGGAGGGGCTACCGCTCCAGGTAGCCTTCCTGGGTGCGGATCTTGAGACCGTCGCCGCGCACCCGGAGCTCCAGGTCGTGCCAGGTGCCGCGCCCCTTGGACTGGTTGGAGTAGTAGCCCAGGACGTACTGCTCGCGCAACTCCCGCAGGAGGGTCTGCAGGGCGGTCTGGATCTGATCGAGGCTGTCGAGGGTTTCGATGCGGCCGCCGCTCTCCAGGACCGCGCTGTGCAGCCGCTCCAGCTCGCGGCGGTGGCCTTCGCCGTCCCGCCAGGCGCTGAAGATCTGGGTCTGCGGGAGCGCCTCCTGGTCGGCGCGGCGCTGGCGCAGCCAGTAGAGGACTGCGTTGCTCTGACGCGCGATCCTCTGCACCTGCTCCATGGGCAGGACGCTCTCGATATCCACGCCGTCCGAGACCAGGATGACCACCTTCCGGCCCTGCCGGCCCTCCAGCCGCTTGAGCCCCAGGTAGAGAGCGTCATTGAGGGCCGTCCCGCCCTTCGCCTCCAGGCTGGAGAGACCCAGGGTGAGGATAGAGGGGATGCTGGTGAAGGGGGTCTCCAGGAGGATGCGGTCCGAGAACAGCATCAGCTTCGCCTCATCCAGGCGATTCATGCCGCCGACGAAGTTCTTGGCCCCGTCCACGGCCGTCACCAGACGCCGGCCCGCCATGCTGGTGCTCGAGTCCACGAGCAGCACGGCGGTGAACGGGATCTCCCCGCGCTCGAAGGTGACGATCTCCTGTGGCACGCCGTTGTCCAGGACCGTGAAGTCCTCGCGCTTCAGGTCGTGGACCCGCTGGCCGCTACGGTCCACGACCACGTAGAGTTGCTGCAGCCCGACCTCGATCTCGTCGTCGACCTGGAGCGGCAGGGTCCGCAGGCTGGCGCTGCCGACCAGACCCGAGGGGCCGTGGGCCACGACCTCGATGGCATGCTCGGCGTTCTCGTGGCCCACGTCCACCACGACCCGCCAGGGCGGCGCCTCGACCACGCCCACCCGCAGGCTGTCGAGGTAGAACTCGACCTTGCGCACGGCCGCGCCGCGCACCTCGGCCCGGATCTCGATCGGGCCGAAGATCGGCTGCCCCGGGGGCGGGCTCACGATCCGGACGGTGGCGGGGGCGGCAACCGCCGCAACCGCCGCAACCGCCGCGAGCGCCGGGAGCGCCAGCAGGCCGAGGAGGACCGCGAGAAGGGGAGTCATGCGTTTCATGGTGTGTTCCGGGGGGTCTCTCCGGCGACAGGCACTCCGAGGGCCGCCGCCAGCAGCGGGATCTGCTCCACGGCCGTCTCCTGGAGCTCGGCCCAGGCCTCATCGAGCCGCTCCAGGGGGAGCTGGTTATAGCGGTGCCGGGCCGCTCCGCCTTCGCCGCCTGTCTTTTCTCCGAGGCCGGCCACCGCCTCGCGCGCGCCGCGCGGGTCCTTGCGCAGGTCGAGGACCAGTCCGAGCTGGAGGGCGAGCTTGTCGTCGTCCGGAAGGCGCTGGAGCCCTTCGCGCAGGGTCTGCTCGGCACCCGCGAGGTCGCCGGACGCGAGCAGGAGGCGGCCGAGCTCCTGCCAGGCCACGGCGAGCTGCCAGGATTCGGTCTTTCCAGCCGAGACCTCGCGCAGGAGCTTGCGGGCGTCCTGCGCCTTGCCGAGCCGCGCCAGGTTCACGGCGAGCCGCAGGCGCGCCTCGTCGTTGGCCGGGTTCTGGCGAATCAGACGCTCCAGGTGGCCGACCGCTTCGGAGTACCGCCCCTGGCGCTCGGAATCCACGGCTAGGCAGAGGAGGGCGGCCTCCTGGTTCTCGTCGTAGGCGAGGATCTGCCGGAACACGCGCGCCCGCATGGAGGGCGGGGCGTTCCAGATCATCTCGGCGGCGAGACCCATCATGAAATGCGCCGCCTTCGTCTTTGCCTCGGGGGTGCCCCTGGTCTCGGCGTAGAGGTCGATAAGCCGGAAGACCAGCTCGCGGGAGTGGGTCGAGATCTGGAAGCTCGGCTTGCGCAGCGCGTCGCGGTAGAGCACCTGGTGCAGGGTCAGGACCGGCACCAGGCTCTCCGGGTCCTTCCTGGCCAGGTCGCGGGCCACCTCCAGCTCCACGTCCATGAGGTCGTCGCTCGTCGCCGGCCGGTCGCCGGTGAGCACTGAGGTCTCCATCTCGAACACCGCGTCCCGCGCCCCTTCCCGGTCTCCCTCGGCCAGGCGGAGCAGGGCTTTGTGATAGGCCTCGCGCACCGGCTTGGCGTCGATCTTCCGGGTCCGCTTGGTCGCCGCCGGGGTCTTCCGGGCCTGGGCGGGAGCCTCCTCGCGGGCGGCGGACTGGCTTCGCCGGGAAGGAGTGAGCGCGGCCCAGACCTGGCCGTCGCTGCCGCGATTGAGGAGGACGAACGGCGTGGAGAAGGCGGCGTCCTCGGCTCCTGCCCTGGCCTCCACGACCCCGATCTCATAGACGCCCTCTTCGATGCCCTTGAGCTCGACGGAGGCGGTGAGGAGCTCCAGGCCCGCTCCGGCTTCCTCCCGGGAGGCGACCTTCAGCGGGAACGTGGCAACCCGCGCTCCGCCCGGGCGCCGCACCTCGGCCTGCAGCTCGCTCCCGCGGGTCTTCCAGGCCGGGACCCGGAACGAGATCTCACCGGACGGGGCGAAGACCGGCCGGGCCGAAGGCAGGGCGTCGAACGACAGGGAGGGCGGAGGGGAGGCGATTCCTGCGCCGCGCGCGATCAGCCAGGAGCCCGCGGGCTCGGAGACCAGCGGGGGCAGCAGGACGCCTTCGGTCCCCGAGAAGTCCGGGACGGACAGCGGCAGGACCCGCAGGCCGACCTCGCCGGTGGCGGCGTTGCGCACCAGGGCGCGCAGGGCGTAGTCGCCCGGGGCGAGCGCCAGCTCGCCCATGTACTTGAGGCCGCTCCTGTCCAGGTCGGGGCCGAGCCGGGCCAGGTCGATCTCCACCGTGTCCATGCGCGAGCCCGCGACCCGGCCCGAGCCGTCGGCTGCGGTGGTCACCGCGTAGAGGCAGACCTCCAGGCGGAGGAGGTCGCCCTGCTGGCCTTCCATGGCCTCGGAGCCGTCCATCTCCAGGAGGACGGCGACCCGCGCCCGCTCGCCGGTCCCAGGGAGGGGGAGTGCGAGAGCGGCCACGGGGATCGTCCCCCCTTCCTGGCCGCTCATGAGCAGGGCTGCCGTCTCCACGCGCAGCCCCCCGGTGCGGAGGACGCGCAGGGGCGGCTTCTCGACAGGGGGGGCTTGCGCCAGGGCCGGAAGAGAGGCGAGGAGCAGCAGGGCGGCCGGTCTGATTCTCATGATCCGGGAGCGGCCTGCGGTGTGTCCCCAGTCGCGGCCGGCTGCTCCTGCTGGCCCGGCGTGTAGTCGGACTTGGTCGTGGAGTCGGCGTTGCCCAGCTCGTCGCGGACCGCCACGGCCACCGTGTGGGCCTCGGGCCGCAGCAGCATCGTCATGCGGTAGGCGCCGAGCTGGCCGAGGGCGGTGAGGAGCTGGTCGTTGGGGACGCGGATCGGGACCTCGACCTGCTGGATCGGGGAGCTCCGGCCGTGGCTGTCGCGGGCGCCGACGAACAGGGTCAGCTTCCCCTCGTGGAACTGGTCCTGGGGGATCAGGACGAGGTTGGCGAGCGGGAACTTCACCAGCACCTCCACCTCGTACTGGCCCTTGTCGTTCTTCCTCTCCTTGCCGAATTCGACCGCCACCTCGAGGGGGTTGTACGCCTCGCCGAGCAGGAGGGCGGACATGGCCCGGTTGGCCATGCGCTGGGGCATCGTCTGCTCGCGGTGGGCCTCGCGGTGGCGGACGGTCAGGCTGCGGTCGCGCATCTTGACCTCGACCTTGCGCTTGCGGCCGTCGCGCCCCTTCAGGGGGACGTAGCCGAGGGAGTAGTAGGTGCCGAAGTCTTCGCGCATGCGGTCGAGCAGGGGGCCGGTCGCGGCGTCCACGCTGGCCAGGCCGCCGGTGCCGTGCGCGATCATCAGCAGCGAGTCCTGCATCGACGTCCGGTCCATGGCCTCCATGTTGGAGTCGTACGTGTCGCTCGCTCCGGATTCGGCCGAGATTCCGCTCAGCTCCGGCGTGTCGCCCAGGGTGTAGAAGGTCACCCGGTTCGAGTTGGCGTGGTCGACCAGCTCCCTGAGCAGGGGAGTGGCGTCGTCCCGGGAGCCGTCGAAGGGGGAGTAGCCGACCTGTTGGCCGAGCGCCGAGAATTTGCCTTCCCAGGCGCGCATGAAGCTCTCGATCGGACGCAGGGCGATGCCGCCGCTCACGTAGAGCAGGGCCTTGCGCCCCGGCAATCCGGCGAGCGAGTCGACGAACTCCCGGAGCATGATCATGGCGGCGCGGGTCTCCTCGTACTGCATCTGCCCGTACTGCCGGATGTTCTGGTAGAGCTGCTCGGCGAGGATGACCGCCGCCTGCTCGCGCTGGTTCTCGCCGGCCTGGCCGGTGGCGCCGACCGGGTAGGCGGCGTCGATCTCCGCGAGCAGGCGCCGGCGCTCCGAGTTGCGGGTCACCCCGCCGGGCGCGACCTTCGACATCTCCTCCAGGGCGGCGGACAGCGTGGCCGGGTCGCTGGTCAGGCCCTGGCGCACCCGCACCGAGCCGTCATAGGCCGCGATCAGGACCCGGTCCCCGGAATCGAGCCGGGAGACGAAATCCTTGACCGCGGCCAGGATGCGGTTGCGGCTGGCCGGGACCAGGCTGCGGTTGTCGAGGAAGATGGCGAGGTAGAGGCGCTGGTCTTCGGGACCGGCTGCGGAGCTCTCCGTTTCGGCCGTGGCCGGCGCCGGCGCCGCTTCGGCAGCCGGCTCCTCAGCCGGCCTGCCCTCGGACATGGCGTAGAAGTTCGTGATCTCCACCGGCTTGCCGTCCTCAAGAACCTGGAAGTCCTGCAGGGTCAGCCCCGGGACTCTCTTGCCCTGGCCGTCGGTCACGTAGACCTCGACGTTGACGACGTTGACGTCGATGCTCTCGAAGAAGGTCGGCTCGGAGTCCGCCTGGGCCGCGGGCGCCTGCGCCGCAACGGAGGCTGCGAGCAGGCCTGCCGTGAGGGCGAGGAGGGAAGCGGAAGAAAACACCGTAGATCCGAACATGCTCAAACCCCCCTGCGGCTGCAATCGTTTGATGCCGCTCATCGTAGCATTCCCCTCCATGAACCTCCACGATCTCTTCGCCATCCCCCTTCGCCGGTCGCCCGATCGGACGGCCCTGCGGTTCGCCTCTCCGGACGGAGCGCGGACCGATCTCACCTACGCCGGGCTCTTCGAGGAGGCGGGGCGGCTCGCCGCGGGCCTCCACGCGCGGGGCCTGCGCCGCGGCGACCGCGTGGCCTTCTTTCTGGGCAACCGGCCGGAATTCGTCACCGTCTACCTCGCCGTGATCCGCCTGGGCGCCGTGATGGTGCCCCTCAACCTGGCCTACCGCCGCCGGGAGATCGCCCACATCCTGACGGATGCGGAGCCGCGGCTTCTGCTGACCGAGCGCAGCCAGCTCCCGGTCCTGGAGGAGCTGGAGCCGGCCGACCGCGAGGGAGTCGAAGCGGTGATCCTCGCCGAGGAACTGGACGGCTGGCGGGGCGACCCTGCCACTCTTCCCCCGATCCTTCCCGCGGTGAGCGTCGACCCGGACGACCTGGCGATGATCCTGTACACGTCCGGAACGACCGGGCGCAGCAAGGGGGCGATGATCACGCACGGCAACGTCCTGGCCACGGTGGCGGGCCTGCTCGCCGCCTGGGCCTGGGAGCCCCGGGATATCCTCCTGCTCACCCTGCCGCTCTTCCACACTCACGGTCTGGTCGTGGGCCTCCACTGCGTGCTGGCCGCGGGCGCCACGGTCCTCCTGCGCCGGCGCTTCGACGCGGCCGAGGTGGCCCGCGAGCTCCTCGGCGGCCAACCGGGAGGACAACCGACCCTGTTTTTCGGCGTCCCCACCATGTACGTCCGCCTGGTGGAGGAGTTGCGGGGAGGGAGAGAGACGATTGGCATGCGCCTCTTCTGCTGCGGTAGCGCGCCGCTCTCCCCCGAGACCTTCGCCGCCTTCCGCGAGCTGACCGGCCACGACATCCTGGAGCGCTACGGCATGACCGAGACCGGCATGAGCCTGAGCAACCCGTACGCCGGGCCCCGCGTCCCCGGCACCGTCGGCACCCCTCTCCCCGGCGTCTCGGCGCGGATCGCCGGCCCCGACGGTCCCGAGGGGCGTGACGCCGAGCCCGGCGGCGAAGGCGAGCTCCTCGTGCACGGCAGCCACGTCTTCCCCGGCTACTGGCGCGACCCCGCCAAGACCGCCGCCAGCTTCGTTCACGACGACCTGGGCCGGCGCTGGTTCCGCACCGGCGACCTGGCCCGCCGTGACCCCGAGACCGGCCGCTACACCCTCCTCGGCCGGCGTCACGAGCTGATCCTCCGCGGCGGCTTCAACATCTATCCCCGCGAGGTCGAGGAGGTGCTGGCCTCCTTCCCCGGCGTCCGGGAAGCTGCGGTCATCGGCCGATCCGATCCCGAATGGGGCGAGGTGCCGGTGGCTTTCCTCGTGGTGGACTCTCCCGTGGACGAGGCTGTCCTGAACGAATTCTGCGCAAAACAGATGGCGGGCTTCAAAATACCCCGTGAAATCCGTTATCTTGATGCTCTACCCCGAAACGCTCTGGGAAAGGTGCAGAAGCATCTGCTCACGGAATTGGTGCGGTAATTTCGAAGAGCTCGGCTCTTCCCGACCCGTATCGGGCTTCGGCCGACACTTAGAAGGAAGAGACCCTGAAAATTGAGGAGGGCCATGAGCTCACCCCCGACCCCCCGGAGACCCCCGCGGTGACCGGAGGGACGTTCTCCCGCTACGAAATCCTCGAACCCCTCGAGCGGGGGCAGACGGGTTCCGTGTACAAGGCGCGCGACCTGCGGGAGGGCGGGCTGGTCGCGCTGGAGGTCCTGCCGGGGCTTCCGGCTGGAGAGGCGGCTACGGCGGCGGCGGAGGAGGCCGCGGCAGCGTCCGCTCTCGGCCACCCCCACATCAGCCCGGTCCTCGATTTCGGCGAAGCCCCGGAGGGCGGGCTCTACGTGGTGCGCGCACTGGACGGGGAGACCCTCCGGAGCCGGATGGAGCGCGGCCCGCTCACGCCGGAGCAGGCCGTGGGTCTCTCCTCCCAGATCGCCGCGGCCCTCGGCCAGGCGCACGAGAAGGGGATCGTCCACCGGGACCTCCGGCCGGGCAACATCGTGGTGAGCGCCGATGGCCAAGCCCGGGTCGCCGGGTTCGGCCTCTCCTGGCTGATATCGGCGATATCCAGCAACGGCTCCTCGCCGGGCCTGGCCTACCGCGCTCCCGAGCAGCTCCGCGGGGAGCCGGCCGACGCCCGCGCCGACATCTGGTCGCTGGGGGTCCTCCTCTACGAGATGATCACCGGGCGTCCACCGTTCCGGGGGGCCGACCGCCACGAGCTCGCCGGGGCCATCCTGGAGCTGGACCCCGAGCCCATGAGCGCGGTCCATCCGGGCCTGCCTTCGGAGCTGGACGACGTGGTCGCCCAGGCGCTCTCCAAGGACCCGGCCGGCCGGCCGGCGCGGATGGACGACCTCCTGGTCGCGCTGCGCTGCATTCTGGCGGGCGGCGGCCTGGCCGAGCCGGAGGCGACGCTGGTCCAGGTCCCGGGCCTCCTGCGCCGCGTCCGTCCCGCATCGCCCGTAGCGCCCGCAGCGGAGATCCCCCCCGAGCCCGAGCCGTCCGGCGAGGCGGAGGCGCCGTTTTCCCAGCGCACCGTCGCCCACTACCGCATCCTGGAGCCTCTCGGCGGCGGCGCCATGGGGACCGTCTACAAGGCCGAGGACACCCGCCTGCGGCGGACGGTCGCCCTCAAGTTCCTGCCTGGCGAGCTGACCCGCGACCCGGTGGCCAAGGCCCGCTTCTTCCAGGAGGCGCAGGCCGCGTCGGCCCTGGACCACCCCAACATCTGCACGATCCACGAGGTCGGCGAAACCCACGACGGTCATCTCTACCTCGCCATGGCCGCCTACGACGGCGAGACCGTCAAGGCGAGGATCGCCCGCGGCCCTCTGTCCATCGCCGAGGCCGTGGACCTCGCCTGCCAGGCTGCTCAAGGTCTGGCCAAGGCCCACCGGGAAGGCATCGTCCACCGCGACGTCAAGCCGGCCAACCTCATGGTCACCGCCGACGGCATGTTGAAGATCCTCGACTTCGGCGTGGCCAAGCTGCGCGGCGCGACCGGAATGAACGTGGTGGGCTCCTTCCTCGGGACGCCGGCCTACATGTCCCCGGAGCAGGCGCGGGGAGAAGAGGTTGACAGCCGCTCCGACGTCTTCTCCCTCGGCGTCGTGCTCTACGAGATGCTCACCGGCGCGCGTCCCTTCCGGAGCGGCGAGGGGGTGACCTCCGCGCTCCGCTCCCTCCTGGAAGACCGGCCGGCTCCGCTGCGCACCCTCCGGCCCGAGGTGCCGCCGGAGCTGGAGCGCATCGCCGGACGGATGCTGGCGAAGCCGCGGGCCGACCGCTATCCCACGGCCGCGGAGGTCCTCACCGAGCTGGCGGAGGTCCAGAAGGCGCTCGCCGCCGTGCCGGCCCCCGAGCCGGCAGGCCGCCGGATCTGGCTCGGTGCCGCGGCGGCCCTGGCGCTCGCCCTGGCCTTCGCGGCCTGGCTGGCGCTGCGCCCGGGCTCCAGGCCGGCCCCGGTCCAGCCGGTCTTCACCCGCCTCACCGAGGAGGAGGGGCGCGAGATCTACCCCAGCCTGGCCCCGGACGGCCTCTCTTTCGCCTACGCGAAGAACGTGAACGGGCAGAAGGACGTGTTCCTCCAGAAGATCGACCGCAGCGCCACCGCGAACCTCACCGAGGGCTCGGCGGCCGACGACGACCAGCCCGCCATCTCGCCCGATGGCCGCTGGGTCGCGTTTCGTTCCGAGCGCAACGGCGGAGGGATCTACGTGGTCTCGGCCGAGGGCGGAAGGGCGCGGCGCATCTCCGACCTCGGCTACAACCCAGCGTGGTCTCCCGACGGCCGCGAGCTGGCCGTGGCCACGGAAGGGATCATCGACCCGGCCATGCGGAAGGCCGACAGCGAGATCTTCCGGGTGGACGTGGCCACGGGCCGGCGCCGGCTGCTCGTCAAGTCCGACGCCGTGCAGCCGAGCTGGTCCCCCAACGGCCGGCGGATCGCCTATTGGGGCGTCCCCGCCGGCAGCGCGCAGCGCGTTCTCTGGACCGTCTCCACCGACGATGGCAAAGCCCTCCAGGTCCTCGACGACGGCCACCTGAACTGGAACCCGGTCTGGGCGCCGGACGGGCGGTGGCTCTACTTCGGCAGCGACCGCAGCGGCAGCCTCAACCTCTGGCGGCTGCCGGTCGACGAGCGGACGGGAGAGGTGCAGGGCGAGCCCGAGCCGGTGACGACTCCGTCCACGGCGAGCGGCTTCTGGAGCCTGTCGCGGGACGGCCGCAGCATCCTCTACGCCGCCAACGAGAGCAAGTCCAACGTCGAGCGCTTCCCCTTCGATCCGGAGGGCCTCCAGGTCACGGGTCTCGGGACGGCCGTCACCCGCGGCTCCCACGCGGTGCGCTCCTGTGACGTCTCTCCGGACGGCAACCGGATCGCCTTCCACGCCTCCCTCCCCCGGGACGAGCTGTTCGTCATCAACCTGGACGGCAGCGGGCTGCGGCAGCTCACCCAGGACAAGTACAAGGACCGCCAGCCGTTCTGGTCGCCGGACGGCAGCCGGCTGCTCTTCTACTCCAACCGCGGAGGCAACTACGAAGCCTGGATCGCGGGAGTGACCGCGGGAATAGACGGCGGTGATCCGGTACGGGTGCTGCCGCCGGGCGGGCCGCCGGTCACCGTCCCCGTCTGGTCGCCGGACGGCAGCAAGATCGCCTGCACCTACGGAAAAGAGGCGGCGGTGGTCGACCTGACCCGGCCGCTGGCGGCACGCCTGGCGGAGCCACTCCCACCGGCGAAGGACCTTGGCGAATCCTTCTATCCCTACTCCTGGTCGCCCGACGGCGAGCGGCTGGCCGGCAACATGGCCCGCCTCGACGGCTCCATGATGGAGGGGATCGGCTTGTATTCGCTGCTCTCGCGCACCTATCTAAGATGGACGAGCCGTGGCTTCAATCCGGTCTGGCTTCCTGACGGCCGCAGGCTCCTCTACGTCGAGGCCGGGAAGGTCCTCGCGTTCGACACTCTGACGAACGAGGCGCGGGAAGTCCTCGTGCCTCCGCCGCACTCCGCCTACGACGCGCCGAGCACGAGCCCCGATGGCCGGACCCTCTTCGCCGTCCGCGCCGTCGATGAAGGTGACATCTGGCTGCTCACCTGGAGCGGAGACAAGAAGGGAAGCTGACATCGCGCAACCAACGGGGCCCGGCCCCGAAAAGGAGGAGGAAAGATGACTTTCAAGGTCAAGGATCTCATTGTTGGCGTGGGTACAGAGATCAACACCGAGCCCAGCACCTGTACCGGCTGGACCCGGACGACGACCGGAGGGTTGGGGTGCCTCGATTCCCTGCTCTTCGGCCAGGCGAACGGCGAGAGGGCGGGCCAGGGTCTGTCGCTCCTGAGGTCCCGGCTCCGGCAGGCGGTCCAGCGGGCCTGAGACGCGTGATGAGCATGTCGATCTGAAGGGGCGCCATGGGGCTTTGTTTGGCGCCCCCTCCGACCTTCCTTCCCTTCAAGTCTAAACTTGGCTCGCCGCATCGCGTATAGTTCTTCAGCGTACACTTACAAATTCGAGAGCCTGAACATCGAGGAGGGCCGTGAGCTCATCCCCGGAGAACCCCCGGAACCCGAACGAGCGCGGAGCGGAGCAGGACCGCTCCTCCCGCGTCGACGAGCCCGACGAGACGCTGGCCCAGGTCCCCGGCCTCCCGCGCCGCGTCCGCTCCGGCGAGGACACGCCTGCCGAGGAGCCCGGGGCACCGGGCAGCACTGTCGCCCACTACCGCATCCTGGAGGTCCTGGGCGGCGGCGCCATGGGGACGGTCTACAAGGCCGAGGACACACGTCTGAGGCGGACGGTCGCGCTCAAGTTCCTTCCCCACGAGCTGACCCGCGATCCGGTGGCCAAGGCCCTCTTCCTCCAGGAGGCGCAGGCCGCGTCCGCCCTGGACCATCCCAACATCTGCACGATCCACGAGGTCGGCGAGACCGGCGACGGCCACCTCTACCTAGCCATGACCGCCTACGACGGCGAGACCGTCAAGGCCCGGATCGCCCGCGGTCCGCTGCCCATTGCCGAGGCCGTGGAAATCGCCTGCCAGGCGGCCCAGGGGCTGGCCAAGGCCCACCGCGAAGGCATCGTCCACCGCGACGTCAAGCCGGCTAACCTGATGGTGACCGGCGACGGCAGGGTGAAGATCCTCGACTTCGGCGTGGCCAAGCTGCGCGGCGCGACCGGGGTGAAGGAGATGGGCTCCTTCTTCGGCACGCCGGCCTACATGTCGCCCGAGCAGGCGCGCGGCGAAGACGTGGACAGCCGCTCGGACGTGTTCTCCCTCGGCGTCGTGCTCTACGAGATGCTCGCCGGCACGCGTCCCTTCCGGAGCGGCGAGGGGGTGACCTCCGCGCTCCGCTCGCTGCTGGAGGACCGGCCGGCCCCCCTGCGCAGCCTCCGGCCCGAGGTGCCCCCGGAGCTGGAGCGCGCCATCGCCAGGATGCTCGCGAAGCCGCGGGCCGAGCGCTGCTCCACGGCCGCGGAGGCCCTCTCCGATCTGGCCGCGGTGCAGCGGGCGCTCGCCGAGACGCCGCCTCCTCCCCGCGCGCCGGGCCGGCGTGTCTGGCTGGGGGCGGCCCTGATCCCGGTCCTGGCCTTCGCGGCTTGGCTGGCGCTGCGGCCGCGCTCCGAGCCGCCGCCTGTCCAGCCCGTCTTCACCCGGCTCACCGAGGCGGAAGGGAGCGAGACCCATCCGTCCCTGGCTCCGGATGGCCTCTCCTTCGCCTACACGAAGAGCGTGGACGGGCAGAAGGACGTCTTCCTGCGGAAGCTCGACGGCAGCGCCGCCACGAACCTCACCGAGGGCGCGCCGGCCGACGACTCCCAGCCGGCCATTTCGCCCGACGGCCGCTGGATCGCCTTCCGCTCGGAGCGGGATGGGGGAGGGATCTACGTCGTCTCGATCGAGGGCGGGCGGGCGCGCCGCATCTCCGACCTCGGCAACAGCCCGGCGTGGTCCCCTGACGGTCGCGAGCTCGCCGTGGCCACGGAGGGGATCGTCGACCCGACCATCCGCAAGGCCGACAGCGAGATCTGGCGGGTCGACGTGGCCACGGGCCGGCGCCGCCTCGTCGTCAAGGACGACTCCGTGCAGCCGAGCTGGTCCCCAAATGGCTGGCGGATCGCCTACTGGGGCCTGCCCAGGGACGGCGCGCAGCGCATCCTCTGGACGGTCTCCGCCAACAGCGATGCCGCCAAGCCCCTCAAGGCCCTCGACGACGGCCACCTGAACTGGAACCCCGTCTGGTCGCCGGACGGGCGATGGCTCTACTTCGGCAGCGACCGCAGCGGTAGCCTCAACCTCTGGCGGCTGCCGATCGACGAGAAGACGGGAAAGGTGCGGGGCGAGCCCGAGCCGGTGACGACACCCGCGACCACGAGCGGCTTCTGGAGCCTGTCCCGGGATGGAAGCCGCATCCTCTACGCCGCCAACGAGGGCAAGTCCATCCTGGAGCGCTTCCCGTTCGACCCCGGGCGCCTTCAGGTCACGGGGATCGCCAGCGGCATCACCCGCGGCTCCCAGGTGATCCGCTCCTGTGACGTCTCTCGCGACGGCCGCCGAGTCGCATTCCACGCCTCCCTTCCCCGGGATGAGCTGTTCGTCATGAGCGCCGACGGCAGCGGGCTGCGGCAGCTCACCGACGACCTGTACAAGGACCGCCAGCCGTTCTGGTCGCCGGATGGCCGGCTGCTGCTGTTCTACTCCAACCGCCGCGGCAGCTACGAGGCCTGGATCCTCGGCGTCGATCTCGGCGGGGGCGGCGAGCCGGAGCCGGTCCTGCCGCCGGGCGGGCCGCAGGCCACCTTCCCCGTCTGGTCGCCGGACGGCCGGAAGATCGCCCTCACCTATGGGAAAGGGGCGGCGATCGTGGACCTGGCGCAGCCCCTCGCCACCCGCCGGGCGCAACCGCTCCCTCCGGCGAAGGACCTGGGCGAGTCCTTCTACCCGAGCTCCTGGTCGCCCGACGGCGAACATCTGGCCGGCAACGTGGTCCTCATCGACGGCCCGCTCCTGGAGGGAATCGGCGTGTATTCGGTCCGCTCGCGGACCTATCTGAGGTGGACGGGCCGGGGAGTCAACCCGGTCTGGCTGCGCGACGGCCGCCGGCTCCTCTACTCCGATGCCGGGAAGATCCTCGCCTTCGACACTCTGACGAACGAGGTGCGGGAGGTTCTCGCGCCTCCGCAGCACTCCGCGTACACCGCGCCGAGCACCGGCCCCGGCGACCGCACCCTGTTCGCCGTCCGCGCCATGGACGAGGGGGATATCTGGCTGCTCACGCTGGGCGGAGACAGGCAGGGCAGTTGACGTACCGCAACAAACGGGGCCTGGCCCCGAGAAGGAGGAAGACGATGACGTTCAAGGTGATCGATCTCATGGTCAGTGTAGGGAACATGTGGGACGACCCGCCGACGTGCACCACGGTGACGAAGCCCACGGGGTGTGTCAACCCGAGCGATCGGGGGGAGTGGGTGGCACACGATCTCTCCGTGCTCAAGGATCAGCTTCGTGAAGTGATGTTTCGGTCCTGAGGCCCGATGAGAATGTCGTTCTGAAAGGGCGGCCGGAGGAGGGAGCAGTCCCGGCCGCCCTGTTGAGGCTTGGCTTCGGGGATAAACCATCCCGGAATCCTTGGATCTAACCCTCGGACATGCGTTCCCGTCAGGTCGGCGGGGACTTTCCGAGGAGGGATCCATGAAACCCCAGCCCCGCTCTTACAAAATTGCCCTGGCCTGCATTGCTGCGGCCTTCTGGCTCGACGCTGCCGCGGCGCAGGTGCCGGCGCAGACCTGCCCCGCGCTCCTGCAGCCGCAACTGCCCTGTGCCTGCACCGATGCCTTCGTCCAGTGCAACGACCTGCCGCCGGGACCCGCCGGCAGCGACGACGCGGTCGAGATCAACCGCTGCCTCCAGGAGCCCGCCTGCAAGTGCGTCCGGCTCCGGGCGGCCACGACCTACGGCCTCAAGACTCCGATCAACGTCAAGAGCATGCGCGGCGCCTCGCCGCCGGTCATCCTCGACGGCGCCCGTCTGCTCGGCCAGGGCGCTGGGACCCGGCTGAAGGTGACCGGCAACCCCTGCGGCTTTCCGTCCGATCCCAACGACGGCACAGGAGCGGCCTATGCGCCGGTCATCGAGGTAAACCGCACCGAGAATGTCACCCTAGACAACTTCACCCTGGACGTCAGGGACCTGCGCCAGCAGTGTCCGGGGCAGATGCGGAAAGGCAACTACGCGATCCGCTACGTCACCGGCGTCAGCCGCGCCAAGGTCACTCGGGTCAGGATCGAAGGGGAGCCCTTCGGGTCCGGCTACCAGACCGGCGGCGGCACCACCGGCGGCATCCTGATCTTCGGCGCTGCGGACAGCATCGTGCAGGCCAACAGCGTCCGCAACGTCGGCTTCCTCGCCGAGAACGGCTCCTCCGGCGTCTCGGCCATCCAGCTCGTGAACTCGGCCCGCGGCTGCATCGCCTCGAACCAGATCACGAACGTGGCCTTCGGCATCGAGGTGGTCAACGGCTTCACCACCAGCCCCTCCGCGGCGGGGGACGGCAGCAACACCACGGTGACCGGCAACACCATCCTCGGAGCTGCCGGCATCGCGAGCTGCCCCGCCTGCTCCGGCGGGCGCGCGATCAAGCTCCAGGCCTGCCGCGAGGGGAGCGGCGGGACTCCGCCCCCCCTGCGCGACCTCCAGGTGACGAGCAACAACGCCACCAAGTTCGGCGGCGGCCGGAAGAGCGACGGCAGCCTCAGCCCGGGCGGATCGGGAATCGACCTGATCTGCGGCGTGCAGTTCGGCCGCTTCGTCAACAACACGATCAACGGTCAGGGCTCCGCGGCCGAGTTCGGCCTCCAGCTCCGCAGCGCCTGCGAGGAGGGCTGCAACCCCCCACTGGTCTACACTCCGGCCGTCACCACGCACCACAACACCTTCGAGGGCAACACGTTCTTCTCAGGGTCCGGCGGCACCGGCTGCGGCAGCTCCTGCGCGGACGTCAACATCAACGCCGAGGCGCCGGACCAGATCAACATCGGCCGCAGCCTGAGCAGCAACAACACCTTCCGCAATGCTCCCCGGCAGGACGGCGGCGCCCGGCAGTGTCCCGGCTCGCTCTTCAGCCAGGTGACCCTCTCACCCAGGAAGGCGGCCCCCACCACGAAGATCCAGCTTTCCACCCGCGGGGTGCGGCCGAACACCACCGTCACCGTGCACTTCCTGCGGGACGGCGTGGATGTCCCCTTCACGTTCCAGAACGTCGCCTGCACCACCTCGGTGAGCAAGCGGGTGAGCCGCCTGGGGCTGACCCCCGGGACCTACACGGTCACCGCCGACTATCAGGATGGCAACGCGGGCTCCGGCTCCGACAAGAGGCAGCCGGTGACGATCGAGGGGGACTGGCTCGGAATGCTGACCGTCCTCGCCGGGGCGCCCGTCCCGCCGCCCACGGGCAGCCTGGCGGTGAGCCCCTCTTCCGTGAGCTTCATGGGGAGCCAGGGCGGTCCCAACCCGGGGCCGATGACCCTCGCGGTCACCAGCACCGGCGGCGTCCTTGAATGGACGGCATTCGAAGGGGTGCCCTGGCTGTCGATCGCTCCCGCAGCCGGGACCACGCCGGGCTCGGCCTCGGTCGCGGTCAACCTCGCCGGCCTGGCCGCCGGGACCTACACCACGCAGATCCTCGTCTCGTCGCCGGACGCCTCCGACCTGACCGTCCCGGTCACCCTCACGGTGGGTCCGCCGGGAGCCGGCGGCTGTACGCTCGCGGGGTCACCGTCGAGCCTCACCTTCAGCGCGCCCCAGGGCGGTCCCAACGCGCCGAGCCAGCTCCTCTCGATCACCAGCCCGGGTGGCGCGGTCTCCTTTACACTCTCCGAGAGCTCGTCCTTCCTTTCGCTCTCTCCTGCCTCGGGAGTCACCCCGGGCACCGCCACCGTCACCACCAACGTGGCCGGCCTCGCTCCGGGGACCTACATGACCTCGATCCAGGCCACCTGCCCGGCGAGCCCGTCCGGGGTGGCGATCGGCGTGACCCTCACGGTGACCCCGGCTCCTCCGGTCTCGGCGCCTTTCGTCAGCGGCTTCCAGCCCGTGAGCGGCTCGCCCGGCGCACAGGTCGAAGTGGTCGGAGGCAACTTCTCCGGAGTGACCGGCGTCACCATCGCCGGCCAGCCGGCGAGCTTCAGCGTTACGGCGGACAACCGCCTGTTCGCGACCGTCCCTAGCACTCTGCCCGCCTGCGGCCCGATCCGGGTCACCAACACGGCCGGCACGGGCCAGAGCCCGGACGTCTTCGCCGTCACGCCCGCAAGCGGAGGACCGGTGATCTGCAGCGTCTCGCCCCAGAGCGGCCGGGCGGGCGACGGCATCACGATCCGCGGCGCCAACTTCGTCAACGTCCAGAGCGTCACGTTCAGCGGTGTCGGCGCGGCGTTCGGCGTGGCCGGGCCGAACTTCCTCAGCACGACGGTGCCCGGCTTGGCAACGACCGGGCGGATCCAGGTGACCACGGCGAGCGGTACCGCCACGAGCCCCGCCGACTTCGTCGTCAGCGGCGGCTCCGGAGGGGGTAGCCCGAGCCTCACCGTGTCCCCCGCGAGCCTCGCCTTCCAGGCGACCCAGGGCGGCGCCAACCCGCCGAGCCAGTCCCTCCTGATCGGCTCGACCCTCGCACCCGTCACCTGGATCGTCTCGGACGATGCGCCGTGGCTCACCCTGAGCCCCTCGACCGGCACCACCGGAAGCCCGGCGACCGTCTCCGTCAACATCGCGGGCCTCTCCACAGGTTCCTACAGCGCCACCATCCAGGTCACGTCCTTCAGCGCCACGCCGGCTTCAGTGCCGGTGAGCCTGACGGTCACGGCATCCGGTGGCGGCGGGGGCGGTGGGGGAGGGGGCGAGCTGATTGCGAACGGCGGCTTTGAAGGCGGCCTCGCACCCTGGACGGCGAGCGGCGACGCCCTTTACCGCAACGGCGACGGCCAGGCCCGCGCGGGGAGCGGCTACGTGCTGCTGGAGCCCTCGGAATTCACCTCGGGCACGCTCACCCAGACCCTCTCCATCCCGGCCGGGACCGGACCGGTGAGCCTGACCTTCTTCCTGCGCGTCGACTCAACCCTGATCGGCTCCATCGTCCGCGACCGGCTGCAGGCCGTCGTGGTCAGCCCCACGGGCCAGATCCTGAGGAGCCTGGCCACGTTTTCGAACGTAAACCGGGGCGGCGGTTACGTGCAGCGGGGCCCCTACGACCTCTCGGCCTGGCGCGGCCAGACCGTGCGTCTGGAATTCCGCTCCCTGGGCCTCACGGGCAGCGGCGGGACCCAGTTCCGGGTGGACGACGTCTCCGTGAAGTAAAGAGGTCTTCCGAACGCGCCCCCTGGCTCCCGCGACGCTGCGGAAGCCGGGGGGCGTTATTTCAGGCGCAGGCGCTCTTGGATGTTCCGCACGATCTCCTCCGGCGGCGCGGAAGCGTCGATGACGAGCGCATCCTCCGGCTCCTCCAGAGAGGCGAGTTGGCTTTCCAGGAGGCTCCGCGTGAAGAAGTGTCCCGTCCGCCGCTCCAGCCGCGTCGCCAGGAGGTCCGGATCGGCGCGCAGGTGGACGAAGCGCACCCTCGGATCGCCGCCGGACAGAGCCCCTCGGTAGCTCTCCTTCAGAGCCGAGCAGGCGAGGACGGCGTTCTCGTTTCGGGAGAGGCAGCCCGCGATCAGCTCACCCAGTCGCTCCAGCCAGGGCAGGCGGTCTTCATCTGTGAGGGGAACGCCCTGGCGCATCTTCTCTACGTTCGCGGGGGGATGAAAGTTGTCGGCGTCGAAGAAGGGCCAGCCCAGGCGCCTAGCCAGTAGGCCTCCGACGGTGGTCTTGCCGGAGCCGGACACGCCCATCAGGATCAAGACGGTTGGGATGTCTGCCACGAGGGGATCTTAGAGGACTCCGCCCGGCGGTTCGCCTCTCCCTTTTGCGTAGAAAAAGCAGGGATATGAGCATGCGCGAACGAGCCCAGAAGCAGAACGCGACCACAGGAAAGAAACCCGCGTCGGAGGCGAAGAGCCAGAGCCAGGGCTTCGCCACCCCTGCGCAGGAGCGTCCCGGTCACGACTTCAGCCGCATCACGATCCAGCCGAAGCTGACGGTCGGCGCGCCGGGGGATGTGTACGAGCGCGAGGCGGACGAGGTCGCCGAGCGCGTCCTGCAAGCCCCTGCTCCGGGGATCTTGCAGACGAAGCGCGTCGAGGTGGGGAGCCCGACCGAGGCGACCGAGGCGACGCCATCGGTTCAGGCGGCTCTCTCGGAGCCCGGCCAGCGCCTGGACCGGGCCACGAGCGGGTTCATGGAATCCCGGTTCGGCCACGACTTCGGCAACGTCCGTGTGCTCACGGGTCCGACGGCCCATTCCGCCGCCCGCTCCGTGGGCGCGCTGGCGTTCACGGTGGGTGACCGCATCGCCTTCCGTGACGGAGCGTACGCACCCGCCACCGGCTCGGGCCGCCGGCTCCTGGCTCATGAGCTGACGCACGTCCTGCAGCAGCGTTCCGGCGATAAGCGCGTGCAGCGGAGGCGGGAGGGGGAGAAGGAGGCCCCCGCCCAGGAAGGCGTCGCGTTCTGGTTCCGGGTGCGGGTGGACCGCGTGCTCGACCCGGACGGGCTTTTGCTGGAGTTCGTCCAGCAGTACCGGCACGTGGACGAGGCCGGGGCGCGGGCGCTCATCGAGTCCGAGCAATGGCGCATGACAGGCATTCCGTCGAGCGTCACGGAGGAGGACGCCAGGCGCGGCTACAAGCTGATCCACGTCCGCGACTTGTCCCTGAGGGCAGCCACGGAAGAGGAGCGCCAGGAGCGCGAGCGCTACTTCCGCGGCCTGGGACGGCAGGATCGCGCGGCCATCGAGCGGGAGGCGGACCGGCAGCTCGAGGAGCGCACCCAGATCGGCGCCGGCGAGCGCCTCGGGACCTCGTCCCAGAGGCAGACCACGGACCAGTATCGAGACCTGCTGCGCGACGAGCTGATCCAGCAGCGGCAGGCCATCGAGGCCCTGCCCGAGGAGATCCGGGAGTTCATCTTCGGTCAGGGCGGCCGCCAGATCCAGCCGGGGGACTACGCCGCCGTCCTGCGGATCGCCCAGAAGCTCATGGAGATGACCTCGTCGGAGAGGCAGAGCTATCTCGAACGGACCACCGGACGCACCAGCGACCTGGCCACCTTCGAGGCTGCCCTCGACCGCTACCGGGACGAGCTGCGCCGGCGGCAGGAGGCCACGGCCGAGCGCGAGCGGACGAAGACGGCGCTGCTGGGCTTGGACGAGGTGTATCGCCTGTACCGGGAGTGGCTCGCTCTGCGCGACATGAGCGCCGACGTAGACCCCTACGGCTTGCCGATAGCGCCCTCGACCGCCGAGCTCGAGACGGAGGAGACGCTCAGGGTCAACCTGCGGCGCCACGGCTACAACAGCATCCGGGATTTCGAGGCCGCCATCCGTGCCTTCAAGGCCGCGTTCCAGAACGAGACGGTGTTCATCGCCGAGGAGATGCTGGACCGCTACGAGCACGTGCTGATGACGCAGGAGGAGCGCTACCTCGACAGCGCCCAGCCGCGCGAGCTGCACGGCCGGCTGGGCGGCGCCCGCGGCCACTTCGAGGAGGCGCACCGCATCCGACGCGAGCACGCCAGCATGCCCATGACGCCGGACGAGATGGCCGAGCAGGCCCACTGGTCCGGGCAGTTCCGGCAGCATGTGGCCGAGGGGACCTCCGAGGTGGCGAGCCAGGGCGCCGACCATCCGCTGCTGAGGAACTCCGACTTCCCTGTCGAGGACCTGGCCCTGGCCGGCGAGGGCGACATCCAGGGGGTGCTGCTGGGCTATATCCGGGAGCGGCAGGAGGACGTCCGGGAGACGCGGGAGAACATCCGGGAGAACCCCGCGCTGGTCTGGCGGCTCGACACCCTGCTGCAGCAATCGATGCAGCTGCAGGACATCTCGCCCGGCTCGATCTACCAGAGGATCATCGAGGACCACGTGCGGGACGAGGCGATCGACCGCGTGATGATCAACCTGGCCATCGCGGTGATCGCGGTCGCCTCGGGGCTGCTGAGCGGCGGCACCGGCACCGTGGCGGTGCTGGGCGCGTCGACCGCTCTCGGCATCAGCGCGTACCAGGCGTTCGACGAGTACCGGCGCTACGAGATGGAGTCCGCCGCCCACGGGGCGCAGCTCCTCTCGGACGATCCCTCGTTCGCCTGGGTGGTGGTCGCCGTGGTGGGGGCGGGGATCGACCTTGCCGTCGCCGCCTCGGTGATGAGGGCCATGCGCCCGGCCGTGCAGGCGTTCAACGAGACCGGCGACGTGGCGGAGCTGGAGCGGCAGCTCCGCCGGATCTCCGAGGTGAACGACGCCCTGCGCCGCAACGTCGTGAGCGCCGCCCGGGCCGAGAGCGAGGCCCGCGAGGCCTGGCGCGTGGCGCGCTCGCGCAGCGCCCTGTACTCCGCCATCGACCCGGTCGTCACCCCGCTGCTCATCCTGGCGGTGCGCTTCGCCTACCCCGTGTACCGGAGCCTGCGCCAGGGGCTCATCAGCTTCGAGCGCTTCCTGCTCACCCGGGAGGCCGTCTCCCTGGTTGGCGACTTCCGGCGGCTCAGCCCGGAGGCGCTGGCCAAGGTGCGCGGCGCTTACCAGGTCGCGTTGCGCGACGCGCAGGCGCTCGCCGGCCACGGCCACTCCCTGGGCATGCTGGACGCGGAGATCGAGCGCTTCCTGCTGATGTGGAACCGCCACCCGAACCTTTCGGCGGACGAAATGATGCGGCAGATGACCCAGTGGGCGGAGCCGCTGAGCCGCCGCCCCGATGCGCGTGCCCGCGTAGCCCCGGACATGATCCTGGACCCTGCCTCGCGCAGGCACCTGCCCGACTTCGAGCAGCAGATCGCGGGCACCGGCGGCATCGAGCGCATCGTAGTGAACCCGGGTACTACCGAAGGCCGCCTGGCGGTCACGATCGAAGGGGAGATCCTGCCGTCGCGCCTGGCCCGCCGCGCCGGCAATGTTTCCTCCAGGCGCCGCCGGGCGCCCGACTTCAACCGCAGCGGTTCGCTGTTCACCAGCGCCGAGGCGGGCCTCGGCCCGAACTGGCAGCGCCTGCACCTGTGGGGTCCCGGCTTCGGCGACGAGGCCGCGGCCGGCATGATGTGGGGGCCGCGCCAGGTCAACCTGGTGTGGCAGAACGACAGCATCGAGAGCTACATCCGTCAGTTGGGGGAGCTGGTCTACCGCCGCGGCGGCCGCACCCGGGTGCGCGCCACCGCCATCGCGTGGGAGAACCCCACCCCGAGCGGCTGGACCGCTCCCCAGGGCGAGAGCTTCCTCAAGGCGGCCGAGTACGAGGTCACCGTGATCCGCCCGGGCGAGCCGGGAGCGACCATCCGCATCCATCTCGAGGTGGCCGAGCCCCCCGGGACCGGCATCCGCAGCTTCAGCATCGACCCGCCGGAGGCGGCCAACCTGGGCGACCTGTTCTGAGGGGGCTGGACCGCAACTGTCTCGGAGAAGCCCCTCCACGACACTTAGGGACTGTAGTACGAAAGCCTATGTGCCCGGCTGCGTTCTACCGATCGCCGAAGGCGGAGAGGGTTGCACCTTGTTCTGTCCAAACTGTCTGTCGGAATTCGAAGAAGGTTTGACCTGGTGTGACGAGTGTGACGTCGAGCTGGTGGAGGCCGCGGAGGAAGAGGGGGAGATGGAGTTCCTTCCTCTCCTGGAAGTCACGGACGTGGGGCTTTTCGGAGACGTGACCGGCTGCCTGGAAGAGGCGGGGATCGCCTGGTTCGTCCAGAGCGAGGAGTCGCTCGGCCTGCTGCCCCGCGACGGGCGGCCGGAGCCGGGGCGGCCCGGCGACCCTGTCGCCATGGTCTACGTCGACAGGGACCGGCTGGAGAAGGCCCGGAGGCTGTGCGGCGTGGCCGAGACGGTCGCGGCCGGCTGAGCCGCCATTCAACCCCGCCGGTCGATCGCCAGCACCAGGTACGGATTGAGCGGGCCGCCCGCCAGGGAGCGGAGCAGGGGCAGGCGCGTGCTCCAGAGGAAGGCGGCGGCGGGCAGATAGAAGAGCTGTCCGTACCAGTGCTTCCGCACCTGCCGGCAGGCCAGCCGGCCGTGCGGGCTCAGGGGGCGGGCGCGCCAGCCACCCGGGATGCGGGCGAGATAGCCGCGGACCTCCCGCAGCGTCGGCAGGAACCCCTCGTCCAGGGGATGGACCCGCGCTCCGCCCGCCTGGGTGCCGTGCCAGAAGTCGATGGGGAAGGCGCCGTTCGGGAAGTCGAGCCAGAGCTCGCCCCCTTTCCCCTGTACCCGCAGCAGCTCTCCCAGGAAGCGGACGCGCTGCTCGTCCCGGTCCGGCAGCGGGCGGACGGTGTAGGTCTCGCCGCCGGTCTCGGCAACGCCGATGTGCTCGATCACCCCGGAGGAGAGGACGGCATGGAAGAAACCATCGGGGAAGGGGAGCTTGAGCGCGTCCGCGACGAGCAGGTGGTCGCGGTGTTGCCGCTCCCTCCACTGGTGCTTGCGCAGCTCTGAGAGGTCGTTTCCCCAGGCCGCGAACCCCGCCTCCCGCAGCAGGTCCACCGACAGCCCGTTGCCGCAGCCGCAGTCCAGGACCCGCACCTCGCCCGGAGGTAGCCCAAGCCTGCGGGCCAGCCGGCGGAGCAGGGGGAGGTAGTAGCCCTCGATGCGCGACCGGGTGCCGCCCACCTCGTTCTCCAGGCCTTCCAGGTGACAGGCGGGAAGCTCCTGGCCGTCGGCGAACGCATCGTAATAGACGCCGCGGGCGAAGTCGGCGATCCCATCTCGGACGGGGTAGTGGAGGCCGCAGGCGGCGCAGGCGAGGACCCTCACCCCCGACCCCTCTCCCGCCTCCCCGCCCCCCTCCCCGGGAGAGGGGCGCCCCCTCACGCCCTCCGTCGACGGAGACTCGGCGAGGGGTCCGCGGCACTCGGGGCAGACGTACGGCATGCTCAACTCTCTGACTCCTCGTTCTGAAGGTCCAGCCGGGCCATCTTCTCCGGGCTCTTCTTGAGCTCCCGGGCGAGCTTCGTCCCGAGCTGCTTCTGCAGCCTGCCGCGCTCGGCCGGCGGCACCTTGCTCGCGTCCACCCAGCCGCCGGCCATCATGCCGTGGCCGCCCCCCTTGCCGCGCCGGCCGACCAGGCGCCGCATGACCGATCCCGCGTCCGCCCGCGAGTTCGTGGTGCGAATGGAGAGGTAGAGGCGGTCGTTGAAGAAGCCGGTGCAGAGCGACCAGGTCTTCCCCTCCATGCGCAGCAGGAGGTCCGCGATCTCGGGCACGATGTCGGGCTGCTCCACGTCCCCCAGGTGGCTGAGGATCAGCGAGTCGACGGAGACCAGGCTCTCCAGCGCCTCGTGCAGGTTGCTGTAGTAGGTGAGCGGGAGACGCGGGTTCTGGATGCGGGCCAGGATGCGGTGGTTGGCGTGCGGGAAGAAATGGTCGTAGACGGCCTTGTCCGGCCCGGCCCACTCGCGGGAGAAGTCCTGGGTCTCGGAGCGGATGGCGTAGATCAGCGCCGTGGCCACTCCATGGGTGGAGCGGACGCCGCTCGCCAGCATGTACTCGGCGAGGATGGTCGCGGTCGCTCCGTACGGGGGGCGGATGTCGATGAAGGGCATCGACTGGGTGTTGATGCGCACCGGGTGGTGATCGATGACGATGTCCGGGATGGTCCGCGGCGGTAGCTGGTTGTTGCCGCTGCGGGGCTGGGTGTCCACGAGGGCGAAGTGCGCGTACTTCTTCCAGCCGAGGTTGCGGACGTGGCTGAGCTTCAGGTGGAGGCTCCTGACCATCTCCCGGTTCTCGGCCCGGCCGACGATGCCGCCGTAGGCGATGGTGACCTTCTGCTTGAAGCCCGAGCGCAGGACGTGGGCGAGGATCATGGCCGAGGCCAGGGCGTCCGGGTCCGGGTTGTCGTGGGTGAGGACCAGCCACCGCCCGCCCTTGCTGTCCTTCCGGACCAGGTCGGCGAGCTTTTGGAAGCACTGGCGCGTGGCGTCGGTGATCATCGGGAGCGCGATTGTACTAGGTGGGCCGTGCTACGATCCGCCCGGCTATGATCCAGGAGCTCTTTCGTATCGGTCCGTTCGCGATCAGCCCCTTCGGGGTGATGCTGGTCCTCTCCTTTGTGGCAGGTTACCTCCAGCTCCTCTGGGGGATGCGCCGCTTCGGCCTGGGGGATGACGAGGATGCCAGCGCGATCATCTTCGCCGCGGGCGTGGGCGGGATCGTCGGGGCCAAGATCTATTACGCCCTGCTCAACCGGGACCTGGCGGTCCTCTTCGACCGCTCCGGGCTGGTCTGGTACGGCGGGCTCATCCTGGGCGCGGCGGCCGTCCTCTTCACCATGTACAAGCGCCGGCTGTTCGCCTGGCGCATGGCGGACATCGCCACCCTGGCCCTGGCCCTGGGCTACGCGGTCGGCCGCCTCGGCTGCTTCCTGGTGGGGGACGACTACGGCCGGCCCACCGATCTGCCCTGGGGCGTGGCTTTTCCGGTCGGCCTGCCGCCCACCACGGCCGGGGAGCTGCGCCGCCTGTTCGGGGTGGACATCCCGGCCAGCATCCCGGACAGCGAGCTCCTGCGGGTTCATCCCACGCAGCTCTACGAGACCTTCTCCTGCCTCGCCATCTGGGGCCTGGGCATGTGGCTGCTCCGGCGGCGGCCTCAGGGGGAGGAACCGGAGGAGCGGGCCGTGGGGCAGGTGGCCCTCGTGGTCCTCGCCCTGATGGCCGTGGAGCGCTTCCTGGTCGAGATCGTGCGCGCCAAGGATGACCGCTTCTTCGGGCCGTTCACGCTCGCCCAGGTCATCAGCGTCGCGATCGTGGCCCTGATCCTGGCGATCGCCTGGATGCGCCGCCGCCGTCTCCAGCTCCGCACGGCCTGAGGCTTGGAGATGGCTGGCCGCCGCGCCCGCCGGCCCCGCCGGATACCGCCGCGGCTCCTGACCATCGCCGGCTCCGACTCCGGCGGAGGGGCCGGCATCCAGGCCGACCTCAAGACCTTCGCCGCCCACGGCGCCTACGGCATGAGCGCCATCACCGCCCTGACCGCCCAGAACACGCTCGGAGTGCGCGCCGTGCACGAGGTCCCTCCGGAGATCGTGGCCGCCCAGATCGACGCCGTGTTCGAGGACATCGGGGTCGACGCGGTCAAGATCGGCATGCTGGCGAGCGCGCCGATCGTGCGGGCCGTAGCGGACCGCCTCCGGTTCTGGCGGCCCGTGCACGTGGTGCTCGATCCGGTCATGGTGGCCAAGAGCGGCGATGCGCTGCTGCGGGACGACGCGGTCGAGGCGGTGCTCGGCGAGCTGGTCCCGCTCTGCTCCCTCGTCACCCCCAACCTGCCGGAGCTGGAGCGGATGACCGGCCTGCCCGTGGCCACCGAGGAGGAGCGGCGCGCGGCAGCCTCGAAGCTTGGACCGGCAGTGCTGGCCAAGGGGGGGCACGGAGAGGGGGCGGAGGTGGTGGACCTGCTCGTCCTGGACGGGACCGTCCACCGCTTCCACCACCGCCGCCTCGCGACCTCCTCCACCCACGGCACCGGCTGCACCGTGTCCTCGGCCATCGCGGCGCGGCTGGGCCGGGGAGAGGAGCTGCGGGAAGCGGTCGGCGGCGCGATCCGTTATCTCCACCGGGCCATGGAGGCTGCCTACCCTCTCGGGGGCGGACATGGCCCGGTCGACCATCTTTACGAGCTGTTTCCGGAGAAGGAAGAATGAGCGAGACTTTGGACCTTCTGGTCGTGGGGGCCGGCCCCACGGGCATAGCCATCGGGGCGGAGGCGCGGCGCCGCGGCCTCGGCGTCCTGGTCGTGGACCGCGGCCCTCTCACCGCCGCGATCCAGGGTTACCCCACCTTCATGGAGTTCTTCACCACCCGCGACCGTCTTGAGATCGCGGACATCCCCTTCAGCATCCCCGACGACAAGCCGACCCGCCGGCAGGCCCTCGCCTACTACCGCTTCGTCGTGGACCGCTACAAGATCCCTCTATCCCTCTACGACGACGTCATGGACGTGCGCAAGGAGGGGGAGGAGTTCGTGGTGTCCTCGGTGGCGAGGAGCGGCCGGCGGGAGCGGCGGGCGCGGGCCGTTGCCCTGGCCACCGGCTACTTCGGCAACCCCAGGCGGCTGGGAGTGCCCGGCGAGGACCTTCCGTGGGTCCACGTCCGCTACAAGGAAGCCTACCCCCACTACAGCCAGGACGTGGTGATCGTGGGCGCGGGCAACACCGCGGCCGAGGCGGCGCTCGACCTGTGGCGCAACGGCGCGCGGGTGACCCTGGTCCACCGGGGGGCGCACGTGAAGCCTGGGGTCAAGTACTGGGTCAAGCCGGACATCGAGAATCGGATCGAGGAGGGCTCCATCGCCGCCCGCTTCAACTCCCTGGTGCGCGCCTTCCACGAGGACGGCGTGGAGATCGAGGGGCCGAACGGCGTCGAGGTCCTGCCCGCCCAGGCCGTCTTCATCCTCGTCGGCTACACCCCCGAGGTCGACTTCCTGCAGCGCTGCGGCGTGCGGATCGATCCTGAGACCCTGGAGCCGGCCTACGATCCCGCGACCTGTGAATCGAACGTGCCGGGGCTCTACGTGGCCGGCACGATCCAGGCCGGCCGCCGCACGGACCGGATCTTCATCGAGAACTCCCGCGACCATGGGCCGCTCATCGTGGAGCACCTGACGCGGCGGCTGGCCCGCGTGCCGGTGCCGGCGTGATGGCCGGCAAGGATGCCGGCGCTCCCAGGGAGAAACTTTTTCACCTCTCCTCCGGTCCAAGTCTTTCAGGGGGTGGCCCATGAATCATTCGATGAAGGCTGGCGTGCTGGCTCTGACCTTCCTGGCGACGGCTCTTTCCGCGCAGTCGCAGCCGATAGAGCTCCCGATCATCGGCGAGAGCATCGACGTGCGGGTAGTGAACGTCGAGGTGGTGGCCACCTCCGGGGGCGAGCTCGTGCGCGGCCTCACGGCTGCCGACTTCCGCCTCCTGATCGACGGCAAGGAAGTGCCCATCGAGTTCTTCACTGAAGTCGCAGAGGGCATCGCCGCTCCATCTACCGTGGCGGCCGTGGAAATTCCCGCGGCGCCGGTGTCTGCGGCGGAAGCGGTGCCCCGGAGCTTCCTGGTCTTCATCGACGAGTCCTTCTCGGTCGCCGGGCCGCGGGACTTGGTGCTGGAGAACCTGGAGGAGGACCTGAAGCTGATGGGTCCCGCGGACCAGATGGCGGTGCTGGCGTTCGACGGCGCCGCGATCGACGTGTTGAGCCCCTGGACCTCCGACAAGGCCGTCCTGGCCGGGGTCCTGCGCAGTGCGAGGCACCGGGAGGCCAGGGGGAACAAGGCCCTGGCCCAGCACCGCAGCCTGGAAGGGGACGAGGAGTGGGCCGTCGAGGCGGCGGCAGCGGGAGGGCTCGAGGGGGACGAGCTCCAGGAGGTCCTGAGAGCGACATCCATGCGGATCAGCCCCGAGGCGCGGACCCAGCTCGGCAAGACGGCCCTGGCCATGGCCGGCACCCTGCGCGGCTTCGAGCTGCCGCTCGGGCGCAAGGTGATGCTGCTCCTTTCCGGAGGCTGGTCGGTGGGAGTCGCGCCGCAGCTCTACGGACCCGTGGTCAGCGCCGCCAACCAGCTCGGCTACACCATCTACCCCGTGGACGTGGCGAGCCCCACGCCCCAGACCCTGAAGATGCTGGACTCGGTGGCCACACAGACCGGCGGCCGGGTGGCGAATTCGGTGAAGCAGGACGTGTTCCGGCAGGTGGTGGCGGACTCGGGCTCCTACTACTGGATCGGCTTCAGCCCGAGCTGGAAGGCGAACGACCGCAGCCACTCGATCCGGGTGGAGCCGAAGCGCCCCGGCATCGCCGTGCGGGCGCGGACCGGCTTCCCCGACCTCTCCAAGAGGACCGAGAACGCCAGGAAGGCCGAGAGCGTGCTGCTCTTCGGCGGCAACCAGGACGGCCGCAAGCTCCGGGTCCTGCTGGGGAAGGCGAAGCCGCTCGGCCGCAGGGAGATCGAGCTGGCGGTGACCGTGGGGGTGCCGGTCGAGGCCCTGGCCCTGACCCCGTCGGGCAAGGGGTACATCGCCGAGGCCCCGCTCGCCGTGGCCGCGCTGGACGAGACCGGCGGGCGCGCCGAGATCCCCACCTCGAAGCTGCGGGTGGCGGTCAAGGAGATGCCCCAGGCCGGAGGCCTCGCCCGCTTCCAGACCGTCCTGAGGATCCGCCAGGCACCCCAGCGGCTGGTGTTCACGGTCCGCGACGAGGTCAGCGGCGAGACGATCTGGCAAGAGGTGAAGTACCAGCCCTGAAGAGGGGCCTCGCCTCCACACGAACCCCATGAGCGGCGGGCCCGGCCCTCGGGCCCGCCGAACCTCATGGGTCCATCGATTGTCAAAGAGCGCGAGGATGCGTCGAGCCGGCTTGTAGCCCGCCCCTCCTCGAATGACTGAACCTTCCTACGAATGCGGATTCACCTCCGTTTAGACGCTCCGGCCCGGAGCTTCGTATGCCTATATCGAAGGTCCCCGCATCTCTGCTCCCTCCGCCAGCCGTCCTGGCCCGTCCCGCGCACCGTTGACCCGTCAAGAGATCGGTTGAGCCGTTAAAAATTCCGTTGAGCGGTCCGGAGCAACTCTGGACGGCTAAATCCTCGATTGAGCGGTCCAGAGTTTCATTGACGCGTCCGCTGGAATTTTTACGGGTCGCGAGAAATTCTGACGCGCCAAAAATTTGGCTGAGCCGTCGATTCTTCCGCTGAGCCGTCGAAAGTTCCGCTGAGCCGTCCAGCGGAACTTTTAGCGATCCAGAGTAGCTCCGGACGCCTAAAAATTCCGTTTACGCGTCGAGCGAGCCAAACGAGCGCTCCGCGAACCGCCTTCCGGCTCTTCCGCGACACTCCGGACCGGGCAACCGTATGAACGTCTGCCGCCCGGAACCAGCCTACCTGGCCTCGCGGCGGACGCGCAGCCACATCAGGGAGAAGGGCAGTGGTAGCCCGCCCTTGGCCCGGCTGGCTCTTTGAAAATTGAAAAGGACGGCCGGCCTCCGTGTCCAAGGACGCCGCCGTCCCCCCAAGTGAAGGGGACCTGGTTTCCAGGGAAGCCGTGTTGCCTCTCTCCCATCGGGGAGGGGACACGCCGGCTCCGGGGGGAAGCCGGGACGAGGGCGCCTGCCCTCGAATCCTCCCCTCCCACCTCGCGCGCGAGAACGACATCCCCTTCCCACAGCGAGGTGCCGAGCCCGGAGCCGGCCTGTTGTTATCCGGCGAGCAACTCGACGATCACTGCTTGTCGAGCTTCCACTCCCCCTGCGGAGAGCATCCTTATCGGCCGGAACGCATACCGACCATTGGTCACAAGTCTCTCCACATCACGGAGATGCCCTGGGTCGGTAGGTTCGGATAGGCAGGAATCCTCTAATCTCCGGAGGAGTGCTCGAGCTCCTGCCTTCGCGGCTTGGATTGACTCGCCTCCAGCGCAGGCTTAAACTCTCTAGGCTGTTGCACTACGAACTATTATAGAGGGGATGACCGCGTCGCCAGATGACCGGCACACTGCGAGTCCGGCCCCGGCCCATAGGCAGGACGGAGGCACGAAGCTATACAACGTTGGCCGACAAAGCACAATTTGGTTAATAGTCCATGACTACGTTCTGAGCGACTAAGAGTATGAGAGACCCTGAGCAACAGCCTAAACCCCAAGGGAGTTCCCCCGGCTCTGCCGGGGTGGCAGTAGAAGTTTGACATTTCAGGGAGTGTCCATCGTGGAGACTTCCCCTCGTGAGCCGCCAAGCACACGAGAGGAGAGGAAACCACGATGGACAAGTTCGA
>DATMER010000149.1:0-5059 GCA_035556715.1 Thermoanaerobaculia bacterium
CCGTCCGCGGCCTTGCTCCAGCCGGACCCGTACTTGAACGGCACCTCGAACATCTGGAAGAAGTCCGAGAAGACCATCCGCGCCTGCTCCTGGGAAGGCCGGACGCGCGGATCGTCGGGGAAGACATACAGAGCCGCTCTGAAGTTGGCGGTCTGGCGGACGGGGATCTTGCTGCGCATGATGCCCCGCGCGTCGCGGTAGGTGACCTGCGGCGGCATCGCGCCGAAGCCCGGATGGGGCGGCGCCTTGGGGTCCCAGTTGTCCATCTGCACGTAGTGGAGCGCGGCGCTCTTGTTCGGGATCGGGTCCGCGGAAAACACGTGATAGACCGTGAGGAAGGCCGTCGAGATGGCCACGCCGAGAGCGATGCCACCGACGATCAGCACCGAAAGGATCGGATTGCGGCGCAGGCTCTTCCAGGCCAGGCGGAGGTTGTAGGCGAGCATCTTTCCATCCCTCCTAGTTCGCCCGGATGGCGGCAATGTCGGAGGCAGTACTGGCCTCGGCCGCCCGGTTGAGGGGGAACGGCGCGATGCGCTCCAGGTCGACCATGCGGCCGTCCGCGATGTGAAGCTGTCGGTGCGCGCGCGCCGCGTGCTCGGGGTTGTGGGTCACCACGATCAGCGTGGTGCCACGGGAATTGATCTCTTCCAGGATATCCATGATCTCCCGCGCCATGGTCGAGTCGAGGTTGCCGGTGGGCTCGTCGGCCAGGATCAGCTTGGGATCGCCGGCCAGCACGCGGGCGATGGCCACGCGCTGCTGCTGTCCGCCCGAGAGCTGGGACGGCAGGTGGCGGAGGCGCGACGAAAGCCCCACCTGGGTCGCGGCGCGCTCGATGCGCTCCTTGCGGTCCTTGCCGGAAAGCTTTCTATAGCGCAGCGGCACGTCGATGTTGTCGAACACGTCGAGATCCGGAATCAGGTTGAAGCTCTGGAAGATGAAGCCGATCTTTTCATTGCGGATGCGCGACATCTGCACGTCCGAGAGGCGGCTCACGTCCAGCCCGTCGAGGAAGTACTGGCCCTGGTCGAAAGTGTCGAGCAGGCCGGCGACGTTCAGAAAGGTCGTCTTGCCCGAGCCCGAGGGTCCGGTGATCGTGACGAACTCCCCCTCTTCCACTTCCAGGGAGAAATCGCGCAGCGCCCGGGTCTCCACGAGGCCGGTGCGGTAGATCCTGGTCACGTTATCCATCTTGAGCACGGTCGTTCTCCTATCTTCGGTTGACCCCGTTTCAGGGCCGGACCAGGACGGACTCGGCGCCCTGGAACTGTTGCGTGTCGGTAAGCAGGATCTGGTCGCCCTCGACCAGCCCTTCGAGGATCTCCACCTCGCCGACGCTCATGGCGCCGGTGCGGATGTCCCGCATCGTGGCGAGGCCGTCTTCGAGCACGTACACCTTGCGCCCGCCGCCGCTCTCCAGGAACGGTCCGCGGGGCACCTTGAGCACGTTGGCGCGGCGGTCAAGCACGAGCCGCACCGAGACCCGCTGGTTCTGGCGCAGACCCGCGGGGGCCTGGCCGGCGCCATCGCCGAACGCCACGGTGCCCTCCACCTGGCTCTCCCGCACCTCGGGGGAGACGGCCGTGAGGGTGCCGGGGAACTTGCGGCCGGCGTAGTCGATCTCGACCCGGGTGCCGGACCCGATCTCGTCGGCGTAGGCCTCCGGGATGCGGATCTCGACCTCGTAGGTGGAGAGGTCGACCACGGTGAGCAGCGGGGCGTTTACGATGACCGCTTGCCGGTCGTCCACGTCGACCGTGGCCACCTGGCCGTCGAACGGGGCAGCCACGGCCAGCTCGCGGACGCGGCGCTCGAGCTCGGACACCACGAGGCGCTGGCGCTCCACCTGGCGCGAGCGGTCGGCCACCTCGAAGTCCAAAGCCTCGCGCTGGAGGCTGGAGCCCTGGCGGGACTGGTCGAGCTCGACCTCGGCGAGCCGGACGGCGACCTTGGCGCGCTCGTGCTCCACTTCGTTGAGAAGGCCTTCGGTGCGGAGCTTCTCGGCACGCTCCAGCTCGCGGCGGGCGGCCTCCAGGCGGACCCGGCGCAGCTCGGAGGTCTGCTCGTTGCCGACGTTCTGCTGCCGGGCGGAGATGCGGGCGCGGCCAAGCTCGGATTCGAGAGATTGGAGGCGCGAGCGCTCCTGGGCGAGATGGGACTCCAGCTCGGGGCTCTCGATCCGGGCCAGCACCTGTCCCTTGAGCACCGTCTGGCCGGGGCGGACCGCGAGCGATACGGTCCCCTCGGCCGGGCTGTAGAGACGGGGATGGTTGGCGGCGACGATGCGGCCGTCGGCAGCCACATCGCGCTCCAGGTCGCCCCGCGTAACGGTCGCGATCCGGAGCCGGGCCAGGTCGACGGACTGGTCCGCCCGGGACCACCGCGTGAGGGACGGCCAGAGCGGGATGAGAGCAAGGAGCAGCAACACGGCCACCCCGATGAGGATCTTGCTCCGGCGGGAAAGGCCCGTAGGCTTATCGAGAATGACATCCATGGAATCGGATTGTTGAATCATGGCAAGCAGCCTGAAGAGCAACGGGTGTGCCACGGCGGACAGGCCGCGGAACTTCAAGAAACAAGAGGGTTATGGGATCAGGCGGATGTCCGGTGAGGTGTCCGGTTGACAGGTGTCCGGGGGGTGGGGCGGACAGGTGTCCGGAAAGGGGGTTGATCCCATCCCCCCTCTCCCGGGGCAGGCCGGGTGGGAGATGGGAGAGGGGGACAGGGGGTGAGGTTTCCCTAGCAAGGCGGTCGGCCGACCGGATCCATCTTGCCCGAATGCTCATGGAAGAAGATGCCGGTGAAGTCCTTGTGTGGCCGGAACCGGTAGATGCCCATGGTGTAGGTGCCGCGCTTCAGGATGGAGCTGCGGGCCAGGTCGATCAGCGCGATTTCCTCGCCGATCTTGTGGAGCCGGTCCTCGACCGAGCCGGGCGTGCGGTCGACGCGACCGCAGCCGAAGCCGGGAAAATCGATGTCCGTCTCGTAGGCGGTGTTGGCGAAGTTGACGTAGCCGCGGCCCAGCGCCGCCGCCAGGTGGCTGCCCATCGGGCGCTCCCCCCTCGGAAGGCGGCTGCGCGCGACGTGGATGTCGGCGGCCCAGATCACCGTCCTGGCGTTGGGGAACCTCTGGGCGCGCAGGGTCTGGAAGACGTGGGCCATGGCTTCATCCCGCGGGTTGAAGCCGGACGCGAAGTCGTGGGGCATCCGGAAGACAGCATTCTGGTTGGCCCGCACCGCCACCACCATGAGCTTCGCCTTCTCGAGGTCCTGCGCGGAGACCCGCCTCCGGATCTCCTCCGCGCTGCTCCGGAAGTGCGCCTCGATCGCCCCCAGAGCCTGGATGCACTGGTCATGAATCGCCTGGGGGATCTGGCCCCAGGGATGAGACGTGGTCACCTGTTCGCAGGACCGAACGCCCTCGGCCCACGCGTGCCCCCCCGGGATGCCGATCCTCCCGAGAAAAGCGATGAGGTCCCCGCCGTCGCGCCAGGGCTCCTGGATGTCGAAGCCGAAGAAGGCGACCTTGTCCGATGGATGGTCGCGGTTCCACCCGCACATCCACTGGAGCAGCTCGCTCACCTCGGTGCCCTGCCAGACGTTGTGGAGCTGCTGGAGGGCCTCCTCCGGAGTGCCTTCGCAGGTCTCGACGTAGCGCGTGGCCACCTCGGCTCCCTGCCAGTTGGTCTCGAACGCGAGGACGCGGAAGCCCATCTTCTCCACCAGGAAGCGGAAGACCCTGTGCTTCAGGACATAGAGACCGCTCGTGGCGTGATAGCTCTCGCCGAGGCCGACCACCGAGGCCTTGCCGACCAGCTTGCGTAGCGGCTCCAGGTCCGCCGTGCCAAGCTCGGGATCGACGCCGTGAAGCTTCCAGATCCCTGGGCCCACCGGAAAACCCGGAGCCTTGCGCGCGGCATCGAACCCGGGCTCCGGCGCGAGAGGCTGGGCCCCGGCCGAGAAGGCTGTCATCAGGAGCATGATTGAGGCGATGCTGAGCCGCTGGGTCCACCGAAGCTTCTTCATGTCTCTCCTCCCGGAGCCCGCCTAAGTTGCTGAAACAATTAAAATAAATTGCCCGATCTTTCCCATAAGTATGCGGCAGGCGGCGGGTGGCATGCAAGGGTGGCCCTCACCTCGCCGACCGCCTCAGCGGAGCTGGCGCCTGTCACAAACTTTTCACACCCGCTGCCCTTTCCTCGTATTGACCCGCGCCGGCTCCGGTCGTATGTTCAGGGTCCACTCACTGTGAAGGGAGGCAAACCATGGCAAAAGCGAAGAGTCCAATCCCCGAAGGTTTTCACACCGTGACGCCGGTCCTCTGTTTCGATGACGCCCGCGCCGCGATCGATTGGTACAAGAAGGCGCTCGGCGCGGTGGAGGTGTCGAGCCATCTCGGGCCGGACGGCAAGGTCATGCACGGCCAGATCCGCATCGGTGGGTCGCCGATCATGTACCACGACGCGATGATGGGCTTCAAGGGACCCAAAGAGCTCGGCGGCTCGCCGGCGGGGCTGTGGCTCTACGTCGAGGACGCCGACTCGCTCTTCAATCGCGCGGTCGAGGCCGGCGGACAGGTGGGGATGCCGTTCGGCGATCAGTTCTGGGGCGACCGCTGCGGCGCCATCACCGATCCCTTCGGCTATAACTGGACGATCGCCACCCGCAAGGAGGACCTGACCGAGGAGGAGCTGGAGCAGCGAGGGGCCGAGTTCTTCGAACAGATGGCGGGTGGGGCGCCCAAGTAATCCTGTTCACTGGGAGCGCTGGCGTCTCGCCGGCGCCTTTGTTCTAAAACGCCGGCGAGACGCCGGCGCTCCCAGCAACCAATCCGGTGGCCCCGGAGGGGCCAAGGCATGTAGCCCGGGGTCAGAGCGCAGCGGCGACCCCGGGTAGAGATAGAAAAACATTTCCAAGCCCCGGCAGATCCAGACATATGTCCGACCGCTAGGTAGTTGAGTCGATCGTCAGGCGTTGCAAGAGCGACTAGCAGAGCGATGAGCTCAATCATTGGTGGGCTCCTCCATCTCGCGGTCGATGTCGAGGTACTCGTGGA